>CBIHOW010000019.1:0-85568 GCA_966211695.1 uncultured Massilia sp. | reverse complement strand
TCCTGTTCTGGACGCGCGGCCAGGTCACGCTGCTCGTCGTGCTGTATTCGATCTCGGTGTTCCTCACGTTCGCGATCTCGCTGTTCGGCCTGTGTTTGTACTGGTGGCGTCATCGCAAGGATGCACGCTGGGTCCGGCGCTTCCTGCTGTCGCTGACGGGCTTCATCATCTGCGCCGGCATCCTCGCCGTGCTGCTCGTCGAACGTTTTACGCAGGGCGGCTGGGCCACGGCATTGATCATCGCCGCCATCGCCGGCCTGTGCATCTTCATCCGCAACCACTACCGCGAAACCAAGCGCGCCATCCGCTCCGTCGACCGCGTGTTCGCCAACCAGCCGTTCGGCCCGGTGAAGGAAGCCGTCGAGCCGGAACCGGATGCGCAGACGGCCGTCTTCATCGTCGGTAACTCGCGCGGCGGCGGCCTGCACGCGCTGCTGTGGGTGCTGCGCATGTTCCCCGGCCACTTCAAGAACTTCCTGTTCGTGAACGCGCGCACGGTCGACGCCCACGCCTACGGCGGCGAGGGCGCGCTCGAGAAGATGCGGATGGATGCGGCGCGGACGCTGGAATACTTCGTCGATTTCTGCCAGAGCCACGGCATGGCGTCGGCGTCGTACATCGGCTTCGGCACGGACGCGGTGGAAGAGGTGACCCGCATGTGCGAGCAGATCAATCACGAGTATCCGAATTCGATCTTCTTCACCAGTAAATTGATCTTCGCATCCGATAACTGGTTCACGCGGCTGCTGCACAACCAGGCGGCGCTGGCGGTGCAACGCCGGCTGCACCTGGAAGGCCTGCAGATGGTGATCCTGCCGATGAAGGTGTGACCAGGTTCAGCAACTGAGTTGCTCGCGCAGCGCGCGCAGCGTGCGCACCGGGCCCGTGACTTCGAGCATGTGGTCGCGCACGGTCACCGTGATGTCCGCGTTTTTCCATGCTGGCCAGCGCGCCGCCCGCATGCGGTAGCGCACGCTGCCGGGGCCGCGTTCGACCGGCGCATAGTCGAGCTGTTCCATCGCATCGTCCAGCGTGCCGACCAGGTGACAGGCCGAAAAGCGCGTCGTGACCTCGAAGCGGCCGGGCAGCGTGCGCGCGATCGCCGGCAGCAGGCCGCCCAGCAGGATGGGCACGACGATGTAGCCGAGCGGTGCCGTCGGATCGACGAGGTGGAAGGCGAAGGCCAGCGCGGGCAGGCCCAGCACCATGCTCAGCAGAAGGACTGCCCGGCGCTGCGCCGGGGCGAGGGAGGTGGGGCGATGCGGTCCCTTCCGGACGCGCTCGATTTCGGAAAACGTCACGCTTTTCATGAGAGATTTCCTTTCGTTCAACGACGGCTGGGACCGGCTACAAACTCCATTTTGATCAAGCGCCCCTACGACGGATTGACTTCCCTCAAATGCGCCTTTTCCGAGAAGAATTGTTCCGGAATGAAAGGTTCCTAATAGGAAAATTCTTTTCTACTTAGAAATGATAGAAATTTGTGCGAGATCTAACGGTTAGTCAGGCTTTCGGAACTTAAGCTGTTGCGACGGATCGGTGTAAAGACACCTGCTCCTGGATAGCGAGTCCGATTAATCTCTCAACGGAACTATCATGAAACTCAAATCTCTCGTTCTGGCCATGGTCGCGGGCGCGGCCCTGATGGCGCAAGGCGCGGGGGCGGCGACGGTCAACCGCACGGCCCCGGTCGTCACGGCGGACGATGGCCTGGGCGGCTTCAATGCGCATTTCGGCGATACGTTCGCGCAATCGACCACCGGCAGCACCTTCACCGACATCTTCACGTTCGACGTCGGCACGCCGTTCGATGCGGCCGCCTCACTGACGTCGTCATACCTGAACTCGCCGCAGACGAAGGACCTCCTGATCACGGGCTTCTCCCTGTACCGCTACGATCCGGTCACGCAGGTCGTGCTGGGGACCGCCATCGCGGGCATCGATCTGACGGGTTCGGGGGCCGATGCGCCCGATTCCTGGGCGCTCTCCGGCTTCGGGTTGACGAGCGGTTCGTACGCGATCCAGGTGAATGGCGAGGTGCGCGGCGCCGGGGGTGGGGCATTCGGGGCTGACCTGACGATCTCGCCGGTGCCGGAGCCGCAGACCTGGGGCATGCTGCTGGCCGGCCTGGGCGTGTTGACGACGCTGGCATGGCGCCGGCGCGAGCCCGCGCGCGCGCGCATCCGGCGGCGCTGAGCGATCAGCGCACGCGCCGGTACAGGCGGAAGCGTTCGTCGCGGTCGGACGGGCGGCGGCCTTCCCACAGCAGTGTCCAGTCGCGGCCGCGGAACGGCAGCGCCGCGCCGCCGCGCACGAGCGCGCCGTTCTGTATTGGGCCGGACTGGGCAGGCACCTTCTGGCCGACGCTGTCCTGCAGCAGCATGTAGCTGCACGTGCCGCCGTCGACGGGGGCGAAGGGCAGGTGGCCGAAGTAGGCGAACGAGGCGCGCTGGGCCGGACCGACGTTCGTGTCGATGCAGTCGGCGCCGGCCGGCAGGCGCGCGGCGATCTGCTGGGCCACGCTGGCGTAGCTCTTGCCGTAGTTCAGGTCCGGCAGGAACAGCGTCATCAGGAGAACCCACAGCAGGATCAGGCCGCCCGACGACAGCACCACGGCACGCCACAGCACGGACGGCTGGCGCGACAGGCGCCAGTGCACGAGGAAGATCCAGCCGACCGTCGTCGCGGCCGCGACGAGGAAGGCGACGATGCCGAATTCCGGTTTGAAGCCCGGCAGCAGCTTGAGGGCATTCCTGGCCATCCATGCGGGCCAGCCCGTCAGCTTGGCGATCCAGAACATCCAGACGAAGCCGCCCAGCAGGGTCAGCACCATCACGGAGAACCAGTCGATCCCGTTGATCGCGCCACGCTTCATCGTCGGCAGGCCGAACGCGGCCATCAGCGCCATCGGCGGCAGCAGCTTCAGCAGGTCGCCGCTTTCGGGAACGGGGTCGCACAGGATCACGAGCGTGAGCACGCCGACGAAGAAGGTGGGCAGGATAATGTGCAGCAACCCGTGCTGGCGCCGCCAGGCCCACGCGGCCCAGGCGGCGAACGGCCACGCCGGCCAGAAATACCAGATGCCGACGCGGAAGAACGCCTTGATCGCATGCCAGCCCGGCACGCTCAGTTGCTCGGCGTTCCAGGCCAGCCAGTCGCCGACGGGCGACAAACCGTATGGATGCGCCAGCGTGGCCGGGATGGCCCACACGAGCGTGATGAGCAGCGCGGTGCCGGCGGCCTGGCCGAGATGGCGCAGCAGGGAGGCCGACGGCAGCTTGAGGAAGCGGATGCACAGGTAGAGCGCGGCCAGCAGGGCAAGCGGCGGAGCGTAGCCGCGCGTCAGCGTGATCAGGCCCAGCGCGGTGCCGACGAGGACGGCGTTGCGGGGCGTGCTGTCCTCGATGTAGCGCACCGAGCGGAACAGGAACCAGGACAGCAGCGCGCCCTGCAGGGTGACGGCCAGCGTCTCGTGGCTGTGCAGCAGCAGGCCCAGGCAGCCGAGGTAGATCAGGACGGCCGTATCGGCCAGCGTGCGGCCGTAATCGTCCGGCTCGGGCTGGCCGCCGAACGCCAGGCGCAACGGTTGCGCCTCCGAGCGCCGGCCCAGGTGGAATGCCGTGTGCCACAGCGATACCGTGCCCAGCACGAAGATGCCGATGGTGGAGATGCGCGCCCCGAGCACGTCGCCCACGAGCCAGCCGAACAGCTTGATGCACAGCGCCCCGAGCCAGAACGCCAGCGGCCCTTCCTCGGGCGCGGGCAGCCCGGCGATGTGCGGCATCAGCCAGTCCTGGATGCCGCCGTGCGCCATCGTCCACATGATGCCGAAGCTGGCGGCGTCATCCTTCCACGGATCGCGCCCGATCAGGCCCGGCAGGATGTACAACAGGCCGAGTGCGTACAAAGCCCAGCGTGGCAGCGCGAGGGTGGCGGCGGCGGGGAGGCGGACGGGTTTCATCGATAGCGCGCGAAGTAATGCAATAAATTAATGTCGCGTAGTATAAGGGGACCGTGGCAAAGCGTCGCGGGTGGTATTGCTACGAGGCGTAACGCGGGTGGGCGACGACGAAAAAAAAGGAAGCCCCTGGGCTTCCTTCTTGGAAGCCCGAAGGCTTCCCGGGTGTTCGCTCGTCGGGGACTTAGCCGTTGGCGACGCTGGTCTTCGAACCGACCGAGCCGAACTTCTGGCGGAATTTTTCAACGCGGCCAGCGGTGTCGACGATCTTGTGCTTGCCGGTAAAGAACGGGTGCGATTCAGCGGACACCTCGATCTTGACCAGCGGGTAGTCTTTACCTTCGAAATTGATGGTTTCGCGGGTAGCGATGGTCGAACGGGTGATGAATTTGAAATCGCAGGACAGGTCGTGGAACACGACTTCGCGGTAATCCGGATGGATATCGGTCTTCATGGTTTTGCCTCGGTTAAGTTGGTAGCCAAACGGCACTTCGTCGGTCGACCTGCTTCTTGACCCGATTGCCGATCACTTGCCAGGGTTGGATACGGAACCGGCGATTATAAGCCAGCCCTGCACCCAAGGCAACCGTTGCGGTTTCGTCACCGTTCAGGCGCCGTGCAGGCGCGACATCATGGTGAGGATCATGCCGCCGAAGCCGATGACCATCGTGATGGCGGTTGCCGCCATCCACTTGCTCAGGTGGGCCGATTCGCCATGGATGTCGGCCTTGAGTTCGGCCTTCAGGTCCGACAGGTCTGCTTTGTTGGGTAACATGGTCAGCGTGGTGTCGAAGCGGGTTTCGAGAACCGTCAGCCGGCGGTCGAGCACGACTTCCTTGTCGTACCGTGCCGGGACGTCGTGTAAGTCGTTGAAGATCATCTTGGCCTCCTTGGTTGTCGTGCTGCGGATTTTCCGCGCCCGCACACCCTCGGCTTTGACCTGGATGAATCGTAGCGCATAAAACAAAAAAGGCGAGTACGACTCGCCTTTTCCGTTCGATGCCAGGGCTGGAGGATCAGCCGCCGCGACGCATCAGGTCGAAGAACTCGACGTTGTTCTTGGTCGCGCGCATCTTGTCGAGGATGAACTCCATCGCCTCGATCTCGTCCATCGAGTACAGCAGCTTACGCAGGATCCAGATCTTCTGCAGCTGGTCCGGCTTGATCAGCAGTTCCTCGCGGCGGGTGCCCGACTTGTTCAGGTTGATCGCCGGGTAGACGCGCTTCTCGGCCAGGCGGCGCTCGAGGTGGACTTCCATGTTGCCGGTGCCCTTGAATTCCTCGTAGATCACGTCGTCCATGCGCGAGCCGGTCTCGATCAGCGCGGTCGCGACGATCGTCAGCGAGCCGCCTTCCTCGACGTTACGGGCGGCGCCGAAGAAACGCTTCGGACGCTGCAGCGCGTTGGCGTCGACACCGCCGGTCAGCACCTTGCCCGAGGCCGGGATCACGGTGTTGTAGGCGCGTGCCAGGCGGGTGATCGAGTCCAGCAGGATCACGACGTCCTTCTTCATCTCGACGAGGCGCTTGGCCTTCTCCAGCACCATTTCCGCGACTTGAACGTGGCGGGTGGCGGGTTCGTCGAAGGTCGAGGCGACGACTTCGCCGCGCACCGAGCGCTGCATCTCCGTCACTTCCTCGGGACGTTCGTCGATCAGCAGGACGATCAGGGTGACGTCCGGATGGTTGGCGGTGATCGCGTGGGCGATGTGCTGCAGCATGACCGACTTGCCCGACTTCGGCGACGCGACCAGCAGGCCGCGCTGGCCCTTGCCGATCGGCGAGATCAGGTCGACGATGCGGCCGGTGATGTTTTCCGCGCCGTTCATGTCGCGTTCGAGGCGCAGCGGTTCCTGCGGGTGCAGCGGCGTCAGGTTTTCGAACAGGATGCGGTGCTTCGAGGCTTCCGGCGATTCGCCGTTGACCTTGTCCACCTTCACCAGCGCGAAGTAGCGCTCGCCGTCCTTCGGCGTACGGACCTCGCCTTCGATCGAGTCACCCGTATGCAGGTTGAAGCGGCGGATCTGCGATGGCGAGATGTAGATGTCGTCCGTCGAGGCCATGTAGCTCGCATCCGGCGAACGCAGGAAACCGAAACCGTCCGGTAACACTTCGAGCGCACCGTCGCCGAAAATCTGTTCGCCTTGTTTCGCGCGCTTCTTGAGGATCGCGAACATCAGTTCTTGTTTGCGCAGGCGGGCTGCGTTGTCGATATCCAGGCTGATCGCCATCTCCAGAAGGGCGGAGACGTGCATTGCCTTCAGTTCAGATAAGTGCATGTGTCGGGTGTCCCGTGACGGGAAAGTAAAGGTAGGGGAGGGAACTGCGTGGGTTAATCAAAGGGATAGGATCGGAATCGATCGTCTACCCGGGCCGGAACAGGCGGCAGTGCGGGCGCGCTGCCGCCACCTATGGTATCAGATGTTGCTATCGATGAAAGCGGTCAGCTGGCCTTTCGCCATTGCGCCGACTTTCTGGGCCGCTGCGACACCGTTCTTGAACAGGATCAGCGTGGGGATGCCGCGGATGCCGAACTTGGCCGGAACGGCCTGGTTCGCGTCGACGTCCATCTTCGCGATCAGCAGCTTGCCATCGTATTCTTTCGCGACTTCTTCCAGGATCGGCGCGATCATCTTGCAGGGGCCGCACCACTCGGCCCAGAAGTCGACCAGGACCGGGCGCTCGGACTTGAGCACGTCGGTTTCGAAAGATGCATCGCTGATGTGTTTGATGTTTTCGCTCATGTTTTCCTCAAGAGAGGTAGGTCAATTTAACGCCTGCAGGTCTTTCGTGGACCTCTCGTCGATCCTGCTCGGTAGTGTCAGCCGGTTCCCGTACTTGTCAGACTGGCTTGCTGCACAAAGGTGGTGCCAATGTGTGCAATATTCAATAGTGGAAGAGCTGCAAGAGGATGTCAGGCGGGGTTTAATCGGAATAATAACCGATTTTTTTGGAACGTGTTCGTGAGCTTTGTACAAAATCTCAACATGCTCAAGGTTCCTGATTGACCTCACCAATTATCACATCAAATCAGCCGACGCTGCCCGTGAATTTGTATAAATGTCCCGGGTGCCACATCGTCACGACCGAGGCCACACGGCCGCCCGACGTCGTGCGGCGCTTGAGCACGAGGCACGACGTGCCGGGCGCGATGCCGAGCATCTCCGCCACTTCGCGCGGCGCCGGCAGCGCCTCGATGCTGTACGTGGCGCCCTGCAGCGGCGCGGCCTCCATCAGGTGTTCGTTGGGCGTGATGCGCGCGAAGTCCTGTTCCAGGTAGGCGGGCGCGCAGGCCGGATTGACCCAGCGGTCCTCGACCTGGATCGGCTGGCCGTTCTCGTCGTGCACGATCAGCGAGTGGAACAGCGGCGTGCCGGGTTCCAGTTCGAACTGGCGCGCCAGCGACTCGCCCGCCGGGCTTTGTTCCAGCAGGCGCGGATGGCTCGCGTGCACGTGGCCGCGTGCGCGCACCTCGTCGGCGATGTTGCGGATCTCGACCAGCGTCGCCTGGTACTTCTGCGGCGCGACATAGGTGCCCGAACCCTGGCGGCGCGTGAGCACCTGTTCCGCCGTCAGCTCGCGCACGGCGCGGTTGACGGTCATGCGCGAGACGCCGAACTGGCGCACGAGCGCCTGCTCGGACGGCACCAGGTCGCCTTCCTTCCAGCGGCCCGACGCGATCTCGCCGAGCAGATAATCCTTGATACGCTGGAAAATGGGCGTGCTGTCTTGCGCGATCTGTTCGTCCAAACTACTCTCCGGAATCTGTCACCTCGTCGGGGAGGCGACATTCTAGCATCGCGAATTCGAAAGCAAGACCCGAAGTGTTTGCCGGCACGCCGGCGCTTACGATGGGGCCATCGAGAATCTGGAGACCGAGATGAATACCGCCACCATCCCTCAATCCGCTGCCGCCTGGCTCACCGACGACGAGCGCTGGGAAGCCGTGCGCACCCGCGCACCCGAGGCCGACGGCCAGTTTTATTATTCCGTGCGCAGCACGGGCGTGTACTGCCGGCCTTCGTGCCCGTCGCGCACGCCGCGCCGCGCCAACGTCGCTTTTCACGCGACGCCGCACGATGCCGAGGCGGCCGGCTTCCGCCCCTGCCTGCGCTGCCGTCCGGACGCGCCGCCGCTGGCCGAACGCCAGGCCGAGGCCGTGGCGAAGGCCTGCCGCCTGATCGAGGCCGCCGAGGAAGAACCGGACCTGGCCAGCCTGGCGGCGGCCTGCGGCATGAGCCGCTTCCACTTCCACCGCATCTTCAAGGCGCACACGGGGATCACGCCGAAGGCCTATGCGGCGGCGCGCCGGGCCGAGCGTTTGAAGCAGGGCCTGGCGCAGGCCGGTACCGTCACCGCGGCCGCCTACGACGCCGGCTTCAATTCCAGCGGCCGTTTCTATGCCGCGTCGTCCGGCGTGCTGGGCATGACGCCGAAGCGTTATCGCGCGGGCGGCGGCGGGGAGGCCATCCGCTTCGCCGTGGCGCAGTGCTCGCTGGGCGCGCTGCTCGTCGCCGCGACCGACAAGGGCATCTGCTGCATCCTGCTGGGCGACGATCCGGACGCGCTCGTGCGCGACCTGCAGGACCGTTTTCCGAAGGCCGACCTGATCGGCGCCGAACCCGGTTTCGAACGCACGGTGGCGCAGGTCGTCGCATTCGTCGAGGCGCCGCGCCTCGGGCTCGACCTGCCGCTCGACGTGCGCGGCACCGCCTTCCAGCAGCGCGTGTGGCAGGCGCTGCGCCAGATCCCGGCCGGGCAGACGGTCGGCTACGCCGAACTGGCCGCGCGCCTCGGCATGCCGCAGGGCGCGCGCGCCATCGCCGGCGCCTGTGCCGCCAACCCGGTGGCGGTGGCGATTCCGTGCCACCGCGTCGTGCGCAACGACGGCTCGATCTCCGGCTACCGCTGGGGCGTCGAACGCAAGCACGTGCTGCTCCAGCGCGAGGCCAGCCAGGCCGCCGCCCCCAGCGAGGTGGGGGCATGACGGACATCGACTGGGATCGCGTCGGCGACGATCTGGACACGTTCGGCTGCGCCGTGCTGCCGTCGCTGCTGGATGCGGACCAGTGCGCGGCGTATGCGGCCGGCTACGGCGACGACGCGCAGTTCCGCAGCCGCGTCGTGATGGAGCGGCACGGTTTCGGGCGCGGCGAATATTGCTATTACGCGTACCCGCTGCCGCCTGGCCTTGCGGACCTGCGCACGGCGCTGTATCCCCCGCTGGCGCGCATCGCCAACCGCTGGCAGGCCGCGCTCGGAATCCCCGAGCGCTACCCGGAGGCCCACGCCGACTACCTGTCACGCTGCCGCGAGGCCGGCCAACTGCGCCCGACGCCCCTGCTGCTGCAATATGGTCCGGGCGACTACAACTGCCTGCACCAGGACCTGTACGGCGACCTCGTTTTCCCGTTGCAGGTGGCGGTGCTGCTGGCGCGTCCCGGCGTGGATTTCGTCGGCGGCGAATTCGTCCTGACGGAACAACGCCCGCGCATGCAATCGCGCGTCGAAGTGGTGCCGCTGGGGCAGGGCGACGCCGTCGTCTTCCCGGTGCACACCCGCCCCGTCAACGGCACGCGCGGCATCTACCGCGTCAACATGCGTCACGGCGTCAGCCGCGTTCGCAGCGGGCGGCGGCATACGCTCGGCATCATCTTCCACGACGCCGCCTGAAAATTCGGGGTCAGAGCACATTTCCGGCCAAATTCGGGGTCAGAGCACATTTCAGGACAATTGTTTTTCGCTGGTGCGAGGCCGCCCGGGACGCCGTTGTACCAGTCTCCGCCCTGACGCATGCGTGACCTCCTCAAGGAACGACGCCGGTCCAAGCGGCCGGTTGCTGTTGCTGGCATGTCGGATCTCTGCAAGCAAGTGCTCCGACAAGTCGTCAAGGAACAGGTGGCGATAGGCCGCGCGCCGATCGGCGTCGTGCGCGCCCAGGCTGGCATAGACCACGTGCGGCGTCACCAGGGGATCGTCGGCACCCAGCGCGTTCGCGCGATAGCTCGACCACGGGTAAGCCTCCGGAGCCTCGACCATCCGTGCCCGTACAGGATTCAGTTCGATGTAGCGTTGGCAGACCAGCAGATATCGTTCGGTGTCGACGAGACAGGAACGGAACCGGCCTTCCCACAACGTCCCGCTGCGTCCATGCCGGCGATTGAAATACTGGACGTAATGCTGGCCGAGCCGCCGCATGAGGTCGCTTGGACCGGTACGGCTGCCTGTCGACAACAGCAAATGAACGTGATTGGTCATGAGTACGTAGGCGTGGATATGGCAGGCGGCCTCGGCCGCGTACCCGCGCAGCAGCGTCAAATAGACCAGGTAGTCGGCAGTGCCCGTAAAGCAGGGGCCGCGATTGTTCCCGCGCTGGATGATGTGCAGCGGCACTGCGGGCAGGATCAGGCGTTTATGTCGTGACATGGCAGGCATGGTTGAGTGAGAGTCACGACCTTAGCCAAGACGCGTTTGCAGCTATGGATACGGCTCAATTGAGCGAAAGCCGTTGTAGAAAAAAGTGCTCTGACCCCGAATTTCAGGAAAAATGTGCTCTGACCCCGAATTTATGAAATGTGCTAAGGGAAGTAGAATTTTTACCAGGCGTTGGGCATGCATACGTTTCCGTCGTAGCATCGAGGAACCTGCATCTCGGCAGGCATATAACGATAATCAACGGAGACAATCATGAGCGTATCGCGTCGCCTGTTCCTGGCCGCCCTCGGCGCGGCCGGCGTGTCTGGCGGGAGCCTGGCCCGGGCCGGGAACCTGCCGCAACCCCTCGTTCTCTACGATGACGAATTGAAGAACGGCTTCCAGAACTATAGTTGGGCGAAGACGCAGTTGTCGGTGTCGGTCGGTAACGGCAAGCCGATCCGCGTCGAAGGCGAGCCGTGGAGCGCGCTCGCGCTGCACCACGAGCCGTTTTCCACCGAGGGCTACAGCAAGCTGACCTTCGTCATCAACGGCGGCAAGGACGGCGGCCAGACCCTGATGATCAAGGCCATGGCCGACGGCAAGGCCATCGAGGCCGACTTCGCCATCCAGCTCAAGGCGAAGACGTGGGCCGCCGTCGACGTGCCGCTGAAGGACATCAACGCGGCCGGCAAGACCATCGACACCCTCATCTGGCAGGGCCAGGGCACCGCCTACCCGGGGTACTACATCACGCGCATCCAGCTCGAGTAGGCGCGCGCCGTCACGGCAGTTCGCCGCCCGAGAACGGGTCGATCGAGTACGGGTACACGGTGCCGAGGAATCCCGGCTGCGCGCGCACGCGGGCGATCCAGCCATTGATGCCGGGATAGTCGGACAGCGCCAGCCCGGCATCCATGGCCCGGTGGACGTAGGCGAACAGCGACATGTCGGCGATCGTGTACGTGGCGCCCGCGATGAAAGGACGCGCTCCCAGTTCGCGGTCGAGGATCGCCAGCGCCTTGTCCGCGACGTGGCGCAGGCGGTCGACCAGCGCCGGCGCGCGCCGTGCCAGCTTGCCCGTCAGCGTCCAGTGGCGCAGGGTGGCGATCGACGCCACGTGGTCCTGTTCGAACGACAGCCATTGCTGCACCTTTGCCTGGCCGAACGGATCGGCCGGCAGATACGGCGTGCCGTGCGCCAGGTACGTCAGGATGGCATTCGACTCGGCCAGCGTGCGGCCGTCGGGCAGGCGCAGCGCGGGCACGGCGCCGGTCGGGTTCACGGCCAGGAAGTCGGGGCGCTGGCCTTCGCCTTCGAAGATGCGCACGATCTCCGTGCGGTAGGGGATGTCGAGATGGTTCAGCAGCAGGCGGACTTTCCAGGCGTTCTGCGAGGGCAGGTAATCGTACAGGGTAAGCATCGTTGGTCTCCATGAGTCGGACCACGATTGGACCACTCTACAAAACGCCGCACCCTCCGGTTCTTGCGATCGAACCGCGGGCCCACGATTGACCACAATGTAAATTTATATACACTCTGTTTCTTGCGTTTGAATCGTATCCCGGTTCATCGATCACAAGAACGGAGACCCCATGCGCCACAAGCCCGCAAGGCCCCTGCAGTGCACCCTGATCGCCGTGGCCCTCGCTGCCGCCACGGCCCACGCCACCACCGTCATCGACAACGCCAACGGCTACACGCTGAACGCGAAAGGCGACGTCGTCCAGTTCGCATCGCTCGCGTTCGACGACGCCGGCCGCATCATCGCCGTCGGCACCGCGGCGGAAGTGAATGCGAAGGCGCCGCAGGCGAAGCACGTCGACATGGCCGGCCGCACCGTGCTGCCGGGTCTCATCGATGCGCACGGGCACGTGTTCGGCCTGGGCGAGATGCTGACGCAGCTCGACCTGTCGGCCACGACGTCGCTGCCGCAGGCGCTGGCCGCCATCGGCGACTACGCGCGCGCCAACGCCACGGCCAAGTGGGTGCGCGGGCGCGGCTGGAACCAGGAGAACTGGAAGCTCGGGCGCTTCCCGACGGCGCAGGAACTCGATGGCGTCGTCGCCGACCGGCCGGTCTGGCTGGAACGCGTCGACGGCCACGCCGGCTGGGCCAACGGCCGCGCGCTGGCGCTGGCCGGCATCACGGACCAGACCCCGGACCCGGTCGGCGGCAAGATCGTGCGCGATAGCGCCGGCCATGCGACGGGCGTGCTGGTCGACGCCGCGCAGGCCATGATCCAGAAGGTGCTGCCGCAACCGACGGAGCAGGAAGCGCGCACGATGCTGGACCGCGCGCTCGGCACGATGGCCAGCGTCGGCCTCACGAGCGCGCACGACGCGGGCATTGGCGTCGCCCAGGACCGGCTGTACCGCGATTATGCGGACCACGGCAAGCTGACGGCGCGCATCTACGCGATGATCGGCGGGACGGGCGCCGACTTCGACCAGCTGGCGCAAAACGGTCCGCTGAACACGTACGGCCACGACATGTACGCGCTGCGCGCCGTGAAGCTGTACGCCGACGGCGCGCTGGGCAGCCGCGGCGCCGCATTGCTGGCGCCGTACACGGACGATCCGCATTCGCACGGCCTGCTGTTCCACTCGAACGGCGAGATCGACGCGATGATCGCCAAGGCCATGAAGAAGGGCTACCAGGTCAACGTGCACGCGATCGGCGACGCCGGCAACCGCCAGATCCTCGACACGTTCGCAAAAGAGATCCCCGCCCACCGCGGCCAGGCGCTGCGCCACCGCATCGAGCATGCGCAGGTCGTGACGCTCAGCGACATCCCGCGCTTCAAGAGCATCGGCATCATCCCGTCGATGCAGCCGACGCATGCGACGTCCGACAAGAACATGGCCGAGCAGCGCATCGGCCCCGAGCGCATCAAGGGCGCATACGCGTGGCGCACGTTCCTCGCGCAGGGTTCGCGCATCGCGTGCGGCTCCGATTTCCCGGTCGAGGCGCCGAACCCGTTCTTCGGCATCCACGCGGCCGTCACGCGCCAGGATGCAAACGGCAACCCGATCGCCGGCTGGTATCCCGAGCAGGAGATGTCCTTGAAAGAAGCCTTCCGCTGCTTTACGCTCGACGCGGCCTACGCCGGGCACCAGGAAAAGACCCTGGGATCGCTCGAAGCGGGCAAGTACGCGGACTTCATCGTGATCGACCGCGACCTTTTCAGAATTTCGCCGTACGACATCCACCAGATCCGTGTGCTGGAGACGTGGGTCGGCGGCCAACAGGTGTATCGCAAACCATGAAGAAGACACTCGTCGTCGCGCTCGCGCTCGTGGCCCTGTCCCCGGCCTGGGCGCAATCTCAATCTCAATCCTACGCCCGCATGGTCGTCATCGTGCCCAAGCCCGGCCAGCTTGATGCCTTCGAAAAGGGCTACGAGCGCCACCTGCAATGGCACAAAGGAGTACAGGATCCCTGGACGTGGTACGGCTGGACCTTCGTGCTGGGCAACCGCATCAACCGCTTCATGGACGGCACGTTCGGCCACGCGGCCGCCGACTTCGACGCGGCCGTGCAGCCCGCGGCCGACGCTGCCGACAACAACGTGAACGTGGTGCCGTACGCGGACTTCGTCAGCCACGGCATCTACCAGCGCATGGACGCGATGAGCGCGGGCGAGCCGCTGCCGGATACAGCGCCGTTCCTCTCCATGACGACTTACCACATCCGTCCCGGCCAGGAAGCGGCATTCGAGCAGGCCGTCACGCGCGCGCGGGGCACGGCGCGCCAGACGTGGTACCGGCTGCAGGCGGGCGGCGAAGCGCCGGCTTACGTGCTGATGCGCGCCGTGCCATCGTTCGGTGCGGCTGCCACGCTGGGGACGCCGTACACTTTGTCCGGCCTCGTCGACCGGGTCGATAACGAATTGCTGCGCTACCGCCCGAACCTCAGTTATCGCCCTTGACGAAGTTGTATAGACAACATAGACTTCCTGGAAATGCCTATCGAGGAGTCCGTCATGACCAAAGCCTCTCCCACCGGGGACCCGCGTTTCGATCCCACCCGCGTCATCCGCGCCCCGCGCGGCAGCGAGCTCGCATGTAAAAGCTGGCTGACCGAGGCGGCCTATCGCATGCTGCAGAACAACCTGGATGCCGAGGTGGCGGAAAACCCGCAAGGGCTCGTCGTCTACGGCGGCATCGGCCGCGCGGCGCGCGACTGGGCCTGCTTCGACCAGATCCTCGCCTCGTTGCGCGAACTGGACGACGACCAGACCCTGCTGATCCAGTCGGGCAAGCCGGTCGGCGTGTTCCAGACGCACCCCGACGCCCCGCGCGTGCTGCTCGCGAACTCGAACCTCGTGCCGAAATGGGCGACGTGGGAGCATTTCAACGAGCTCGATCGCAAGGGCCTGTTCATGTACGGCCAGATGACGGCCGGCAGCTGGATCTACATCGGCACCCAGGGCATCGTGCAGGGCACCTACGAGACGTTCGCCGAAGCCGGCCGCCAGCACTTCGGCGGCGACATGGCGGGCCGCTGGATCCTGACGGCGGGCCTGGGCGGCATGGGAGGCGCGCAGCCGCTGGCCGCCACGTTCGCGGGCGCCGTGTCGCTGAACGTGGAATGCCAGCAGAGCAGCATCGACTTCCGCCTGCGCACCCGCTACCTCGACAAGCAGGCGAAGGACATCGACGAGGCGCTCGCGATGATCCGCGAGCACAAGGCGCGCAAGGAAGCCGTCTCCATCGGCCTGCTGGGCAACGCGGCCGACGTGTTGCCGGAACTGGTGCGCCGTGCAAAAGAGGGCGGCCTCGTGCCGGACCTCGTGACGGACCAGACGTCCGCCCACGACCTGATCCACGGCTACCTGCCGCGCGGCTGGACCGTCGATCAGTGGCTGGCGGCCCAGCGCGACCCGGCGCAGCACGCGGCGCTGAAGCAGGCCGCGGCCGAATCCTGCGCCGTGCACGTGCAGGCGATCCTCGACTTCAAGGCGATGGGAGCGTACGCCGTCGACTACGGCAACAACATCCGCCAGGTCGCGTTCGACCAGGGCGTCAGGAATGCCTTCGATTTCCCCGGCTTCGTACCCGCGTACATCCGCCCGCAGTTCTGCGAAGGCCGCGGCCCGTTCCGCTGGGTGGCGCTGTCCGGCGATCCGGAAGACATCTACAAGACGGACGCGAAGATCAAGGAGCTGTTCCCGCAGCACGCGCGCGTGCACCGCTGGCTCGACATGGCGCGCGACCGCATCGCGTTCCAGGGCCTGCCGGCGCGCATCTGCTGGCTGGGCCTGGGCGAGCGCCACGTGGCCGGCCTCGCGTTCAACGAGATGGTGCGCACGGGCGAGCTGAAAGCGCCGATCGTGATCGGGCGCGACCACCTGGACACGGGCTCCGTCGCGAGCCCGAACCGCGAGACGGAAGCGATGCGCGACGGCACCGACGCCGTCTCCGACTGGCCGCTGCTGAACGCCATGCTGAACACGGCCGGCGGCGCGACGTGGGTGTCGCTGCACCACGGCGGCGGCGTCGGCATGGGGTATTCGCAGCACGCGGGCGTGGTCATCGTGGCGGACGGCACCGAGGCGGCCAACAAGCGCCTGGCCCGCGTCCTCGTCAACGATTGCGCGTCGGGCGTGATGCGCCATGCGGATGCCGGCTACGAACTCGCGATCGAGACGGCCAAGCGCTTCGGCCTGCGCCTCCCGATGATCAAGTAATGCAGAATACAGCCACCATGACTCAAGACCATCACCTCATCCTGCAACCGGGCGCCTTGTCCCTGAACGACCTGCGTGCCGTCTGGGGCGCGCACGGTCCGCTCACGCTCGCGCCGGAAGCGTATGCCGCCATCGAGACGTCGGCCGCCACCGTGCAGGCCATCGTCGCGAAGGGCGATCCGGCCTACGGCATCAACACGGGCTTCGGCATCCTGGCCAAGCGCCACATCCCGCAGGCCCAGCTCGAGCAGCTGCAGCAGAACCTGATCCTGTCGCATGCCGTCGGCACGGGCGAACTCCTGCCGGACCACGTCGTGCGCCTGATCCTGCTCACCAAGATCGGCAGCCTGGCGCGCGGCTATTCCGGCGTGCGGCCGCTGATCGTCGACACCCTGATCGCCCTGTACAACGCCGGCATCATGCCCGCGATCCCGTCGCAGGGTTCCGTCGGCGCGTCCGGCGACCTCGCGCCGCTGGCGCACATGACGCTCGCGATGCTGGGCGTCGGCCAGGTCCGCATGCGCGGCGAACTGATGGACGCGCGCGCCGCGCTGGACGCGGCCGGCATCGAACCGGTCGTGCTGGCCGCGAAGGAGGGCCTGGCGCTGATCAACGGCACGCAGGTGTCGACGGCGCTGGCCCTGAACGGCCTGTTCCTCGCCGAGCGCCTGCTGGAAGCGGCGATGGTGTCGGGCGCGCTGTCGCTGGATGCCGCGCGCGGCAGCGACGCGCCGTTCGACCCGCGTGTGCATGAAGTGCGCGGCCAGCCGGGCCAGATCGCGGCGGCGAAGATTTATCGGCAACTGGTGGCAGGCAGCGCCATCCGCGCCTCCCACCTCGTCGGCGACGAGCGCGTGCAGGACCCGTACAGCCTGCGCTGCCAGCCGCAGGTCATGGGCGCCGTGATGGACCTCATCGCCCAGGCCGGCCGGACACTCCTGATCGAATCCAACGCCGTCACGGACAATCCCCTCGTGTTCCCGGACTCCGGCGAAGTCATTTCTGGCGGGAATTTCCACGCGGAACCTGTCGCGTTCGCGGCCGATACCCTGGCGCTGGCCATCGCCGAGATCGGCGCGCTGGCCGAGCGCCGCATCGCGCTGCTGATCGATGCCACCCTGTCCGGCCTGCCGCCGTTCCTCGTGCGCGAGCCGGGCGTGAACTCCGGCTTCATGATCGCGCACGTCACGGCGGCCGCGCTGGCGTCGGAGAACAAGTCGCTGGCGCATCCGGCCAGCGTCGACAGCCTGCCGACGTCCGCCAACCAGGAAGACCATGTGAGCATGGCGACATTCGCGGCGCGCCGTCTCGGCCAGATGGCGCACAATACGGGTGTCATCGTCGGCATCGAGCTGCTGGCGGCGGCGCAGGGGATCGAATTCCACCGTCCGCTGACGAGTTCGAGCCACCTGGAACATGTCCATGCAAAATTGCGCGAGCACGTGCCGGCGTTCGACGAAGACCGGTTCTTCGCGCCGGACATCGAGGCGGCGCGCCGGATGGTGATGGAAGGCGAGCTGTCGGCCGCGTGCAAGGACTTGTTCGCCGCGTTGCACTGATCAGGGAGTCGCAATGGATTTCAGGTTCAAGCCGGGTTCCATGCCGCTGCTGCTGTCGATGCCGCATGCGGGCACCGACATTCCCGACGACATCGCGGCGAACATGGCGCCGTGCGCGCTGGTGCGGGCCGACACGGACTGGCACCTGCCCGACCTGTACGCGTTCGCGGACAGCCTCGGCGCCTCCACGTTGTCCGCGCGCTGGTCGCGCTACGTCATCGACCTGAACCGTCCACCCGAGGACACGAATCTGTATCCCGGCCAGGACACGACGCGCCTGTGCCCGGTCGACACGTTTGCGCGCGAACGCTTGTACCAGGACGGCCGCGAGCCGGACGCCGACGAGATCCAGCGCCGTCTCGAACGCTACTGGCACCCGTACCACCGGCAGCTGCGCGCGGAACTCGATCGCTTGCTCGCGCTGCACGGCCAGGTGGTGCTGTGGGATGCGCATTCGATCGCGTCCGTCGTGCCGCGCTTCTTCGACGGCCGCCTGCCCGACCTGAACTTCGGCACGGCCGACGGCCGCTCATGCTCGCTGCAGCTGCAGGGCGAGATGATGCGCGTGGCCGATTCCCAGGACCTGTTTACGTTCGTGTTCAACGGCCGCTTCAAGGGCGGCCACATCACGCGCTTCTACGGCGACCCTGCTGCCGGCGTGCACGCGATCCAGCTCGAAATGTGCCAGTGCCTGTACATGGACGAGGCGCCGCCGTTCGACTACCGGCCCGATGTCGCCGGCAAGGTGCAGCCGCTGCTGCGTGAGCTGCTCGAGTCGGCCATCGGGTGGGCGAGGGCAGGGGGCCACGCATGAGTGCCCTGTTCGCGCGCCACGCCTTGCTGGCCGGCGGCTGGCAGCGCGACGTGCTGCTCGAATGGGACGTGCGCGGCGACCTGACGAAGGTCGCGCCGGAGGCGTCGCCGCCGCTCGGCGTGGCGCGCGTGGATTACGTCCTGCCCGGCATGATCAACCTGCATTCGCATGCGTTCCAGCGCGCGATCGGAGGACTGACCGAACGGGCAGGAAGTAGTCCCGACAGCTTCTGGACCTGGCGCGACCTGATGTACCGCGTCGCCAACCGCATCACGCCCGAGCAGATGGAAGCCGTGGCCGCGCAGCTGTACGCGGAATGCCTGCGCCACGGCTACACGTCCGTCTGCGAATTTCATTACGTGCAGCGGGCGCCCGGCGGCCACGTCTACGGCCATCCGGCCGAGACGGCGCAGCACATCGCCCAGGCCGCGCACGCCTCCGGCATTGGCGTGACCCTGCTGCCCGTGATGTACGCGTACGCGGGTTTCAACGACACGCCGTTGCGCCAGGACCAGGAACGCTTCCGCACGGATCCCGCGCAGGTGCTGCGCATCGTCGAAGCGCTGGCGCCCCTGCGTGGCCCGCAACTGGAAGTGGGCGCGGCGCCGCATTCGCTGCGCGCCGTGTCGGCGGGCCAGTTGCGCGAGCTGGTGCAGGCGCTGCCGGCCGGGCGGCCGCTGCACATCCACATCGCCGAGCAGCAGCTGGAAGTGGCGCAGTGCCTGGAAGCGACCGGCATGCGGCCGGTCGACTACCTGATGGAGCAGGCGGACGTCGACGCGCGCTGGTGCCTCGTGCACGCGACGCACCTGTCGGACGGGGAGCGGGACCGGATCGCGGCCAGCGGCGCCGTCGCGGGCCTGTGCCCGACGACGGAAGCGAACCTGGGAGACGGCCTGTTTCCGCTCTCTCCGTACATCGCGGCCGGCGGACGCTTCGGCATCGGCAGCGACAGCCACGTGTCGCAGAGTCCCGTGGAAGAGCTGCGCTGGCTCGAATACGGCCAGCGTCTCGTCCACCAGCGCCGCAATATCGCGGTCCACGGCGAGGAACGCGACGTCGCTTCTTTCCTGTGGCAGCAGGCACTGCTGGGTGGCGCGCAGGCGGCCGGACGCCGTCTCGGCGTCCTCGCGCAGGGCCGGCGCGCCGACCTGCTCGTGCTCGACAGCGCACACCCGAACCTGGACGGTGTGCCGCCGCAGGAGGTGCTGGGCCGCTTCTTGTTCTGCGGCAACGACAACCTCGTGCGCGACGTACTGGCCGGCGGCCACTGGGTGGTGCAGGGCGGCCGCCACAAGGCCCAGGACGCGATCGCGCAGCGCTACAAGGCCGCAGCGCGTACACTGCACGCACATTGATGCCAACGACGAAGGGGTGCAAGCCATGACGATGCTGATTCCGTATGCGAACCTCGAACCGGTGTCGTGGAAGAACGGCGGCGGCAGCACGACCGAGATCGCCGTGTTCCCGCCCGATGCCGGCTTCGACGATTTCGACTGGCGCGTGAGCCTGGCGACGATCGCGAACGACGGCCCGTTTTCCGTGTTCCCGGGCGTCGAGCGCACGCTGGTGCTCGTCGACGGCCCCGGCATGACGCTCGACATCGACGGCACGCCCATCCTGCTGTCGAAGGGCGAACCGGTCGCCGCGTTCGACGGCGAGTCGCGCGTGGAGGCCAAGCTGAATCGCGGCGCCAGTACCGACTTCAACGTGATGACCCGGACGGACCGGTGCTGGCACCGCTTCGGCCGGCGCCGGCTCGACGGCGACTCCACGTTCGTCGCGCGCGCCGACGTCACCGTGCTGTTCCTGGCCGAAGGCGACAGCCTCGAATTGTGCAGCGACGACCAACGCATCAACCTCGTGCGCTTCGACGCCGTCGTGCTCGACCCGGACACGAAGTGGAAGTTGCGGGCGGAGCAGGGCGCCATCTTCATCGTCGACATCCATTACTACGACGACGAGGACGACCTCGACAACGAGGACGGCGCCTATGAGTGAAGCCGTCGACGTCCTGTACGCGAACGCGCGTGTCGCAACGCTGGCGGATGGCTATGGGATCATCGAGGATGGCGCCGTGGCCGTGCGCGGCGGACGCATTGCGTGGGTCGGGTCGCGGGCCGACGCGCCGCCGGCCTCGATCACGCACGATTGCGGCGGACTGTGGCTGACGCCGGGCCTCGTCGACTGCCATACGCACGTCGTCTACGCGGGCAACCGCAGCGACGAATGGGAAGCACGCCTGAACGGCGCCACCTACGAGGACATCGCGCGCGCGGGCGGCGGCATCATGTCCACCGTGCGCGCCACTCGCGCGGCATCCGAAGACGATTTATTAAAAGCCAGCCTGCCGCGCATCCGCGCGCTGCTGGCCGAGGGCGTGACGACACTGGAGATCAAGTCCGGCTACGGCCTCGATCTCGCATCGGAAGCGAAGATGCTGCGCGTGGCGCGCCGCGTGGGCGAACAGTTGCCGGTGGACGTGCGCACGACGTTCCTGGGCGCGCACGCGCTGCCGCCCGAGTACGCGGGCCGCGCGGACGACTACATCGACATGCTGTGCAGCGACATGCTGCCGGCGCTGGCCGCGCAGGGTCTCGTGGATGCCGTCGACGCATTCTGCGAGCGCATCGGCTTCACGCACGACCAGACGGCACGCGTGTTCGACGTGGCGCAACGTCTCGGCCTGCCCGTCAAATTGCACGCGGAGCAGCTGTCCGACCAGGGCGGTGCGGCGCTCGTGGCGCGCTACGGCGGGCTGTCGGCCGACCACCTGGAATGGCTGTCGGAAGAGGGCGTGGCCGCGATGGCGCGCGCGGGCACTGTCGCCGTGCTGCTGCCGGGCGCCTATTACTTCCTGCGCGAGACGCGCATGCCGCCGCTGGCGCAACTGCGCGACGCGGGCGTGCCGCTGGCCGTCGCCACCGACTGCAATCCGGGCACGTCGCCCATGACGTCGCTGCTGCTGGCGCTGAACATGGCATGCACGCTGTGGCGCCTGACGCCGCTGGAAGCGCTGCGCGGCGCGACCGTCAACGCGGCGCGCGCGCTGGGCCTCCCGGACGTCGGCACGCTCGAAGCCGGCAAGCGTGCGGACTTCGCCCTGTGGGACATCGCCCGTCCGGCCGACCTGGCCTATGCGATCGGCGCGAATCCGTGCCGGGGCGTCGTCCGTGCCGGCGTGTGGCGCGATCAGGTATCCTGACCGCTCATCCACAACGTCACCGGAAACCGCATGCTGAGATTCGCCATGCTGGTGCTCGCCTGCGCCGGCATCCTGTCGTCCGCCCACGCGGAAGACCCCCTGCGCGTGGGCTCCAAGCGCTTCACCGAATCGTACATCCTGGGCGAGATCCTCACGCAGACCGCTGCGCGCACGGGGCCGGCCGAACATAGACAGGGCCTGGGCAACACGGCCATCGTGCTGGGCGCGCTGCGTTCGGGCGCCATCGACGTCTACCCGGAATACCTGGGCACCATCGACCTGGAAATCCTCAAGAATCCGCAACCGACGTCGCTCGACGCGATGCGCGCGGCACTGCGTCCGCTGGGCCTGGGCGTCGCGGTGCCGCTGGGCTTTTCCAATGGCTACGCGCTGGCCGTGCGTGGCGACGCCAGCGTGCACCGCCTGTCCGACCTGGCAGCGCACCCGGAAATAAAAATCGGGCTGTCGCACGAATTCCTGGGCCGCGCGGATGGCTGGCCGGGTCTCGCGCGGCGCTATGGGCTGGGGCAGCAACCGCGCGGGCTGGACCACGGCATCGCGTACGAAGCGCTGGCGCAGCGCCAGGTCGACGCCATCGACATCTATTCGACGGACGCCAAGATCCGCCAGTACGGCCTGCGCGTGCTGGACGACGACAAGCAATATTTCCCGCGCTACGACGCCGTGCTGCTGTACCGGCTCGACGTGCCGCAACGGTTTCCGAAGGCGTGGCAAGCCATCGAACAGCTGCAAGGCACGATCAAGGCGGACGACATGATCGCGATGAACGCGGCGGCGGAGCTGGACGGGCAATCTTTCGCAGCCATTGCGCGGGCGTGGTTGTCCCATGCCGCCCCGGCCACGGTCCACGACGGCCTGCTCGCCAAAACGTTCGGCAACGGCTTCATGAACCTTGCCCGCCAGCACTTGCTGCTGGTCGTGCTGGCCGTCCTGCTGGGCTGTATCGCCGGCATTCCGCTCGGCATCGTGGCCGCGCTCGTGCCGCGCCTGCGCCAGGCCGTGCTGGCCGTGGCGGGCGTCCTGCAGACCGTGCCGTCGCTGGCGCTGCTGGCGATCCTGATCCCGTTGCTTGGCCGCATCGGCACCATTCCCGCGCTCGTCGCCCTGTGCGCGTATGCGCTGCTGCCCATCGTGCGCAATACGTGCACGGGGCTGCTGCAAGTGCCGTCCGGCCTGCGCACGGCCGCGCTGGCGCTGGGACTGACGCGGCTGCAATCGCTGGTCGAGGTCGAGCTGCCGCTGGCCATGCCGACGATTCTCGCCGGCGTGAAAACAGCCGCCGTGATGAGCGTCGGCACGGCGACCATCGCCGCTTTCATCGGTGCCGGCGGCTTCGGCGAGCGCATCACGACGGGCCTCGCACTGAACGACAACGACATGCTGCTGGCGGGTGCGATCCCGGCTGCGTTGCTGGCCTTGCTGACCCAGGCGGGGTTCGAGGTGTGCGAGCGCGTGTTGGCGCGCCGGCGCTACAGCGATTGAAGTTTGGAACGGGTCGTGGAAATCGCGCGGTGCAGGATGCGTTCCGCGTGAAAATCGTTTTCGCGCTGGACGGCGATGGCGTGAAGGCTGCGGTTATACGTGTCGATCCGGGAACGGAGCCAGGCCCGGTAGACCCATCGGGTGATCGACATGCTGTGCGATTTTGTCGGCGTGTTCATGTCCATGTCCTCGTCAGTGACCACATTGTCCCGCTCGACGGGTTCTTGCATTTGTGATCACTCAATCGCGTCCGGCCCACAAAAATCGCGCTTTCTGTTACCGAGGTAAGCATTTGTAAGGAACCTGCACATGCTGCGGCGGGAGGCTTATATTGAAGCCACTGGATTCAAGTCTCCCCTCCCCATCCGACGAATGGGTTCACCCACGGCGCTGCGACGCAGCCCGTGGGTTTTTTCTTGCCTGCATCAGCCTTGGGCCAGCGCTTCCAGCGGCGCACCCGTGACGCGGCAGATGCGCCAGTCGGGCAGGATCTCAGCGCCCATCGATTGATAGAAATTGATTGCCGGCGTGTTCCAGTCCAGCACCGACCATTCGAAGCGGCCGCAGCCGCGCTCCACGGCCAGGCGCGCCAGGTGTTTCAGCATGCGGCTGCCGTAGCCCTTGCCACGATGCGATTGCCGCACATACAGATCTTCCAGATACAGCCCACGCTTGGTGAGGAACGTCGAGAAATTATGGAAGAACAGGGCGAACGTGACGACTTCGCCATCCGCTTCGCCGACGATGGCTTCGCAGGCCGGGTGTGGGCCGAACAGGCCTTCGTGCAATTTCTCTTCCGTCGCCACGACGAGGTGTTCCAGTTTTTCGAACACGGCCAGCTCGACGATCATCGATTGGATGTGGGTAATGTCGGCCGGAGTGGCGGGGCGGATCGCGAAGGTGGTTTCAAGAGTCATGGAGTCGTTTCGATGCAATCGTTGAGGTTGACGGAAGCGGCCGGCTTGGCCGCGGGGGCGCGCAGGGCCCAGGCGACGCTGCCCAGGCAGACGGCCATGCCCAGCCATTCGGTGAGGCCGGGACGGTAGTGTTCGAGCTTGATCGACAGCAGCACGGAGATCACGGGCGTGATCACGCCGATGTACACGGCCTTGTTCGAGCCGATGCGGTTGATCAGCGTAAAGTAGCAGATGAAGGCGACGACCGAGCCGAAGATGGACAGGTGCAGCAAGCCCAGCACGTAGCTGGCCGTGCGCGGAATGATGAACGGCTGGCCCGTCGCGAGGCACCACGCGGCGACCATGCACGTGCCCCAGAACATCGACCAGCCCGTCGTGAGCATCAGGTTGTTCGATTCCTCGCGCACCTTGCCGACGACAATGCTGCCGGCCGAGCTGGCGATCGACGCGGCGATGCCCAACGCGAGGCCGAGGATGAAGTGGCCTTGGCCACCTTGCCCGAGTTCGCGCAGCGCATTGCCGATCGCATGCCAGAACAGCAGCGTGACACCGGCGATCGCCGCGGCGCCGGCGCCCCACGTGCGGCGCGGGATCGGGGTGCCGAACGCGATGCGCGCGCACATCGGCGTCCAGAACACCATCAATGCGAACAGCACGGCGACGAGCGCCGACACGAGGTATTGCTCGGCGCTGTAGGTGCAGACGTACGACACGCAGAAGGTGAAAAAACCTTGCAGCAGAACCCAGCGCTGGACGCGCCAGGGCAGCCGCAGCTTGTCGCCGCGCAGCAGGCAGTACGCGAACAACGTCAGCGACGCGAGCGCGAACCGGTAGACGACCGACACGGCGGGCGGGACTTCACCCAGCTCGAGCGTGATCGCGAAGAACGTCGATCCCCAGATCAGGGACGCGATGGTGAAGAGGACATAAGAGGGCATCGCGAAAGTATATCGCGATCCCTCAACTGTCGTGGCCGGTGGCCGATGTCAGTGCATGTCAGTGCGTTACGCGCGTCGTGTACCCGTTGCTGAGCAGACGCACGCGCTCGCCCGGCCGGAACATTTCGTCGGCCGCCTGCGTGATGGAGCGCAGCTCGCCGTTGTCGAGCTTGACGGTGATTTCGAAACCGGGGCGGTTGTTGACCTGGTTTTCGACGCGGTTGCCGATGATGCCGCCCGCGACGGCACCGAGGATGCCGACCGCGGCCGAGCCGTTGCCGCCGCCGACCTGCGAGCCGCCGAGGCCACCCAGCGCGGCGCCGGCCATCGTGCCGACACCGGATTCGGGATTCGCGATGGTCACGTTGCGGACGGATTCCACGGTGCCCATGCGCACCGATTGTTCATTCATCGTCTGGTAGCTGCTGTAGACGCTGCCCGAATTCGACGGGCCCGCGCACGCGGCGAGCAGGGCGGTCAGCGGGACGAGGGCGAGGATGGCGATGCGTTTCATGTTCACTCCAAAGCAATTAATAAGCAACATGGAGGCGACGATACAAAAAAGCAAGCACGAACAGCGGACCGATCAGCAGGAAGCGCAGGTCGTCGAAGAAGGATGGCTTCTTGCCTTCGATCTTGTGCCCGATAAATTGGCCGATCCACGCGACGACGAAGATCGCGATCGACAGCGGCAGCACGGTGAACGGCGGCATCAGCGCGAGCAGGCCCAGCATCACGGCGCTCATCAACAGCATGCCGAACGCGAACGGCGGCGACAGCCGGAAGTAATACACGAGCGCCGCGAGCACGGCCACGACGGCCACCGCCGGGTGGATGCTCCACAGGATGCCCAGCAAGGTGAACACGATCACGGGCACGCAGACAATATGGATCAGCTCGTTGGTCGGATTGCGGTGGCTGTCGCTGTACTGGTCGAGCAGCACGTCGATGGTACGGGGCATCGTAGTCTCCTGTCCTTATTGTGCTTCCGATTCTACACCCGTGATTACGCCGCGGCCGGGACCGGCGCGGAGACGCGGGGCACCGCGCCCATGTGCATATAGGGATTCGCGGCGAACAGTTCGGCCACCCATTCGACGAACACGCGCACCTTGGCGGACAGGTGGCGGTTCTGCGGATACACGACGTGGATCGGCAGCGGATCGCTGCGCCAGTCCGCCAGCACTTGCACCATGCGCCCGGTCGCCACGTGCTTGTCGAGCAGGTAGTCCGTCATCTGGATGATGCCCAGGCCCGCCAGCCCCGCTTCCACATAGGCATTCGAATCGTTCAGCGCGATCACGCCGCGCATCGGCACTTCGATGCGTTCGTCGCCGCGGTTGAAATCCCAGTCGAAGATCTTGCCCGTCTTGGCCGAGAAATAATTCACGCAGCGGTGGCGGTCGAGGTCGCGCGGATGCTGCGGCATGCCGTGGCGCGCGATGTACGCGGGCGACGCCGCCGTCAGGAAGTTGACGACGCCCACGCGCCGCGCGATCAGGCTCGTGTCGCCCAAGGCGCCGCCGCGCACGGCGCAGTCGACGCCTTCCTCGACCAGGTCCACGGGGCGGTCGGAACTGCCCAGTTCCAGCATGATGTCGGGATAGCGCTCGAAGAAGTCGGGCAGGGCGGGCACGAGGATCTCGCTCGACAGCCCCGTCGGCGAATCGACGCGCAGCCGCCCGCTGGGCGACAGGCGCGTGCGCGACAGGGACTCTTCGGCGTCGCGCACGTCGGACAGGATGCGCAGGCAGCGCTCGTAATAGGCGGCACCGTCCGTCGTCACCGTCACCTGGCGCGTGGTCCGGTGCAGCAGCTTGGCCGACAGCGCCCCCTCGAGCGATTGCACGAGCGTCGACACCGTCGCCTTGGGCAGGTTCATTACCTCGGCCGCCCGCGTGAAGCTGCCCGCGTCCACGACCTGCACGAAAACTTCCATCGCTTGTAACTTGTTCATACTAGATCAGCATCATATAAACGGTGAGAATGCGTGATTGTTCAAAAATCTGAACAATGGATTCGCAATTGAGCTATTTATTAGATTCTAGTCGAAGTCTATAGTGTCGGTACGGTAGCTGATAGTTTCGATATTTGACACACCCAAGGAGAGGATCATGAAAGCGCATCGCGATGGAATCGCGGCAGTGTTCGGGCTGATACTCGGCGTAGTGGCCATGGCAGGCACGGTACTCACCGACGAGTACGCGCATGCGGCCGGTGCCGAGGCGCGCGGATACGATGCGCTGTTCCATGTCGTCGCGACGGGCGAACAATGCGATGCGACCGCGATCCCTGCCGTACTGGTGGCGTCGAACGAGGTGAATCGATGAGCGTTGCACGCAAAGTCGACGACGGCCATACGCTGGCGGTACGCGACCTGCAGGTCGTGGGCGCGGAAGGACCGCTGGCGGCCCGCCTGTACAAGGCTGCCGTCGACGGCAAGCGCGACGTGCTGATCGTGTTCTTCCACGGCGGCGGCTTCGTCGACGGCGACCTGGAAGATTGCGATCCGTTCCTGCGCCACCTGTCCGAAGCGAGCGGCTATCCGGTCGTGCTGTCGTCGACCTATACGCTGGCGACGGTGAAGCCGTTCCCGGCCGCCGCGGAAGATGCGCATGCCGTGCTGGTGTGGGCAAAGAAGAACAAGACGAAGCTCGGCTGGACCGGCAAGCGCATGCTGGTCGCGGGCATCGAGGCAGGCGCGAATCTCGCCGCCGTGTGCACCCTGATGGCGCGCGACCGGGGGGCGCCGCGGCTGGCCGGGCAGATCCTGTTGATGCCGATGCTGGACCCGGGCCTGTCGACCTGCTCGATGCGCGAGATGCCGACCTGCCCCGACAAGGCGAAGGTGTTCGACGAATGCGCCGCTGCCTACCGGGGCTACCTGCCGCACGCGGCCGACCGCAGCCATCCGTATGCGTCGCCGCTGCAGTCGAGCCGTTTGAAGAATCTGCCGCCGGCCCTGATCCTGTCGATCGAGGACGATCCGCTGCGCGACGAAGCGGAAGCCTACGGCGGCAAACTGATCCAGTCGGGCGTGCCGACGACGGTCAGACGCTTGCAGGCGGCGCAACGCCTGCAGGAACCGAATGCGCGCGACACATGTGCCTGTCGTGGCCATGCGTTGAGCGAGATTGCCAACTTCATTGCCGGACTCGACGAGGAAGACGAACCGGCCAGCTGTTGACCTCGTAGTTCCTCAGATTCAACACCAACGATAAGACGCGCCTGCGAGGCGCGGGAGACCTGTCTTTTCCTGAAAAAGCCTGGAAAGGACCGAGCTCGTCCAATCATCAAAAGCTAGTTAATAAATAGTCAATAAGCGGAGGGCTAACCATGAAAACGATTCAACAATTCCAGATGGCCGTGCGACCCGTCGTGCTGGCGCTGGGCGCAGCCGGCGTCGCCGCCCTGATCGCCGGATGCTCCGATGCGACCGGCAAGGCTGCGGAAGCGCAGACCCAGGCGCAGGCAGGTCCGCCCGTGTCGGCGGCCGCCGTGCTCGAAAAGCCGATCGCGGAAACGCAGGAATTCTCGGGCCGCCTCGAAGCCATCGAGCGCGTCGAGATCCGTCCGCGCGTGTCCGGCTACATCACGGCCGTCAACTTCAAGCCGGGTGCCGAAGTGAAAAAGGGCGACGTGCTGTTCGTGATCGACCCGCGTCCGTACCAGGCGGAAGCCCAGCGTGCCGAAGCGGCCGCGAAATCGGCCCGCGCCAAGGCCGAACTGGCCCGCACGGAACTGGCCCGCGCCGAACGCCTGCTGGGCGACAAGGCGATCGCGCAGCGCGAATACGATGCGAGCCTGTCGAGCCAGAAGGAACTCGACGCGTCCGCCCGCGCCGCCGAAGCACAAGCCGAAGCCGCGCGCCTGAACCTGTCGTACACCCGCGTCGTCGCGCCGATCAACGGCCGCGTGTCGAAGGCCGAGATCACCCTCGGCAACCTGGTCGACGCATCGGCCGTGCTGACGTCCGTCGTGTCGTTGGACCGCATCTACGCCAGCTTCGACGGCGACGAAGAGACCTATCTGCGCGTCGCCAAGCAGGCACATGACGGCAAGTCGGTGCCGGTGAAGGTGGGCCTCGTCAACGAAGAAGGCTTCCCGCACGAGGGCAAGCTGGAATTCGTCGACAACCAGCTCGACTCGCAGACCGGCTCCGTGCGCATGCGCGCCACGTTCGAGAACAAGGACCGCAGCATGGCGCCCGGCCTGTTCGCCCGCGTGCAGATCGGCGGCGGTGATGCCAAGCCGGCGATCCTGATCACGGACCGCGCCATCGGTACGGACCAGAGCCACAAGTTCGTGTTCGTCGTGGGCGCGGACGGCAAGGCCGAGTACCGCGAAGTGAAGCTCGGCCCCGTCGTCGACGGCCTGCGCGTGGTGCGCGCCGGCCTGAAGCCGGGCGAGAAGATCGTCGTCAACGGCCTGCAGCGCGTGCATCCGGGTGCGCCCATCACGGCGCAGCTGGTGCCGATGGTCGCTTCGCTGGCGCCGGCGAAGAAGGACGCCAAGCTGGCCATGGCAGACACGAAGTAATCCCATAGGAATCGAGGGACAACAACAATGAACATCTCACGCTTTTTCGTCGACAAGCCGATCTTCGCGGCCGTGCTGTCGGTGCTGGTCTTCGTGGCCGGCCTCATCTCGATCTTCGAGCTGCCGGTCTCGGAGTACCCGGACGTCGTGCCGCCCTCCGTGGTGGTGCGCGCCCAGTACCCGGGCGCCAACCCGAAGGTCATCGCGGAAACCGTCGCGACGCCGCTGGAGCAGGAAATCAACGGCGTCGAAAACATGCTGTACATGACGTCGCAAAATACGTCCGACGGCGCGCTGATGCTGACGGTGACTTTTAAAATCGGCACCAACGTCGAGCAGGCCGAGACGGCCGTGCAGAACCGCGTCCAGCGCGCGCTCCCGCGCCTGCCGGACGAGGTGCGCCAGATCGGCGTCACGACCGTCAAGAGCTCGCCCAACATCACGATGGTGGTCCACCTGCGCTCGCCGGACGGCCGCTATGACGACCTGTATCTGCGCAACTACGCCACCCTGAACGTCAAGGACGAGCTGGCGCGCATCAACGGCATGGGCGAAGTCCAGCTGTTCGGTTCGGGCGACTACGCCATGCGCGTGTGGCTCGACCCGCAAAAGGTCGCCGCCCGCAACCTGACCGCCAGCGACGTCGTGAACGCGATCCGCGAGCAGAACGTGCAGGTGGCGGCCGGCGTCGTCGGCCAGGGCCCGTCGAAAGGCGCGGACTTCCAGCTGACCGTCAACACGCAGGGCCGCCTGCAGTCGGTCGAGGAGTTCGGCAACATCGTCATCAAGACCAATGCCGACGGCGCGACCACGCTGCTGAAGGACGTCGCGCGTCTCGAGATGGGCTCGAACTCGTACGCCCTGCGCGCGCTGCTGGACAACCAGTCGGCCGTGGCGATCCCCATCTTCCAGGCACCGAACGCCAACGCGCTGCAACTGTCGTCCGACGTGCGCGCCAAGATGAAGGAGCTGTCGAAAGATTTCCCGGAAGGCGTCGAATACAGCATTGTGTACGACCCGACCCAATTCGTGCGCGAGTCGATCCGCTCGGTCATTCACACGCTGCTCGAAGCGGTGGTGCTGGTGGCCATCGTCGTCATCGTGTTCCTGCAGACCTGGCGCGCCTCGGTGATCCCGCTGCTGGCCGTGCCGGTGTCCGTCGTCGGCACGTTCGCGGTGATGCTCGCCTGCGGCTTCTCGATCAACACGCTGTCGCTGTTCGGCCTCGTGCTGGCCATCGGTATCGTGGTGGACGACGCGATCGTCGTCGTGGAGAACGTCGAGCGCAACATCGCGAACGGCCTGAATCCGCATGACGCGACCGTGCAGGCGATGAAGGAGGTCTCCGGCCCGATCATCGCGATCGCCCTCGTGCTGTGCGCCGTGTTCGTCCCGATCGCGTTCGTGTCGGGCCTGACCGGCCAGTTCTACCGCCAGTTCGCGCTGACCATCGCCATCTCGACCGTGATCTCCGCGTTCTCGTCGCTGACCCTGGCCCCGGCCCTGTCGGCCGCGCTGCTGCAGTCGCACCACGCACCGAAGGACCGCCTGACCCGCACGATGGACGCCGTGTTCGGCCGCTTCTTCAAGGGCTTCAACCGCTTCTTCGGCCGCTCGTCGCACGCCTACGAGGGCGGCGTGAAGGGCGTCCTGAAGCGCAAGAGCGCCGCGCTGGGCGTGTACGTGCTGCTCGCCATCGCCGGCATCTTCATGTTCAAGGCCGTGCCGCCGGGCTTCGTGCCGTCGCAGGACAAGGCTTACCTGATCGGCTTCGCCCAGCTGCCGGACGCCGCCTCGCTGGACCGCACGGACGCCGTCATCCGCAAGATGTCGGACGTGGCCAAGCAGATCCCGGGCGTGGAATCGTCGGTCGCCTTCCCGGGCCTGTCGATCAACGGCTTCACCAACGCGCCGAACGCCGGCATCGTGTTCACCACGCTGAAACCGTTCGACGAGCGTAAGGGCAAGGAGCAGAGCGCCGAGGCGATCGCCGCCGAGATCAACAAGCGCATGGGCGCCATCGAAGACGCGTTCGTGATGGTGCTGTCGCCTCCGCCGGTGAACGGCCTGGGTACGACGGGCGGCTTCAAGATGATGATCGAAGACCGCGCCGGCGTCGGCTACGACGAACTGTACAAAGCCGTGCAGGCCGTGCAGGCCAAGGCATGGACCGACAAGCGCCTGCAGGGTGTGTTCTCGGGCTACCAGATCAACGTGCCGCAGCTGTTCGCCGACGTCGACCGCGTGAAGGCCAAGCAGCTGGGCGTGCCGCTGGCCGAGATCAACCAGACCTTGCAGATCAACCTGGGTTCGCTGTACGTGAACGACTTCAACCAGTTCGGCCGCACCTACCAGGTGCGCGTGCAGGCGGATGCGCCGTTCCGTTCGCAGCGCGAGCAGATCGCGCAGCTGAAGGTCCGCAACGACAAGGGCGAGATGATCCCGCTGTCCTCGCTCATGAAGATCAAGGACACGTATGGTCCCGACCGCGTGCAGCGCTACAACGGCTACGTCGCCGCCGAGCTGAATGGCGGCCCGGCACCGGGCGTGTCGTCGGGCCAGGCCCAGGCCGCGATGGAAGAAATCGTCAAGGCCAATCTGCCGAAAGGGATCTCGTACGAATGGACGGACCTGACGTACCAGGACATCCTGGCCGGTAACACCATGATCTACGTGTTCCCGCTGTGCGTGCTGCTCGTGTTCCTCGTGCTCGCCGCGCAGTACGAAAGCTGGACCCTGCCGCTGGCCGTGATCCTGATCGTGCCGATGTCGATCCTGTGCGCGCTGATCGGTGTGAAGCTCACCGGCGGCGACAACAACATCTTCACGCAGATCGCCCTGTTCGTGCTGGTGGGCCTCGCGTCGAAGAACGCGATCCTGATCGTGGAATTCGCGCTGGAGCTGGAACACCACGGCCGCAGCATCGTACAGGCCGCGCTGGAAGCCTGCCGCCTGCGTCTGCGTCCGATCCTGATGACGTCGATCGCGTTCATCATGGGCGTGGTGCCGCTGGTGCTGTCGCACGGCGCCGGCGCCGAGATGCGCCACGCGATGGGCGTCGCCGTGTTCGCCGGCATGCTGGGCGTGACGTTCTTCGGCCTGTTCCTGACGCCGGTGTTCTACGTCCTGCTGCGCACGCTGGCCAAGCGTTTCGAGAAGCCGAAGCATGCTCACGCCCACGACACGGCGCCGAATGCCGTCGGCGGCGACCACGCGCCGGCATTGAAAGGTAACTGATATGAAAACGATGATTGCAAGGGGTGTGGCCCCGCTGATGGCGGCACTGCTGCTGACCGCGTGCGCCGCCCCGGAATTCAAGCAACCGAGCATCACGACGCCGACGGCGTTCAAGGAGTCGCAGACCGCACCCGCCGCGGCAGTGAATGACGTGCGCAGCGCCGCCGACGGCACCACGTGGACCGTCGGCCGTCCGGCCGAAGCCCAGCCGCGCGGCGAGTGGTGGCGCGCATTCAATGACGAGACGCTGAACGGCTTGATGCTTGACGCGACGGCGAACAACCAGAGCCTGACGGTGGCCGCCGCCCGCGTGAAGCAGGCCCGCGCCATCGCGGGCATCGCGGAAGCGGACCGCATCCCGCAGGTTGGCGTCGGTGTCGGTGCGCAGCGCGAACGCCTGTCGCCGCTGGAGGCCCAGCTGCCGAAGGGATCTCCCGTCGCGCCGGCGAACGTCTATACCGCGCGGCTGTCGGCCAGCTACGAAGTCGACCTGTTCGGCCGCGTATCGTCCAACGTGGCGGCCGCCCGTGGCGATGCCGGCGCGGTGGAGGCGACGTACCGCTCCGTGCTGCTGTCGCTGCAGGCCGACGTGGCGCAGACCTATTTCCGCCTCCGCTCGCTGGATGCGGAAATCGCGACCGTCAACCACACGGTGCAGCTGCGCGAAGAAAGCGTGCGCGTGACGGGCCGCCGCTTCGACGCGGGCGACATCGGCGAGTTCGACCTGTCGCGGGCGAAGACGGAACTGGCGACGGCGCGTTCGGAAGCCATCGGCCTGCAGCGCCAGCGCGCCGCGGCGGAACATGCGCTGGCCGTCCTGCTGGGCAAGCCCGCGTCGAACTTCACCGCGCCTTCGGCGCCGCTGTCGGATGTCGCCGCGCTGCCGGTGATTCCGGCCGGCCTGCCCTCCACGCTGCTGGAGCGCCGTCCCGACATCGCCAGCGCCCAGCGCTCGATGGAAGCGGCGAACGCCCGCATCGGCGTGGCCCGCTCCGCGATGTTCCCGGCGCTGAACCTGTCGGCGGGCGCCGGCGGCGTCGGCACCAGCTTCGCCGAAGTGTTCAAGTGGAGCAGCCGTTCGTGGCTGCTGGGCGCCGCGCTGTCGATGCCGCTGATCGACGGTGGCCGCAACCGCAACAACGTCGTGCGCAGCGAGGCCGCGCTGGAAGAAGCGGTGGGCTCGTACCGCCAGAGCGTGCTGACGGCCTTCGCCGAGGTCGAGGACAACCTGGCCGGCCTGCGCATCCTGGCGGGGCAGAGCGCCGAACTGGAAGCGGCCGTGATCTCCGCGCGCCGCTCGGCCGACCTGGCGCAGAAGCTGTACGACGCAGGCCGCGGCAGCTACCTCGAACTGCTGGACGCCCAGCGCAACCTGGCGAACGTCGAGCGCAACGCCGTGCAGCTGCGCGGCGACCGTGCGATCACGACGGTGGCGCTGATCCGCGCGCTGGGCGGCGGCTGGGATGCCGCTGGCCGCGCGGACGATACCGCGCAGGCGCGCAACTGAAGACGAAGTCCCTGGCCTTACTGTGATTCCGGTAATGCCCTTTGCGGCGGTACGTGCGAGCGTATCGCCGCTTTTTTCGTGCGCGGGCTAGAATCGTCCCATGACCGATTCTTCCCCGCTCACCGGCCTCGCTCCCGTCATCGCGCCCGACACGCGCATCCTCGTCCTGGGCAGCTTTCCGGGCGCCGCATCGCTCGCCGCCCAGCAGTACTATGCCCACCCGCGCAACCAGTTCTGGAAACTGGTGGGCGCGCTGGTCGGCGAAGACCTGTATTCGCTGCCGTATGCCGAGCGCCTGCCGCGCCTCCTGGCGCACCGCTTCGGCCTGTGGGACGTGCTGGCCGCGTGCGAGCGCGAAGGCAGTCTCGATTCCGCGATCCGCAACCCGGCGGCCAATGACTTCGAGCGGCTGCACCGGCTGTGTCCCGCACTGGAGACGGTCGGCTTCAATGGCCAGACGTCGGGCAAGTTCGCGCCGCAGTTCGCGGAACAGGGCTATCGGACCGTCGTGCTGCCGTCATCGTCGCCGGCGCACATGGCGCTGACGTTCGAGCAGAAGCTCGCAATCTGGCGACAGTTGCTTGGCCATTGAACGGGTCAGCGGGAACCGCGCTTGCTCCAGTACTGGCCCGAATAATGGCCGCACGACGCAAGCTGCACGCGTCCGCTGCCGTCGTTGACGATGTCCAGGCACTTGCCCGGGCCCGTGAACTGGTTCCACAAGCGCAGGCCCGGGCCGGGGCCCGTCTGGTCCATGTGCCACAGCTGGCCCGTCACGTTGGCGCAGGACGCCATGTGCACCTGGTCGTTGGTGCCGTCGTTGACCACGTCGAGGCACATGTCCGCGCCGGTAAAGCGCGTGCGCAAACGCACGAAGCTGTTTTCGGGATCGGGCGCAATCTCCCACATCTGGCCGGAATAGCGACCGCAGCGGGCCATGTGCAACTGGTCACGGTTATCCGCGTTGACGATATCGAGGCAGTTGCTGCGCCCGGTGAATTCCGTGTGCAGGGTCACGCTGGGCGGGTTGGCGCTGGCGGCTTGGGAAACGGCAGCGAACAGGAGGGGGAGCAGTCGTCGCATTGTCTTCTCTTGAGTGAATAAATCGTTCGGCGCGGAGGGGGCTAGGCCTCCGCCGCGACCAGCGCGGCCAGCACCCGTGCCTCGAATTCGTGTACCGGCAGCGGCCTGCCGAACAAATAGCCCTGGAACGAATGGCAGCCGTGCGCGACGAGGAAGTCGCGTTGCGCGGCCGTCTCCACGCCTTCGGCGATCACCTCCAGTCCCAGGCCACGGCCCATGGCGATGATCGTCTGCGCGACCATCGCGTCCCGGTGGCTGGCCGGCAGCTCGTCGACGAACGACTTGTCGATCTTGAGCTGCGTGAGCGGCAGCTTCGTCAGGTAGTTGAGCGAGGAATTGCCGGTGCCGAAGTCGTCGAGCGAGATGCTGAAGCCGTTGGCCCTGAGGACGTTCAGCTTGCGGATCGACCCGTCGAGGTCGCCGAACGCCAGGCTTTCCGTGACCTCGAGCTTCAGCTTGTCCACGGGCGCCCCCGTGCGCCTGACTTCGGCCAGGATGTCGTCGACGAAGCTGTCGGACTCGAACTGGCGCGCACTGATGTTCACGGCAAGGGTCAGGCCGCGCAGGGCGTCGTGGCGCGCCCACGCGGCGAGCTGCCGGCAGGCCGTGGCGAGCACCCAGCGCCCGATCGGCTCGATCAGTCCGGTTTCCTCGGCCAGCGGAATGAATGCGGCGGGCGAGAGGGGGCCGCGTTCGGGGTGCGTCCAGCGCAGCAGCGCCTCGGCCCCGACCGGACGTCCCCAGGCATCGACCTGGACCTGGTAGTGCAGCGTCAGCGCGTCGTCGCGGATGGCGTCGCGCAGCGCTTTCTCGAGCCAGTTGCGGCCGTCGAGCTCGGCCTGCATCCCGTCCTCGAAGACGCGCACCGTATTCCGTCCGCTCTGCTTGCTCTTGTACAGGGCCAGCTCGGCCTGGCACAGCAAGGCGTCGGGACTGTCCGCGCCGTCGCGAAACAACGTGACGCCGAGCGACCCGGTGCAGGTCAGCCGGTGGCCACCCAGCGTCATCGGCTCGGCGATCGCTTCCCGGATGGCGTCGGCGGCGAGCAGCGCGCGGGCCGCCGCCGTATTCCGGTCCGTGCCCAGGCGTTCGGCCAGCAGCACGAAGCTGTCGCCGCTGAACCGGCCCAGCGTATCGTCTTCGCGCTGGATGGAACGGATGCGCCGCGCCACTTCCACGAGCAACTGATCGCCCACGGCGTGTCCAAGGGAATCGTTCAGCTTCTGGAAGTGGTCGAGGTTCACCATCATGACGGCGCCGAATTCCTGGGTAATGCCGGCACCGGTCATGGCACGGGCCATGCGGTCCGCGAGCAGGGCGCGGTTCGGCAGGTCGGTCAGGTGATCGAACATCTTGAGGCGCTCGGCAAGCGCACGGGCCTGTTTTTCCGCCGTGATGTCCTGCAGGTTGCCGACATAGTGGATCGTATGGCCCTGCGCGTCAGGTACCGCCGTGATCGAGAGCCGCGCCGTGTACAGGCTGCCGTCGCGATGCCGGTTGATCACTTCGCCGGTCCAGTACCCGGTAGACGTCAGGGTCGACCAGATGGCCGCGTAAAACGCATCCTCGTGCAGCCCGGAGCGCAGGATCCGCGGACTCTGGCCGACGGCGTCGGATGCGGCGTAGCCGCTGATGCGCGTGAAGGCGGCGTTGACGCGTTCGATGCGGCCGCCGGCATCGGTGATCAGCATGCCGTCCTGGCTCTCGAAGGCGACCGAGGCGATGCGCAATTCATGTTCGGCGCGGCGGCGCTCGGTGATGTCGCGCGCGACGGCCAGGACGCCCGCAATCTCGCCGTCGTCCGCGCGCACCGGCACCTTGATCACTTCCAGGTCGCGTCGGGTGCCGTCCGGCGCGGGGATCGTTTCCTCGTACCTGTGCGGCTGGCCCGTGCGCAGGACCTGCTCGTCGGTTTCCTTGAGAAACGCTGCGATCGCCTTGTCTGCGAACAGGTCGTCGTCGGTGCGCCCGATGATCCTGTCGTCCGGCAGGCCGAGCAGGGCCTGCACGCCGGCATTGCAGTGGACGTAGACCTTGTTCGTGTCTTTCAGCGCCATGGCATCCGGGCTGTTTTCGACGAGCGTACGGAGCTGGGCCTGCTCGACCATCAGGGCGCGGGCGGTCCGCTCCAGTTGCGCGGTGCGCGCATGGACGGCGCGGCGCAGGAACCGGATCCACAGCAGGGTGGCGGCCAGCGCCGCCAGCGCGCCGAGGATCACGAACGCGAGGATGCGCAGGTAGGGCCGGAACTGGATCGGCTGGTTGAACCACTTGCGCCGCAACGCCTCGCGCTCGGCCGGCGTGATGCGCGCCATGCCTTGCTCGACGAGATCGAACGTCGCCTTGTCGCCCTTGGCGACGGCCCAGCGAAACTGCCCCAGATACAGCGTAAAGGCTTTGGCGAACTTCTTCTGGTCGCGGTAGAGATAGAGATAGTAGTTCGCCGGACTGTCGTCCATGCAAAAGATCTTGATGTCGCCGGCCCTGACGGCATCCAGGATCGCGACGTAGCCGGGGTAGGCGACCTGGTTCGTGATGCCCTGCCTGGCCAACTGCTCGGCACAGGCATCGCCGCGCTGCACGCCGACCATGAAGCCGTTCAGGGACTGGACGTCATGGATGCCTGAAATCGACGGATCGACATAGATGCCGACCGTCTGCGTGTCGTACGGCCGGGAGAAATCGTAGAACGCGTCGCGCCCCGGCGTGCGGAAGATCATGTCGATGACGTCGGCCTGGCGGTCCTGCATCTTCTGTAATGCGTGGCTCCACTGCATGGGCTGGAGGTCGACATGGACCCCCGTCTTTTGTTCCCACAGGTGCCAGAGGTCGACGACATAACCCTCGGCACGCCCGTGATTGTCCAGGTAGAGAAAAGGCGGATAGTTGTTGTCGGTAACGACGTGCAGGGTCCTGGCATTGGCGTGCAGCGCGAATACCAGTAGCGCGACAACCAGCATGAGCCGGCGGCGCATGACGCTTTCCGGCATGATGGAATCCATCAAGCCCATTGCTCTTCCCTCCGCACGCCGTTCTCGCGTGCCGGTGCCGGCCCTGGCCGCACGGCGGTTGTCTGTCTTGTGTCGAGCGCGGCATCATCGACATGTCCCGATTTTTTATTGAAAGCTTAACATGGATATAGAGAAACTCTACGAGATATTGTTTTAGCGCAACACTAATTGCAAACGACACCCAGCCGGTTGGCAACGCTTGCTGGTTCCCCCTTTTTTTTCGCAGCAACGTCCCCATATCGGTGCCATCCCCCCCACGGCGCCATGAAACAGGCAGGCGCCGCTTTTTTCCCGACCCCAGCAGGCAATGCGTGGCCAGCGTCCCGAGGATGACGCTGCGATGGCCTTTTCGCCATCCCGGGCGCGTGCCGATGCCGGGCGGGATCACATCGAAAGGAAAACCATGAAAGAAGAGCTGATCGAAATGAATGGCAAGGTCACCGAAGTGCTGCCGGAGATGCGTTTCCGCGTGGACCTCGAGAACGGTCACCAACTGGTCGCGTACACGTCCGGCCGGATGAAGAAGAACCACATCCGCATCATTGCCGGCGACCGCGTCACGCTGGAGATGTCGCCGTACGACCTGAACAAGGGCCGCATCGTGTTCCGCCATCTCGAAACCCGGGGCACGCCCGCGCCGTCGGCTGCGCGCCAGCGTCGCCGCTGATCGACGACGCGCCATGAAAACGGCCGCGCCGGTCGTGTCATCGGACACGGCTCGCGCGGCCGTTTTACGTTCAGTAGATGCGCACGCTGTTGGCGCTCTGGCGCCGCAAATGCGCCAGCTTGGCCGAGTACAGCTCGCGATTGTCGGACTTCGTGCTCGTGTCGATCGCCAGCGCGAGCTGTTCGCGCGCTTCTTTTGCCTCGCCCAGCTGCACCAGCGTCACCGCCAGCCAGAAGTGGAATTCGTCGTAGTAGGGCGCGCGCTTGACCTCGCGTTCGAACAGCTTGCGCGCGGCGTCGTAGTCGCCCGCCTTGAGCGCCACCATGCCCTTGTCGAAGTACTGGAACGGCGGGACCGGTTCGATCCTGGCCACGCGCCGCGCCATCTCGGCCGCTTCCGCCGGGCGGCCCGTCGCGGCCAGCAGGGGACCGAGGTTCTGCATCACGACGATGCTTTCCGGTTCGCGGTCGAGGGCCGTGCGCAAGGCCCGCTCGGCCATCACGAGGTCGCCGTGGCGCTGGTAGATGACACCCAGCGTGTTGTAGGCGATCGCGTTCGGCGGGTTGGTCGCCACCGCGGCACGCGCCCACCAATAGGCATCGTCGATCTTGCCCTGCACGAGGGATTCGGCGGCGCGGTTGTTGAGGTAGAGGGCGACGATGTCCTCTTCTTCCAGCTGTCGGGTGTAGAAGCGGCTCGCCTCCGGCGGCGGCAGGAAGTCGACGACCAGTTCGTGCTCGGACGTCTCGTCGTACAGCAGGCCGTTGCGCTTGCGGTGGCCCAGCGCGATGTTGACGTGCGACGCCACGAGATAGATGCCGCCGTCGCGGCTCCACGTCTGGTCCGCGAGCACGCTGCGGAAGCGCACCGTCATGCCGAGTTCGCGCGCGAAGGCGGCCGTCATGACGACGAGCGACAGGCAGTTGCCGGCGCGCGCTTCGTACGTTTCGGCGGCCGTGCGCGTGCGGCTGGAATCGTATTCGAGTTTCAGGTCGGTCTTGCTGTACAGCGCGTCGATCAGGCCCCGTTCCAGCCCCTTGCTGCGCAAGTGCGCTTCGAAGGCGGGACTGTGCAGGTAGGCCTGCATGGCGGGGCTCAGCGTGAACAGGTTCTGTGCGCCGATGGGCTCCGACGGCGGCTTGAACGACGCGTCGGCGAACAGCGGGGGCGGGGGGGCGAGTTGCGGCGTACTGGCGCAGCCGCCCAGCAGCAATGGTAATGCGATCAACAGGGACGCCAGGCGTTTCATGTCTCCTCCTCGGCCGGCGATTCGTCGATTCCCGGTCTTGTGAACCAAGTATCTGCCGGTCCGGGGCGGAAGTAAAGACGCGTTACTGGTCGTCGTGGAAGGATTCGTGCAGCTCGTCGAGCAGCTCGGCCGTTTCCTCGTCGGAGAGGCCCAGGTAGGCGAGCGCGCGGGCGCCGCCTTTGTTCCATTCGACCGATTCGGCGTCGCCCTGGTATTTGCGGATCGCGCTTTCGGCCAGCAGCGACAGCGCCACGAGGGAACGCACGGTCGGTGCCGTGTCGGCATCGTCCAGGACCGCGTAATCGTGGTGGTGCAGGATCGACCAGGCGACGTCCTCCGACAGGCCCCAGTTGCGCGCCAGCAGGGTGCCGATGGCCGTGTGGCTCGTGTTGTGGCGCTCGTCTTCCAGCGCCGTGAACGGACGTTCCGTCTCAAGCGACGCGGCGGCGTAGGTGGCGGCGTAGTCGGGGAAGCGGTCCATCAGCAGCGGCACGCCGGTGTCGCAGAACAGGCCGAAGGTATGCGCCACGTCCGCCTCGCCGATGCGCAGGCGGCGTGACAGGAACACCATCGCCTCGGCGCGGCGGCTCGACACTTCCCAGAAGCTGGCCAGTGCGGCGCCGTTGGCCGGGATCGCCTGGCGCGCGAGCAGGCCGGTCATCAGGGACGCGACCTGGTTGATGCCGAGGAACAGGATCGCCTGCTCGATCGACTTGGCCTTGCGGCGGCCCCCGAAGATCGATGAATTGGCAAGTTTCAGCAGGGCGCCCGACATGCCGACGTCGCTGGCAACGATGCGGCCGATGGCGGCCGGGCTCGGATCTTCCGAGGCGAGTTCCCGTTGCAGGTCGGCCAGCAGGCTGGGACGCGGCGGGATCCGGATCGACTTGATCAGGGCGTCGACGGGATCCTCGGCGACGGCGCTCGGACGCGCCAGGGCGGCTGCTGTACTCATGACTGGACGGGAAACAGGTGATGCTGCACGGAAAACCATGCGAAGTTTGTCACTATAAACCAGTGCCGATGAAGTTGCAGCAAAGTATTGCTTTTGTGTAGCAAAACCGACAGTGCGACCTGTCAAATCTTAACAATATAGAATTGCCCCATGTCCTCAACCATCCTCGCCGACATTGATTTTTTAGCACCTTCGCACCTGGTCGCTCGCCAGCTGATCGGCGTCACGGTGCTTGTCGACGGCGTCGGCGGCCGCATCGTCGAGACGGAAGCCTATGATGGCGAAGATCCCGCGTCGCACAGCTATTCCGGCCCGACCGACCGCAACTTCGCGATGTTCGGGCCGCCGGCCCACGCCTACGTCTACCGCTCCTACGGCATCCACTGGTGCCTGAATTTCGTCTGCCGGGAAGAGGGCCATGGCGCGGGGGTGCTGATCCGCGCGCTCGAACCCGTGACGGGCATCGAGACGATGGTCGAGCGGCGCGGTACGCGCGACCACTGGCTGCTGTGTTCCGGGCCCGGCAAGCTGTGCCAGGCGCTGGGCGTGACGCGCGCCCTGAACGGCCACTCGCTGGCGGCGCCGCCGTTCGAACTGGCGCCGGCGCCCAAAGGCATCGAGGTGGTCAGCGGGCCGCGCATCGGGATTTCGAAAGCCGTCGACGTGCCCTGGCGGTTCGGCCTGGCCGGGTCGCGCTGGGTGAGCAAGCCGTTCCGCTGAATGCTCAGCGGCCGTTGGCGGCGCGCCGCGGCCGGGGCGTTTCTTCCTCGTCGTCGGCGATGTGATGTGCGAGCGCGGGGCGGCCGCGCAACGGGCTGTCCGGGGCACGCCGCTCGATGGGGGCGGGGGCCTCGTCCTGGCTGTCCTCGATGCGGAAGATCGACACCGCGCGCGCCAGGTTCACGGTCTGCTCGTGCAGGCTGGCCGCCGCCGCCGCCGCCTGTTCGACGAGGGCGGCGTTCTGCTGCGTCATGTCGTCCATCTGGCCGACGGCGCGATTCACTTCGGCGATGCCGTCGGCCTGCTCGCTGCTGGCGGCGCTGATGCGGTTGATGATGTCGTTCACCTGCTGCACCGACGCGACCACGCTGCCCATGCTCGATCCGGCCTCGTTGACGGACGCGCTGCCGTTGTCGATGATCGCCACCGAATCGGCGATCAGCGCCTTGATTTCCTTGGCCGCGGAGGCGGAGCGCTGGGCCAGCGTGCGCACTTCGCTGGCCACGACGGCGAAGCCGCGCCCCTGTTCGCCGGCGCGCGCCGCTTCGACGGCGGCGTTCAGCGCGAGGAGGTTGGTCTGGAACGAGATGCCGTCGATGACGCCGGTGATCTCGACGATCTTGCGCGAGCTGGCGCGGATCGATTCCATCGTGGCGACGGCGCGGTCGACGGCCTGGCCGCCGCCGGCCGCCAGCCGCGCAGCCTCGGCCGCGAGTTCCGTCGCCAGGCGGGCGTTGTCCGCATTGCCTTTCACGGCCTGGGTCAGCGTCTCCATCGCGCTCGCCGTCTGCTGCAGGGAACCGGCCTGCAGTTCGGTGCGGGTCGACAGGTCGAGGTTGCCGCTGGCGATCTCCTTCGACGCCGTGTCGATCGAACGCACGGAATCGAGCACGCTGCGCAGGGTCGTGTTCAGGTTGGCGATGGTCTGGTCGAGCGCGCGCGCCGTGTCGGCGATTTCGTCGCGGCCGTCGTTGTGGGCGCTGGCGCACAGGCGGCCTTCGGCCAGCTCGCCCATGACGGCCGAGATGGTGCCGATGTCGCGCAGCATGGCGCGGCGCACGACCATCGTGACGGCCAGCGACGCGGCGATCGACAGCAGCACCAGCACGGCCATCCACGTGCCCAGGTTGTGGAACTCCGTGCGCGCGGCGGCATAGGCCTGTTCGCTGAGCGTCTTTTCCAGCGCGGCCAATTGGGCCAGTTGCTGGTTCAGCACCATGAATTCCTTTTCCGCCTTCTGCATCGAGTTGGTGGCGATCGACTGGTCGACCTGCGCCATCTCGATGGTGTCCTGCACGGCCTTGCGATAGGCCGCCAGCGCGGCCAGCGACGCGTCGACCGGCTTGCGTTCCGCGCCTTCGGTCGTGCGCGCGAGTTCCTGCAACTGCGCCTGCACGGCGGCATGGCGCTTGCCGATGTCGGCGATCAGCGCGTCGAGGCGGTTCTTGGCGAAGCTGCCGTTGATCCAGGCCAGCAGCTGATAAGCGTTGGCGTGGACGTACTTGGCGTCGCCGGCCACGTCGGCCACGTTTTTCAGACGCGCCGCGCGGACCTGCACCATGTTTTCCAGCGACGCGTTCTGGCGCACCATCCCGTACCAGGCGGCACCAGACAGCATCAAGAGCAGTACCAGCACCATGCCGGGCGCCAGCAGCAGCTTGGGACCGATCCTCAGTTTTTTCAGCATGTTGCGCTCCCGCTCGAAAGACGAACGCGGGCATGCCGCCCGCGCGCACGGCCTATTGCTTCTTGTAGAGCCCGGCTTCGAGCACGACACCGTCGACGAGCAGGATGTACGTCGTCTTCGGCTCGATCTTGCCCGAGGTCGGATTCTTGTACTGGTAGTCGACCCAGCCCTTGCCCTTGGCGGCGGCCAGCTCGATGATCTCGCGGCGGTATTTCTTGCCGTTCGCATCGGGCACGTCCGTCAAGTCCTTGCCGACGATCGACGGGTTGTACGGATGGGCCAGCACGATGCCGGTCTTGACGTCGCGCATGTCGATGTACAGCGAGCCTTGGACGAACTCCGGATCCTTCGCCGTGATGCGTTTCATGACTTCTTCCTTGCCCTTGGCCTTGACCATCGCGGCGCCGCGCTCGGCCATGGCGATCGCATCTTTCTCGGTCGGTTCGGCCGCCAGCGCGCCGGCGCAGGACAGGGTCAGGGCGGTAGCGACTACGGTTGCGGTCAGCTTCATAGGATGTCCTTTCGGGGGAAGTAAAGATAGGTCTGAATGTTGCCTATTTGCATTTCGTACTCTACGCCGCGGCCTCTGCCGGCCTGTTGTGCTAACGCAAGTGGCACCCGATGTGCGGCCGCAACGGCAACCCTGATCTTTCGCAGTGCATGTGGAATTCAGTGAGAAACGGAATTGGAACTTGACTCGGGGCAACTCGAAGGCACGGCCGTCTCCCTACCATCGGTTCCTGTCGGCAATTATTTCCATGCGTCACCTTTTGCTGCCACCAACCACTTCCCTCAGGAGAAATCCCGTGACCCTCGACGCAACCCCCGCCAAGTTCAAGCCCTATACCCGCCAGTCCATCCAGAGTGCCCGCCAATGGCAATGGTTGAGCCCCGACCTGCAGGAGGCGGTGCAGGTCGTATCCCATGTGCTGCCCTTCCGCACGAACGAATATGTGATGGAGCAGCTGATCGACTGGGGCAATGTCCCCGACGATCCGATCTACCGCCTGACGTTCCCCCACCGCGACATGCTGCCCGCGCGCGAGTACGAGCAGTTGCGCGACCTCGTGCTGCACAAGAAGGACGACGCCGCCATCGCGCAGCTCGTGCACCAGATCCGCATGCGCATGAACCCGCACCCGGCGGGCCAGATGACGCACAACGTGCCGCGCGTGAACGATGCCCCGCTCAAGGGCCTGCAGCACAAGTACAAGGAAACCGTGCTGTTCTTCCCCAGCGCGGGCCAGACGTGCCACGCGTATTGCACGTTCTGCTTCCGCTGGCCGCAGTTCGTGGGCATGGAAGAGATGAAGTTCGATGCGCGCGAGTGCACGGAACTGGTGTCCTACCTGGCGACGCATCCGGACGTCACGGATGTCCTGATCACGGGCGGCGATCCGATGATCATGAATACGCGCTCGCTGGCCGAGTTCATCGAACCGCTGCTGGCGCCCGAGCTGGCGCATATCCAGAACATCCGCATCGGCACCAAGTCGGTTGCGTACTGGCCGCAGCGCTACGTGTCGGACAAGGACAGCGACGACCTGATGCGCCTGTTCGAAAAAGTCGTCAAGGCCGGCAAGAACCTCGCGCTGATGGGGCATTACAACCACGCCGTCGAGCTGCGCCAGCCGGTGGCCCAGCAAGCCGTCAAGCGCATCGTCGGCACCGGCGCCACCTTGCGCATGCAGGGCCCGCTGATCCGCCATATCAACGAAGACCCGAACAGCTGGGCCGAACTGTGGACGACGGGCGTGCGCCTGGGCGCGATCCCGTATTACATGTTCGTCGAGCGCGACACGGGGCCGCGCGAGTACTTCGCGCTGCCGCTCGCGCGTGCGCACGAGATCTTCCAGACCGCGTACAGCATGGTGTCGGGCCTGTCGCGCACCGTGCGCGGACCGTCGATGAGCGCGTTCCCGGGCAAGGTCGTGATCGACGGCGTCGTCACCATCAACGGCGAAAAGCTGTTCGCGCTGCAGTTCCTGCAGGCGCGCAATCCGGATTGGGTGCGGCGGCCGTTCTTCGCAAAATACGATCCCGACGCCACCTGGCTCGATCACCTGAAGCCCGCGTTCGGCCGCAAGAAGTTCTTCTTCGAAGGCGGCGAGGACGACCATGACGCCTTTGGCGCGGCGGGCCGCGTGATCCCGATCCAGCCTGTACACGCGCAGGACCGGCGTGCCAGCGACAGTCAACCCGACGCGGCTTGAGCCGCAGGAGATGTCCATGGAAACCGACCAGAGCGAGCCGCGCCTCAACGGGGTGACAGTGTTTTTCTACGTGTTCCTGCCGTTCGCGCTGGGGCATTACCTGTCCTCGCTGCTGCGCAACGTGAACGCCGTGCTGGCACCGCATCTGGTCGGCGCGCTCGCGCTGACGCCGGGCCAGCTCGGCCTTCTCACCAGCGCGTTCTTCTTCGCGTTCGCCCTCGTCCAGCTGCCGGTCGGGATCGCGCTCGACCGCTACGGCCCGCGCAAGGTGCAGGTGGTGCTGTTGATGCTGGCGGCGACGGGCGCGCTGCTGTTCGCCACCGGCCGCTCGTTCGGCCAGCTGGTGCTGGCGCGCGCCATCATCGGCTGCGGCCTGGGCGGGTGCTTCATGTCGGCCGTGAAGGCGATCTCCACGTGGATTTCGCCCAAGCGCCTGCCGTCCGTGCAGGGCTACCTGATCGCCGTGGGCGGACTCGGTGCGGCATCCGCCACCATGCCGGTACGGATGCTGCTGCAGCACACGGACTGGCGCGGCCTGTTCATGCTGCTGGCGCTACTCACGGCTTGCAGCGGCCTGCTGATCTGGCTCATCACCCCCAGGTCGAAGGCCCCTGGCGGCGCACTGCCGACCGTGCGTTCGGTGCTGGACGTGTACCGCGCGCCCGCATTCCGCGCGACGATCTCGCTGGTGCTCGTGCCGCATGCGATCTTCTTCGGCATCCAGGGCCTGTGGATCGGGCGCTGGCTGTCGGACGTGGCCCGTTTCCCGGACGCCGCCGTCGCCTACCTGCTGTACATGGGCATGGCGTCCGTGATCTTCGGCGCCATCGCCGTCGGCATGATCACGGAGTGGGCGGGCCGGCGCGGCATCGAGGCGCTGGACGTGGCGGCCGTCGGCGTGCTTCTCTTCATCCTCGTGCAGGTAGCGATCGTGTGCAACTGGCGTCCCAGCCTGCAGCTGCTGTCGGTGCTGTTCACGCTCGTGGGGACGATCACCGGCATCGAATACGCGATCGTGGCCCAGAGCCTGCCGCGCACGCTGACGGGACGCGCGGCCACGTGCCTCAATCTCCTCATCTTCATCGGCGCGTTCCTCGTGCAGGCGGGGTTCGGCCTGATCGTCGGCCTGTGGCGTCCCGACGCCGCCGGTCACTTTCCGGCGCTCGCCTACCGCGTCGCGTTCGGCGTGCTGGTGGCGCTGCAGATGCCTGGTCTGCTCGGGTACTTCCACGACTTCCTTCGGCGCCGTCAAGTAAAATGCGGCATCGTTTTGCTCACCCAGAAGGAAGAATATGAGATTGGTTCGTTACGGTCGCCCCGGTAAGGAAAAACCGGGCCTGTTCGACGAAGAAGGCCGCCTGCGCGACCTGTCCGGCGTCATCGACGACATCGACGCGTCGGTGCTGTCGGAAAAAGCGTTGCGCAAGCTCGCCAAGGTCGACTGGAAGACGCTGCCGGTCGTCCGCGGCAATCCCCGCTTCGGCGTGCCGGTCAAGGGCGTCGGCAAGTTCATCGGCATCGGCATGAATTACTCCGACCACGCGGCCGAAGTCGGGGCGCCGATCCCGAAGGAACCGATCATGTTCATGAAGGCGACGTCCTGCCTGAACGGCCCGGACGATCCCATCCAGCTGCCGAAAGGCTCGAAGAAGACCGACTGGGAAGTCGAGCTGGGCGTCGTTATCGGCACCCGCGCGCAGTACGTCGACGAGAAGGATGCGCTGAAATACGTGGCCGGCTATTGCGTCGTCAACGACGTCTCCGAACGCGCCTACCAGTTCGAACTCGGTTCGCAGTGGGATAAAGGCAAAGGCTGCGACACCTTCGGCCCCGTCGGCCCGTTCCTCGTCACGAAGGACGAGATCTTCGACGTGCAGGACCTCGACCTGTACCTCGAATTGAACGGCAAGCGCGTGCAGACCGGGAATACGTCGAAGATGATCTTCACGGTGGCGCAAATCGTCAGCTACCTGTCGCGCTTCATGACCCTGGAGCCGGGCGACATCATCACCACGGGCACGCCGCCGGGCGTGGGCCTCGGCCGCAGCCCGCAGCGCTTCCTCAAGAAGGGCGACAAGCTGCGCCTCGGGATCGCGGGGCTGGGCGAACAGCAGCAGGAAGTGCTCGCGTACCCGAAGGCCTGATACCTCGCCACGTCGTCCCGGCGCAGGCCGGGACCCAATTTTGCGAGCGCCGCTACAACGCATAAAACTTGGGTTCCCGCCTTCGCGGGAACGACGGTCAGATTGCCGCCTGCTTCAACGCACCCTCCACCGATGCCTTCAACCTGCCGACGATCTCGCCCAGGTCCCCCTGCGTGACGACGAACGGCGGCGCCAGCAACACGTGATCCCCGTGCCGGCCATCGATCGTGCCGCCCATCGGATACACGAGCAATCCGTTCTCCATCGCGCGCGCCTTGATGGCGGCGTGCAGTTTCAGCTCCGGCGCGAACGGTGATTTCGTTTCGCGCTCGCGCACCAGTTCCAGCGCGAGGAACAGCCCGCGGCCGCGGATGTCGCCCACGTGCGGATGGTCTTCGAATTCCTCGTCCAGCATGGCCCGCAGCTGCGCGCCGCGCAGGCGCACCTGCGTGAGCAGATCGTCGCGCTCGATGACTTCCTGGACGGCGAGGGCTGCCGCCGCCGCCACCGGATGCCCGATGTAGGTGTGCCCGTGCAGGAAGGCGCCGCTGCCGGCGCGCAGGCGTTCGATGATGGCGCCGTTCACGAGCACCGCGCCGATCGGCTGGTAACCCGCACCCAGGCCTTTCGCCACGGCGATCAGGTCGGGCGCCACGCCGTCCTGCTCGATCGCGTACATCGTGCCCGTGCGGCCCATCCCGCACATGACTTCATCGGCGATGAACAGGATGCCGTACTTGTCGCACAGCGCGCGCACGCCGCGGAAATAGCCGGGCGTGGGCGGGATCGCGCCGCCCGTCGCGCCCACGACGGGTTCGGCGCAGAACGCGATCACGCGATCCGGACCGGCCTGCAGGATCGCCGCTTCCAGTTCGTCCAGCAGCATGGCCGTGTACTGGTCGACGGTCTGGTCTTCGGCCCGGCCGCGGTATTCGTAGCAGGCCGACACCCGCTCGACGTCGATCAGCAGGGGGGCGAACGGCTGGCGGCGCCATTCGTTGCCGCCCACGGCCAGCGCGCCCAGCGTATTCCCGTGGTAGCTCTGGCGCCGGGCGATGAACAGCGAGCGCTTCGATTCTCCGCCCTCGACGAAGTACTGGCGCGCGAGCTTGAGCGCCGTCTCCATCGCTTCCGATCCGCCCGACACGAGGTAGACGCCCGCGATGCCGGCCGGTGCGTTCGCGACGAGGCGATCGGCCAGCTGCTCCGCCACCTCGGTCGTGAAGAAGGCCGTGTGGGCATAGGCGCACTGGTCGATCTGGCGGTGCATGGCCGCGATCACGTCCGGATGGCCATGCCCGAGCGACGACACGGCCGCGCCGCCGCTGGCGTCGAGGTAGCTGCGCCCGTGGCTGTCGTACAAATAGACGCCCGCGCCGCCGACCGCGACGGGCGGCGTCTGGCGCAGGCTGCGATGCAGGATGCGAGTCATTCCGATCTCCCCGAAAAAGTTGACGTTTGACAATAAGCGGTAACTGTCGGGATTCTTTTGATTTTTGCCTCAAGGCATGCGAATATTTTCGTCATGACAGACCGCCTCCGCCCGATTCCGCCGGAAGACTGGACCGACGCCCAGCGCGCCGCGGCCCAGGAAATCATCCATGGTCCGCGCGGTGCGCTGTACGGCCCGTTCGTGCCGCTGCTGCGCAGTCCCGAACTGATGGGGCATGCGCAGCGGGTCGGAGAGTACCTGCGGTACCGCAGTGCCATCGGCGTGCGCCTGTCGGAACTGGCGATCCTCGTCACGGCGCGCGAATGGGACCAGCAGGTCGAATGGGCGATCCACGCGCCGATCGCGCAGCAGGTGGGTGTCCCGCCGGACGTCATCGCCGCCATCGCGCGGCGCGAGCGGCCGGCCGCCATGCTCGTCGACGAAGCGGTAGTGTACGACTTCTGCGTCGAACTGCACCGCCACAAGCGGGTGTCGGACCGCGTCTACGACGACGCGCTGGCGCTGTTCGGCGAGCAGGGCGTCGTCGACCTGATGGGCGTGAACGGCTACTACACCTTCCTCGCGATGGTGATGAACACGGCGCGCACGGAAGCGCCGGCGTCGAGTGCGGCGCCGTTGCCCGACTAGCTCGTCGGCGCCGGGCCGCGTTCGTCGCAGCGCGGCGGCCGTCCGTCGCATGGCCTCGCGCGGCGATCGCGCCGGCGGCATCCTGACGGCTCCCAACCACTCGTGAAGAACAAACCGATGAAACCCCATTACATCCTCGCTGCCGCGGCGGCCGCCACCACCGTCCTCGCGCTGGCAGCGACCCCCGCGCCGTTGCCGCCGAGCTGGCACGTCGCCGGCGACAATCCCGACAAATTCGCGGCCGGCGTCGATACGTCGCCGGAAGGGCGGGGTGCCAAATTCCTTCTGAATAAGACGAACGATGCCAAGGCATGGGCATCGTTGATCCAGACCATCCAGGCACAACGCTACCTCGGCCAGCGCGTGCGATTCCGCGCGCGCCTGCGCACCCAGGACATGAGCGACTGGGGCGGGCTGTGGATGAGCGTCAATACCACGGGCGGCAAGCCCTTGGCCTTCTATAACACCCACGACAAGCCGGTCAAGGGCACGACCGGCTGGCAGGAGCGCACCATCGTGCTCGACGTCCCGGCCGACGCGGGCGTGATCTCGTTCGGTGCCATCGGCGCGGGCACGGGCCAGGTGTGGATGGAACCGGTCGCGTTCGAGACCGTCGGCCGCGACGTCCCCGTCGACCAGATGCCGCCGCAGGCCGCCATCCCGACCACGCCGACGCTGTGAGCCGATCGATGACCGACGCCGACTGCACCCGTGCCATCCGCCGCCTGTACGGCTGCACGTGGCGCCAGGGCGTGCTCAGCCTCCTGTGCCTGGCGCTCGTCGCGGGCGGCACGCTGCTGCTGGAGCGCTACGCCTTGCTGGCCCTGTTCGGCGCGATCGTGATACCGGGCTTCGTCGCGTGCACGTTGCTGCTGCTGGCCGCGCGCCGGCTCGGCTGGACCAGCGCCACGATCCTGCTGCTGGCCGCGACCAGCGCCGGCGCGTGGGCCGTGCTGCCGGCATATAAAGGGGCGCTCGCGGCATGGGACGTCCACACGCTGCCCGACGAGCAGTTGCTGGCTTGCGTCTTCGGCGTGAACGTGGCCGTCCTCGGGCTGCCGCTGTGGTTCGCCCGCACCCGCGCCCGCGCGCAGCAGCTGGCCGACCTGCGCAACGCGGCGCTGGCGGCCGAACTGAAAGCGTTGCAGGCCCAGGTCGAACCGCACTTCCTGTACAACACGCTCGCCAACACGCGTTACCTGGCACGCCACCAGCCGCCGCGCGCCGTGGAGATGCTGGAGCACCTGATCGCCTACCTGCACAGCGCGCTGCCGGACATGCGCAGCCAGGCCTCGACGCTGGGCCGCGAATTCGAACTGGCCGGTCACTACCTGGCGCTGATGGCGATCCGCTTCGGCGAGCGGCTGCAATACCGGCTCGATTGCCCATCCGATCTGGCGGCCGTGTCGATGCCGCCGCTGCTCCTGATGACGCTCGTGGAAAACGCCGTGCGCCACGGCGTCGAGCCGAAGCCCGGGGCCGTGCGCATCGCCGTGACGGCAGGCCGCGAACAGGGGCTGCTGACCATCGTCGTGGCAGACGACGGCGCGGGCATCGGAGAAACGACGCTGGGTAGCGGCGTCGGCCTGCGCAACCTGCGCCAACGCCTGCAAGCGCTATATGGCACGCGTGCCGGCTTCGTGCTGCGCCGCGGCGATGCGGGCTTGACGGAAGCCGTGCTGACGCTGCCCGCGGCCGCCGCGATGGAGCTGGCGGCATGACGGCGCCCCGTATCCTCGTCGCCGACGACGAACCGCTGCTGTGCGCGGAACTCGTCGACGCGCTGGAGCGCCTGTGGCCCGAGGCGCAGATCGCGGCCGCGCAGGACGGCATCGAGGCGCTGCGCCTGGGCCGCGAATGGATGCCGGACGTGGCCTTCCTCGACATCCGCATGCCTGGCCTGGACGGCCTGGAAGTGGCGCGCGTGTTCGGTGCGCGGACGCACGTCGTGTTCGTGACGGCGTACGGTGAACACGCGCTGGCGGCCTTCGACGAAGGGGCCGTGGATTACGTGGTCAAGCCGATTGCGCTGGAACGCCTCGCGCGCGCGGTCGAGCGCGTGCGTGCGCGCCTGGCGTCGCCGCCACCGGACCTCACGCATCTCGTCTCCCGATTGCGTCCCGCGCCGAAGGCGCCGGCCTGGCTGCAGGCGACGGTCGGCAACACGATCCACTTCATCGACCTGGCCGACGTCGTCTATTTCTGCGCCGACGCCAAGTACACGCGCGTCGTGACGGACGGCCTGGAGGCGCACATCCGCCTCAGCCTGAAGGAGTTGGGCGATGCGCTCGACCCGGCCGCGTTCTGGCAGATCCATCGCGGCTACATGGTCGCCGTGCGGCGTATCGCCAGCGCCGCACGCGCCGAGGATGGCGCCCTCTGGGTGCATCTGCGCGGCCATCCGGCGCGGCTGCCCGTCAGCCAGCGCTTCCAGCATCTGTTCCGCGGCATGTAACCGCATCATCCAACAAGGAGACACCATGAATCGCAACATGTTGCGGGCGGCCGTTTGCGCCCTGTCGTTTGGCGCGGCCTGCGCCGCCGGTGCCGCCGATGGTCCGGCGCCGACCATGCCGCTGGCCCTGGCGCGCGATGTGACCACGCGGGCCATCGAACTGGTCGAGAGCAAGGGCATGTATCCGCTGCGGCAGGAAGACTATGCGCAGGCGAAGCAGCGTTTGCTGGCGTTCGTCGACGGCAAGGCGCAGGACGTCGACCGGGCCGGCCTGCATGCGCGCATCAACGGCCTGCTCGCCACGCTGGACACCGACAAGCACTCCTTCGTGATGCCGCTCGTGGCGCCGGGACAGTTCGCCGGCGCCGCGCCGGCCGGCCCGCGTGTGCCGATGTTCCAGCTCGTCGCGACGACCCGCGGCACGGTGTTGCGCTTCGTGCCTCCGCCCATCACCACGTCCACGCCCGAGGCCATGTCGGCCTACGTGCAAGGCGTGTACGACGAGGCGGGTGCGCTTCCCGGTATCCATGGGGCCTGCGCACTCGTCGTCGACCTGAGTGAACAGACGGGCGGCAATGGATGGCCGCCGCTCATCGCGATGTATCCGCTGTTCGGCGACGCGAACAAGGCGCGCTGGGTGGAGCGCGACGGCAACGCGATTCCGCTGGTGCACCGCGGCTACCTCGAATCGAAGGCCGGTCGCGATGCGCCCGGCCACGTGAATCCGTTCGCGTCCTTCGCCACGGATCCGTTGGCCGTGCTGGTCGGCGCGAAGACGGCAAGCGCCGGCGAGATGCTGCTCGTCGCGTTGATGGGGGAGGCGAGGGTGCGGACGTTCGGGCAAACGTCGTACGGGATGTCGACGGCGAACATGACGTACACGCTGCCGGACGGCGCGCTGTTCGTGTTGACGCAGGCGCGCTCCGCGCTGGCCGACGGCCCGGTCTTCCGCGGCGGCATCGCGCCCATGCAGCCGGCGCCGCAAGGCGAGCCGGTGGAAGCATCGCTCAGGACGGCCGCGGAATGGGCGGCCGCCAGTTCGCCCCGTTGCGTGCCGAAGTAAGCCGGCTCAGGTCAGCTCAGGCCAGCGCTTCCTTCGCCGCCTGTTCCGGCGTAAGGCCTTCGTAGAACATGTCGGTGAACCATTCGACCTGTTCCTCGATGTGATCCTGGGCCTGCTTCTGGGTGGCGCCGCCGGCGACGAGATGCTGTTCGACCTCGATGCACCAGTGGATCAGCGCCAGCGTCTCGTCGTCGAGTTGCTCTTTCTTTGCCATGGTCAGGCCAGCACTTTCTTCAGCCACGCCGAGATGTGCTGGACTTCTTCCAGGCACAGCGAGTGCTGCATGGCGTATTCGTGCCATTCGAGCTGGTAGCCCAGCGAGACGAGCAGGTCGCGCGACGCTTCCGCGCGGTTGAACGGCACCACGTTGTCGTAGCGGCCGTGCGCCATGAAGATCGGCGTGGACTTGCTGGCGTCGGTGCGTTCCGTCGCCAGCTTGGCCGACAGCGGCACGTAGCCGGAGAGGCACAGCAGGCCGGCGAGTTGCTCCGGATGGCGCAGGCCCGTCTGGATGGCCATGGCGCAGCCCTGCGAGAAGCCGGCCAGGATGATGCGCGAGGCGGGGATGCCGCGCGCCTTCTCGCGCTCGATGAAGGCTTCGATGTCCTTCTGCGATGCGCGCAGGCCGTTCTCGTCTTCGCGCCGCGCGGCTTCCAGGCCCGCGATGTCGTACCAGGAACGCATCACGTAGCCGTTGTTGATGGTCACCGGCATCGTCTTCGCGTGCGGGAAGATGAAGCGGATGCCGGGCAGGCCGTCGAGGTCCAGCTCGCGCACCATCGGCACGAAGTCGTTGCCGTCCGCGCCCAGGCCGTGCATCCAGATGATGGCGATGTCCGGGTTGTCGTTGGTCTCGATCTGGATGTGTTCGAGCAGGTCGCTCATGCGGTGTCCTTGTGTAGTCAGGATGCGGCGGGTCGTTGCGCCGATTTCGGGCGGAAGGCCTTGCAGATCGCCGGATCGGTCTCGGCGTACGGGCCGCCGATCAGGTCGATGCAATATGGGACGGCCGCGAAGATGCCGCCGACGATGCTCTTGCCGTCCGCGTCCTTCAAGCCTTCCAGCGTTTCCTTGATCGACTTCGGCTGGCCCGGCAGGTTCATGATCAGCGCGGCGTGGTCCGGCGTCTCGCGGATCACGGCCGTCTGGCGCGACAGGATCGCGGTCGGCACGAAGTGCAGGCTGATCTGGCGCATCTGCTCGCCGAAGCCGGGCATCTCCTTCGTGCCCACGGCGAGGGTCGCTTCCGGCGTGACGTCGCGCCGCGCGGGGCCCGTGCCGCCCGTCGTCAGCACGAGGTGGCAGCGGACCGTGTCGACCAGCTCGACGAGCGTCTGCTCGATGCTGGCGCGGTCGTCCGGGATCAGGCGTGTCTCGACGCGGAACGGGGTGACGAGGGCGGCTTCCAGCCACTCGCGCAGCGCGGGAATGCCCTTGTCCTCGTAGACGCCGCCGCTCGCGCGGTCCGAGACCGACACAAGACCGACGACCAGTTCGTCGACTTTATTCGTCAGGCTCATCGCTCTCGTCCTCGTCGGATTCTTCGGCGGCGGCCGCTTTCGGCTGCTTCGCCAGGTCCTTCAGGATCTGGAAGATTTCGCGGTAGGCCTTCGGCGGCTTGTTCTCGGCCTGTTCCTTGCGCGCATTGCGGATCAGGGTGCGCAGGTGCTGCACGTCCAGCTCCGGATGTTCTTCCAGCAGCTGGGTGAGGGCCTTGTCGTCGGCCAGCAGCTTGTCGCGGCGGCGCTCCAGCGCGTGCAGCGCGGCCGCTTCGGCCTTCGACGTGCCCTTCCAGCTTTCGATGGTGCGCTGGATGACGGCGACCTCTTCCTCGTCGAGCGAGCGCATCAACTTGCCGACGAATTGCAGCTGGCGGCGCCGGCCTTCGTGGTTGGTGATGGTCTGGCACATGAGGATGGCGTCGCGGACTTCGTCCGGCATCGGCACGCGCTTGACGCGGTCGCGCGGCGCCTCGACGAGCTGCTCGCCGAGCTTCTGCAGATCGTTCATCTGGCGCTTGAGTTCGGACTTGGATGGACGCTCGTATTCCTGGTCGAACTCGTCGGAGCGGAAGCCGACCGAGCCGCGGTTTGCATTTGGCATGGTGATCTAGATTCGGCTGGGCGCACGCCCTGCCGGTAAAAACAGTAAACGGCTGCTATGATAACTGTTTTACGGCTCGCTACGAAAAACGCACATGACCGATACCGTCTTCACCCATACCCAGGATCAGCTCAAGCAGCTTGCACAGGACGTGCTTGCCATTGCCAAAGAAACGGGCGCCAGCGATGCGTCGGTCGAGATCAGCGAGGGTAGCGGGCTGGCGGTGACGGTGCGCAAGGGCCAGGTCGAGACCATCGAACAGAACAAGGACAAGGGCATCGGCGTGACCGTCTACTGCGGCAAGCGCCGTGGTCACGCCAATACGTCCGACTTCTCGCGCGATTCGCTGCGCGCCACCGTCGAGGCGGCGTACAACATCGCCCGCTTCACGGCCGAGGACCCGGCCGCCGGCCTGCCGGATGCCGACCTCCTGGAAACCAACCCGCGCGACCTGCGCCTGTGTTACCCATGGGACATCAGCGCCGAGGACGCCGTGGCCATCGCCCAGCGCTGCGAGGCGGCCGCGTTCGCCGTCGACAAGCGCGTCACCAACAGCGAAGGCGCCAGCGTCTACGTGCAGCAGTCGCACTTCGTGGCCGCCAACACGCTCGGCTTCTGCGCCGGCTACCCGTTCTCGCGCCACACCCTGTCCGTCGCGCCGATTGCCGGCAAGGGCGCCAACATGCAGCGCGACGACTGGTATTCGTCGGCGCGCGATCCGAAGAAACTGGGCGATCCGGAAAAGATCGGCCGCTATGCCGCCGAACGCGCCCTCGCGCGCCTGAACGCGCGCAAGCTCGATACCCGCACGTGCCCCGTGCTGTTCGAGGCGCCGCTGGCCGCCGGCCTGCTGGGCGCTTTCGTACAGGCAACCTCGGGCGGCGCCCTGTACCGGAAGTCGAGCTTCCTGCTCGATTCGCTGGGGAGTAGCATCTTCCCGGCACACATCCAGATCGTCGAAGACCCGCACCTGATCGGCGGCGTGGGCTCGGCCCCGTTCGACGAAGAAGGCGTGCGCACCCAGCGCCGCAAGGTCGTCAGCGACGGCGTGCTGCAGGGTTATTTCCTGTCGTCTTACTCGGCCCGCAAGCTGGGCATGCAGACGACGGGCAACGCGGGCGGCTCGCACAACCTGGAAATCGTCTCCAAGGACACGAAGATCGCCGACGACTTCGAAGGCATGCTGCGCAAGATGGGTACCGGCCTCCTCGTCACGGAGCTGATGGGGCAGGGGACGAACTACGTCACGGGCGATTATTCGCGCGGCGCGTCCGGCTACTGGGTCGAGAACGGCGTCATCCAGTACCCGGTGGAAGAAATCACCATCGCGGGCAATATGAAGGACATGTTCCAGGCCATCGTCGGCGTCGGCAACGACGTGCTGACGCGCGGAAACAAATCGACCGGTTCGATCCTGATCGAGAAGATGGTCGTTGCCGGTAACTAACGTCAAGGCAGCGCTCGCGGTTGTCCGCCGCGAGCACGAAATCCGGGTTCCTGCAATAATGTGCAGATACACATTTCTGGAGAAAGGAACCCGATGGACATTCTTGCCGCCGCCCGCAAGCGCTACACCGCCAAGGCCTACGACCCGACCCGCCGCGTCCCCGAAGAGACGATGCAGCAGATCTATGAAGTGCTGCGCAACAGCCCGTCGTCGGTGAATTCGCAGCCCTGGCACTTCATCGTCGCCAGCACGCCGGAAGCGAAGGCGCGCCTGGCCAAGGGCGTGCAGGGCCAGTACAGCTACAACGAGCCGAAGATCCTGAATGCGTCGCACGTGATCCTGTTCTGCACGCGTGTCGACGCCGAAGGCGGCCACCTGGAGCGCCTGCTCGAGCAGGAGCAGCGCGACGGCCGCTTCAAGGACGATGCCGCGAGGGCGGGCCAGGCCAAGGGCCGCCAGGGCTACGTCAACCTGCACCGCTACACGCTGAAGGACCTGCCGCAGTGGTTCGAGAAGCAGGCCTATATCGCGCTGGGCAACGCCATGCTGGCCGCCAGCGCGCTGGGTGTGGACACGACCCCGATGGAAGGCCTCGACCCGGCCGCCCTGGACGCAGAACTCGGCCTGCACGAACAGGGCCTGTCCAGCCTCGTCCTGCTGAGCTTCGGCTATCACGCCGACAGCGATTTCAACGCTGCATTGCCGAAATCGCGCCTGGCGCAGGAACAGGTGTTCACCTTCCTGTAAGCGTCACTTCCCGAGCTGGCGGACCGCCTGCAGCACCGGCTGCAGCACGGCGGCCCCGAGGCGCGCGCTGCGGGCGCCGTCCCAGCCGACCTGCGGATCCGGGTCGTTGGCGTTGTCCTTGAACGGCAGTTCCAGCGTCAGCGACAGGCAGCCGAATGCATGCGTGACGTACGGCGAGCCCATCGTCAGCACCTCGTCCGTGTACGGCTCTTTCGGGTAGCCGTGCACATCCTGGAAGTCGGGGCTGGCGATCATGAAGGCGTCCGAGAATGCCTTCTGCGCGGCGGCCTGCTCGGCCGTGAAGGTCGGCAGGGCATCGCTGCCGGCGATGAAGACGTAGGGCAGGCCTTCGTCGCCATGCACGTCGAGGAACAGGTCGACGCCCGTCTCTTCCATCTTCTTGCGCACCAGGAACACTTCCGGGCTGCGTTCCAGCGACGGATTCAGCCACTCGCGGTTCAGGTTGGCGCCGGCCGCGTTCGTGCGCAAGTTGCCGCGCACGGAGCCGTCCGGGTTCATGTTCGGCACGACGTAGAACACGGTCTCCTTCAGCAATTGCCGCCCGAACGGGTGCGCGGGGTCCAGCAGCGCGTCGAGCATGCCTTCGACGAACCACTCCGCCATCGTCTCGCCCGGGTGCTGGCGCGCGATGACCCACACTTTCTTCTTGTTCGCCGCCTCGTCGCCGATGACGAGCAGGTTCAGGTCGCGGCCGTCGACGGTCGAGCCGAGGTCCAGCATGCGCACGTGTTCGGACAGCTGGGCGCGGTCGAGCAGCTCCAGGTGGCGTTCCCACGAATACGGTTCGAAATAGGCGTAGTAGACGCTGTCCATGGCGGGCGTGTGCTCGATGGTGAGTACCTGGCCGTCGAAGCCGGTCGGCACGCGGAACCAGTTCACGCGGTCATAGCTGGCCATCGCATGATAGTCTTCCCAGCCCTTCGGATACGCGGACTTGCCGGCGTTGAGCAGGCGGATCGTGCACGGCTCCGCCTGCGCGCCCTGCAGGCGGAAGTAGAACCACTGGGTGATGTCGGCGTGGGAATCCTTGCGGATGTTCAGGTCGATGGCGCTGGCGCTCGTGGCGTTCACGACCTCGATGGCGCCAGCGTCGAACTGGCTGCTGATCTTGATAGACATGGTGCGTCCTGTTGTTGTTGGGTGTGAGGCGGCATGATACCGCTTTCGCCGCCGGAATCGGATGCTCTGCTCGCGCTCAAAGGATGATGCCGAAGGGTTTGCTAATGTTCTTGCTTGGCCTCATCGAGGGAGAGGGAGCATGATGAATATCCGTGTGGCGCGGCCGGACATCACGAGCATCGACCGGCGCGGCTTCTGGCTGCGCTGGCGCGACGAAGAGCTGTACGTGCCGTTCGCGCTGTTCCCCTGGTTCGAGCACGCCACCGTGGCGCAGCTGTGCCATATCCAGCCCCTGGGCGGGGAGTGCCTGTACTGGCCCGGGCTCGACCTGGAACTGGCGCTCGACCGCATCCGTCATCCGATGGCGGCGGCGCAATTTGCGCTCGATTGTTAAGTTCGCGCTGGATTGCTGATCAGCCCAGCCCGCCGAACCGCTCATAGAGCCCCGCCTCCGCCTCCGGTGCCGCCGCATCCTCGCGCCGCAGCACGTCCATCAGATGACGCTCGGCCGGCGCCCACACGAGACGGTAGATCGCCTGCGCCAGTGCATATGCCTCCGACCCCGGCCACGGCTGCGGCAGCAGCGCCAGCGGCAGCATCGGATCGTGCAGCTGGACGCGGCGGTATGCATGGATCAGCAGGGTACGCACGATGAAAGCCAGTTGCGGATCCGGCGCCGGTTCGTTGCGCAGCAGGCCGAGAAGCGGCGTGAAGTGATCGATGAAACGGCGGTAGCCCGCCACGACGGCGGACAGGTCCCAGCCTGCGTGCACCAGCTCCGCCAGCGGCCGGGCGCCGACACCCGGCAGTTCCGTGGCCGCGCAGACGAAGATCTTGCCGCCGCCATCCACGCGCCGCAGCACCTCGGCCACGCCGTCCGGGGCGGCCGCCGGATGCGCCAGCAGGCCCGGCGCCAGCATGGCGAACCCCTCCCATTCGAGTTCCTTGCGGACGGCCGCGCGCAGCGTGCTGTCGATGCTGCCGTTGGGCGCCAGCAGCAGGGTCCAGCGGCCGTCCCAGTCGACGCCGGGCGCCGCGTAGATGCGGCGGTTGGCCCGTGCGAAGCGGGGCGCGGCCTCGGGTTGCAGCGCATAACTGCTGCGCCGGCCTTCGCGGTTCGCCACCAGCCAGCCTTCCTGCACGAGGCGGAACACGCTCGTGCGCACAAGCCGGTCCGTGACGCCGAGTGGCGCCACCAGCTCGATCAGGCTGCCCAGCCACAGGCGGCCGCCGTGCGGGGCGATGGCATCGCCGAAGAGCGTCATCACGAGCGATTTGGAACGCGGCGGGTCGGTCTCGAGGAAGTGGTTGATCCACTGCTGGCTGCTGGGCTGGGTCATGGTGGGCGATTTTACCGCGTCTCAATATGATTCAAAATTTCGCTATACATCGCTATTCTCGTATCGTATTATGGTTTGACACAGAATACAAATGGAGACCCAGCCATGTATGCACAGATGGTGGACACCGGCCTGAAACAGGTGCAAACCCGCGCCGACATGAGCGAGGAAGAGCAGGCATTCCAGGCGCGTATCGACGCAGGCGTGAAGATCGAAGCGAAGGACTGGATGCCGGAGGCGTACCGCAAGACGCTGATCCGCCAGATTTCCCAGCACGCCCATTCCGAGATCGTCGGCCAGCTGCCGGAAGGCAACTGGGTGACGCGCGCGCCGACGCTCAAACGCAAATCGATCCTGCTGGCCAAGATCCAGGACGAAGCCGGCCACGGCCTGTACCTGTACAGCGCCGCCGAGACGCTGGGCGTGTCGCGCGACGAGTTGCTGGCGGCCCTGCATGCGGGCAAGGCCAAGTACTCGAGCATCTTCAACTACCCGACCCTGACCTGGGCCGACATCGGCGCCATCGGCTGGCTGGTGGACGGCTCCGCGATCATCAACCAGATCCCGCTGTGCCGCTGCTCGTACGGCCCGTATGCCCGCGCGATGATCCGGGTGTGCAAGGAAGAGTCGTTCCACGCGCGCCAGGGCTACGACATCATGATGAAGCTGGCCCAGGGCACGCCCGAGCAGAAGGCGATGGCGCAGGATGCCCTGAACCGCTGGTGGTGGCCTTCACTGATGATGTTCGGTCCGTCCGACGCGGAATCCGTCAACAGCGCCCAGTCGACCGCCTGGCGCATCAAGCTGTTCTCGAACGACGAGCTGCGCCAGCGCATGGTCGACCAGACCGTGCCCCAGGCCGAATTCCTCGGTCTCACCATTCCCGATCCCGACCTCAAATGGAACGAGGAACGGGGCCATTACGACTTCGGCGAGATCGATTGGGAAGAGTTTTATAACGTCCTGAAAGGGAACGGCCCGTGCAACAAGGAGCGGCTGCGGACCCGCGTGAAGGCGTACGAGGATGGCGCGTGGTTCCGCGATGCGCTCGTCGCCCACGCCGAGAAGCAGGCCGCCAAAAAAGCGGCCGCATAAGGAGACAGCAATGAGCAAAGAATGGCCCCTGTGGGAAGTGTTCATCCGCAGCCAGCACGGCCTCGCCCACAAGCACGTGGGCAGCCTGCATGCGCCGGATGCCGAGATGGCGATCAACAACGCGCGCGACGTCTACACGCGCCGCAACGAAGGTGTGTCGATCTGGGTGGTGAAGGCCGCCGACATCGTCGCGTCCAGCCCGGCCGACAAGGACGCCCTGTTCGAACCGTCGAACAGCAAGGTCTACCGCCACCCGACGTTCTTCCCGATGCCGGAAGACGTCAAGAACCTGTGAGCGCACGATGGATGCGGACAAGTTCGAATATGTGCTGCGCCAGGGCGACAACGCGCTGATCCTGTCGCAGCAGCTGTCGCAACTGTGCGGCAAGGGCCCGGCGCTGGAAGAAGACATGGCGCTGACCAACGTCGCCCTCGACCTGCTGGGCCAGACGCGCATGTGGCTCACGTACGCGGGCGAAGTCGAAGGCCACGGCCGCGACGAGGACCGCCTGGCCTACCTGCGCGACACGCGCGACTTCCGCAACTGCCTGCTCGTCGAGCAGCCGAACGGCGACTACGCGCAGACGCTGACGCGCCAGTTCCTGTTCGATACGTGGCATTACTTCCTGATGCGCGGCCTGTTGTCGTCCAGCGACCGCCGCATCGGGGAGATCGCGGAAAAATCGATCAAGGAAGTGACGTACCACCTGCGCCGCAGCGGCGACCTCGTCGTGCGCCTGGGCGACGGCACGGACGTCAGCCGGCGCAAGATGCAGGACGCGCTCGACGAGTTGTGGACCTATGCCGGCGAGATGTTCATCTACGACGACGTCGACCTGGCCATGGTCGAGCAGGGCGTGGCGCCGGCTGCGGAAGGGCTGCGCGAGGCTTTCCTGGCCCACGTGGCCGAGGTGCTGGACGAAGCGACGCTGACGATGCCGCCGGCCGATGCCTACGTCCAGCGCGGCGGCAAGCAGGGCCGGCACACGGAGCGTCTCGGCTACATCCTGGCCGAGATGCAGTTCCTGCAGCGCGCCTACCCGGGCGTGGAATGGTGATGACCATGTTGCCCGTCACGGCCGGCCAGGTGTGGTCCTGGCTGGGCGAGGTCCCGGATCCGGAGATCCCGGTGATCTCCGTCGTGGACCTGGGCATCGTGCGCGATGTGACGGTCGCCGACGACGGCGACTGCGTCGTCACGATCACCCCGACGTATTCCGGCTGCCCCGCGATGGAAGTCATCGCCGAAGACATCGACAAGGCCTTGCGCGCACGCGGCGTGGACCGGCTGCGCATCGTCACCCGCCTGTCGCCCGCGTGGACGACGGACTGGATGAGCGACGCCGGCAAGGCCGCGCTGAAGGGCTACGGCATCGCGCCGCCCGTGCAGCAGGTGATCGACATCAGCGCGCTGACGCGTGGCGTGAAGCGCCATGCGATCCCGCAGCCGGACGTCGCGTGTCCGCACTGCGGTTCGAGGCACACGCGTCTCACCAGCCAGTTCGGCTCGACCCCGTGCAAGGCGCTGTACCAATGCCTCGATTGCCGCGAGCCGTTCGATTACTTCAAATGCCATTGAGGCCCACATGAGCAAGTTCCATCCATTGACCGTGGCGCACGTGAAGCACGAGACGCGCGACGCGATCGCCGTCACGTTCGACGTCCCGCCCGACATGCGCGAGGCCTTCCGGTACCGCCAGGGCCAGCACCTCACGTTGCGTACGATGATAGCCGGCGAGGAGGTGCGCCGCTCCTATTCGATCTGCTCGGCCGTGCAGGACGACAAGCTGCGCGTCGCCATCAAGCGCGTGCCTGGCGGCCTGTTCTCGACCTGGGCCAACGAATGCATCCGCCCCGGCGTCACGCTCGACGTGATGCCGCCGGAAGGCCGCTTCAACCTGCCGCTGGAGCCGGACAGCCGCCGCCACTACCTGGCCTTCGCGGCCGGCAGCGGCATCACGCCGATCCTCTCGATCGTCAAGACGACCCTGATCGCCGAGCCGCACAGCCGCTTCACCGTGTTGTACGGGAACCGCGCGTCGTCGTCCGTGATCTTCCGCGACGAGCTGGCCGAGCTGAAGGACCAGTACCTGGAACGCCTGAACCTCGTCTACGTGATGAGCCGCGAGCAGCAGGACATCGAGCTGTTCAACGGCCGCATCACGCAGGACAAATGCCGCCAGCTGTTCCAGCGCTGGCTGCGCGTGGAAGACGTCGACTACGCGTTCATCTGCGGTCCGGAAGACATGATGCACGGCGTCTCCGCCGCGCTGCAGGAAGCGGGCATGCCGAAGGAGCGCATCCGCATCGAACTGTTCGCCGCCGGCGCCGCGCAAGAGCCGCGCAAACCGCGCCGTCACGCGATAGACGAAGCGCACCACCTGACCGAAGTGACCGTGATCATGGACGGCAACCACGCCAGTTTCGCCATGGACCGCGACAAGGAATCGATCCTGGACGCCGGCCTGCGCGCGGGCATCGACATGCGCTATTCGTGCAAGGGCGGCGTGTGCTCGACGTGTCGCTGCAAGGTGCGCGAAGGGCAGGTCGACATGGACGTCAACTATGCGCTGGAAGACTACGAGGTCGCGCGCGGCTTCGTGCTGAGCTGCCAGAGCTTCCCGGTGACCGACAAGGTCGTCGTGGATTTCGACGTGGTGGATTGATACCGTAGGGTGGGTGATTGATGCCGGTGGCATCAATCACGTGCCCACCGAAAACCTGGGAGACACGCATGACCTATGAAACGATCCTGTTCACCATCGAACAGGGCATCGCCACGCTGACCCTGAACCGCCCCGAGCGCCTGAACAGTTTTACCCAGGCGATGCACCTCGAAGTGCGCGAGGCACTCAAGCGCGTGGAACAGGACAAGTCCGTGCGCGTGCTGCTGTTGACGGGCGCGGGCCGCGGCTTCTGCGCCGGCCAGGACTTGAACGACCGCGCCGTGGAGCCGGGCGCGCCCGGTGTCGACCTGGGCGAATCCGTCGAAAAATTCTATGCCCCGCTGGTGCTTACGCTGAAAAGCCTGCCGCTGCCCGTCATCTGCGCCGTCAACGGCGTGGCCGCGGGCGCCGGCGCCAACCTGGCGCTCGCGTGCGACATCGTGCTGGCCGCGCAGTCGGCATCGTTCATCGAAGCGTTCTGCAAGCTGGGCCTGATCCCCGACACGGGCGGTACGTGGGCGCTGCCGCGCCTCGTCGGGCCGGCGCGCGCCATGGGTCTCGCACTGCTGGGCGACAAGCTGCCGGCCGAGAAGGCCGAACAATGGGGCCTGATCTGGCGCTGCGTGGCGGACGAATCGCTGATGGACGAAGCGATGACGCTGGCCCGCCACTTCGCCACCGCGCCGACGAAGGGACTCGCATTCACGAAGCGGGCCATGCAGGAAAGCTGGGGCAACACGCTGGAACGGCAGCTGCAGCTGGAAGCGGAGATGATGCGCGAACTGGGCTACAGCCACGATTACCGCGAAGGCGTCAGTGCATTCATCGCGAAGCGCCAGCCCGCATTCAAGGGGGAATGAATGGTCCAGGCACTGGAAAAGAACAGCGTCGTCGCCGTCATCGGCAGCGGCGCGATGGGCTCCGGCATCGCCCAGGTCGCGGCCGTGGCCGGGCATACCGTGCGGCTGTTCGACACGCGCCCGGAAGCGGTGGAAAAGGCCATCGCCGGCATCGCCAAGGCCCTCGCAAGGCTGGTCGAAAAAGGCCGCATGGGCGCGGCCGAAGCGGACCTCGCGCGCGAGCGCATCCACGCGATGCGTGCCCTCGACGAAGCGAAGGATGCCGCGCTGGTGGTCGAAGCCGTGGTCGAAGACCTCGACGTCAAGCGCGCCCTGTTCGCCGACCTGGAAGGCATCGTCGGGCCGGACTGCATCCTCGCCACGAACACGTCGTCCATTTCCGTCACCGCGATCGGTGCCAAACTGCAGCGCCCCGAACGCCTCGTCGGCATGCACTTCTTCAATCCGGTGCCGCTGATGGCGCTGGTGGAAGTGATCTCCGGCGTCGCCACCGACAAGGCCGTCGCCGACACGGTGGTCGCGACGGCCGCGGCCTGGGGCAAGAACCCGGTGCACGCGACATCCACGCCGGGCTTCATCGTCAACCGCGTGGCGCGGCCCTACTATGCGGAGGCGCTGCGCCTGCTGCTCGAACGCGCGGCCGACCCGGCCACGATCGATGCCGTGATGCGCGACTGCGGCGGTTTCCGCATGGGCCCCTTCGAGTTGATGGACCTGATCGGCCACGACGTCAATTACTCGGTCACGCAATCCGTCTTCCACGCGTATTACGGCGATCCGCGCTTCGCGCCGTCCGTCGTGCAGCAGGAACTGGTGAATGCCGGCTTCCTGGGCCGCAAGACGGGCCGCGGATTCTATCGCTACGGCGACGACGTGGTGCCGCCGCAGGCGCAGGCCGAGCCCGCGCAGCAGGGGGCCGCACAGCCGGCGCTTGGCGGCACCGATCCGGTGACCCATGCCCTGAAAGCGCGCCTGGGCGCCTCCGGGGACGCCGCCACGATCTTCCTGACCGACGGCCGCAGCGCCACGCAGCGCGCAGCGGACGAAGGCCGCCCGGACACGATACTGTTCGACCTGCTGCTGGACCCGGCCAGGGCCACGCGCATCGCGCTGGCACGCGCGGACCAGTGCAGCGACGCCGCCTGGAACGCCGCCGTCGGCCATTTCCAGCAGGCCGGCTTCACGGTGACGCGCCTCGACGACGTGCCGGGCATGGCCGTGATGCGCACCGTCGCGATGCTGGCCAACGAGGCGCTCGACGCCGTCAACCAGGGCGTGTGCTCCGCGGCCGCCGTCGACATCGCGATGCAGAAGGGCGTGAACTATCCGCGCGGGCCGCTCGCGTGGGCGGATGCGATCGGCCTGCGCCACGTGTTCACCGTGCTGGCCAACCTCGGCGCCGCGTATGGCGAGGATCGCTACCGCGTGTCGCCGCTGCTGCGCCGCAAGCTGGCCGCCCATCCCGACGGAGCCCGCATCCATGCATAACGATCCGCAAGCGCTGGCCATACTCGCCGGCAAGACGATGTACGAACGCGACCCGGCCAGCCAGGCGTTGGGCATGACGCTCGATGCGATCCGCCCCGGATTCGCGCGCATGCGCATGCGGGTGCGCGAGGACATGCTGAACGGCCACGGCACCTGCCACGGCGGCTACATCTTCATGCTGGCCGACAGCGCGTTCGCATTCGCCTGCAACTCGCACAATTTCAATACGGTCGGCGCCGGCTGCACGATCGACTACCTTGCCCCGGGACGCGCGGGCGACGTACTGGTGGCCGAGGCGGTCGAGCAGGCGCTGGCCGGCAAGACGGGTGTCTACGACGTCGTCGTGACGGACCAGGACGGGCGCAAGATCGCGCTGTTCCGCGGGAAGTCGCACCGTGTCGCGGGACACGTCGTCGACATGTAAAACGGAGGAGACAACGATGGTGCAACGCATCCCGCAACCCGGCGAACTCGATCCGATCGAGCGCGCCAGCCGCGACGAATTGCAGGCCCTGCAACTGGAACGGCTGAAGTGGAGCCTGAAGCACGCTTACGACAACGTGCCGCACTACCGCCGCGCGTTCGATGAAGCCGGCGTGCATCCGGACGACCTGAAAACGCTGGCCGACCTGGCGAAATTCCCGTTCACGGAAAAAAAGACGCTGCGCGACAACTACCCCTTCGGCCTGTTCGCCGTGCCGCGCGAGCAGGTCGTGCGCGTGCACGCTTCGTCCGGCACGACGGGCAAGCCGACCGTCGTCGGCTACACGCAGCGCGACATCGACACGTGGGCCGGCGTCGTCGCCCGCTCGATCCGCGCGGCGGGCGGGCGGCCCGGCGACATGGTGCACATCGCCTACGGCTATGGCCTGTTCACGGGCGGCCTCGGTGCCCACTACGGCGCCGAGCGCCTGGGCTGCACAGTCGTGCCGATGTCGGGCGGGCAGACGGAAAAGCAGGTCCAGCTGATCCAGGACTTCAAGCCCTCGATCATCATGGTGACGCCGTCGTATATGCTGAACATCGTCGAGGAATTCAAGCGCCAGGGCCTCGATCCGGCCGCGTCGTCGCTGAAGGTCGGCATCTTCGGCGCCGAACCGTGGACGGATGCCATGCGCCGCGAGATCGAGGAGCGCGCCGGCATCGACGCCGTCGACATCTACGGCCTGTCGGAAGTGATGGGCCCCGGCGTCGCCAGCGAATGCATCGAAAGCAAGGACGGCCCCGTGATCTGGGAAGACCATTTCTACCCCGAGATCATCGACCCGGACACGGGCGAGGTGCTGCCGGACGGAGAAGAGGGCGAGCTCGTATTCACGTCGCTGACGAAAGAAGCGCTGCCGATCATCCGCTACCGCACGCGCGACCTCACGAAACTGCTGGCGCCGACGGCGCGCTCGATGCGCCGCATGGGCCGTATCAGCGGCCGCTCGGACGACATGCTGATCATCCGCGGCGTGAACGTGTTCCCCAGCCAGGTCGAGGAACTGATCCTGCAAATGCCGGCGCTGGCGCCGCATTACCAGCTCGTCGTCACGCGCGACGGCCACCTCGATGCGCTGGCCGTGCATTGCGAATTGCGCGAAGGCGGCGTGGATAACGTGGACGCGCTGGCCCGCGACCTGCGGCACCGCATCAAGACGTATATCGGCGTCACGACAGCCGTGACCCTGCTGCCCGCGCAAGGCATCGAGCGCTCGCTGACGGGCAAGGCGCGCCGCGTCGTCGACAAGCGGCCCAAGAATAACTGAGGAGATTCCAATGACTGATGCATTCATCGTCGACGCCATCCGCACCCCGTTCGGCCGCTTCGGCGGCGCCCTGGCGAGTGTCCGCGCGGACGACCTGGCCGCGCTGCCGATCGCCGCGCTCATGGCCCGCAATCCCGGCGTGGACTGGGCGCAGGTCGACGACGTGCTGTACGGCTGCGCCAACGGGGCCGGTGAAGACAACCGCAACGTCGCGCGCATGGCCGCGCTGCTGGCCGGTCTGCCGCCGGGAGTGCCCGGCTCGACGATCAACCGCCTGTGCGGGTCCAGCCTGGACGCCGTCGGCAGCGCCGCGCGCGCCATCCGGGCAGGCGAGGCGAACCTGGTCATCGCCGGCGGCGTCGAGAGCATGACGCGCGCGCCGTTCGTGATGGCCAAGGCCGACAGCGCGTTCTCGCGCACGGCGAAGATCGAGGACACGACGATCGGCTGGCGCTTCGTGAATCCGAAGATGAAGGCGCAGTACGGCATCGATTCGATGCCGGAGACGGCGGAAAACGTGGCGCGCGAGTTCGGCATCGCGCGCGGCGACCAGGATGCGTTCGCGCTGCGCAGCCAGCAGCGCTGGGCGGCGGCGCACGCGGCCGGTGTGTTCAAGGACGAGATCGTGCCGGTGACTCTACATGACAAGAAAGGTGTCTCGCGCGTATTCGACACGGACGAGCACCCGCGCCCCGACACGAGCCTGGAATCGCTGGCCCGATTAAAAGGCGTCGTGACGCCGGACGGCACGGTCACGGCGGGCAATGCATCCGGCGTCAACGACGGGGCCTGCGCCGTACTGGTCGCCTCCGGCGCTGCCGTGGACAAATTCGGCCTGGTGCCGCGCGCCCGCATCGTCGGCATGACGACGGTGGGCCTGGAGCCGCGCATCATGGGCTTCGGCCCCGCGCCCGCGACGAAGAAACTGCTCGCGATGACGGGTCTCACGATCGGCCAGATGGACGTGATCGAACTGAACGAAGCGTTCGCGTCGCAGGGTCTGGCCGTGCTGCGCGACCTGGGCCTGCCGATTGATGCCGCGCACGTGAACCCGAACGGCGGCGCGATCGCCATCGGCCACCCGCTGGGCGCCTCCGGTGCGCGCCTCGTCACGGCGGCCGTCAACCAGCTGCACCGCACGGGCGGCCGCTATGCGCTGTGCACGATGTGCATTGGCGTGGGTCAAGGCATCGCCCTGATCGTGGAACGGGTGTGAGATGGTGAAGGTCTATGAAATCGACGGACTGCGTCCCGTCGTGCACCCGACGGCGTACGTGCACCCGACGGCAGTACTGATCGGCGACGTGATCGTCGGTCCGCGCTGCTATGTCGGGCCGCTCGCGTCGTTGCGCGGCGACTTCGGGCGACTGATCCTGGAAGAGGGCGCGAACGTGCAGGATACATGCGTGATGCACGGCTTCCCGGAAGACGACACGGTCGTCGAGGTGGACGGCCACATCGGCCACGGCGCCGTGCTGCACGGCTGCCGCGTGGGGCGCAATGCGATGGTCGGGATGAACGCCGTCGTGATGGACAAGGCGGTCGTCGGCGCGGAATCCATCGTCGGCGCGGCCGCGTTCGTGAAAGCCGGCATGGCGATCCCGCCGCGCAGCCTGGTGCTGGGTGCGCCCGCGAAGATCGTGCGGGCCGTGTCGGACGAGGAGATCGCATGGAAGAGTTACGGGACACGCCAGTACCACGATTTGAATGTGCGGTCGATGCGCACGATGCGCGAGGTCGAGGCGTACACGGAAGTCGAGCCGGACCGGCAGCGCATCGTGTTCGACGAGCCGCACAAGCCAAAACAATGAGGAGACGAGGATGCACACCCCAACCACCCTGCAAAGCCTGATCGCCGGCCGCTGGCTCGGCACCGAAGCGCACCAGCCGCTGCACAGTGCCCTGGACAACCAGCTGATCTACCACACGCACGCCGACCGGATCGACTTCGGCGAAGCCGTCGCGTATGCCCGCAAGACGGGCGTGCAGGCGCTGATGCCGATGGATTTCCAGAAGCGCGCCCAGCGCCTGAAGGCCCTCGCGACTTACCTGATGGAGCGGAAGGAAGAGCTGTACGAGATCTCGCACCTGACGGGCGCCACGCGGCCGGACAGCTGGGTCGACGTCGAGGGCGGCATCGGCACGCTGTTCGCCTACGCCAGCATCGGCGGGCGCGAGCTGCCGTCGTCGAACGTGCTGCACGAAGGCCCGGCCATGGCGCTCGGCAAGCGGGGCGGCTTCGCGGGCACGCACATCCTCGTGCCGCGCGGCGGCGTCGCCGTGCACATCAACGCGTTCAACTTCCCGATCTGGGGACTGCTGGAAAAATTCGCGCCGAGCTTCCTCGCCGCCATGCCCTGCATCGCCAAGCCGGCCACCGCGACGAGCTATCTCACGCATGCGCTGGTGAGAATGATGATGGAGTCGGAACTGCTGCCGGAAGGCTGCCTGCAGCTCGTGATCGGCTCGACGGGCGACCTGCTGGACCGCCTGAACGGCTTCGATGCCGTCACGTTCACGGGGTCCGCCGACACGGCCGCGAAGCTGCGCGGCAATGCGAACCTGATCCGCGAATCCGTGCCGTTCACGGCGGAGGCGGATTCGCTGAACGCCGCCATCCTCGCGCCGGACGTCACGCCCGACGACGAGGAACTGGACCTGTTCGTCAAGGAAGTGGCGCGCGAAATGACGGGCAAGGCGGGCCAGAAGTGCACGGCGATCCGCCGCGTGATCGTGCCCGAGCACCTGGCGGACGTGGTCGGCGAACGCCTGCGCGCGCGCCTCGCGAAGATCGTCGTGGGCAATCCGAAGGTCGAGGGCGTGCGCATGGGCGCGCTCGCGTCGCTGGACCAGCAGCGCGACGTCGGCGAGCGTGTCGAGATGCTCGCGCGGGGCAACGAGGTGCTGTTCAGCGCCCGCGACGGTTTCCAGCCTGTCGGCGAAGGTGTTGCCGCCGGCGCGTTCTTCGCGCCCACCTTGCTCCTGTGCCGGAATGCGATGGCCAATGACGCGGTCCACGACATCGAGGCGTTCGGCCCCGTCAGCACGATGATGACCTACCGCGACATCGACGAGGCGCTGGCGCTGGCCGCGCGCGGCAAGGGCAGCCTCGTGACGACGCTGGTGACGAAGGACCCGGCCATCGCGGCGCATGCCGTGCCCGTGGCGGCGGCATCGCATGGCCGCGTGCACATCCTCGACCGCGTCGCGGCCGTGGATTCCACGGGCCACGGCTCGCCGCTGCCGATGCTCAAGCACGGCGGTCCGGGTCGCGCCGGCGGCGGCGAGGAACTCGGCGGTATCCGCGCGGTCAAACACTTCCTGCAGCGGGCGGCGGTGCAAGGTTCGCCGACGATGCTGGCGGCCGTCACGGGAGAATACGTGCGCGGCGCGGCCGTCAAGGAATCGGACGAGCACCCGTTCCGGCGCTACTTCGAAGACCTGGAGATCGGCCACTCGCTGCTGACGCACCGGCGTACCGTCAGCGAGGCGGACATCGTCAACTTCGGCGGCGTGTCGGGCGATTATTTCTACATGCACTTCGACGAGATCGCAGCGAAGGACACGCAGTTCGGCAAGCGCATCGCGCACGGGTACTTCGTGCTGTCGGCGGCGGCGGGCCTGTTCGTGTCGCCGGCACCCGGCCCGGTTCTGGCGAACTATGGCCTGGATAACCTGCGCTTCGTGGCGCCGGTGGCGATCGGCGACACGATCCGTGCGCGCCTCACATGCAAGCGCAAGGTCGACCGCAACCGCACCGACGACCAGGGACGGGGGCAGGGCGTGGTGGCGTGGGACGTCCAGGTAACGAATCAGAACGACGAACTCGTCGCAAGTTACGATATCCTGACGCTGGTGCAAAAACGCGGCTGAGGAAGGGCCAAGGCCGCGCGTGAACCTCATAAGGAGTGATCCACATGTCGCGGCTAGACCTGAGCAGTATTCCCGTGCTGACCGGTACCGGGTATCCCGATCCCTTTGCCGAAGCCGTCAACGGCCGCAGCAAGCAGGCGCTGGGCGATGCCGGCGGCCTGACGCAGTTCGGCGTCAACCTTGTCGAGCTGCTGCCCGGCGCCGCCTCGTCGCAGCGCCACTGGCACAGCCACGAGGACGAATTCGTGATGGTCGTCTCCGGCGAGCTGACGCTCGTCACGGACGAAGGCGAGACCTTGATGCGCGCGGGCGATTGCGCGGCCTTCCCGGCCGGGCGGCCGAACGGCCACCAGCTCATCAACCGGGGCTGGGGCAATGCGCTGTTCCTGTGCGTCGGCTCGCGCATTGCCGAGGATCGGGCCGAGTATCCGGACATCGACCTCGTGTACGACGGCAAGACCGACAGTTATTCCCACCGCGACGGCACGCCGTATCCCAAGCGTGACACGCGCACCTCGGCCATGCCGGCTGCGGCGCAAGGCGCATCCCTCGAAACGGATGAAAAGACGCTGGAGCCGCGCGTGTTCCGGGCCGACCACGGCGAGCAGGCCGGCATTGTGCCGGACGAACCCCGCTAGCGGGTCCTGGCCGCCGTTACGCCCGGCGCTGCACGCGCAGCAGGCCGTCGGCCGTCGTTACGGCGCGCAAGTCAGCGTAATCGAGCACCGCGGTCACGTCCGTCTCGAGCGGATGCGCATGCGTGACCGTCACGACGATGCTGTCCATGCCGGCGGCGGCTGCCGAACGCAGGCCGGCCAGTGTGTCTTCGAACACGAGGCAGTCTTCCGGCTTCACGCCCAGCTTGCGCGCGCCCAGCAGGAACGGATCGGGTGCGGGCTTGCCCCGCTCGACGTCCTCGGCGGCCACCAGCACGGCCGGCAGCGGCAGGCCGGCCGCGGCGATACGCGCTTCGGCCAGCGCCCGCGGCGCAGAGGTCACGATGGCCCAGCGCCCGGCCGGCAGGCTGGCGATGAAGGCGGCAGCGCCTTCGATGGCTTCGATGCCGGCCACGTCCTCGATCTCCGCGCGCGTAATGAACGCGGCTTCCGCCACCGGGTCGACGCCCGGCAGTTCCAGCGCGCGGATCGTTTCCTCGGTGCGCTTGCCGTGGATGGTGGGCAGGAAGGCGGCCACGTCGAGCCCGTGGCCGGCGGCCCAGTCGCCCCAGACCCGCTCGGCGGCCTTGATGGAAGTGAGGATAGTGCCGTCCATGTCGAACAGGAAGGCGGCAAAGTCGCGTTGGGGCAGGGCTGGCGTTGCGGTCATGGATCTTTCTTGTGGGTTACAGTCGGCGTGAGTGGATCTTGCGGGCGTAGCGGTCGTGGACGTGCTGGCTGATGAACGTCGACAGCCCGCGGCCGGCCCGGGCAAGTTCCTGCATTTTCGCGATGTTGGCGGCGCCGGCGCTGTCTTCCGTGTAGAGATAGCGCTCGCCGTTCCTGAACTGGACGGTGATCTGGCCGGCGTCGATGTCGTAGGCGACGACGCCGGATTCACGACTCTGGTTGCCGTAGCGTTGCATGGGTGTCCTCCGTCATGGCGGACACCCGGGGGCGTCCTTATTCCGCCAATTGTGCCCGGACGCGCGCAACGGCCGCGCGCACCTGGTTCGGCGCCGTGCCGCCCACGTGGTCGCGCGCCGCGACGGAGCCTTCCAGCGTCAGCACGGCGAACACGTCCTGCTCGATCAGCGGCGAGAACTCGCGCAGGCGTTCCAGCGACATTTCCGACAGGTCGCACTTGGCGTCGTCGCACGCGCGCACGGCATGCGCCACGGCCTCGTGGGCGTCGCGGAACGGCAGGCCCTTCTTGACGAGGTAGTCGGCCAGGTCGGTCGCCGTCGCATAGCCCTGCAGGGCGGCGGCGCGCATGTTCTCGGGCTTGACCGTGATGCCGGATGCCATGTCGGTGAAGATGCGCAGGGTGTCCAGCACGGTGTCGACCGTGTCGAACAGCGGTTCCTTGTCTTCCTGGTTGTCCTTGTTGTACGCCAGCGGCTGGCCCTTCATCAGGGTCAGCAGGCCCATCAGGTGACCGTAGACGCGGCCCGTCTTGCCGCGCGCCAGTTCCGGCACGTCCGGGTTCTTTTTCTGCGGCATGATCGACGAGCCGGTGCAGAAGCGGTCGGCGATGTCGATGAAGCCGATGCGCGGGCTCATCCACGTCACCAGCTCTTCCGACATGCGCGAGATGTGCATCATCAAGACCGATGCGGCTGCCGTGAACTCGATGGCGAAATCGCGATCAGATACAGCGTCGAGCGAGTTGTGGCAGACGTCTTCGAAGCCGAGGGTCTTGGCCACGCGCAGGCGGTCGATGGGGAAGGTGGTGCCCGCCAGGGCGGCGGCACCCAGCGGCAGGCGGTTCACGCGGCGGCGCGTGTCGGCCATGCGCTCGGCGTCACGGCCGAACATTTCCACATAGGCCAGCAGGTGGTGGCCAAAGGTCACCGGCTGCGCCACCTGCAGGTGCGTGAAGCCCGGCATGATGGTGTCCGCGTTGCGTTCCGCCAGGTCGGTCAGGGCGCCGCGCAGGCCTTTCAGCAGGGCGAGGATGTCGTCGATGGCGGCACGCATGTACAGGCGGATGTCCGTCGCCACCTGGTCGTTGCGGGAACGGCCCGTGTGCAGGCGCTTGCCGGCGTCCCCGACCAGTTCCGTCAGGCGTTTTTCGATGTTCAGGTGCACGTCTTCCAGGTCGAGCAGCCACTCGAACTGGCCGGCTTCGATCTCGCCACGGATCTGGGCCATGCCGCGCTCGATCTCGGCGCGGTCCTCGGCACTGATGATGCCCTGGGCGGCCAGCATTTCGGCGTGGGCGAGCGAACCCTGGATGTCGAACAGGGCCAGGCGCTTGTCGAAGAAGACGGACGCGGTGTAGCGCTTGACGAGGTCGGAGACGGGTTCGGAGAAGCGGGCCGACCAGGCTTCCGCTTTTTTGGCAAATTGATCAGTCATGATGGGAGACGGGTGACGGGATTTTCTTGAATTCCTGATTATAAACTGTGCAGACGTACGCCCGGCGATTGCGCCCGGTGACTTTCGTCGGCAAATGTCCGATCATGTCGCTGTTCTTGGCAATCCATAAACATAACGACAGGAGACGGACATGACAGCGAGACACTGGATGGGTTGGATTGTGGCAATGGCGTTCGCGGGCGGAGCGCATGCTCAACCGGGACAGGTGCCGCCGGTGGGGCCGGCGGCCACGCCGGCCGCCGCGACCACGCCTGCTGCAACCCCGGCTGCAACCCCGGCCGCCCGCCCCGCCGACGTCGCCACCGTGGATGGCATTGTCGCGGCGCTGTACGACGTCATCTCAGGCACGGCCGGCCAGCCGCGCGACTGGGACCGGATGCGCTCGCTGTTCGCCCCGGAAGGCCGGTTGATGGCCGTCGGCGCGCGTCCGGAGGGCGTGTATGCCCTGCGCGCCATGACGGTCGAGGACTATATCGCCCGTAACTCGAAGGCCCTCGCGACGATGGGCTTCTTCGAGCGCGAGGCGGCGCGCAGCACGGAGACGTTCGGCCAGATCGTGCACGTGTTCAGCACGTACGAATCGCGGCACGCGCGCGGGGACGCGGAACCGTTCCAGCGCGGCATCAACAGTATCCAGCTGTACAACGACGGCAAGCGCTGGTGGATCGTGAACTTGTTGTGGCGCGCCGAGGACGCCTCGCTGCGCCTGCCGGAACGCTATCTGCCCAGGCACTGAACGGTTCATGCACGCACGATTGGCGGAAACGTCCATGCGGGCCGGAACGGGGCTAGAATTGGTTTTTTTACCAGATTGACGGTGTGGCGTGTCCATGATTCCAACCACCAACGATTCCAGTTTCCAGATCAGCACGGACCGGACGCGGCTCGATATTCCGATGATTTACCGCTTCCTCAGCGAGCAGTCGACCTGGGCCGTCGGCATTTCGCGCACCGTGGTCGAGCGCTCGATCGAGAATTCGCTGTGCTTCGGCGGCTACCTCGACGGCCGCCAGATCGCGTTCGCGCGGGTCATCACCGACTATGCGACGATGGCCCACCTGTGCGACGTCTTCGTCGTGCCCGAGTACCGCGGGCGCGGCTATGCCAAGCAGCTGATCCGCATCGTCATGGAGCATCCGAGCCTGCAGCGTCTGCGGCGCTTTACCCTCAACACGAACGACGCGCACAGCCTGTTTGCCCGCTTCGGCTTTGCGCCGTCGGAGCGTCCGGACTCGCTGATGGAACGCTACTACCCGAACATATATCTTTCCTGACCGGACGCAACACGCCGCCGGTCCTCTACAATCAGTCTTACTGTTTGTCGAAGCTGGGAAGGGTTTTATGGTTCGGTCCGCGTTGCGTCTTTTCCTGGCCGTGCTGCTGCTGGCCGGCGCGCCCTGGTGCGCCGCCGCCGATTCGGTGGTGCAGCCCAAGGGATCCCTCGTCATTATCGGCGGCAATCTGCGCCCCTCGAATGGTCCCGTGTGGGAACGCATCATCCAGCTCGCAGGCGGGAAGGGGGCGCGCATCGCCGTGTTCGCGTCCGCGTCGGGTACGCCGGAACGGTCCGGCAAGAGCCTCGTCGAGCGCCTCAACAGCTATGGCGCCAAGGCATTCTTTGTCCCTGTCGCGGTCAAGCTGTCCGGCAGTAATTACCAGATCGCGGCCGACGACCGGGGCCTGGCCGAAGCCGTGCGCAACGCGAACGGCGCCTTCTTCGCGGGCGGCGACCAGAGCCGGATCACGCGCGCGCTGCGCCACGAGGACGGCAGCAATACCCGTGTTCTGGACGCGTTGTGGGACATGTACCGGCGCGGCGGCGTGATCGCCGGTTCCAGTGCCGGTGCCGCCATCATGAGCAGCACGATGTTCGGCCGCCCGAGGACCGTGCTGGCCACGCTCAAGCTGGGCGTGGAAGAGGGTGAGGAGATCACGGACGGGCTCGGCTTCGTCGGCGACGACGTCTTCATCGACCAGCACCTGCTCGTGCGCGGCCGTTTCGCGCGCATGCTGCCGGCCATGCTCAAGAAGGGCTACAAGCTGGGCCTCGGCATCGACGAGGACACGGCGATGGTCGTGCTGCCCAACCGCGACGTCGAGGTGATCGGCTACAAGGGCGCGCTCGTGCTCGACCTGTCGAACGCGATCGTGCACGAGGGCGCGTTCAACGTGACCAATGTGCGCGTCAGCTACCTCGACAACGGCGACCACTTCAATATCGTCACCCGCGAATGCACGCCGTCCGACGACAAGGCCGACAACAAGCTCGACCCGTCGCGGCCTTACTACCGCGAGCCATTGTTCACCGCCGACATCCTCGGCAACAGCACCGTCGTCGACCTGATGAGCAAGCTGATCGACAGCGACCAGCCGGACGCCATCGGCATCACGCTCGGCAGCCCGAACGGCGTCCAGCCCGACCTCGGCTTCGAATTCCGTTTTACACGCACGGACGACAGCGCCGGCTACCAGTCGTCGTCGATGGAATCCTATTCGATCTACAACGTGCGGCTGGACATCCGGCCGATCCTTATCCGCCGTCCGCTGTACCAGTACAAATAGCGCCGCACGGGCGCTCGAACTGCCCGCGTGCCTGCGCGACCTTGTCCCGGACGACGCATTGTTCGGCATGGTCGTTGATCAGCCCCATCGCCTGCATGAAGGCGTACACGGTCGTCGGGCCGACGAACTTCCATCCCAGTTTTTTCAGGTCCTTCGACAGGGCGACGGCCTCCGCCGACGTGGATGCGGTCTGCGGCGCGGCGAGCTGCGCGGGGTCCGGCTCGTAGCGCCAGAAGAAGGCGGCCAGCGAACCCTCGCGCGCGGCCAGGACCCTGGCCATGCGGGCGTTATTGATCACCGCTTCGATCTTGCCCCGGTGACGGACGATGCCTTCGTCGGCCAATAGCCGCGCGACGTCGCGGTCGGTGTAGTCGGCGATCCGGTCGAAGTCGAACCCATCGAAGGCAGCCCGGAAATTTTCGCGCTTGGCGAGGATGGTGCGCCAGCTGAGCCCGGACTGGAAACCTTCCAGGCAGATCTTTTCGAACAGGCGCCGGTCGTCGTCGACCGGGAAGCCCCATTCCGTGTCGTGATAGTGAAGGAACTCCGGCGCGGCACCGCACCAGCGGCAGCGCGGCTGGCCGTCCGCTGCAATGAACATCGAGCTCATGCGAGCAGGAATTCCAGCCGGGGATCCGCCTTGCCGGGCTTGATCTCGAGGATCTCGGCCTGGACCACGCCGTGGACGACGAACGGATCGGCATCCACGCGCGCCTGCAGGTCCGCCGGCGCCACGCCATGGGCCAGGATCGCACCGCCCAGGCCTGGCTGCAGGCTGCCGACGAGGAGAAACACGCCGTCGTCGAGCCCTTGCCGGATCCACGCATTATGGTCCTGCATGAAGTCGCCGGCCCGGCTCTTGTTTTCCGCAAATTTCAGAAGCACCACGTACATTGGATTCTCCGATCGATTCGACAAGACTTTTTATTGTAATGACAAAAGTCCCGACCGGTCTCTCCAAAAGTCACGACATGGTCCGTTCGTGACTCTGGCGGCGATACCGTCCTGGCGGGGCCAGGCCATGCGCGCGGAAATGGCGCCGCAGCGATTCGGCCGAACCGAGCCCGGCCAGGTCGGCGACCGCATCGATAGGGAGTGCCGGCCGCGATTCCAGCAGTTGCGCGGCGAGGGCCACGCGTTCGCGCACGAGCCAGCCGAGCGGCGCGAGACCCGTCCTTTCCTTGAAGCGGCGCTGGAAGGTGCGGGTCCCTAGGCGCGCTTCGGCGGCCATCGAGGCCACCGTGTGCTCGGCGCGGATGGTTTCGCGGACCCGGTCCATGAGGCGGGCGATGGTATCCACGCCGGCATCGGGCACGGGACGCGCGACGCGCTGCGCCTGGTCGCCGTCGCGGTGCGCCGGGATCACGAGGCGCTGCGCGACCCGGTTGGCGACCTCCGTCCCGAAGTCGGCGCGCACGAGGTGCAGCAGCATGTCGAGGCCGGCCGCGGAACCGGCCGACGTGACGATGTTTACATCTTCGACGTACAGGGCGTCCGGGTCGATCGCGATGGCCGGGAAGCGGGCGTGCAGGTCGTCCAGGTAGCGCCAGTGCGTGGTCGCCCGGCGGCCGTCCAGCAGGCCGGCGTACGCGAGCACATACGCGCCCGAGCAGATCGAGCAGAGGCGTGCGCCCCGTGCGTGCGCCGCGCGCAAGGCGTCGACGAGGGCGGCCGGCGGCGCTTCGAACCGGTCGCGCCAGCCGGGGACGACGATCGTGTCCGCGTGGGCGAGGGCGTCGAGGCCGTGCGGCACGTGCACGGTCAGGCCGCCCATGGCGCGCAGGGGGCCGGGCTCGACGGCGCAGACGGCGTGGCTGTACCAGCGCACGCCCAGTTCCGGGCGCTCGAGCGCGAACAGCTCGATGGCACAGCCGAATTCGAAGGTGCACAGGCCGTCGTAGGCGACGATGGCGACATTGTGGTTCATGGCGCGATGTTACCAATTTCTGTCACGCAAGGCACTGCCAGCGCGGCGCCCTGGCTGCGACACTGGCGTCTCACTGCAAGGAGAAACCTCATGACCTCATCCGTATCCGCCATCCCCGCCGCCGCCAGCGACCGCGCCATCGCCCACTTCGGCACCGCCTTCGAGTTCGAGACGGATTGCTGGGACGTCCACGACGCCATCGCCAACGGCAGGCAGGATTTCGTCCTGTTCGACGCACGCAGCCCCGACCTGTATGCGCGCGGCCACGTGCCGCAGGCCATCAGCATGCCGCACGGGAAGATCGTCGAGGCGAAGCTGCGCGACTATCCGATGGACACCTTGTTCGTCGTCTATTGCGCCGGCCCGCATTGCAACGGCGCGCACCGCGCGGCGTACCGGCTGGCGAAGCTGGGGCGGCCCGTCAAGCTGATGATCGGCGGCGTCACCGGCTGGATCGACGAAGGGTTCGCGCTGGCCGCCGGCCATGGCGAATGACGCGTGTCCGATCCGGCCGGCCCGGCCGGAAGACGCGGAAGCGCTGATCGGCATGATGCGTGCCCTGGCGGCGTTCGAGGGGTATCTGCCCCGGTTCCGCGTGACGGCCCGCGACCTGTGCAGCCGCGCCTTCGGGCCCGGCGCCCAGTGCGGGATCCTCGTCGCGCAAGGGGAGGACGGGCAGCTTGCCGGCTATGCCGTGTGGCTCGTCCAGGCGTTCACGTTCGACCTGCGCCCGTCCCTGACGTTGAAGGAATTGTTCGTCGACCCCGCGTACCGGAGCCGGGGCATCGCGGCGGACCTGCTTGCCGGCTTGCGGCGCGAGGCGGAGCGTATCGGTGCGGGACAGATCACGTGGCTCGTCCTCCCGACCAACGAGGCTGCGAAACGCCTGTACCGCCGTTTCGGCGGCGCGCCGGATCCGGACTGGGAGCACTGGCGGCTCGCGCTGCCGGAGGACGCCACCAGCGGTTGATTGTCAGAAAGCCAAACCTGCGCTAGATTGCAACTTTTCCATCTCCGCGGGTTTGACCATGCATTTCGAGGTTCCGAAATCGAAGAAGCTGAAGGAGTTCGGCGGCGAGTACGTGATGATCGTCATCAGTATCCTGGCCGCCCTGAAGAGCCTGCCCAAGGCCGATGCTGCCCTGGCCTCGGCCCATTGACGACGGAGACCGCCATGATCCGAGCACTGCTACCCCTGCTGGCCTTCCCCGCGCTGGCCTTGGCCGCCCAGCCCGCGACCGTCCGTGTCGACTACATCCACAGCGGCAATGCGCTGTCCGAACAGTACGCCATCGAGCGCGTGCTGATCGAGCCGCTGCCGTGGCCGGGCGACATGTCGCGGCCGTTCGACGACACCAATCGCGGCAACAACCGCGTCGAGGTGGCCGATGCGAAGACGGGAGATTTGTTGTATTCGCGCGATTTTTCCACCGTGTTCGGCGAGTGGAAGACGACGGAGGAGGCGAATAAACTCAGCCGCGGCTTTCACGAGTCCGTGCGCTTTCCGAAGCCGGACCGTCCCGTGCGCGTGCGCATCCTGAAGCGCGACGAGCGCAACCAGTTTTCCGTCGCGTGGAGCGTGGACGTCGACACGGATGCGCAGGACGTCGTGCGTGCGCAGGGACCGGCGCCCGCGCAGCCGATCCCGATCAGGGTCAGCGGGCCGTCGCCGCGCAAGGTCGACCTGCTCGTGCTGGGCGATGGCTACACGCAGGCCGAGATGCCGAAGTTCGAAGCGGCCGTGCGCCGCCTCGCGCAGCACCTGTTCGAGGTGTCGCCGTTCAAGGAGCGCGCGAACGATTTCAACGTGTGGGCGCTGGCCGTGCCGACGCTGGAATCGGGCGTGTCGCGGCCGTCGACGGGCGTGCACCATGCGTCCGCGCTGGGCACCCGCTACGACATCTTCGGCAGCGAACGCTACGTGCTGACCCTGGACAACCGGGCGCTGCGCGACATCGCGCAGTACGCGCCTTACGAATTCATCGAGATCCTCGTCAACAACGACACGTATGGCGGTGGCGGCATCTTCGGCCAGTTCAGCACGGCGGCCGCGAACAACGACTGGGCGGATTACCTGTTCGTGCACGAGTTCGGCCACCATTTCGCCGGGCTGGCCGACGAGTACTACACGTCGCCCGTCGCGTACCAGTCCAGCGGCGCACGCATGGAGCCGTGGGAACCGAACGTGACGGCGCTGCGCGATCCGGCGCACCTGAAGTGGAAGCAATACGTGCAGGCCGGCACGCCGTTGCCGACGCCGTGGCCCAAGGCCGAGTACGAAGCGTATTCGCGCGAGTACCAGAAGAAGCGTGCGGCGCTGCGGGCGGCCAACCGGCCGGAATCGGAGATGAGCGCGCTGTTCCGCGAAGATCTGGCGCACTCGAACGCCCTGTTTGCGCAGGCAAAATACCGCAAGGCGATCGGCGCATTCGAGGGTGCGAACTATGAAGCGACGGGTTACTACCGTCCGGCCATGCAATGCATCATGTTCGACCGCAGCGGCGAGTTCTGCCCCGTCTGCCAGGACGGCATCAGCGACATCATCGACCTGTACGCGGGCCGCCCGGCCGACAAGTAGCGCCGGCGGGTGCGCTGCCGAACAGAGTCACCCGGGCGGCGCACCTATCCTCGTTTCGACTTACTCACCTACGAAACGAGATCACCATGCACAAACTCCTCCCCACTCTCCTGTTTGCCCTGCTGGCGTCGACGGCCTGGGCCCAGACCACTGCCAACACGGCGCCGATCGGCCAGGCTGTCTCCGGCCACAACACCACGGCCGCGGGTGTGTCCGGCACCGGCCTGCGCACGGACGGCACGGCGAACACGGGTTCCGCACATGACGCCACGGGCCGCCAGGCAGCCGGCGTCAACAATGCCGGACAGGTCGTCGGCAAAAGCACGGCCGTGATCAATGCCGCGCCGGGCAAGGCCGACAACGTGAATGCTCAGGCCACCAACACGACCGCGCCCAACGACACCGACACCGATGCGGCCGCCACCGGCGGGCGCGGCAAGGCCGGCACGAAGGCCGAAAGCGAGGTCATGAAGGCGAACGCGCGTTCCGTGAAAGAGCCGCCGGGCAGCCGCATGAAGACGCAAGCGGCTGTAAAGGCGAGCAAGAAAAAGCATGCCGAGTCAAAGCGCAAGGGCGCCGAGAAGGCGGCCGAACGCTGAAAAATCTTGTCACAAATTGGATGATGACCAGTATGTACTGCGTGCGCTGGCGAACAGAGCGGAAGTTGTCCGAAGCATATTCTGAAGCCCTGACTTAACAAAAACATACGGCGCGTCACGGCGTGCCCCACCATAATCTTCAGGAGAACTACGATGAATAAACTGCTCGCTACCCTGATCGCCGGCCTGTTCGCCACTTCGGTCTACGCCCAGACCACGACCGCACCGGCGACCCCGGTCACGACCACCACCGACACCACCATGTCGTCGGGCCAGAGCGGCACGGCCGGCACGACGTCGACCGGCAACGCCGATGCCGACAAGAAAATCGCCAAGGCTAACGAGAAAGAAGCCAAGGAGATGGCAAAGCAGGACGAGAAAATCAACAAGGCCGTCGACAAGGCCAACGAGAAAAAGGCCAAGGCACACGACAAGGCCGTGAAGAAGGTCGACAAGGCGAACGAAAAGGTCGCCAAGGCTGACCCGGAAGACAAGGCCAAGGCCGCCGCCAAGGCCGAGGAAAAGACCGCCGAAGCGAATTACGACGCCCAGAAGACCATGATCAAGGCCGACGAAAAGGCCCAGAAGAAGATCGTGGACGCCAACGCCGATAAAGCCAAGGCCCATGCCAAGGCCAACGAAAAGCGTGCCGAAGCCACCGCCGAGGCACACAAGGACGCCGCCAAGTAATCCAGGGCGCCCATGAAAAACGGACCCGCCGGGTCCGTTTTTTTTGGGCTATCAGCCGCCGTCCGTCTGGCGCATGGCAAGGTCTTTCGCCTTGAGCTTGGCCGACAACGGCTTGCCCTTGTTGGCCCGCTTGCCGAAGTGCGGCTCCAGGCCGGACGCGAACAATTCCACCGTGCGCGGCTTGTCGCCGGCCCAGGTGCCGACCACGTTCAGGCCCTTCTGGCTGATCGGTTGCACGGCCAGCAGCTTTTCCTTCGGCTCCAGGCCCATCAGGATCACGCCGCGGCCGCCGTTCTGCAGCACCTTCATCTCGTCGATGCCGAACACCAGCACGCGGCCCTTTTCGGACAGGCAGGCGATGGCGCCCGCGTTGTCCGTCACGACGCGCGGCGCCAGCGGCACGGCGCCATCGTCCAGCGTGATGAACGATTTACCGCCTTTCAGGCGCGTGATCATGTCGCCGGCCTTCGTGATGAAGCCGAAGCCGGCCGTCGTCGCGAGCAGCAGGCGCGTCTCGGCCGGGCCCACGTAGTAGTACAGGATGCGTCCGCCGCCGGAGAGATCCACGAGCGTCGTGATGGGCACGCCGTCGCCGCGTGCGCCGGGCAGGGCGGCCACCGGCACGGAATACACCTTGCCGTTGTCGCCGACGCACAACAGCGTGTCGACCGTGCGGCATTCGAACGCGCCGTACAGCGAGTCGCCCGCCTTGAACGTGAACTGGGCCGGATCGTGGCCGATGCCGGTACGCGCGCGCACCCAGCCCTTCTCGGACACGATGACGGTCACCGGCTCGTCGATGATCTTCTGCTCGGCCACGGCCTTCTGCGCTTCCTCGATCAGGGTGCGGCGGTCGTCGCCGTACTGCTTGGAGTCGGCCTCGATCTCGCGGATGATCAACCGCTTCATCGAGTTCGGGTTCTCGAGGATGTCTTCCAGCTTTTCCTTCTCGTTGCGCAGCTCGGCCAGCTCCTGCTGGATCTTGATCGCCTCCAGGCGCGCCAGCTGGCGCAGGCGGATCTCGAGGATGTCCTCGGCCTGGCGCTCGGACAGGCGGAAACGCTCGATCAGGGCGGCCTTCGGATCGTCCGAGTTGCGGATGATGTGGATGACCTCGTCGATGTTCAGCAGGACGGTCTCGCGGCCTTCCAGGATGTGGATGCGGTCGTTGACCTTGCCCAGCCTGAATTCCGTGCGGCGGCGGACCGTGACGAAGCGGTACTCGATCCATTCCTGCAGGATCTCGGTGAGGCCTTTCTGGCGCGGACGGCCGTCGCCGCCGATCATCACGAGGTTGATCGGTGCCGACGTTTCCAGCGACGTGTGCGCCAGCAGCATCAGCATGAATTCCGTCTGGTCCTGGTTCTTCGACTTCGGCTCGAACACCAGGCGCACCGGCGCTTCGCGGCCGGATTCGTCGCGGACAGTATCCAGCGCGCCGAGGATGGTCTGCTTCAAGGTGAGCTGCTCGGGCAGCAGGGCCTTCTTGCCGACCTTGACCTTCGGGTTCGTGAGTTCCTCGATCTCTTCCAGCACGCGCTGGGCGGAGGTTCCCGGCGGCAGTTCCGTGACGACGGCCTGCCACTGGCCGCGCGCCAGTTCCTCGATCTTCCAGCGCGCGCGCACCTTCATCGAGCCGCGGCCCGATGCGTACATGTCGGCGATGGCGGACGCCGGCGTGATGATCTGGCCGCCGCCCGGGAAGTCCGGACCGGGCATCAGGGTCATCAGCTCGGCGTGCGTGATCTTCGGATTGCGGATCATCGCGACGGCGGCGGCGGCCACTTCGCGCAGGTTGTGCGACGGGATCTCGGTGGCGAGACCCACGGCGATGCCGGACGCGCCGTTCAGCAGCACCATCGGCAGGCGCGCGGGCAGGGTGCGCGGTTCTTCCGTCGAGCCGTCGTAGTTCGGCTGGAAGTCGACGGTGCCCATGTCGATCTCGTCGAGCAGCAGGCGCGAGACGGGCGTCAAACGGGCTTCCGTGTAACGCATCGCGGCGGCGCCGTCGCCGTCGCGCGAGCCGAAGTTGCCCTGGCCGTCGATCAGCGGAT
>CBIHOW010000018.1:0-87919 GCA_966211695.1 uncultured Massilia sp. | reverse complement strand
GCGCCACATCGGGATCGTCGAAGGCTTCCTTCGCGTGCCCGATGGTGGACGCGAATACCCGTCCCTTGCCGTACTGCTTGATCCAGGCGACGGGGATGTCGCGGTCAGGCGGCAGCTGGTCCGGGATGCGTGACATGTCCAGCCGTTCGCCGTCCATGCTGAGCAAGACTTCCGTGTCGGCGCGCGAGAAATTCTTCACCACATAGAGCTCGTCCTGCCGGATCCAGCGGGCCGGCAGGAACGACGTCATCGGGGTGTCGCGGTTTTCCGTCCGCAGTGGGAACGGGAACAGCGGCCACGCATGGTTGTTGAACGGATGGGACACGAAGACGCCGCCCACCATGTCCACGTAATCCTTCCAGTCCAGGTTCGCGTCGACCCCGCCGTGGATCGCGACCAGTCCTCCGCCCGCGCGCACGAAATCGAGCAGCGCGGCCTTCTGCGCGGCGTCCAGTCCCCAGTCGCCGGTCGCGCTGACGACGACGATGGCGTCGAAGTCGCGCAGGCCCACGGGCTGGAAGCCGGCCGTCATCGGCTGGCCGCCGCGCCCGTTGACGAGGCTGTACTCGGTGCGCATCTCGGTGTCCCACAAATGCGTCGCGCGGCCCCAGTTGTAGACGGCTGCCATGCCGGCCGGGATCGAGTCGTGATGCCAGCCGCGCGCCCCGCCCAGCACCAGCACGTGCTTGGGCGACGGCGAACGCATACCGGGCGGCACCGGGGATGCCGGCGCGGCGCCGAACGGCGGCGGCGTGACGGCGATGGGGCCTGCGTTCGCGGGCGGTCCGGCCCAGGTGCCCTTGAAGACGGCTTGCGCGGCAGCGCTGCCCGCACACAGGACGAACGCCGCCAGTGCGCCGGCGCGGATCAGATAATGCATGTGTCTCCTCGCCCGGTGATCAGTACGGACCGCGGATGAAGTCGCGCACGTGGGCGCGGTACACGCCGGCGAGCTTGTCGTGGAGCTCCGCCGCCAGCGGCGCGACGCCCGCGGCGTCCACGTTCGCGCGCACCTGGTCCGGGCGGCTCGCGCCCGGGATCACCACCGACACCTGCGGGTGATCGAGGATCCAGCGCAGCGCCATCTGCGCCATCGTCATCCCGGCCGGCACCAGCGCCGCCACCTGCTCGGTGGCCGCGATGCCCCGTTCCAGTTCCAGTCCCGCGAACGTCTCGCCCACGTTGAACATGGCGCCGTCGCGGTTGAAGTTGCGGTGGTCGTCGTCGCGGAAGGTCGTCTCACGGGTGATCTTCCCGCCCAGCAGGCCGCTCGCGAGCGGCAGGCGCACGATGATCCCGACCTTCTTGTCCGCCGCGCGCGGGAACAGTTCCTCGGCCGGCTTCTGGCGGAAGATGTTGAAGATGACCTGCAGCGACGCCAGGCCTTCCTGTTCCAGGCAGATCAGCCCCTCTTCCACGGATTCCACGCTGGCGCCCCAGCGCTTGATCAATCCCTCTTGCTGCAGCTCGCGCAGCCAGTCGAACACGTGGCCCTGGCGCATCACCTCCGTCGGCACGCAATGCAGCTGCGTGAGGTCCAGGGAGTCGACTTGCAGGCGCTCCAGCGAACGCAGCGTCGCTTCGCGCAGCGATGCGCGCGTGCAGCCGTCCGGGTAAATACCGGCACGGCCCAGCTTCGTGGCCACGACGATGCCGGTGTCCTTCAGGCCCGCGAGGAAGCGCCCGATCGAGCGCTCGCTGGCGCCGTCGCCGTACACGTCCGCCGTGTCGATGAAGCGCACGCCGGCGTCAATGGCCGTCTGCAGCGTCTGCTGCGCGACGTCGTCGTTCCAGTCGTTGCTCCAGCCGCCACCCAGCTGCCAGCAGCCCAGGCCGATCTCCGGTACGGTCAGGCCGTCCGGGCCCAGTTGTCGTCGCTGCATAGTCTTCCCTTCGTTATATCAATCAAACCGCTACTCTAACCCGCCTCGGTGATCCACGTCGGCACGCCAATACGGAAAGCGCCCGTCATAGCGGCACCGGCGGTTCCGCGTCGGCGGGACGGCGGCGCGCGGCCAGGCTCGCGCTCGTCGCGGCGCCGATCGACGACGCGACAATGAGCGCGATCGCGAGCCATTGCGAGACGTCGAGGTGCTCGCCCAGCAGCACGAGGCCCATCAGCGCACCGATGGCCGGCTCCGCGCTGAGCAGGGTACTGAACGTGTTGGCCGGCAGGCGCCGCAGTGCGACCATCTCCAGCGAATACGGGATCGCGCTGGACAGCACGGCGACGGCCACGCCGAACATCAGCACGGAGGGTTCCAGCAGCGCCGTGCCCGCGTGCGCGATGCCGACCGGCGCGGCGATCAGGGCACCGAGTACCGTGCCCCAGCTCGACGCGGCCGCGCCATAGGCGGCACTGGCGCGCTTGCCCGCGAGGATGTACACGGCCCAGCAGGCGCCCGCGACGAGTGCGAACGCGATGCCGCGCCAGTCGACGGCCGGCGCATCGCCGCGCAGCGGCAGCAGCAGCGCGAGCCCGCAGCACGCGAGCGCGATCCAGACGAAGTCCAGGCGCCGGCGCGACGTCGCCACGGCCACGACGAGCGGCCCCGTGAACTCGACGGCGATGGCGATCCCCAGCGGCACATAGGCCAGCGCCGTATAAAAACTGAGGTTCATGGCGCCGAGCGACAGGCCGTATTGCAGCAGCGCGCGCCCGTCACCGCGCACACCGGTGCGCCACGGCCGGAACACGATGGCGAGGATCACGGCGGCGAAGGTCAGCCGCATCGCGGTGGCGCCGGCCGCGCCGACGACGGGGAACAGATGCTTGGCGAGCGACGCGCCCGTCGTCAGCGAGACGAGGGACATCAGCAGGGCTGCGTAGGGGACAACGGACGAACGCGTGGAAGAAGACATCGAAAACGGCGTGAAGCGAAACCTGCAACGATATCATCAAACCGGGCCCGTCCGCCGGCGGTCCATTTTTCCGTTTCGTAATCAGGTGTAACCGCCTGTAAAACAACAGCCGCGCGCCGCCGGAATCGTTATAGTTGGCAGGTGAGGAGAACCGCCATGCTAAAGCTCGCTTTGATCGCTTCGTGCGCCGCCGCCCTGACCGGCTGCGCCACCTATTACCCGGCGCCGGCCAACTACGGCACGCGCGCCTATTCGCAACCCGACGCCAACGGCTGGCAGGTCGTGTCCGTGACGCCGGTAGCGCCAGGGACCGGTGCGGCCGCCGCCGCGTCGGGCGACGCCGGCCGCGTGACCTATTCCCCGGCCCCGGCCACCGTCGTGACCCAGCCGGTGTACGTCGCGCCGCCGGTCTACGCGCCCGCGCCGATCTACACGCCGGCTCCCGTGTATGCGGAGCCGCTGTGGTACCCGCCGATCTCGATCGGCCTCGGCTTCAGCTGGAGCCACTGGAGCGGCGGCCATCGCGGCGGCTGGGGTCATCGCGGCGGGTGGCGTCACCACCGCTGAACCTGGACGGTCCGCCCATCTTGAAAGGCTGCGCTTCGGCGCGGCCTTTTTTGCGTCCGTACCCCCGCTCCCTGACGCTTTCCTTACGGATTTGCATGGATGACGCATGTTGCATCGCGTCACATCAATCGATTGCTGTTGTCTGATTGCCATTCTACAATCGGCCACGATGGGCCCGGCGCCGATCCTCGGCGTCCCAGCGTAAAACGAGAATGAATGACTACGGAGACGGCAATGAATTTCAAGATGAAAGCATTGGTTGCAGGGGTAGTTCTGGGTTTTTCGATGTCCGGCATGGCCGCGGAGCCGATCAAGATCGGCGTGTCCGGTCCGTTCACGGGCGGGTCGGCGCCGATGGGCGTGTCGATGCGCGATGGGGTCCGTCTCGCCGTCAGTGAAATCAATGCCAAGGGCGGCGTGCTGGGCCGCAAGATCGAACTGGTCGAACGCGACGACGAAGCGAAGAACGAACGGGGCGTGCAGGTCGCGCAGGAACTCATCAACAAGGAGCGGGTCGTCGCCACCGTCGGCTACATCAACACGGGCGTCGCCCTCGCCTCGCAGCGCTTCTACCAGCAGGCGAAGATCCCCGTGATGAACAACGTGGCCACCGGCTCCATCGTCACGAAGCAGTTCGCGAACCAGCCGGAAAACTACATCTTCCGCAACTCCGCGAGCGACACCATCCAGTCCGCGATGATCGTCGAGGAAGCGATCACGCGCCGCGGCTTCAAGAAGCCCGCGATCCTCGCCGACTCCACCAACTACGGCCAGCTGGGCCGCGAAGACCTCGAGAAGGTGCTCGACAAGAAGGGCGTGAAGCCGGTCGTCGTCGAGAAGTACAACATCGGCGACGTCGACATGACGGCGCAGCTGCTGCGCGCCAAGCAGGCCGGCGCCGACGTCGTGCTTACCTACGGCATCGGCCCCGAGCTGGCGCAGATCGCCAACGGCATGCAGAAGCTGGGCTGGAAAGTACCCATCGTCGGCAGCTGGACGCTCGCGATGGCCAACTTCATCGACAACGCCGGCAAGAACGGCGACGGCACCCGCATGCCGCAGACCTTCATCCAGAACCCGGACACGCCGAAGCGCAAGGCCTTCATCGACGCCTACATCAAGGCCTACAACCCGCCGGGCGGCCGCATGCCGTCGGCCGTGTCGGCCGCGCAGGGCTACGATTCCGTGTACCTGCTGGCCGCCGCCATCCAGCAGGCCGGCAGTACCGAGGGTCCGAAGATCGCCGCCGCGCTGGAAGACCTCAAGGCGCCGGTCGAAGGCGTCGTCACCACCTACAACAAGCCTTACTCGCATACGGACCACGAGGCCATCAACTTCGAGAACACGAAGTTCGGCGAAGTGAAGGACGGACGCGTGGTGCAAGCGAAGTAGCCTGAACCGTCGTTCCCGCGAAGGCGGGATCGCGCCACTGGCGCTATCCCGCCAAGTCTTACGCGTAGCCGCAACGCATGCAAAATTGGGTCCCCGCCTGCGCGGGGACGACGTGCACCTGGCACGTGTCGCCCCCCGGGAGGAACCATGGAGATCCTGCTCCAACTCGTCGTGTCCGGCATCGCGCTCGGCATGATCTATGCCGTCATCGCGTTCGGCTACCAGCTGACGTTCGCCACGTCCGGCACCCTCAACTTCGGCCAGGGCGAGGCGCTGATGCTCGGCGCGCTCGTCGGCCTGTCGCTCGTCGGCACCATCCACGGCGGCCCTTATCTCGGCTACTGGCTCATGATCCCGATCGTCGTCGTGTTCGGTGCGCTGCAGGGCATGTTCGTCGAATGGATCGCCGTGCGGCCCGCGATCCGCATCAAGTCCGAATTCGGCTGGATCATGTCGACCATCGCCCTCGCCATCATCTTCAAGAACGTGGCCGAGAACATCTGGGGCAAGGACGTGCTGCCGTTCCCCTCGCCGCTGTCGTCGGAGCCGTTCACGGTGCTGGGCGCGAACGTGCAGCCGATGCAGGTGGCCGTGATCATCGGCGCGCTCGCCATCATGTTCGCCGTCGAGATCTTCAACCGCAAGTCCATCTACGGCAAGGCCGTCGTGGCCACCGCCAACGACCGCGACGCGGCGGGGCTCATGGGCATCAACACCGGCATGGTCATCACGTTCTCGTACGCGCTGTCGTCCGCGACGGCCGCCTTCGCGGGCGCCCTCATCGCGCCGCTCACGCTCACGAGCGCCACGATGGGCGCGTCGCTGGGCCTGAAGGCGTTCGCCGTCGCGATCATCGGCGGGCTGACGTCGGGCATGGGCGCGATCGTCGGCGGCATCATCCTCGGCATCGCGGAGACGGCGACCGGCTTCTACCTGTCGACCGGCTACAAGGAAGTGCCGGGCCTCGTCCTGCTGCTGCTCGTGCTGGCCGTGAAGCCGTCCGGCCTGTTCGGCAAGGCCGCCATCAAGAAGGTATGACGATGAACAAGCTGACCTGGAGCGGCGCGATCGCGGGCATCGCGCTGCTGGCCGCATTTCCCGTGCTGGTCGGGAACCCGTACTACATCCACCTCGTCGAGACGATCCTGATCTACGCGATCCTGCTGTTCGGCCTCGACATCGTCGTCGGCTACACGGGCCAGGTGTCGCTGGGCCATGCCGGCCTGTTCGGCGTGGGCTCGTACGTGACGGGCGTGCTCGTGATGAAGCTGGGCGCCGCGTGGTGGCTCACGCTGCCCGCCAGCATCGCGGGCGCCGCGCTGTTCGGCGCGATCCTCGCCCTGCCCGCCCTACGGGTCACGGGACCGTATCTCGCGATGGTGACGCTGGCCTTCGGCACCATCGTGCAAATCCTCATCAACGAGATGACCTTCCTCACCGAAGGCCCGATGGGCATCATGCTGACGAAGCCCGGCGTGGCCGGCCACGAGCTGACGGAAGTCGAGTACTACTATGCCGTCGCCGGCCTGATGATCGTGTCGCTGCTGCTCGTGCACCGGCTGCTGAAATCGCACATCGGCCGCGCGTTCGAGGCGCTGCGCGACAGCCCCATCGCGTCGGACTGCATGGGCGTGTCCGTGTACCGTTATAAAGTCTATGCGTTCGTCATCAGCGCCGGCTTCGCGGGCCTGGCCGGCAGCCTGTATGCCTATTCCGAACAGTACATCTCGCCCAACACGTACAACTTCGAGCTGACGATCCTGTTCCTCCTCGCCGTGATCATGGGCGGCCGCAAGACGAGAAGCGGCGCGCTGATCGGCGCCGTCATCGTCGTGATGCTCCCGAGCCTCCTGTCCGACATCGACCTGTTCCGCCGCATCGCCGTCGGCGCGGCGGTCCTCGCCGTCGGCGTCACCGGCCTGCTGCTGGCGCGCCGCAAGACGACCGTGGCCCGCGTCGCCGTGCCCGTCGTCGCGACGCTGGCCATGGCCGTGGTCTCCTACAAGCTGCAAAGCATGGTCGACTGGCGGCTGACGATCTTCGGCCTCATGACGCTGTTCGTCGTCTACTACCTGCAGGAGGGCATCGTGGGCTTCCTGCGCGGCCTGCTGGGGCGCGGCCGCACGCATGCGCGCGCGCTGGCCGACCATGGCGCCGACCCGTTCGCCGGCGTACCGCAAGCGGAAGGCGCCGGCGGCGATCTGCTGAAAGTCGACCAGGTGCTGATGCAGTTCGGGGGCCTGAAGGCGCTGAACCAGGTGGACCTGACGGTGGCGCGCGGCACCGTGCACGGCCTGATCGGGCCGAACGGCTCGGGCAAGAGCACGATGATGAACGTCCTGACGGGCATCTATAAGCCGACGGCCGGCCAGGTGGTCTTTGCCGGCAGCGGCATCACGGGCCGCACGCCGGCGCAGATCGCGCTGGGCGGCATCGCCCGCACGTTCCAGAACGTGCAGCTGTTCGGCGAAATGACGGCGACGGAAAACATCCTCGTCGGCCTGCACCACAGCTTCCGCTCGAACGTGTTCGACGCCATGCTGCACACGCCGCGGCGGCGCCGCGAGGAACTGGCCGCGCGCGCACGGGCGGCCGCGATCCTGCGCTTCGTCGGCCTCGCCGACCTCGCGGACGAGGAGGCGCGCAACCTCCCCTACGGCAAGCAGCGCCTGCTTGAAATCGGCCGCGCGCTGGCGCTCGATCCGCGCCTGCTGCTGCTGGACGAACCGGCCGCGGGCCTGACGGCGCCGGACATCCGCGAGCTGATGGCCATCATCCGCAAGATCCGCGACCACGGCATCACCATCGTCCTCATCGAACACCACATGGACGTCGTGATGTCGATCTCGGACACCGTCACCGTGCTCGATTTCGGCCAGAAGATCGCCGAGGGCACGCCGGCGCGCGTGCAGTCCGATCCGCGCGTGATCGAAGCCTACCTGGGCGGTGCGGGCGAACCGGCCGCATCCACCACCGCCGCCGTCTGAGGAGACCGCATGCTCATCATCGACAACCTGCACGCCGTGTACGGCAAGGTCGAAGTGCTGCACGGGATCTCGCTCGAAGTCCCGAAGGGCCAGCTCGTCACCCTGATCGGCTCCAACGGGGCCGGCAAGACGACGACCATGCGCGCCATCTCGGGCATGATCAAGCCGCGCGGCGGCAAGGTGCTGCTGTCCGGCCGCGACATCACGGGCATGGATTCGCACCGCATCGCGCGCGCGGGCCTCGCCCATTCGCCGGAAGGCCGGCGCGTGTTCGCGACGATGACCGTCACGGACAACCTGCTGCTGGGCGCCTTCCCGAGATTCACGCGCGCACGGCCGAAGGGCGACGTGCAGCACGACCTGGAGCGGGCACTGGAATTGTTCCCCCGGCTGAAGGAACGGCGCACGCAGCTGGCCGGCACCTTGTCCGGCGGCGAACAGCAGATGCTGGCGATGGCGCGCGCCGTCATGCTGAATCCGGACGTCGTGCTGCTGGACGAGCCGTCGATGGGCCTCGCGCCCATCCTCGTCGACGAAGTCTTCCGCATCATCGCGCGGCTGAAGGCGGAAGGCGTGACGATGCTGCTCGTCGAGCAGTTCGCCCAGGCGGCGCTGAACGTGGCCGATTACGGCTATGTGCTGGAGAACGGCAGCATCGCCGTGCACGGCCCGGCCGCGAGCCTCAAGAACGACCCGAAGGTCGTCGCGGCCTACCTCGGCGGCGCCCACTGACGGATCGCGGCCGCCAGCGCATCGAGGTCCTCGGGGCCGTTGTACAGGTGCGGCGTCACGCGCACGATCTCCGTGGCGCCGAACTTGCGGATGACGGTGAAGATGCGGTGTTCATCCATCAGCCGTTGCACGACCTCCGCGGCGGGCACGCCGTCGATGCCGAACGCGCCCAGCGCGCCATGCAGGTTCGGATCGCGCGGCGTGAACACGCGCACGCCCGGCAGGTCGCGGACCTGGTCCATCCAGCGGCGCGCCAGCCAGCGCAGGCGGGCTTCCTTGTTGCGTGAGCCGATTGCCGCGTGGAACGCCAGCGCATCCTCGATCGCCATGATCGGCGCCGGCGGCACGGTACCGACGTGGCCCAGCTTGTCGATGTCGGTGCGGGCGAACGTCACGTCGCCGTACAGCGGCGCGATGTCGCCGATCCGCTCGCGCGCGATGTACAGCAGGCCCGTACCCAGCGGCGCGCCGACCCATTTGTGCAGGTTGAACGCGGCGAACGGCGTATCCAGTTGCGGGATCGTGTAGTCCAGCTGGGCGAGCGCGTGGGCGCCATCCACGACCGGATCGATGCCGCGCTCGCGTGCCAGCGCGGACAGGCGCGCCACCGGCATGATCCTTCCCGTGCGATGCACCATGTGCGTGATCAGCAGCACGCGCGTGCGCGGCGTGATCGCGTCCGCGTACAGCGCCGCGATGGCGTCCTCGTCTTCCAGGTCGTACGGCACGTCGACCTGCACGACGGTGAGCTGCTTGCGCTCGGCCACCATCCGGACGATGTCGTGGCTGCTGTCGTAGTCGTGGCGCGCCATCAGGATCGCGTCGCCGGGTTCGAACGGATACCCCTGCAGCAGGATGTTCATCGACTCGACGGCGCTGCGGGTGATCAGGAGCTCATCGGGCGCGACGCCGGTGAAGTCGGCCAGCAGCGTCTTCACGTGCGCGAGGCGCGCGGGCCAGCGCTTGCGCAGGAAGAACGCGTTCTCGACGTCGACCTCGTCCTGGTAGCGCTTCAGTGCAGCGCGCACCGGATCGGCCGGCATGCCGAAGTACCCGTTCTCCAGGTTGATGAAGTCGGGCGAGCGCGTGTACCGGGCGCGGATGGTGGACCAGTACGATTCGTCGTCGGGAAGGATGGCGGTCAAAACGGGCTCCTGTCGTCGTTGTGCATCCGACATCATAGCCCGCTCCCGTCAATGCTGCAGGCGCCCCCCCAGCGCCAGCGCCGCCGCGAGATTGCGCGCCGCGCGGCGCAGGTTGTCTCCGCCCGCGGCCAGCGCCTCCGCGACTGAGCACGGCCGCGCGACGGCGGCGACCACGACCTCGATCCCGTGGGCGTGCACGGCATCCGCGTCGGCGGCGAGACTGCCGCCGATGGCGACGACCGGCTTGCCGTGACGGCGCGCGATGTTGGCCACGCCCATCGGCGTCTTGCCGTGCACGGTCTGGCCGTCGATGCGGCCTTCTCCCGTCACGACGAGGTCCGCGTCGCGCACGGCCGCGTCCAGCCCGACCGCCTCCGTCACGATCTCGACGCCGGGCTTGAGCTGCCCGTTCAGGAACACGACCATCGCGGCCGCGATGCCGCCGCCCGCGCCGGCGCCGGGGCGTTGCGCGATGTCCTGGTCAAGCTCGCGCCGGATCACGTCCGCGTAATGCGCAAGCGCGGCGTCCAGCTGGGCGACCATCGCCGGCGTCGCGCCCTTCTGCGGGCCGAACACGGCGGACGCGCCGCGCGGGCCGACGAGCGGATTGTCGACGTCGCACGCGATCCGGAATTCGGCCTCGCGCACGCGCGGGTCGAGCCCGGACACGTCGATGCGGTCGAGGCGCGCCAGTTCCGCGCCGCCCGGGCCAAGATCCTTGCCGTCCGCGTCGAGCAGCCGCACGCCCAGCGCCTGCAGCATGCCCGCGCCGCCGTCGTTCGTCGCGCTGCCGCCCACGCCCAGCACGAAGCGCCGCGCGCCGGCATCGAGCGCGGCGCCGATGAGTTCACCCGTGCCGCGGCTCGTCGCGGTGCGTGGATCGCGCAGGTCGGGCGGCACGCCTTCCAGACCGCTGGCCGCCGCCATCTCGATCACGGCGATGCCGCCGGCCTCGCCATAGAACGCATCCACCGTCTGGCCCAGCGGTCCCGTCACGCGCACGTCCACGCGGCGGCCGCCCGTCGCGTCGATCATGGCCTGCACGGTCCCCTCGCCGCCATCGGCCACGGGCACCTTCACGTACGTGGCCTTGGGCCAGATCTCGCGCATGCCGGCCTCGATGGCGTCGGCCACCTGCAGGGCCGTCAGGCTTTCCTTGAACGAATCGGGGGCGATGACGATCTTCATGGGCTCTCCTTCAGCGGTTGACCAGGCGGGCCGGCACCCGCATCACCAGGATCGCGCCGACCAGCAGGACGGTCGACAGTATATACAGGGCGACGTCGGTGCTGCCGGTGGCGTCCTTGATCCAGCCGACCAGGAAGGGGCTGACGAAGCCGGCCACCTGGCCCAACGAATTGATGAGGGCGAGTCCGCCGGCCGCGGCGGCGCTGCCCAGGAAGGCGGCGGGCAGCGGCCAGAACATCGGCAGGCCGGTCAGCGCGCCCATCGTGGCCAGCGTCAGGCCGATCATCACGAGCACGACGTTGTGCGAGAAATTCGCCGCCAGCAGCAGGCCCGCCAGTGCCATCGCCATCGGCACGGACAGGTGCCAGCGGCGCTCGCGCCGGGCATCGGCCGAGCGGCCCACGACCACCATGAAGATGCCGGCGAACAGATACGGCAAGGCGCTCAGCCAGCCCACCGTCGCGGGGTCATTGAAACCCAGCGCCTTGATGATCGAGGGCAGCCAGAAGTTGATCGCGTACACGCCCATCTGGATGCTGAAATAGATCAGCCCCAGCATCCACACGTGGCCGTTGCGCAGCACGCTGGAGAACGAGTGGACGGCGTGGCTGCTGGCGCGGCGGCCCTGCTCGTCGGCGTCGAGCGCCTGCTTCATCGCGGCCTTTTCGTCGCCGGTGAGCCACCGGGCATGCTGCAGGCCGTCGGACAGGAAGAACAGCACGGCCACGCCGAGGATGACGGTCGGCAGGCCCTGCAGCAGGAACAGCCACTGCCAGCCGGCCAGGCCGCCCTGGCCCGCCGCGAAGTGGCTCAGCATCCAGCCCGACAGGGGGCCGCCGATCAGGCCCGAGACGGGAATCGCCGACATGAACAGGGCCATGACCTGGCCGCGCTTCTGCGACGGGAACCAGTTCGTGAAGTAGAACACCATGCCGGGGAAGAAGCCGGCCTCGGCCACGCCCGTGAGGAAGCGCAGCGCGTAGAACGACACCGGGCTGGTGACGAACATCATCGCCGCGGACAGGCCGCCCCACAAGACCATCATGGCGGCGATCCAGCGGCGCGCGCCGAGTTTGTGCAGGATCAGGTTGCTCGGCACGCCGCTCGTGACGTAGCCGATGAAGAAGATGCCGGCGCCGAGGCCGTACACGGTCTCGCTGAGTTTCAGGGCGTCGAGCATCTCCAGCTTGGCGAAACCGACGTTGACCCGGTCCAGGTAGTTGAACAGGTAGCAGATGAAGATGAAGGGGATCAGGCGCCAGGTCGCCTTGCGGTAACCGCGTTCGAGGATGGCGGGATCGGCGCAGCCCGCCGGATGGGCCGCGCCCGTGCTCATGCTGTTGCTCATATTTCTCTCCGTGATGTCCGCCATAAGTCGGGCGGCAGACAGCATTATGACGAAAGCGGCACCGCAAATCCTCGGCGGACCGCACGAGACGTGCCGGCTTTTTATGCGCGCCGATTGGGCATTTGCACAAGAATGTTCATCCAGATACAAGACTGGCATGCCCGCCATTGGTTCTTGGCACAGTTGTCGTGATCGGCTAGAGTGGACGCATGCTCGAACTCAGCCCCCGCCTCGCCCAGGACATCGTCAGCCGCACCATGCGCATCATCCCGTTCAACGTCAACGTGATGGATGCACGCGGCGTGATCCTGGCCAGCGGCGACGCGGCCCGGGTCGGGGAATTGCACGACGGCGCCCTGCTCGCACTGGCGCGGCGCGGGACGGTCGAGGTGGACGCGGCGTCGGCGCGGCGCATGCACGGCGCGCGGCCCGGCATCAACCTGCCGCTGGTCGTGGGTGGCCAGATGTGCGGCGCGGTCGGCCTGAGCGGCGAACCCGACGCCGTCCGCCAGTTCGGCGAACTCGTGCGCCTGACGGCCGAGATGATCCTCGAGCAGGCCAGCCTGGCGGGCGAACTGCAGCGCGACAGCCGCTATCGCGAAGCCTTTGTGCTGAACCTGATCCGCGGGGATGCGGACGGGCGGCCCGAACTGGAAGCCTGGGCCCGCCGCCTCGGCCTGGATTTCGGCCGCGCGCAGGCGGTATTCCTGCTCGAGCTGCGCGCCGGTAGCGCCGACGCCGAACAGACGATCAGCGAGCTCCAGCGCCTGCAACTGGCCCTGCTCGCGCGCCAGCCGGCGCTGCTGTCCGCCACCACCGGGCCGTACGACATGGTGATCCTGGATGCGTTCGAACCCGACGCGGTCCCGGTCGACACGGCCGCGCGGCGGCGCCAGGCGGCGCTGGCCGCGCTGGTGCAGGAGCTGTGCGCCCTGCCTTTCACGTTGACGATGGGGCTGGCGGCGCGCGGCGTGGAGGCCGCGGCCGTGTCCTGGCAGAGCGCACGCACGGCCGCGCGCATCGGCCGCCGGCGCGACCCGGCGCGTACCGCATGGAGCCATTACGACCTGGCGCTGCCGGTCCTGCTGTCGGGCCTGGACGCCGGCTGGCAGGCGGCGCAACTGCGCCTGCCGATCGCGCGCCTGGCCCGCGACCGCAGCGGCGCGACGCTGAGGCGCACCCTGGACGCGTGGTTCGCCCATGACGAAAGCGCGGCCGCCACCGCGGCCGCCCTGCACATCCACCGGAATACCCTGGATTACCGGTTGCGCCGGGTCGAGGAACTGACCGGCCTGCTGCTCGCGCGTGCCGAAGACCGCCTGCTGCTGTACGTGTCGTCGCTGCTAAGCCAGGCTTAAGGGACAAAGTATTGCTTTATAGACAAAAAGGCGTTCATAATCCTGCGACCCGATCAAGGAGAACGCCATCCCCTCACCGCTCCTCCGCCTGCGCCTGCGCTGGTACGCCGCCAGCACGGCGCGCCTGTTGCTGCGCCGCTGGCAGGCCATCACGCTCGCCATGGGTGTGCTGGCGTCGGCCGGCGCGTCCGCCTTCGGCAACCTCGACACGTACGCCCGCCCGCTCCTGACCCTGCTCGCGCCCGGCCACGGTGCCGCGTGGCGCATCGGCTATCTGCTCGCCCTGCTGCTGCTTGCCGCCGCCTGGGTCGCCATGCAGCGCGAACAGGTGGCGGGCGGTCCGTTCATGGCTTTTGCCGGATCGCTGCCGTTCACCCCGCGCCAGCGCCGCAATGCCGACCTGGCCGTGCTGCTGCTGGCCGATTCGCCGCTGCTGCTCATCACGGCATGCGCGCTGGGGCTGACGGCCGGCCGCGGCGCACCGGCCGCACACGCCGTGCTGTTGTGCGACGTCGCGCTGCTGGTCCTCGTCGCGCAACGGGCCGTGCTGGAACGACGCCCCGGCGCGTGGCCAGGCGTCGCGGCCGGCGCAGTGCTCGCGGGCGCATGCTTCGGCACGCGCCTGGACCTCGCGGCCAACCTGCTCGTGGGCGGGGCGGCGGCGCTCGCGCTGGTGCTGGAACCGCGGCCGCGTGCGCAACGTCACGCACGCCGGCCGCACGCCCACCGCGCCAAGCCCTTCGCCCTCGGCGGACGCCATGGCGCCGCGCTGCAAATCTCCGTCGCCATCCTGGTGCGCGAACGGCGCGGCGAGCTGCTCGCAAAAGGCTTGAGCGCCGCGGCGATCGTGGCGGCGGCCGTCGCCCTCGTGACCCTGTTCGAGCGGGATGCGCGCAGCTTTCCCACCGTGCTGCTGGCCGAGGGGTGCGTGGCCCTGACGTTCAGCGGCCTGTTCCGCGGCCTGCACCTGGCACACCGGGCGAGCATGGATTACGTGGGCGCGCTGCCGCTGCTCGCGGGCTGGTGGCGCCCGTACGACCTGGCGACGGTGCTCGCGGCGGCCCTGCCGTTCCTGGGCACGCTGACGGCGTTCGCCTGGGCCATCGGCGCCGCGCCGCCTTCGCACGCGGCGGCGGCGCTGGCGTCGAACGCGGCCCTGCTGTGCGCACTGCGCACGCCCCAATTGATCAGCGACCGGCATGCCGTCGTCCTGGCGACCCTGCTGGCGGGCTGCTGGATGGCGGCCACGATCGCGTACCTGCTTTAGGAGAGCATCGTGCTGCGCTTCGATAACGTGAGCAAATCGTATGGCTCCCGGCCCGTCCTGCAAGGGCGTACCGGACACTTCGCGCCGGGCGCCCATGCGTTGCGCGGTCCGAACGGCATCGGCAAATCGACCCTGCTGCGGGTACTGGCCGGCGTGGACGAGGCCGACGGCGGCGACATCGTCATCGCCGGGCATTCCCTGCGCGCGCAACCGGCGGCCGCGAAAGCCCGGCTGGCCTACGCGCCCGACGAGTGTCCCGTGTACCCGTTCGTGACGGGCCGCGAACTGCTGGCGTTCGTGGCCTGGGCCAAAGGCTGCGCCATCCCGGACAAGGTCACCCGCATCGTCGAACGCTTCGGCCTGGCCCGCCATCTCGACACGCGCTGCGGCGCCATGTCGCTCGGCACGCAAAAGAAGCTGATGCTGGCGGCGGCGTGGATCGGCGAGCCCGCCGTGCTGCTGCTCGACGAACCGTCGAACGGCCTGGACGCGGATGCGCGCGCCGTGCTGGTCGAACTGCTCGCCGCGCAGCTGGATACGTCGGTCGTGTTCATGTCCACCCATGACAGGGCGTTCGCGGATGCGATCGGCGCGTCGATGGTCGAGTTCGAGGCGCTATCGGGATCGTAATGGATACGCAACTGCTCTTCATCTGCTTCCTTACCTTCGTGATCCACCTGATCGGCACGCTCGCGTACTCGGTGCGGATCGCCGGCGTACGGACCCGGCGCATCGCCGTTTCGCTGGCGTTGTTCGGCATCCTGATGCTCGTGTCGCGGACGTCGAATTCGTTCCTGGGCCCGTTCCTCGCGAAACGCGTCGAGACGAACCTGGACACGCTCGCCGGCGGCGCGCTCCTCGGCGATTTTCGCTGGCTGCTCGCGTCGGCGAGCCTGGCGACGGTGGCGGGCGCATTGCTGATCCCGACGTTCCAGCGCGTGTTCTGCCGCGCGGTCCTGCATTTCCAGGCGCACCGTTCGATTCCCAGGCTGATCCTCCATGGCGTCTTCAAGGGCGGGCTGTCTTATGTGCGGGACGTCGCCAGCATGCCGGCCGCACGCAACATGACGGAACTCCGGTCGGGACATGGCGTTTCGGGCCGGATCACGGCGCTGAACGTCGGCGCCACTGCGCTCTGGACAGTCGGTGTGTTCGCGGCCCTTTACGCCGGCGTTCTCGACCCGTCGGTCCGCGTTACCTCCAGCACGCTCTCGTCGATCATCAACGGCGGCGCGACCATCATGATGGCGATGTTCATCGACCCGCACATGTCGGGGATGACGGACGATGTCGTCGAAGGCAAAGTCTCGGAAAGCCAGTTCAGGAAGGCCATCGTCTGGCTGGTCGGAAGCCGCCTGGCGGGGACCGTCGCGGCGCAAGCCTTGCTGGTGCCGGCATCGATGCTGATCGCGTTCGTGGCGCGCGTCATATGAGCCGGCATGTCCTGTTGAGACGTGCAACCCGGGCCGACATCGCGTACACGCTGGCGCGCCCGAATGGTATCCTTGACGCCATGACCACCGATTCCGATATTGAACTGTCCGGCCCGTTCCAGGCCAAGGACGCCAATGGCCGTACCCTCGACGTCAAGTCGATCCGCATTTTCGACGAGGGCTACGGGATCATCGACGTGTACGTGAAATTCAAGGACCGGCTCGACCCCGGCGCCTACAAGGATCCCGTCCTCGTGCGCGCCATCATCGACCGGCTGCGCGCCGTCGGCTACAAGGGGCCGGACTTCGGCCACAGCGATCCGGGCCTGCAGGAAAGCCGGCTCGTCGTGCTCGAGGCGCCCGAGGAATTCGCGCCGTTCGCCAAGAGCCGCGGCTGGAAGAACCTGGCCGAGGACTTCGACGAGTAATGAAGCCTTGCCACCGTCCGGGCGCCCTGCTCCTCGCCGTCGCCGCCGCCTGCTGCGTGCCCGCGCCCGCGCTGGCCTGGGGCCTCAAAACCCACCTGTGGGTGGCCGAGAAAGTGCTGGACGACGTCAGGCAAGGCTGCGAGATCGATCTCGGCCTGGCCGGCGGCAAGCGGTATCCGCTGGAGCCGGACGTGTGCGCGGCCCTGCGCGCGTACCCTGCGGAGTTCCGCGCCGGCGTGCTGGGCCCCGACGTATTCCCCGATTTCGTCGTCGGCCAGGTGACGGTGCATCCCGGCACGAACGCCGAGCTCGACGCGGACGCATCCGGCAAGCGGTGGGGCACCGGCCAGTACATGAGCCACCTGCTGGCCAAGGCCAGGACCCCGGCCGAACTCGCATTCGCCTACGGCTACCTCGTGCATGGCGCGGGCGACGTGTTCGCCCATACCTACGTCAACAACTACGCGGGCGATATCTTCGACCTGATGGAACCCGAGCACAGGGTCGAGTTGCGCCATTTCGTGCTCGAAAAATACATCGAGGCGCGCACCCCGCTCCCGGCTTCGCTCAGCCTCGACGCCACCACGGTCCGGGTGCCCACGGCGTTCGTCGTCGATGCGCTGATCTTCAACCGCGATGCCCGCGACCAGTATGCCCACAACTGGGCCGCCCTCCACGTCCAGATGATGCACGACCTGATCGACGCGGACCGCAAGCGCGACGACCGTCCGCTGTTGGCCAAGGTGCAGGCGGTGGTGCAGGCGGCGGCGGACAGCTTGGCGGCGGCGCGCCGGCGCCTGGCCAGGGAGCGTGACGCGTTGCAGCGCGCCGGCCAGGGACAGCCGCTGGCGTCGCGCTGGACCGAAGCCGCACGCAGGCGCCTGGGCACCGTGTCGGCGCCACAGGCCGTCGACCTGCTGCAATCCCTGCCGTCCGAGGCCCGGCTCCAGGTGCAGGCGGCGGCGCCGGCGCCGGCCGCCGATCCGTTCGCGGGCGCTGCGGAAACCCTGCGCGCGGTCACGGACGCGCCCGACGCGGCGCAGGCGGACGAACGGTCGATGCAAGCGCTCGACACCGTCTTGGCCATGCTGGACGGTGGCGACGCGCTGTCCACCGCCGACCAGCGGATGGCCGAGGCGGCGCGTGCGAAACTGGCGGAAACCGACGCGCTGGTGCGGGCGGCCGACGGCATGCGCCGGGCCGGCAGGCTGCCCGGCGCCACCGCGGCACTGTCGGCGGCGCGCGCCGACGTTGCGTCGGCACGCAAGATCGACGCCGACAACCTGCGCCTGCGCGTCGACGCCCTGTCCGACGAGGTGCACCGGCTGGACAAGCTGCAGCGCGAGGCGTCGGAAACCCATGGCTTCCTGAGTTTCAGGCAAGCGCTGCGGGCCAACCGGATCGAGGGCATCAAGCTGGCGACAGCTGCCTACGTGGACGCGTCGATGGCGACCTCGCTCGACGTCCTCAACGGCGGCCACAACGGCCGGAGAGCGTACGATGAGTGGCGCAAGTGCTGGGCGCTGGTGTACGCCGACATCCCTTACCAATGGACCGGCGCCGCCTGCCAGGTCGAAGCGGATCTGGACGGCGTACGCGCGGTGATCGGCCGCGACGTCCTGGCCCTGATCAAGAAGCTGCCCCCACCCTTTTCAACGCTGGTGGAAAAATACGATCGGGTCAAGATCGAACTGATCCGCCAGGCCAAGGCGGCGGCATGGAAGACGGCCGACAACGCGGTCGTTGGTCTGACAGGGGGCGACCCGACGATCCGTTTCGTGGAAATGATCAGCGGCGCCCCGCCCGACGCCGCCGCGCTGAAGGACGCGTATCAACGCGAGTCGACCCGCGACGGCAAGGACTTGCTGCTGCTGAAGGATATCGACCAGCTCATCGACGACGACCTGCCCACCCACGACCGCACGCCGCACCCGGAAGAATTCCAGGCGCTGCGCCATTCGGTCACGCTGGCCAAGCTCTCCATCCTCAGCCTGGACGCCGTCAACCAGCTGGTGCGCGACCAGGTCGGTCCCGATCGTTCCTCCCTGTTCGCCGACGGCGAGCCCCTGTATCCGCATGGCGGCGCGAAGTCGTCGATCCTGCCGCTGATGGTCAAGTCGATCGACGGCAACCACCAATGGCAGGCCTACGGCATCCCCTATCCCCGCATGTGCTACACCGAACGCGACCTCGCTCCCGCACGCCGCCGCTACGGCTACAACGCCCATACGGAACCGGGCTACGGCATGCGCCTGTTCGCCGACCCGAAGGTCCGCGACGGGCTGTTCGCGCGGTTGTTCCCGACGCCGTTCATTGGCGCCATCAACCGGCATCTGCAGGACAGGAAGCGGTACCCGTTCGTGACCTGCGCAGCCGTGCCGTTTCCTGTCACGACGCTGCCCGACGGCAGCCCGGCGGCCAGTGACGTGCGCTGCCCGGAGGCTGCCCGCCGCTAGGCGCCCGGCGCCCCGAACAGGTCGTGCGCGTCGAGGATCGCGTACGTGATCGCGGGATGGCGTTCCAGCACCCTGCGCACGGCCGCCGGCACGGACTGGCGCACTTTCTTGCACAGGCCGGGACGGTCTTCCAGCACGATGAGGATGCCGCGCAAGGTCCGCACCTCGTTCGGACCGGGTGCGATCTTCAGTTCGACGCCGAGGTTGGCGCGGATGCGGTCCTGCAGGCGTTTGAGTTCGTCATAGCTGGCGACGGCATCGATGCGGTCGAGCAGTTTTTGCTCCTCCGTGCGCGTGAGGCGCAGCGGGCGCAGGTCCGCCTCCGGATCGGCCAGCAGGATCTCGCGCTCGCAGACGCAGGCGCCGGGGGGACATTCTGTACGGATGGGTATCGATGCTTGTTGCAACATGGGATCACGCTGTCAACGGATGGCTCGTCCGGGAAAGTAGTGTATATCATTTAAGACGCCCGCCATGCGCTGCCAGTGGGAGCCCTTCCAGAACACCCGGTGGCAGCAGTCGCACGTGCTGAACTCGTCCTGCGTGGCGGCGACGCGCGGCGGCAAGCGGTCCAGCACATCCGCCTTCGCCACGAGCCGCAGGGGCGCATTGCACGACAGGCATAGCGTGAACGGGCGCATGCGTTCGGCCAGGCCGAACCGCTCGACCACCTCGCACAGCTGGTCCTCCGCCTTCAGCGCCCGCACATAGCAGCCGTACGCGATGCCGCGGCGCTTGAGCAGTTCGCGGTCGCGCGTCAGCACGGCGCGGCCGTCATCGAGCGCGATCGCTTCGACCTCGGCGTCGTTCAACGTGTTGCGGTAGATGGTGTCGAACCCCGCCATTCTCAACAGCCGCGCGAGGCCGCCGAGATGCGCATCCGCGACGAAGCGCACGCGGCCGGGCGGACGCTGGTCCAGCCGCGCGACGTCGGCCACGTCGAGCGTCGTGAAGCGCGGATAGACGGCGATGCGGTCGCCCTCTTCCAGGATGTCGTCCAGTCCCCGCGCCGCGCCGTTCACGAGCACCAGCTCGACTTCCGTGTGCGGCACGCCGAGCGCCTCGATCATGTGCTTGGTCGTGGCGGCGCGCGCGCACGGCGTGTCGAACGCGTGCCCGCGCCGCTCGCGCGCGAGGAAGTCGTTCAGTTCGCCGTAGAAGCGGAATGTCGCGCTGACCATGATTCGTCCACGCCGCGCAGCACGTCCAGTGCATTCGGCACCGAATGGCCTTCGGCCGTGTTATCGAAGATGCACCAGAGGTCCGCGCCGGGCCGTGCCATCGCCGCGATCCGCTGCTCGACCTCGCGCAAAAACACGGGCGGATAGGCCGAGTAGTAGATGCGCGGCGCGCCGTGCAGGCGGATGTAGGTGGACGCCGTCGTCGGCTCGTGCGGACCCGGCTGGCCGGCGGGCGGATCGGCCATCACGCGCGTGACGCCGTGTTCGTGCAGCAACGCCGTCGCCGTCGCGCCGAACCACGTCGGATGACGTCCCTCCAGCGCCAGCATGCAGGGAAAGCGTGCGCGCAGGCGCGGCAGGAAATCGGCGACGACGTCCGCGTCGAACGCGCCGCTGGGCGGCAACTGGACGAGCACGCAACCCAGTTTCGGCCCCAGTTCGCCGGCCTCGCGCACGAAGCGGTCGAGGAGCTCGTCCGCATCGCGCAGCCTGGCGTCGTGCGTGATCGCCTTCGGCAGCTTGACGGAGAAACGGAAGGCGCCGGGCACGCTCGCGGCCCAGCGGGCGTAGGTCTGCGGCTGGTGCGGACGGTAGAACGACGAATTGATCTCGACGGCCGGGAACACGGCCGCGTAGCGCTCGAGGTGGCTGCCTTCGACGGGGAACGCGGTCGCCACTTCCTTGTTGAGGCCCCAGCCGGCGCAGCCGATCAGGGGCCGATTGACGTTGACTGCCGTGGATTGCAATTCGTTCATCTGGACCCATGTTGAAGGGCATCCGCCCGGCATCCGATTCTATGCCGAACGGCACGGCGGGCGGCGCACGCGCCGCCGGGCCTACCCTGTCGATCATTAAAGGAGGAAATACCATGGCCGAGTCCCTGCACATCGTCTGTCCACATTGCGACGCCGTCAATCGCGTCGCCGGCGAGCGCCTGGCCGACCAGCCCGTCTGCGGCAAATGCGCCAAGGCGCTGTTCACGGCCCAGCCGACCGATGTCTCGTCCGCCCGCTTCGACAAGCACGTCGGCCGCAACGACATTCCCGTCCTCGTCGACTTCTGGGCCGCGTGGTGCGGTCCCTGCCGCATGATGGCGCCCGCGTACGCCCAGGCCGCCGGCCGGCTGGAGCCGCGCGTGCGGCTGCTGAAGGTCGATACGGAAGCGTCCCAGGATCTGGCCGCGCGCTACGGCATCCGCAGCATCCCGACCATCGCGCTGTTCCAGGGCGGCCGCGAGATCGCCCGCCAGGCCGGGGCGATGGATGCCAACCGGCTCGTCGCGTGGGTGCAGCAGGCGGCGCGCACCACGTGATCCACGGCGCCGACAGCGCACGCCCGTGCGCTTAATTTACGGTTTGTAATTGAACACTACTGGAAGTGTCGCATCCGCGCCGCAATTCGGCGCGCGGCGTAAATATTTGCCGGTTTTTTGAACATCGGCCAGCTCGTCCGTCCTAATATTTTCCGTACGGAACTATTTTTCTGTCGAGCGCAGCGCCTCCGGGCGCGCCATTGTCCTTTTACCCGTACTTCCCGAGTGCATCCATGACATCCCTTCCGACGCTGCGGCCCCGGTCGCCCAAGCCTGTGTCGCCGCGCCGTCCCCTCCCGGACGGCCCACGTGCCGCAGCCCTCTCCCTCAGCCTGAACGCCAAGATCTGCCTGACCGCGACCGTGCTCGTGATCCTCAGCCTGGCCGCCACATCGACCGTGATCGGCATCCGCAGCAGCCACAGCGCCGAGGAATCGAGCATGAAGCTGGCGCGCACGACGGCGCGCGAAGCCGCGGCGACGATCCAGGCGCGCATGACGGCGAACCTGGCGGCCGCATTCGGCCACGCGCGCGCCATGCGCGCCACCCGCACGAGCGACATGGCGCTGACCCGCGACCAGATCAACGAGATGGTCAAGGCGACCCTGCTCGACTCGGACGACCTGAACGGCTCGACCGTCACCTGGGAACCCAATGCACTCGACGGCAAGGACAGCGAATACGCCGGCAAGAAGCCCGAGTACGACGACACGGGGCGCGCCATGCCCTACTACTCGCGCGACGCGTCGGGCGGCCTGCATGTGGAACCCATCGTGTTCCTCGACAAGCCCCATGGCAACGATTGGTACGACATCCCGAAAAACACCGGGCGGCCCTACCTGACCGAACCGCATACCTATCCGATCAACGGCAAGGATGTCGCGATGACATCCATTAACGTGCCGATCATGGTCAAGAACCAGTTCCGGGGCGTGGTCAGCGCCGACTTCAGCCTCGCCAAGCTCGGCGAGATCCTGACCAGATTGAAGGTCATCGACGGCGGCCGCCTGGCGCTCGTGTCGAACGGCGGCCTGTACGCGAGCAATCCGGACGCCGCGCTCACCGGCAAGAAGGCCGACGACATCCCGGCCGCCGGACTGGACGCCATTCGCCAGGGCGCATCCTACGAATACGTGGATGCCAAGGGCGACGAACACCTGCTGCAACCGGTCCACCTGCACCCGGACATCGCGCCGTGGGCGATCAAGCTCAGCTTCCCGCAGAAGGTGGTGACCGCGGATGCGCGCGACCTGCTCCGCTATACCTTGCTGGTGTCGGTGCTGTGCGCGGCGGCGGCGGCGGCCGTGCTGGTGTCCGTGCTGAACCGCCTGACGAAGCCGCTGCGCGTACTGGGCAAGGCCATGGCCGGCCTGGCCGGCGGCAATGCCGACCTCACCGCGCGCCTCGACGTGAAGGGCAAGGACGAACTGGCCCAGATCGCCGGCGGCTTCAACGAATTCGTCGGCAAGCTCCAGGACGTGCTGGCCCGCGTGCGCCGCAGCTCGGACGACGTGGCGCTGGCCAGCACGGAAATCAGCCGGGGCAACGCCGACCTGTCGGCCCGCACGGAGCAGCAGGCCGGCGCGCTGGAAGAAACGGCGGCGTCGATGGAGGAACTGACCTCGACCGTCAGGCAGAACGCCGACAACGCGCGCCAGGCCAACCAGCTCGCGCAGGGCGCGTCCGAGATCGCCGCGCGCGGCAGCGCCGTGGTGGCCCAGGTGGTGGACACGATGGGCTCGATCAAGGACTCGTCGCAGAAAATCGTCGACATCATCGGCGTGATCGACGGCATCGCCTTCCAGACGAACATCCTGGCGCTGAACGCGGCCGTCGAAGCGGCGCGCGCGGGAGAACAGGGACGCGGCTTCGCGGTCGTCGCCGGCGAGGTGCGCAACCTGGCCCAGCGCTCGGCCTCGGCGGCCAAGGAGATCAAGGCCCTGATCGGCGATTCCGTCGAGAAGGTCGGCGCCGGCAGCACCCTGGTCGGCGAGGCGGGCCGCACGATGGAAGAGATCCTGGCGAGCATCCGCCGCGTCACCGACATCGTCGTCGACATCAGCGCCGCCAGCGCCGAGCAAAGCAACGGCATCGCCCAGGTCAACCAGGCCATCGCGCAGATGGACGGCACCACCCAGCAGAACGCCGCGCTGGTCGAAGAGGCCGCCGCCGCCGCGGAGAGCCTGCACCAGCAGGCCGAGTTGCTCGTGTCCCTGGTCGGCGAGTTCCGCATCGAAGCCGACGCCACGAGGAAGCAGATCCATGCGTAACCGGACCCTCCAATGCGCCATCGCGGGCGCCTGCCTCGTGTTATCGGCGTTGGGCGCTTCCGCACAGGAAGCGACGCAGGCCCTGAAATTCGACGGGGCGATCAGGATGTGGGTGGAAGCGCTCAGCTGGAACGACCAGCGCAAATGGACGCCCGAATTCGACACCGCCCGCCTCGGCTTCAAATACGACGACGGCCGGTTCCTCGCGGCGGGACGCGAGCGCTACTACCACTACACGAGCCGCCAGACGGGTGCCGCCAGGGGCGCCGACATGCTGTTCAACGAATACCTGTGGGCAGGCTACCGGTTCGCGGACAAGAGCGAACTCCACGTCGGACAGGAGCGCATGCCGTTCGGCCTGCTGCCCTATGCGTCGAACAACTTCTTCGAATCGATGGCGTGGTATGCCGGCTACGAAGACACCTATGCGATGGGCGTGCAATACCGGCGCAGCATCGGTGGCCTGAACGCGAGCGTCGGCTTCTTCCCGTCGGACGGCCGCCACCTGCTGTCCTGGACCGGGAGCACCGGCGAGCTCGACGGACTGGATTCTGTCCGGTTCAGCAATCACCTGATGAAAAGCTATGGTCGCGAAGAGAGAAATACGTTCGTGGCGCGGCTGGCCCACCCGTTGTCGTTCGCGGGCGGCAAGGCGGAGATCGGCGGCTCCGTCCTGGCGGGCCGGCTGGCGGCGACCAATCCGGCGCTCGCCGGCGGCAACCGCCGGGCCGGGGCGCTGCACGCGTCGGCGGAATTCGGCCGGTTCGGCGTCCAGCTGGAGACCATCCGCTACGTGAACAGCTTCGACGGGGACGGCTCGGTCGCCGGGAACTGGTATGGCGCATGCGATCGCGACTGCGTGATCATCGGTGCATACGGCTTCACGAACCGGCTTGCATCCCGGGGGCATATCGACATCGCGAACGTCACCTACAAACTGCCGGGTTCGATCGGCCCCTTCGGCAACTTCGTGGTCTACAACGACTGGAGCCGCCTCGTGAAATCCGCGGCCGGCTATGCCGACAGCTACCAGAACGTGACGGGCGTGACGTTCTCGTCGGGCGGCTGGGTGGTCATCGTCGACGTGGCGAATGCAACGAATGAGCCGTATCTGTCGCCGGGGTTCGGCAACGCGCTCGCCGCGGGAGGTGGTTCCAGATCGTCCGGTCATCGGTTCAATGCTAATATCGGTTACTACTTCTGATTTAGCGGGGAAACCATGGCCCAGGAACTCGTCTACGAACACGGCCTCGAGGATGCCAAGCAGTTCGCCCGCATCCTGTATGTGGCGCACGCGCTCACCTTTTTCTTTTCGCTCGGCATGCTGTCGATCCTCGTGCTGATCGTGAACTACATCCGGCGGCCGGACACGGCCGGGACGATGGTGTACAGCCACCACACGTGGATGATCCGGTCGTTCTGGTTCTACCTGGTCTGGATGGTCGTCGCGGTGGTACTCGCCATTACGATCATCGGGATTCCGATCGCCTGGCTGGTCGGTGCGGGCGCATGGGTGTGGATGGCGTACCGGATCATCCGCGGCTTCCTCGACCTGAACAACAACCGCGCGATGCCGGTGTGATTACAGCTTGCCGAGGGCCTGCTCGATATCCGCGATGAGATCGTCGGTCCCTTCGAGGCCGACGTTGAAGCGCACGAGCGGGCCCGTGTCGGGCCAGTTGCGCCGCATCCCCTGCATCCGGTACGGCACGGCGAGACTGTGCGTCCCGCCCCAGCTGTACCCGATGCCGAACAGTTCCAGCGCGTCGACGAAGCGGTCGACCTGCGCGCCCGTATAGCGCGCGTCGAAGACCACGGAAAACAGGCCGCCCGCGCCCGTGAAATCGCGCTTCCACACGGCGTGGCCGGGGCAGTCCTCGCATGCCGGATGCAGCACCTTCGCGATTTCGGGACGGCCCTTGAGCCATTGCGCTACCTTGCGCGCGGAAGCGTCGTGCGCGTCGAAGCGCAACTTCATCGTTTCCAGGCCACGCAGCACGAGGTACGCATCGTCCGCGCCCACGCCCATGCCGAGGCGCATGTGCGACGCGGCGATGCGGTCGTTGATGGCCGTATCGCGCGTGATCACGGCGCCCATCAGCACGTCAGAGCCACCCGACTGGTATTTCGTCAGCGCCTGCATGACGATGTCGGCGCCGACGTCGAAGCCGCGCAGCGCGAGGCCCGCGGCCCATGTGTTGTCCAGCGCGACGAGGATGCCCTTCGCCTTCGCCGCCGCGCAGATCGCGGGCAGGTCCGGCACTTCCATCGACACGGAACCCGGCGCCTCCGTCCAGATCAGCTTCGTGTTCGGCTGGATGAGGTCCGCAATGCCGGCGCCCACGAGCGGATCGTAGAAGCGCGCGGACACGCCGAAATCGCTCGCGAGCCAGCGCCCCAGTTCGCGCGTCGGATTGTAGACGTTATCGGGCAGCAGCACGTCGTCGCCCGCTTTCAACAGCGCGAGCAGGATCATCGAGATCGCGGCGAGGCCGGACGGCGCCAGCAGGCAGTGCGTGCCGCCTTCGATGGCGGCCAGGCGCGCTTCCAGGGTGAACGTCGTGGGCGTGCCGTGCAGGCCGTAGGTATAGGCCTGCTTGGTGCGCCAGTCGCCCGCACGCAGGCTGGCCACGTCCTTGAACAGGACCGTGGACGCGTGGTGAATCGGGGTCGGGTAGGCGGCGAAACCGGCCGGCGGGCGGTAGTCGCTGTGAGTGAGGGTTGTCTGGATGGACTTCTTCGTCACGTCGCTACCTCCGCGTCAGGGCCGATCAGGCGACCGTCGCCCACAGGTCGTGCGCATCCGCCTTCGTCACGACCACCTCGATGAACTCGCCCACGGCCGGCTTGGCCTTGCCCGGCGTGAGGGCGCGCTTGATGTGGACGACGCCGTCGATCTCCGGCGCATCCGCAGCCGAGCGGCCGACCGCTTCGCGCGGGCCCACTTCGTCGACGAGCACGCGGATGGTCTTGCCGACCTTCGCCTGCAGGCGTTGCGCCGAGATCTCTTCCTGCAGCAGCATCACGCGCGCGCGGCGCTCTTCCTTGACCTCGTCCGGCACGGGATTCGCGATGTCGTTCGCCGTCGCGCCTTCGACCGGCGAGTACGCGAAGCAGCCCAGGCGGTCGATCTGCGCTTCCTTCAGGAAGTCCAGCAGGTATTCGAATTCCGCGTCCGTCTCGCCCGGGAAGCCGGCGATGAACGTCGAGCGGATCGTGAGGTCCGGGTTCATCTTGCGCCAGGCCTGGATGCGGTCGAGGTTCTTTTCGCCGCTGGCCGGGCGCTTCATGCGCTTCAAGACGTCCGGGTGCGCGTGCTGCAGCGGGATGTCGAGGTAAGGCACGACGTTCTCGCCCATGAACGGGATCACCTGGTCCACGTGCGGATACGGGTACACGTAGTGCAGGCGCACCCACGCGCCGTACTGTTTCGCCATCTGGCCCAGCGCTTCCGTCAGCTGCGTCATGTGCGTCTTGACGGGGCGGCCGTTCCAGAAGCCCGTGCGGAACTTGACGTCGACGCCGTAGGCGCTCGTGTCCTGCGAGATCACGAGCAGTTCCTTGACGCCCGCCTTGAACAGGTTCTCCGCTTCCTGCAGCACGTCGTGGATGGGACGCGACACGAGGTCGCCGCGCATCGACGGGATGATGCAGAAGCTGCAGCGGTGGTTGCAGCCTTCCGAAATCTTCAGGTAGGCGTAGTGCTTGGGCGTGAGCTTGACGCCGTGGTCCGGCACGAGGTCGATGAACGGGTCGTGCGGCTTGGGCAGGTGCGTGTGCACCGACTCCATCACTTCGGCCACGGCGTGCGGACCGGTCACCGCGAGCACCTTCGGGTGCACCTTGGTGATGATGTCGCTGCCGGAGGCATCCTTCTTGGCGCCCAGGCAGCCCGTGACGATCACTTTCCCGTTTTCGGCCAGCGCCTCGCCGATCGCATCCAGCGATTCCTGCACGGCCGCGTCGATGAAGCCGCAGGTGTTGACGATCACGAGGTCCGCGCCGGCATACGACTTGGCGGTCTCGTAACCCTCCGCGCGCAGCTGCGTGAGGATCTGTTCGGAGTCGACGAGCGCCTTCGGGCAGCCGAGCGAGACGAAACCGACCTTCGGCGCGGCCGGCGTAGGCGGAACGGCATTGCCGGCGGCGTCGGAGGTGGCAGGGAGAGGGTTACGGCGGAGTTCTTGCATTTGTCGGATTGCGGCAAAAATTCGGGGCAATCCGCGATTGTACAGGAAGCGGGGGCGGAGGGAAATCGATGGCCTTCGCACGTCGCCCCTGCGAAGGCAGGGGTCCAATTTTTGAAGCGCTGCGGGAGCGCATGCAAACTTGGATCCCCGCCTGCGCGGGGATGACGGGTTTATTATTTCTTTTCCGGCGGCACGCCGAACGGGAACGCGCCGAACATCGCCTTGCTCTGGCTCTGCATCTGCTCCTGCATCTGCAGGAACAAATTCTTGCTCTGGTCGATGTAGTTGTTCATCATGCCCTGCATCATCGGGCCCTGGATGTTCATGAACTGGGTCCACATCTCGGTGCTGAACGGCTTGCCTTCCATCGCGCCCGTGGCCGAGCCGACGAATTTGTTCTGGATGTCGGTGAACGCCTGCACGTTCTTTTCCAGGTACGAGCCCATCATGCCCTGCATCGCGTGGCCGTAGTAGCGGATGATCTGGGCCAGCACGCCGCTGGAAAACATCGGCACGCCGTGCGCTTCCTCTTCGAGAATGATCTGCAGGAGGATGCTGCGGGTCAGGTCTTCGTTCGTCTTGGCATCCACGACCGTGAACTCGTCGGAATCGAGCACGAGTTGCTTCACGTCGGACAAGGTGATGTAAGAACTGGTCTGGGTGTCGTACAGCCGGCGATTCGGATATTTCTTGATCAGGCGTTCAGTGCTTTTTTTGACACTACTCATCTCATTTCCATGTACAGCGCCGTAGCGCATTTATTATGCGGCGACCGCGGGGATCTCCCGCGGCGTCTCCGATTCCAACAGGATATCCGCTAAAAATACCACGTTGCGAACGCAGGTGCAGCAATTATTCGCTGAGCAACTGAATGATTTTTTTCGCAACGCGGCCGCGGCCTCGTCAATCGGCCCTGGCCTTGACGTAACGCCCCGGCGCCGGCTCGATCGCCGGATACTGCGCATTGCCCGGCTGCGCGGGCGGCGCGACCTCCTTGCCGCCGTGTTCGACGAGGAATTTCGCCCATTCCGGCCACCAGCTGCCCTTCTTCTCGACGGCGCCGGCGTTCCAGTCGGCCGGCGTCTTCGGCCGCGTCTTGCCGCCCTCGTTGACCCAGTAGCTGCGCTTGTTCTTCGACGCCGGGTTGATCACACCGGCGATGTGACCCGACGCGCCGAGGACAAAGCGGTTGTTCTTCGGCTTTTTCGGGTTGAGCAGGCCCATCGACGCGAACGCCGCTTCCCACGGCACGATGTGGTCTTCCTTCGACCCGTACAGGAAGGTCGGGCAATCGATGGCGCCCAGGTCGACCTTGACGCCGGCCACCGTCAGCGCGCCCGGCACCTTCAGCTTGTCTTCGAGGTAGGTATTGCGCAGGTACCAGCAATACATCGGGCCCGGCAGGTTCGTGCTGTCGGCATTCCAGTACAGCAGGTCGAACGCGGGCGGCGTCTTGCCTTTCAGGTAGTTCTGCTGGACATAGTTCCACACGAGGTCGTTCGGGCGCAGTGCCGAGAACGTCGTCGCCAGGTCGCGTCCCGGCATCAGGCCGCCGCGCGCGAGTTGCTGTTCGCGCAGCATGACCTGGGTGTCGTCAACGAACACGTCGAGCACGCCCGTGTCGGAAAAGTCGAGCAGGGTCGTGAACAGGGAGAGGCTGGCGGCCGGCTTCTTACCACGCGCGGCCAGCACGGCCAAGGCTGTCGCGGCAATCGTGCCGCCCACGCAGAAGCCGAACACATTCACTTTATCCTGGCCCGTGATGGCGCGGGTGGCGTCCAGCGCGCGGATCGCGCCCTGCTCCACGTAATCGTCCCACGTCGTGCCGGCCAGGCTCTGGTCCGGATTACGCCACGACAGCATGAACACCGTATTGCCCTGCTCCACCAGGTAGCGGACGAGGGAGTTCTCCGGCTGCAGGTCGAGGATGTAGTATTTGTTGATGCACGGCGGCACCATCAGCAGCGGCACCTCGTGCACGGTCGGCGTCGTCGGCGTGTACTGGATCAGCTGGAACAGGTGATTCTCGAACACGACCGTGCCCGGCGTGATGCCGACGTTGCGGCCCACCTCGAACGCGGATTCGTCCGATTGCGAGATGCGGCCCTTTTGCAGGTCGGCCAGCATGTTCTGCAGGCCCTTCGTGAGACTCTCGCCCTTGGTCTCGATCATTTTCTGCTGGGCTTCCGGGTTCGTCGCCAGGAAGTTCGCCGGCGACATCGCGTCGACGATCTGCTGGACGGCGAAGCGGATCTTCTGCTTGTCGCGCGGCGGCGCCTCGACGGCCTCGGCCAGCGCCATGAGGAATTCGGAATTCAACAGGTAAGATGCGACGCTGTACGCGGACATCGGGTTCGCCGTCCACTCGGGCGCGGAAAAACGGCGGTCGCTGAACGACGGCAGCTTGCCGGTGACAAAGTCTTGCCACAGCTTCATCGCCTTTTGCAGGTAATCGTCGCGCAGCGCTTCCAGCTTGCCCTGCGACAGCCCGGCGCCGATATCGCCCAGCATCTTGGCCACCGGTGCGAACGCTGCCGAACCGTCGGCACCGTCGGGGAGTTTCATCCAGGACTGCCAGGCGGAGGGATCGGTGAATTGCGCGAACGGCGCCATCCAGGGTGCGGCAAGCATCTGCGGGGTAGCATCAGGCGTATTCATAAGGCGTCCATTGTGTAGAATCGTTTTATCGACAGCAACCGGAGCATCGCATGTGGATCGTAGCCATAGGATGGATGTACGTCGTAACCCTGATGGCGGCGACGGAGCCGACTGTGGTTGGCGGCATTATGACTTTTTTCGGCTACGGCGTGTTGCCATTCTCACTCGTTTTTTACCTTGCGGGATCAAGACGGCGGCGCGCCCGTGCGGCACAGGCGGCCCTGAAGACGGCTGACGGGACACCGGTCGTGCCCGCGGCAAGCCATGTGCCCGATGCCGATGGCGGCGCAGCCGGGCACTGAACGCTCTCTTATTTCAACCAGATGAGACTGGCCTGCCGGCCCGTGACGCCATCGCGGCGATAGGAATAAAACCAGTCGGTCTCTGTCGCCGTGCAGCGATCGCCGCCATGGACGCGCGTGACCCCGTCGCGGGCCAGCATGCGACGTGCCAACAGGTAAATATCAGCCAGATACTTGCCCGGCCGGCCAGGGTATGGTCCGAACGCATCCTCCACCTGTCCGGGCAACGCGGCCTCGAAGGCCGTCAACACGTCGGCACCGACTTCGAACGCGTCACGGCCGATGGCGGGCCCGAGCCAGGCCGTGATCTCGCCCGCCCCGGCCGCGCGCATGGCCGCGACGGTCTGCCCCAGCACCCCACCAGCCAATCCACGCCAGCCCGCATGCGCGGCGCCCGCGACCTTGCCGCCCAGGTCCGCGAACAGCACGGGCAGGCAATCGGCCGTGAGGATGGCGCAGACGATACCCGGCACCGTCGCGATGCTCGCGTCGCCCGTGCGCACGGGGCCGCCCGGCTGGACGGTCGCCGCGTCGACGACGTCGGCGCCGTGCACCTGTGCGATCCACGCGGGCGCGCCCGGCAAGCGCGCGCGCAGACGCACCCGGTTGGCCTCGACGGCCTCCGGATCGTCGTTCACGTGCCGGCCCAGGTTCAGGCCCCCGCCGCCCAGCGCGTCACCGTACGGGCCCATGCTGACGCCACCGCGGCGCGTCGTGGCCAGTGAACCGAACGCGTCAGGCAGGTCGGGCCACTGGGTCGCGGGATGGATCAGATCGGCGTCCTGCAGATCGGATCCCACCATCAGATCGCTTCCGGTTCTTCGATTCCGGCCTGTTCCAGAAGTTCCGCGAAATCGTCGGCCAGCGGGACGACCCACTCCATGTGCTCGCCGGTGACCGGGTGCGTGAGGCCCAGGCGGCGCGCCTGCAGGGCCTGGCGGTGGAAGAACTGGCGCAGGTGCTGCTTGCCGTACACGGTGTCGCCGACGAGGCTGTAGCCCAGCGACTGCATGTGGACGCGGATCTGGTGCGTGCGGCCCGTCTCCAGGCGGCATTGCACGAGGCTGACCGGGCGGCGGTCGAGCTCGCCCGTCTCCAGCAATTCGTAGTGCGTGATGGCCGGCTTGGCGAGCGGGCTGTTCGAGACGGCCATCTTGACGCGGTCCTTCGGGTCGCGGCTGATGGCGGAGTCGATGGTGCCGTAGGCGCGCGGCGTGCCCCACACGAGGGCGAGGTATTCGCGCTTCACCGTGCGCGCCTGCAGCTGGCGCACGAGGTCGGTCTGGGCCTCCAGCGTCTTGCCGACGACCATCAGGCCGCTCGTATCCTTGTCGAGGCGGTGCACGATGCCGGCACGCGGCACGGACACCAGTTGCGGGCAGTGATGCAGCAGGCCGTTCAGCAGGGTGCCGGACCAGTTGCCCGAGCCCGGATGCACGACGAGGCCTGCCGGCTTGTTGATGACGATGATGGCGTCGTCCTCGTGGACGATGTCCAGTTCCATCGCTTCCGGCGTGTAGGCCGTGTCCTCGGGCGCCGGCTGCGGCACGACGGTGACCGTCTCGTCGCCGTAGGCCGTGCCCTTGCCCTTCGCCGGCTTGCCGTCGACGGTGATGTGGCCTTCGTCGAACCACTGCTGCAGGCGGCTGCGCGAGAACTGGGGCACCAGTCCGGCCACGACCTTGTCCAACCGCTGGCCGCAGTGTTCGGGGCCCAGTTCCAGGGTGATCGGGGAGTAGTCGGGGCCACCCGTGCCGGCGTCGAGCTCGGCGTCGAGGTCCTCGTCCAGGTCGGGGTCGAAAAGGTTTTCCGCCGAATTCGGCGCAGCAGTTAATATCACGTCAGTCCCATCGGCTATAATCAGCCGTTCGTTGAATCTCGGTAAAACTTTCTTGCAATAAGAGCTTATGCAAAAAAAATTGTCTGTATTAGTCGTGACTAGCGTTCTGCTAAGTTTGTCAGCTTGCGGTTTGTTACCGGAAAGATCCGACGAAAACAAGAACGTGTCAGCATCGAAATTATACGCTGACGCGCAGGAGGAAATGGCTGGCGGCCACTACGAAGCCGCGATCAAGCTGTTCGAACGCCTCGAATCCAACTATCCGTTCGGCACCTACGCCGCCCAGGCGCAGATGGAAATCGCCTATGCGCACTACAAGGCACAGGACCAGGCCGAGGCGCTGGCCGCGGTCGAGCGCTTCATCAAGCTGCACCCGAACCACCCGCAGGTCGACTATATGTACTACCTGCGCGGCCTGATCAACTTCAACGACCAGATCGGCTTCCTCAGCTTCATCTATGCCCAGGATCCGACGGAGCGCGATCCGAAGGCGACGCGCGAAGCGTTTGCCGCGTTCAAGGAACTGGTCGACAAATTCCCGAACAGCAAATACGCGCCGGACTCGATCGCCCGCATGAACTACCTGATCAATGCGATGGCGCAGTACGAAGTGCACGTGGCGAACTACTACTACCGCCGCGGCGCCTACCTGGCCGCGCTGAACCGCGCCCAGGGCGCCGTCACGCAGTTCAGCGAAGCCCCCGCGCGCGAGGAAGCGCTGTTCATCATGATCCGCTGCTACGACAAGCTGGGCATGTTCGACCTGCGCGACGACACGCAGCGCATCTTCACGATGAACTACCCGAACAGCCGCTTCCTGGGCGGCAAGGGCTCGGGCGACGCGCCGTGGTGGAAGTTCTGGGCCAAGGCCGGCCCGAAACCGGCGCCGAAAGACGCCGTGCAGTGACACCGACGATGCCCGCGCCAAGCGGGCATTTTTCTAGATGCGGAGTAAATTCGGGGTCAGAGCACATTTCGGGTCAATTTACCAAACGACATTGCTCCACGTCCGGCAAGGAGGCCGTCGCGCCCGCCCCCGACACAAGGCGCTTCGAGGTGGCTGCCCCGCACATAAAGCTTGCTCCGGGGCTCGTGCCAAAAAATGGGATCTGACCCCGAATTGTCGAGCAGTCAGCCTTCGATGCGCCGGCGGAACACCCACGCCTTGTCCGTCGACACGCTCGCGTCGAACGCATACCCGTCCACGTCGAAATTCTTCAGGCGTTCGACGTCCGTGATGCCCTGCTCGGCCGCGTGGCGCGCCATCATGCCCCGTGCCCGCTTGGCGAAGAACGAGATGATCTTGTATTTGCCGTTCTTCCAGTCCTCGAACACGGGCGTGATCACCGGGACGTCCAGCAGCTTCGGCTTGACGGACTTGAAGTATTCTTCCGACGCGAGGTTCACGAGGACCGGTGCGCCCGCGTCCTTCAGGTCGGCATTCAACGCGGCCGTCACCCGCTCGCCCCAGAAGGCATACAAATCCTTGCCGCGCGGGTTCGCGAGGCGCGTGCCCATCTCCAGGCGGTACGGATGCATCGCATCCAGCGGACGCAGCACGCCGTACAGGCCCGACAGGATGCGCACGCGGTCGCGCACGTAGCCGAGCGCCCGCGCGTCGAGCGTGCGTGCGGCCAGGCCCGTGTAGACGTCGCCGTCGAACGACATGATGGCCTGGCGGGCGCCCGTGTGGTCCGGGTGCCAGTCGGCGTAGCGGGTCACGTTCAGCACCGATAAGGGGTCCGAGATATCCATCAGCGCGCCGATCTCGGCCGGCGATTTCGGCTTGAGGACGCGGATGAGTTCGGCGGCATCGTCGATGAAGCGGGGCGTCGTGCGCTCAAAGGTGGTGGGCGGCGATTCGAGGTCGAGGGACTTGGCAGGCGAGAGAACGATCAGCATTTAATTATGAAACACGTACAGCGGGTAAAATTGCTGACATGATACCTGCTTCAGCGAAACCCATCGTCATCGACACCAACGTCTGCCTCGACCTGTTCGTTTTCCGCGACCCGCGCTGGGCGCCCCTGCTCGCCGCCCTGGAGTCCGGCAAGGTGCGCGCCGTCACCCGCGCCGATTGCCGCGACGAATACCGGATCGTGCTGCATTATTCCCACCTGCCGCTCGACGACGCGACGCGGCCGCAGGCGGAGGCGGCCTTCGATGCCCTGATCGAGGTCGTGGCGCCCACGTCGCGCGCGCTGCGCCTGCCCGTCTGCACGGACCGCGACGACCAGAAATTCCTCGAGATCGCCCGCGATGCCGATGCCGCCGTGCTCGTCACCAAGGACAAGGCCCTGCTCAAGCTGGCCCGCCGCGCCGCGCGCGAGAACCTCTTCCGCATCATGACGCCCGACGCCTGGGTCAAGACCGAGGCCCCCGCCACGGTAGAATGATCCACTCCCCATCGAACCCGTTCGCACCATGACCACACCCGTCCTTCAATCGCGCCTGCCGGCCGTCGGCACCACCGTGTTCACCCTGATGTCCGCTCTCGCCAACGAGCACGGCGCCGTCAACCTGGGGCAGGGCTTCCCCGACTTTAACTGCGATCCGCGCCTGCTGGACGCCGTCGACGCCGCCATGCGCGCCGGCCACAACCAGTACGCGCCGATGACCGGCCTGCCCGTGCTGCGCGAGGCGATCGCCGCCAAGCTGGCCGCGCTGTACGGCCACGCCTACGACGCCAATACGGAAATCACGGTCACGGCCGGCGCCACGCAAGGCATCATCACGGCCATCCTGTGCGCCGTGCATCCGGGCGACGAAGTGATCGTCATCGAGCCCTGCTACGACAGCTACCAGCCGTCGATCACGATGGCCGGCGGCGTGCCGGTGCCCGTCGCGATGCGCGTGGACGCCGGCGGCTACAGCGTGCCGTGGGACGCCGTCGCCGCGGCCGTCACGAGCAGGACGCGGATGATCGTCGTGAACACGCCGCACAACCCGACGGGCACGATCCTGCGCCAGGCCGACCTCGACGCGCTGGCGGACATCGTCGCCGGCACGGACATCCTGATCCTGTCGGACGAGGTGTACGAGCACATGGTCTACGACGGCCAGCCGCATGCGTCGGTGAGCCGCCATCCCGTGCTGGCGGAGCGCGCGTTCGTCGTGTCGAGCTTCGGCAAGACGTACCACGTGACGGGCTGGAAGGTGGGCTACGTGGCCGCGCCGGCGCCGTTGATGGCGGAGTTCCGCAAGGTCCACCAGTACAACGTCTTCAGCGTGAACACGCCGATGCAGGCGGGCCTGGCCGACTTCATGCGCGACCCGGCGCCGTGGCGCGACCTGCCCGCGTTCTACCAGCGCAAGCGCGACCTGTTCCGCGCGGGGCTGGCGGGCACGCGCTTTACGCTGCTGCCGGCGGACGGCACGTATTTCCAGTGCGTGCGCTACGACGGGATCTCGGATCTGTCGGAATCGGAATTCGCGCAGTGGCTCACGCGCGAGATCAAGGTGGCCGCCATCCCGGTGTCGGCCTTTTACAGCAAGCCGACGGAGTCCGGGATCGTGCGGTTCTGCTTCGCGAAGAAGGACGAGACGCTCAACGGGGCGCTCGAACGCCTCGCGAACGTGTAGGGTGGGCACCACGTGCCCACCCTACGTTGACGGCACGTTGGATTCAGCGTGCGAGCTGCTGGATGCGGCGCTCCACGAACCCCTGCAATTCCTGCGACAATCCGCCGCTCGCGCGGGCCCGCTGGAATGCGTCGAGCGCCTCGCCGTTGCGCTTCTCGGCCTGCAGCGAGATGCCGAGACCCATCCACCACACGGCGTTCGACGGCACGGCGCGCACGGCCTGGTGATACTGCTCGGCCGCTTCGCGGTGACGCTGCTGGCGGGCCAGCGCGGCCGCCAGGAACGCGTGGTAGTCGGCATTGTTGCCCGCGTAGGGCAAGGTGCGCGTCAACGTGTCGATGCCGTTGCCGCCCCGCTCGATCTGCAGGCGCGCCAGCAGCATCGCCATCGCGGGCTGGCGCGGGTCCAGCGTGAGGCCCAGCTGCAGCTGGCGCATCGCCTCGTCGTTGCGGTTCGCCTCGATCAGCAGGCCGACCAGCGTCTGGCGCGCCGCCTCGTGCGTCGGCTCGTACTTCAGCGCCTGTTCGAGCGCGGCGACGGTCTCGGTCATGCGGCCTTCCTGCAGGCTCGCGAGCGCGCGCCGGTATTCGCCCTCCGCGCGCTGGGCGCCCGTCTCCTGGCGGCCCTGGGCGCCGCGCTTGCCCTTCGGCGCCGCGTCGTCGTGCGCGGCCGCGCGCGCGGCGGCCAGCATCGCGGCGGACGTCTTCTTCGCGGACTTGCCGCGCGTGGCCAGCGCCTGCGCCATCGCGCGGCGCGCCTCGCGCGCCTCGGCGCTGTCCGGCTCCATCGGCGCGACGTCTTTTGCGCGCACCGTGGCCACCTTCTCCGCCTTGCGTGCCGCCGCTTTCTCTTCCTTGCGCTGCGCCGCGAGGCGCTTGCGTTCCGCGCGCGTCATCCGGGCCGGGGCCTGCGTGTCTTCCGTCTTTTCGACGGCCGCCGGCGCTGCTTCCACCGGTGCCGCGACAGGCGCCTGCACCGGCCCGGTCACCACGGGCGCGGCCTGCACGGGGCCCGTCACCACCGGCGCCACCTGGACGGCGGCGACGGGCGCCGGCGCGGCAGGTGCCGGCTTCGGCGTGCGGTGCCACTGCGTCCAACCCAGCCAGGCAAGCGCCACGCCGGCCACCGCGCCGACGCAACCCGCCGCGATCGCGCGCCGGTTCAACCGGTACGGCTCGCGCGCGACCGGCTTCACCTGGCCCGGCAGGTCGCCGTCCTTCGGCGTGCCGCGCGCGTCCAGGTCCTGCAGCATCTTGTTAATCAGGCTCATTCCGGCTCCCCGTCAATGGCTCAGCGCCCACGCCAGTCCCGCCGCGGCACCGGCCAGGACAAGCACCGACGCGGCCCACGGCCACAGGCGGCGCCTGCTCGTGGCGAGCGTGTCGCGCGCGGCCAGGCTCACGTGCGCGCGCGCGACCTGCTGGCGTCCCTGGCCATAGCACAGCATCAGCGCCTTGTGCGCGAGGATGTTGACGAGGCGCGGCACGCCGCCGCTGGCGGCGTACAGGCGCGACACCGCGCCGCGCGAGAACAGGCGCGCCCCATCATACCCGGCCACGCGCAAGCGGTGCGCCACGTAGTAATCGAGGTCGTCGCGGCTCAAGGGACCGAGATGATAGTGAAACGTGATGCGCTGGGCGAGCTGGCGGATCGATTGCAGTTCCAGCTTGCGGTTCAGCTCCGGCTGGCCGAACAGGACGATCTGCAGCAGCTTGCGCTTTTCCGTCTCCAGGTTCGTCAGCAGGCGCAGCGCCTCCAGCGTCTCGACGGGCATCGCCTGCGCCTCGTCGAGGCACAGCAGCACGCGCTTGTCTTCGCCCGCCAGCTGCAGCAGCCGGTGCGTGATGGCTTTCAGCACCTGGTGCTGGTCGGCGTCCTTGTCGTAGCCCACTTCCAGCTCGTCCGCGAGCGCCAGCATCAGCGTGCGCGGTTCGAGGTACGGATTCGGGATGTACGCGGTGACGAATTCCGGGCCCAGCGTCGCCATGAACTTGCGGCACAACAGGGTCTTGCCGGTGCCGACTTCGCCCGTGATCTTGATGAAGCCTTCGCCGCCGCGCGCCGCGACGAGCAGCGTGTTCAGGGCTTCCTGCGAATGCGGGGCGCCGAAGAAGAAGCTGGTGTCGGGCGTGATTCCGAACGGCAGCTCGCGCAGGCCGAAGTGGGCCGTGTACATTCAGCGGCCTCCCCGGGTGCGCGGGTCGAGCTGCTCGATGCGGCGGTTCGTGTCGAGCAGGTCGTCGTTCCAGTTGTTGATGCCTTCGACGATGGTCGGCTTGATCAGCACGACCAGTTCGCGCTTCTGGTTCACGCGCTTCTTCGCGCCGAACAGCGACGACAATACCGGCACCCTGCCCGTCCCCGGAATCTGCGAATCGTCCGCCGTCGACGCCTGGCGCATCAAGCCGCCGATGGCGACGACCTGGCCGTTCTGGCCGCGCACGATGCTGTCCAGTTCCGACGTGGCCGATGCCGCGAGCGGCAGGTTCAGGCTGCCGGCCGTGCCCAGGTTGACGGACTTGTTGATCGTCGAGACCTGGCTCACGGACGGGTGCACGTGCAGCAGGATGTTGCCCTTCTCGTCGATCTGCGGCGTGACGTCGAGGACGACGCCGGAGAAGAACGGCTGCAGCGTGACGCTCGGCGACGTCACGTTGCCGGTCGTCGTGGAGTTCGTGGTCGTCTGCACGCCGGTGACGTAGAACTCGTCGGTACCGATCTTCAGCACGGCCTTCTGGTTGTTGACGGCCGCCACGCGGGGGCTCGACAGCACGTGCACGGTGCCCTGCGTTTCGAGGAACGAGATCAGCGCCGCGAAGTTCGCCGTCTGCACGGCGAGGCCGAACATCGAACCGGCCGCTCCCGCCGCATTCGACAGCGAGAAGCCGCTACTGGCCGACAGGCCCGTGCTCGGGTCCGTGATCGTGGCCGGCTGGCCGCCGCCGAACGGCAGCGGCGTGAGCGTGGCGCCCGGCGCGATCAGGCCGCCCGACACGCGGTTGTCATGGCCGCTGCGGATCGACGCGAACGAGGCCCAGTTGACGCCGCTCTGGTAGCTGTCGTTCAGCTCCACTTCGAGGATCTTCGCTTCCAGGATCACCTGGCGGTCGACGGCGAGCTGCGTGGCTTTCAGGTAGGCGTCCACGTTGCGCAGCTCGTCCGGCATCGCGCGGATCACGAGCACGCCCGACTGCGGGCTGACGACGACGCTGCGGCCGCCCTCCTTCGATCCGACGATGGCCTCGATGGCCAGTTTCAGGTCGCCCCAGAAATCGTTGGCGGAGATCGTCGCGACGTCCGTGCTGTCCATCTGGCCGCCGTTCTGGCCGTTCGGGTTGTTGCCGTTGTTGTTCTGGTTGTTGCCGTTGTTGCCGAACGGGTTCTGGCCCTGGTTGTTGTTATTGTTATTGTTGTTCCCGTTGCCGTTGCCGTTGTTGACCGCGTTCGCAACGGACGTCGACGACACGCGCGTGCTCGACATGCCCGCACGCTTGCCGACCAGGTAGTTCACGTGGAACATCTTGGTCTGCATCGTCAGCGGCTTGATCGAGATGCGCGTGCCGTCGATCTTGTAGTCGTAGCCGTACATCTCGCGGATCGCGTCCAGCGTCTCCGGCAGGGTCACGTCCTTCAGGTTCGCCGTGATGGTGCCCGCGACGTCCGGATGCACGAGGATGTTGTAGCGCGTGCCCGCGACGATCGAGCGGAAGAACTGCTGCGCCGGCACGTTGTTGAAGGAGACGTTGAAACGCTCTTCCAGCGCGGGCCGCGCCTTCGGCAGTTGCGTGGCCAGCGCGGCGGCCGGCGGCAGCAGCGCGTCGGCCACGGCCGCGTCGACCGTCGGCGCCGCGGCCGGACGCTTGCTCGCGCCGGCCACCTCGCCCTTGATGTTGTCGTAGGTGGTCGAGCTGGGCGTCGTCTGGCAGCCGGCCAGCCCAACGAGCGCCAGCAGCGCGGCGGTGACAGCCGCCATGGAACGCATCGGAATACGCTTGTCGTTCATCCTCATCCTTTGTCAGCGCCGCACGGTGACCGTGGCGGCGTGGTCGCCCTTGATGCCGCCTTCGGCTTCGGCGTACAGGCGCAGCACCTGCCGTTCGCCGCCGCGCACCAGTTCCACCTCGTTCTCGCGGATGCGCACGACCTTCGCGCCGCGGAAGCTCTCGCCCTGGCGCACCGTCTCGCCGTCGATGACGGCCACGTGGCGCCCGCCCGCCGCGCGCCCGATCAGGATCGATTGCAGCTGCGGACCGCTCGTCGCGGCCAGCGGCCCGGCGGCGACCGGCGTTGCCGCCGGGGGCGGTTTGGTCGGGTCCTGCAGGGGCTGCGCATGCGCGCCGCCTGCCAGCAGCAGTGCAAGGAATGCGGCGCCAAGGGCCGGTTTCATCGTCGTCGGCATCACAGCTTCATCCATTTCGGGTCCAGGCTCAGGGTGTACAGCGTCAGGGTCAGGCGCACGTTCGGGTACTCTTCCGCATCCAGCTGCGCCTTCCCCCAGAACAGCTGGGTGGGCAGCGTCTCCAGCGCCTGCATGTAGTCGACCATGTCGAGATAGCTGCCGCGCACCGTCAGTTCGACGCCGTGGCGGTACAGCAGGTCGGGTGATTTCACGACGACCGGCGGGACCGGCGGGGCCGGCGGCGCGCCGTTCGCGGGTGCGGCCGGCGCCGGCGTCGAGCCGTCCGCCAGCGTCGTCACCGGCAGCGTCTTCAGCGACACGAGTTTCAGGCGCCCGTTCGCGCGCAGGATGGATTCCAGCAACGGCGCGATGCGTTCCGGCGGCACGAGGCCTTTCTGCATCGTGCGCAGTTCCTCGCTCGTGCGTGCCGTCTCGGCCCGCAATTCGCCCAGGCGCTGGCGCAGCGCCTCGTTCGGATCGTTGCCGTAGGCGCGTGCCTTGCCTTCGATGTCGGCCGCGATGCCGCCGAGCGTGATGGTGTGCTGCTGCAGGGTCGAGCGCAGCGCGGCTTCCTTGCGCGACAGGGGCGCAAACACGAAGGTATTCGCGAGGAACACGAGCACGACGACGGCGGCGCCGAACGCCATGATGCGTTCGCGCGGCTGCAGCGCTTCCACGCGCGCCTTGAACTGGAGCCAGCGGCGCTTCATCGCACGCCTCCGATGGCGGCCTGCGCATCCGGTGCGGACGCGGCAGCCGACTGCAGGCTGAATTCGACGTACGGCGCGGGAGCGTCCGTGTCCTTGCCGTCGGCGCCGCGCACCTTGACGGTGGACGCCTGGCCGATCTGCATGCTGCCCACCGGCTTGCCCTGCAGGACGCGTTCATTGCGCAGGCGCGCCAGGTAGCCCGGCACGAGCGCCGGGTCGAGCGCGCGGCCGCGCACGGCGATTTCGGTGCCGGCGCCGGTGATGGTCACGCCCGTCAGCCACAGGCCGTCGACGCTCTGGCGCGCCAGCGCGCGGAAGTATTCGGCATAGCCTTCGGTATTGCCCAGGTCACCGCGCTGGATCACGTCGGCCACGCGCCGCAACGCATCGTGCTCGGACTGGGCCCCGGCCAGCTCCGCCTCGAGCCGGCCGTCCTTGGCGCGCGGCGCGAATTCGGCGGCGGCGGCTTCCAGGCGCTTCTGCGCGGCCTGCACCTTCTCTTCGCCGCGCGCGACGTCGGTCTCGAGGCGGCTCACGCGCACCTTCGCGTAGACGCCCGTCCCGACGAGGACCAGCACCAGCGTACCCAGCGCGGCGGCCATCGCATTGACCGAGAAGATCTTCTTCTGCGGCTGGAAAGCGGGGTTGAAGAGGTTGATCTGCTGGCTCATGCTGCGGCCTCCTCCCCGCGCAGCGCGGCGCCGATGGGCACGAAGAAGCGCTGCTGGCGGCCCGGGTCGGCCAGGTCCGGCACGCGTTCGAGGTCGAGCACGTCGGCCAGGTCGAGCGTCTCGACGCGCGTGTACAGGTTGCTCGACAGGTATTCGTCCAGGCCCGTGGCGCCGGTCGGCGCCAGCACGAGCTTGGCCACGCTGATGAACGAGAACTGGCGCTCGAAGTTGTCGAGGGAACGCTGCAGCTCCAGCGTGATCTTGTCGAACGCCTGGTGCTTGCGGTCGTGGTCTTCGTCGAGGAGCATGGACAGCGTCACGTCGATGCGGCGCGACAGATACAGTTCGCCGCGCCACGACACGGTCAACAGGCCGCCGTCCTCGCCGAACGACAGCAGCGCGATGCCGCGCCCGTCCTGCTCCAGCAGCGCGGACACGTTACGCTGGGCCATCTCGGGGATGTCGATCACGCGCAGCTTGACCTTGGCCGCGTTGAACATCTTCTGGCGCGCGGACACGATGCTGTTGCGGGCCGCGATCGCGAACACGCTCTGCTGCGGACGCACGACGGCGTTCGGGTCGAGCGGGATGTCGAGGACGTCGAACGTGGCGTCGTCGATGGGGAAATCGAGGATGTCCTTCAGGCGCCAGCGCATGGCGCTTTTCAATTCTTCGCGCGGGACGTTCGGCGATTCGACGGACATGAACTGGTAGTCGCCGCCGGCCAGCACCGTCGTGCAGCGATGGCTCGCGCTGTGCATCTCCTTCGCGGCCTTTTCGAGGCTGTCGGCGGACGGGGTGCCGGGGAAGAAGACCGCGTGGGTCACGGCCGGCTTGGCGCCGTCGTCCGCGCCACGGCGCACGCTGGCCGCCGCGATCCCGTCGCGCTGCGGCACCATGGCCAGCCAGGCTGCATTGTTCTGTGCTTTACTGAAAAAACCCATGCGTGGCGATGGTTATCCGTGACTTGGTCGAGATAGATGCGATAGAGGCTTGATTATATTCAAGCGGTAGAAAAATCCGATACCAAATTTTTACTTGGAGAGAATATTTCTGGTTTTCCGTGTGGAACTACCAAGGGGTGTGGTCAATACGCTGCATTCACCCCGATTTCCCCTGCGTAAACGAGAATCGGGACCGCATATCGCAGTCCCGATCTCATGCGCCCGATCTAACTCGGTCGAAACAAACTATCAGGTGCAGTTATCAGGCGTGGCAGTGGTCGGAAGCGCGATGGTCGGGGCCGCCGTAGTCGTGATCGTGTACAGCAGATAGCACTTCGTGGCATTCGTGGTTCCGACCAGGCTCTTCGGCACAATGGCGATGGAGTTGCCATCCGGCGACGGCTGATTGGTGCCCGAGCTGCCCGGCAGATATACTTGGTAGTCACTGGTGGTAAGGCCGGCCGCATCAGCCGTCGTCTGCGCCGCGGTCGGATAACCATTGGTCGTCAAAGAAACCGTCACACCCTCCGCATTGAACGAGGTCAATGCCGTCGAGCTCGTATTCGCCAAAAACTTGCCATGTGCCATCGCAGCCGTCGCGGCCAGCGAACCTTTCGCGGCATTCAGGCTGGCCACGCGTGCATCACCGCCCAAGCTGGCAAACTTCGGCAGCGCCGTCGCCGCCAGAATGCCCAGAATCACGATCACGACGATCAATTCGATCAAGGTGAAGCCGCCCTGCGCATTGTTCTTGATGGTTACTTTCATGCTCTCTCCGATTAAGGTGCGGCGCCCGGCCGCGTGGGTTTTGGTATTAACGACCGCCTTGCGCACCGACTTCATTCAGGGCCAGGCTCATCATTTGTTTCCCTGCGTCAGCAGGATTTCGGGTTAATTCTACCTTGAACGTAGGCAATTTCGATTTGCCGGAGGCAAAAGATTCGCGTTCTGATCTCAAATAGACAAGGATTTTGTCGCGTGGGTCAAACACCCACCCGTTTCGTGCCACACGGCCCTGTTCGGGCAGTGCGAATTCGCCAAGATAATCGGCCGGCGGACGGGCCAGCAGGCGCATCGGATTCTGCCCGGCGAGCGCCGCCAGCGTTTCGGGATGGCGGGCCGCCTCGGCCTGCAGCGCCGTGCGCAGCACGGCCACGGTGTGGCGTGCCGCCGCGTCCTCGGCCGCGCGGCGGTAGCCGTCCAGGCGGTGCAGCAGGATGGTGGAAAGGGTCGCCGTGATGGCGACGACGATCGCGAATTCGTACAGCGTGAAGCCACGTGGTGTCCCGGATCGATTCATCGCGTTCCTCGTCAGTGATGCAGGGCAGCCTTGCCCAGGTCCCAGATCGGCAGGAAGATGCCGAGCGCCAGCACGAGCACCATCGCACCGAGGAAGGTGATCAGGATCGGCTCGATCTGGCTGGACAGCGTCTTGAGTTCGTAGTCGACCTCGCGCTCGTACATCTGCGCGATTTCGTCCATCAGGTCGTCGAGCGAGCCCGATTCCTCGCCCACGGCGACCATCTGCAGCACGATCGGCGTGAACACCTGCGCGTTCGTCGCCGTGCGCAGGATGCTTTCGCCGCGCTCGACGCCGTCGCGCATCTGGTCGAGGCGCATGGTCAGGTAGGCATTGTCGGCCGTCTGCGCGACGACCGACAGGGCTTGCACGATCGGCACGCCGCTGCGGATCGACAGCGCGAAGCTGCGCGCGAAGCGGGCCATCGTCGCCTTGTGGATGATCTTGCCGGCGATGGGGAAGCGCAGCTTGTAGCGGTCCCACGCCAGGCGGCCCGGCGTCGTGCGGGTCCAGGCGCGGAAGCCGAAGAAGGCAGCCACGGCGCCGCCGAGCATCACCGGCCAGTAGTCGACGGTAAAACGCGACGTCGCGATCAGGATGCGCGTCATCAGCGGCAGCTCGGCGTGGAAGCTCTTGAAGACCTTTTCGAACTGCGGGATCACGAACACGTTCACGACGACCATCGCCGCGATCATCGCGATGATGACGAACGTCGGATAGCGCATGGCCGTCTTTACGCGCTCGCGCATGTCGCGGTCGAATTCCAGGTGGTCGAACAGGCGCAGGAAGACTTCTTCCAGGCGGCCCGTCATCTCGCCCACGCGCACCATCGACAGGTAGAACGGCGTGAAGCATTCCGTGTGGCGGCGCATCGCGGTGGACAGTTCGCGGCCCGCGTCCAGCGATTCGCGCAGGTCCTGGATCACGCGCGCGAAGCTTTTATTCGTGGCCGATTCCTGCAGCCCGGCCAGGCCGCGCATGATCGGCACCCCGGATTTCAGCAACGTGTAGATCTGGCGGCTGAACAGCTGCACGTCGATCGACGTGACCTTCTTGCGCGTCAGGCGCTGCCACAGGTTCTCGTCCGCGCCGGCGGCGTTGCCCGGCGTCGTCGCCTTGCGGTTGGTCGGCGTGATGTCGAGCGGCGTGACGCCGGTGCCGAACAACTGGTCGGCCACGGCGGCGCTGTCGGCGCCTTCCAGCACCCCCTGCATCAATTCGCCGCGCGCGTTGCGGCCTTTGTAGGCGAAGAACGGCATGGGCGTTTATCAGTCTTCCATCTGGTTGCTGATCCGCATGGCTTCCGCCACCGTCGTGCGGCCCTGGATCGCGAGGCGCACGCCGCTGCGGCGCAAGGTCTCGCCGCGCATCTCGGCATGCGCCACTTTCAGGAAGTGCGACGGGTCCGGGTGGTTGGCGGCCTCGTTGACGGCGCGCGTCATCTCCAGCAGTTCATAGACGCCGGTCCGGCCGCGGTAACCCGTGCCGTTGCAGTGCGAGCAGCCGCGCCCGTGGAAGAACGGCACGGTTTCCGCGCGGTCGCCCAGTTCGGCGCGCAGCCAGGCGCGTTCCGGCGCCGGCAGCTGGTACGGTTCGGAACAGCTTTCGCAGATCACGCGCACGAGACGCTGCGCCAGCACGGCCTGCAGCGACCCGCTCACCATGTAGCGCGGCACGCCCATGTCCATCAGGCGCAGCGGGGTCGATGCCGCGTCGTTCGTGTGCAAGGTCGACAACACGAGGTGGCCCGTCATGGCGGCGCGCAGGCCGATCTGCGCCGTCTCCTGGTCGCGCATCTCGCCGACGAGCACGATGTCCGGGTCCTGGCGCAGCGCGGAACGCAGCACGCGCGCGAAACTCAGGTCGATCTTGTCGTTGACCTGCACCTGGTTGATGCCGGACAGGCGGTATTCGATCGGGTCCTCGACGGTGATCAACTTTTTCTCGACCGAGTTCAGCTCCGCCAGGGCGCTGTACAGCGTGGTCGTCTTGCCGGAACCCGTCGGTCCCGTCACGAGCACGAGGCCGTTCGGGCGCTGGACGATCGCGCGGAAGCGCTCCACGAGCGCGGCCGGCATGCCGATCGCATCGAGCCGCAACGTGGTGCCGACCTGGTTCAGCAGACGCATGACGACGGATTCGCCGTACTGCGTGGGCATCGTCGAGATACGGACGTCGATGCGCTGGTTGCGCACCTTGACCGCGAAGCGGCCGTCCTGCGGCAGGCGCTTTTCCGAGATGTCCAGGTCCGCCATCAGCTTCAGGCGCAGCGCCAGCGGCGTCGCGATCTTGATGTCGGCTTCCGTCTGCAGGTGCAGCACGCCGTCGATACGGAAGCGGATCTGCAGGCGGCCGTCCTGCGGCTCGATGTGGATGTCGGACGCGCGCACCTGGGCCGCGTCGTCGAACACCGACTGCAGCAGCTTCACCACCGGCGCTTCTTCCAGGCCGGAGTTGGCGGACAGCGTGTTGAAGTCGACGGAGGTCGTGTCGCCCAGGTCCTGTTCGAGCTCGCGCGCCAGGCCCGTGATCTCGCCCGTGCGGCGGTAGATGCGGTCGATCGCCTGCAGCACTTCCGTCTCGTTGACGACGGCCAGCTCGACGCCCTTCTTGAGCAGCCGCGCGATCTCGTCGTAGGCAAACAGGTCGGTCGGGTCGGAGACGCCGACGAGCATCGTCTCGCCGCGGTCTTCCAGCACGAGCGCGCGGAAACGGCGCGCCTGCGTTTCCGGCAGCAGCCGCACGACATCCTGGTTGATGTTGTAGAACTTGAGGTTGAGGTAAGGGATGCCCAGCTGGCGCGCGAGCGCGCCGGAGATCTGCTCTTCCGTGACGAAGCCGCTCTCGACGAACACGCGGCCGAGCTTGCGGCCCGTGCGCTTCTGATCGGCAAGCGCCTGGTTCAGCTGGTCTTCCGACAGCAGCTTTTGTTGCACCAGGATTTCGCCAAGTCGGACTTTTTCGGGCCGCGCCATACCACCTCTTGATCAATGTAGGACTAGTCCCGCATTGTATGTCAGAGGAACGAAAAATTAACCTAGAGAATGACTTTACGTAAGGCAAAACGTATCGTCCGCGCGACTCCATGCCTGTCTGGCATGCAAGGTCGCAAACACAATTGCCCAGATTCAGGGTCAGACCCCGTTTTTGGGCAATTTGTCCTGCCAAATCGTTGGCAAATCAGGGACTTGCCCTGGGCCGTGGCGCGAAAATGTGCTCTGACCCCGAATTTACAGGGCGGGACCGCTGGGCTACCATGCTCGCAAGGCGCCTGGGCTGCGCATATTCCGCGGAGCTGGCAGTGCAGTTGCTACAACGTCGTTCTCTCCCTTCCATACGCGCCAAGCTGGTGACGCTCGTGCTGGCGTGCGCCCTGCCGATCCTGATCGGCTACTTCGTGTTCGCCAGGGACGCCGACCAGCGCGAGCGGGACCACGTCGCCGAGGATGCGGAGATGATCGCGCGTGCGCTGGCGGCAGCCGTCGACCGCGACCTCGCCAACGGCGAAACGGCGGCCCGCACGCTGGCCAACCAGGCCAATCTCGCCAACGGCGACCTGGCCGCCTTCCACACGGCCGCGCGCCGGCTGCTGCGGCCCGAGTTTCCCGCCTATGCCGTCGCGGTCAGCGCGCCGGACGGCAAAGTCCTCCTCGATACGCGCCACGCCTTCGGCAGCGTGCTGGCGCCGCGCGGCAACGAAGATGACATCCGCACCGTCTTCGCCAGCGGCGACGCGTTCACGTCCGGCTTGCACCGGGGCGACGCCACGCAACCGTGGGTGATCTCGATCACCGTGCCGGTCTGGCGCGAAGGCAAGGTCGCGTACGCCGTCACCGTCGAACTGCGCCCGCGCCGCCTGCAGGAACTGCTGGCCAACCAGACACTGCCGCATGGCTGGAGCGCGATCGTGTTCGACAACCACCGCCGCCTGGTCGCCTACCGCGGCCACACGCCGCACGGGATCGGGGACAGGATGCATCCCGACCTGGCCAGGGCGGTGGGGCGCAACGCGGTCGGCATCGTCGAGCTGACGGCGCACGGTCCGCAGGCCATGTACTCGGCCTATGCGCGCACGCTCGGCCACGACTGGGCGGTGGCGATCGGCTTCCCGCGCCATGCGGCGCGCGAGATCCTCGGCCCCGATCCGGGCACGACGCTCGCGTGGATCGCCGTCATGCTGGCCATCAGCCTGGGCCTGGCCTGGCGCATCGGCGACTCGATCGCGCGCTCGGTGCGCGCCCTGACCGAACCGGCGGCCGCGCTCGGCCGCGGCGAGGCGCTCGTGATCCCGCCGCTGGCGATCCGCGAGGCGGCGACCGTGGCGCGCGCGCTCGGCAAGGTCGAAGGCGAGCTGCAACAATACCGCGCCGGCCTGGAATCGCTCGTGGCCAAGCGCACCAACGAGCTGCAGCGCTCCTCCGCGATGCTGGCCACCGTGTACGCGACGGCGCCCGTCGGCCTCGCGTTCCTCGACCGCAGCCTGAAGATCGTGATGATCAACGACTACCTGGCGGCCGTGAACGCGTTGCCGGCCAGCGCCCACATCGGCCGTACCCTGCCCGACCTGCTGGGCGAACGCGGTATCCACATCGAGCAGCCCTACCGCCAGGTACTGGCGACGGGGCGGCCGCTGATCGACGTCGAGGACAGCGGCGAATCGCCGGCGGAACCGGGCATCATGCGCCACTGGATCTGCAGCTACTACCCGGTGTACGGTCCGGAGCGCGAGCTGGTCGGCATCAACGCCGTCGTGCTCGACATCACGGAGCGCAAGCGCCAGGAGCAGCGCAACCGCGACAACGAAGTCCTGTTCCGCGCGCTGTTCGAGGGCTCGGGCGACGCCCACGTGCTGATCGCCTACGGGGCCGGCTTCATCAGCGCCAACCAGGCGGCGATCGACCTGTTCGGCTGCGCGGGCGCGGACGAATTCCTCGCGATGGCGCCGGCCAGCAGCTCGCCCGAGTTCCAGCCGAACGGCCGCCGCTCGGACGAGCTATGGCACGAGGCGATGCGCCGCACGCTCGACACGGGCGGCAACCGCTTCGAGTGGATCTACCGCCGCCGCGACGGCACGCAATTCCATGCCGACGTGCTGCTCAACAGCGTGGACATCGGCGGCCGCGGCATCGTGCAGGGCACCATCCGCGACATCACGGCGCGCGTGGAGACGGCCGCCGCGCTGCGCGCCGCCAGCCGCCGGCTGGAAGAGAGCGAGCGCATGATCCGCACCGTGACGGACCACCTGCCCGCCCTCGTCGGCTACTGGGACGCGGACCTGCGCTGCCGCTTCGCCAACAAGCCCTATCTCGACTGGCTGGAACGCGACGCCGCCGACGTCATCGGCCACTCGATGGTCGAACTCATCGACGAGGACCAGATCCGCGACGTGATGCCGCACCTGGAGGCCGTGCTGCGCGGCGAACGCCAGTTCTTCGAACGCCGGCTGCACCGCAAGGGTTCCGGCAAGGTGATCCAGGCCTGGGGCAGCTACATCCCCGACTTCGACGCGGACGGCCGCGTGCAGGGCTTCTACATGCTGCACGCGGACATCACGGAACTGAAGCGCACGCAGTCGCGCCTGGAGGAAGCGCTGCGCGCGGCCGAAGCGGCCAGCAGCGCCAAGGGCGAATTCCTCGCCAACATGAGCCACGAGATCCGCACGCCGATGAATGCCATCATCGGCCTCGCGCGCCTGCTCGAGGAGGCCGACCTGGGCCGGCGCGAACGGGGCTACGTGGCGCGCATGCAGATGGCCGCGAAATCCCTGCTGTCGATGCTGAACGACGTGCTGGATTATTCGAAGGTGGAGGCGGGCCAGCTCGTGCTCGAACAGACGCCGTTCGCGCTGGACGATGTCCTGGCCAGCATCGCCGCGATGTCCGCCACGAGCGCGTGGAACAAGGGCATCGAGCCCGTGTTCGCCGTCCACCCGGACGTCCCGAGCCGCCTCGTGGGCGACCCGATGCGCCTCGGGCAGGTCTTGCTCAACCTCGTCAGCAACGCGATCAAGTTCACGGAGCAGGGCGAGGTCGTGCTGACGATCGAACCGGCGGAGCCGGGATCGCTGGCGTTCACCGTGCGCGACACCGGCATCGGCATCCCGCCCGAGCAGCAGCAACGCATGTTCGAGGCGTTCTCGCAGGCCGACACGTCCACCAGCCGCAAGTATGGCGGCACGGGCCTGGGCCTGGCCATCAGCCGCCGCCTCGTGCGCCTGATGGGCGGCGACCTGTGCGTCGACAGCGTGCCGGGCCGGGGTGCCACGTTCCGCTTCACTGCGCCGTTCGGCATCGCGGCGGACACGGCGCCAGCACAGGCGGAGACGCCGCCGCTGCGCGTCCTCGTGGCCGACGACAACGCCAGCAGCCGCGCCGCATTGGCCGCCCTGCTCGCGGCACGCGGCTGGCACGTGGAGACGGCGGCCAGCGGCGCGGACACGCTCGCGCTGCTGCGCACCGCGGGGCCTGCCGCCGCCCCGTTCGACCTCGCGTTCATCGACAGCGTGCTGGGCGACCTGGACGGCGCGTCCGTGATCGCCTTCGCGCGCGCCGACCAGGCCATCGCACTCCCCCGTTGCGCGCTGATGGCGGCCGATCCGGAGCGGGAACGCCTCGATGCGCTGGCCGCCGACCTGCGCATCGACGCCGTGCTGGCCAAGCCGTTTACGCCGGGCGCCCTGGCCGACGTGCTGGCGGAACTGCACAGCGGCGCGCCGGCGCCGGCGTCGGGCCGCGCGACGCCGCTGGGCGGGCGCCTCGCGGGCATGCGCGTGCTCGTCGTCGAAGACAACCTGCTCAACCAGGAAGTGGCGAACTACGTGCTCGTGCACGCGGGCGCCAGCGTCGATTTCGCCGCCAACGGCCGCATTGCCGTCAGCATGCTGGCCGAGAACACGACCCATTACGACGCGGTATTGATGGACCTGCAGATGCCCGTGATGGATGGCTTCGAAGCGACCCACGCGATCCGCGCCATGGGACTCGATCGCCTCCCGATCATCGCGATGACGGCGAACGCGCTGGACGAGGACCGGCGCCGGGCGCTGGCGGCGGGCATGAACGATTACCTGGCCAAGCCGATCGACGTGGACGAACTGGTGGACATGCTGGTCCGCATCACCGGCCGTCCGGCAGCGGCACCCATCGAAGGCGCGCGGTCGGCGCTCGCGGCCGGCCTGGCCGTGCCGGCGTACATTCCGGGCGTCGACCTGAAGACGACCTTGCCCCGCTTCGGCGGCAATTTCGCCAGCTTCGCCGCGTTGTTCAAGCGCTTCGAAAGCTCGCAGGGCGGCGCCGTGGCCGACATCCGCGCCCTGCTCGACGCCGGCGACCGCACCGGCGCGGGCCAGGCCGCGCACCGCCTGCGCGGCGTCGCCGCCAACCTGGGCGCGACGGACGTGGCGGGCCAGGCGCTGGAGCTGGAACAGGCGCTGCGCAGCGATGACGAGGCGGCGCTCGCGCTGCGCCTCGCGCGTCTCGACGCCGCGCTGTCCATCGTGCTGGAGGCGGCGCGCGACCTCCCGGCACCGGAAGCCACTCCCGCGGCCGCCGCAGCGCCGGAAGATAGCGCTATCCTGCAGCGCGAGTTGGCGCAGCTCCTGGATTTGCTCCACAATAACAACATGAAAGCGATCGCGCAGTTCGAGACGCTGCGCCCCGCCCTCGCCCGGCTCGAACCGTCCCGGGTGGCGCCGCTCGCGGACGCGGTCGCGACCTTGCGCTTCGAGGAGGCGGCGCAGCTGGTGCGGACGCTACTGGATACGAAGGAGGATGCATGAGCTGGACCGACATGGCCGTCAACGGCCGCATCCTGGTGGTCGACGATGCGATGGAGAACATCCAGATCCTGCACGGCGCCCTGCAGGACGAGCACGAGGTGCTGTTCGCGATGGACGGCCCGCGCGCGCTCGAGATCGCCCGTACCCAGCAGCCCGACCTGATCCTGCTGGACGCCGTGATGCCCGGCATGGACGGGTATGCCGTCTGCAAGGAATTGCTGGCGGCGCCCGAGACGAGCGACATCCCCGTGATCTTCGTGACCGCGCTGAAGTCGCCCGAGGACGAGACGCGCGCGCTGGGCGCCGGCGCCGCCGACTTCATCAGCAAACCCGTGAACGCCGCCGTCGTGCGCGCCCGCGTGCGCACGCAACTGACCGTCAAGCGCCAGCGCGACGCCTTGCGCGCGCTGATCCTCACGGACGCGCTGACCGGCGTCGCGAACCGCCGCGCCTTCGACGAACGCCTCGACGCCGAATGGCGCCGCTGCGGCCGCGCGGGGCTGCCGGTGGCGCTGATCCTCGTCGACATCGATCACTTCAAACTGTTTAACGACCATTACGGCCACCAGGCCGGCGACGCGACGCTCGCGCAGTTCGCGACGGCGATGCGGCGCGCCGCCGCGCGCACCCAGGACCTCGTGGCGCGCTACGGCGGCGAGGAATTCGCGATCCTGTTGCCGCAGCTGGACGGGCGCGGCGCCACCGGCGTGGCGCACCGCCTCATGACGGAACTGGAGCAGATGGCGATCCCGCATGCCGCGTCGCCGACGGCCCCACACCTGACCGCCAGCATGGGAATCGCCTGCATGGTGCCGGGCGAGCACAGTCTGCCGGCCGACCTGATCCAGGTGGCCGACGCCCTCCTCTACCAGGCGAAGGCCGAAGGGCGCAACCGCTTCCGGCTGGGCGGCGCCGACCGCATCGCGTAAGGCGGCCTCGCTGCATTCGACACAAGCGTCGTTCCCGCCCTTGCCGGGCGCCTTGGCGGGAACCCAAGTTCTGCATGCGCGAACGCGGCGCACGCAAATTGGGTCCCTGCCTTCGCAGGGACGACCTGAACGGGCCGTCACTGGCCGTTCAGGCGTAACGGCGCACGAGGAATTCGGCCACGCACACCGGCTTCGTGCCGCCGTCGCGCTCGACCGTCACGTCCAGCGTCAACTGGCTCGATCCGCTTTCATCCTGCAGCGCCGCCAGCACGATCGCCGCGCGCACGCGGCTGCCGGCCGGCACCGGCGCGGGAAAGCGCACCTTGTTCAACCCGTAGTTCACGACGAGCTTCGCGTCGACCATGACGAGGACGTCGGCCAGCATGGCCGGCAGCAGCGACAGGGTGAGGAATCCGTGCGCGACGATGCCGCCGAACGGGGATTCGCGCGCCGCGCGTTCCGGGTCGACGTGGATCCACTGGTGGTCGTCGGTGGCGTCGGCGAACGTGGCGATGCGGTCCTGACCGATGTCGAACCAGCGCGAGCGGCCCAGCTCGGTACCGACGAGCGCCCGCAACGCGTCCAGCCCCGTCACTTCGTGCAGCGCGCTAGCCATGATCCCGCTCCCCGCCGGGCCGACGCCCGAACATGCCCATGCCCTCGACCGTGCACACGGTCTCGCCATGCTGGTTGATCGCGACCCACTTCGACCAGACGACGCCGCGGTCCGGCCTGGACGCGGACGGTTTTACTTGCGTGGTCCGGTAGCGCACGTTCAGCGTGTCGCCCGCGCGCACGGGCGCGTGCCAGCGCACGCCGTCCAGGCCGGGCGAGCCCATGCTGGCCGACCGGTTCATCAGGCCGTCGACCACCATGCGCATCATCATTCTGCACGTGTGCCAGCCGCTGGCGATCACGCCGCCGTAGATGGATGCCGCGGCGGCGTCGTGGTCGACGTGGAACGGCTGCGGATCGAACGCCCGGGCGAACGCGACGATCTCGTCTTCCGTGACGGTGCGCGTGCCCAGGTCGATGTCCTGGCCGGGCTCGAAATCCTCGAAGTACCAGTAGTCCTTCATGCTGCCGCCTCCTCGTCCTCGTGGAACCCCGGCTGCGCGATGAAGCGGGCCAGGTGGTGGTCGCAATCGCCCAGGGTCAGCTCGATCGTCGACAGGCGCTTGAAATAATGCGACGCCGGCAACTCGTCCGTCACGCCCATCCCGCCGTGCAGCTGGATCGCCTGCTGGCCGACGAAGCGGGCGGCCTGGCCCACGCGGTACTTCGCGGCCGCGACGGCGCGGCGACGCTCGGCGGCCGCATGCGCGTCGCCCGCGTTGCGCGCATTATCGACCAGGCGCACGGCCGCCAGCAGCGCCATCGAACGGGCCTGCTCCAGATGCACGTACATGTCGGCCATGCGGTGCTGCAAGGCCTGGAACTTACCGATCGGCACGCCGAACTGCTGGCGCGTCTTGAGGTAATCGAGCGTCGCGCCGAACAGCGCATCCATCGCGCCGAGCGCTTCCGCGCACAGCAGGCCGGCGCCATGGTCGGCCGCCGCTTCCAGGATGGTCCAGCCTTCGCCCGCCGTACCGACCACGGCATCGGCGCCCACGCCCACGTCGCGCAGCAGCACGTCGGCCGCGCGCTGGCCGTCCAGCATGCGCACGTCGCGCGTGACGACACCTGCCGCGTCCGCCGGCACGGCGAACAGCGTGATGCCGTCCTCGTCGCGCTGCGCGCCGGCCGTCCTGCTTGAGACGATCAGCACGCCCGCCTGGGCGCCATGCAGCACGACCTTCTTTTCGCCAGTCAAACGCCAGCCGCTGCCATCCGGGACGGCACGCGTCGCAACGTCGCGCAGGTCGTGGCGCGACTGGCGCTCGCCCAGCGCGCAGGCCAGTTTCAGCTCGCCCGCCGCCACGCGTTCGAGCAGCGCTTCATGCGCACGCCCGCGGCGCAGGAACTCGGCACCGAACATGGTCGCGAAATACGGTTCGACCACGAGACCACGGCCGAGTTCCTGCATCACGACGAACATGTCGACGGCGTCGCCATCGAAGCCGCCCTGCGCTGCCGGCAGCGGCAGCGCGGTCAGGCCGAGCTCGGCGAGCGTGGCCCAGGCCGTTTCCGAAACGCCGGCCGGCGACCCCACGATGGCGCGCCGCGCCTCGAACGTGTAGTCGCGCGCGATCCAGCGCTTCAGTGCATCCGCCAGCTGCAGCTGCTCTTCCTTGAAGTTGAAGTCCATGTCTTTCCTCACAGGCCCAGGATCATCTGGGAGATGATGTTGCGTTGGATCTCGTTCGATCCGCCGTAGATCGACGTCTTGCGGAAATTGAAGTAATGGGCGAGCAGCGGCGCGGCGAAATCGTCGTCGATGACGCTGTGTTCGCGTTCGCCCTCGAGGTAGGCCGGGTCGAACGGCAGCGCCAGCGGGCCGGCCGCCTCGACCATCAGTTCCGACAGCCGCTGCTGGATCTCGGTGCCGCGCACCTTCAGCACGGACGCTTCCGGTCCCGGCGCCTTGTCCGCCTGGGCCAGCACGCGCAGCACCGTCATCTCGAGCGCCATCAGCTCGATCTCGAGGTCCGCCACTTTCGCCGCGAACAGCGGGTCGCGCAGCAGCGGCGCGCCGTTCTTTTGCTCGCGCCGCGCGAGCTCCTTCAGCCGGGCCAGGTCGCGCTTGGACCGGCCGACGGCCGCGATCCCCGTGCGCTCGTGGCCCAGCAGGTATTTGGCATACGTCCAGCCCCGGTTTTCCTGGCCGACGAGGTTGGCCGCCGGGACGCGGACGTTGTCGAAGAAGACTTCGTTCACCTCGTGGTCTTCGTCCAGCATGATGATGGGACGCACGGTGACGCCCGGCGCATGCATGTCGATCAGCAGGAACGAGATGCCCTCCTGCTTGCGCACGGTCGGGTCGGTGCGCACGAGGCAGAAGATCATGTCGGCGTGCTGGGCCAGCGTCGTCCACGTCTTCTGGCCGTTGACGATGTACGCGTCGCCGTCGCGCACCGCGGTCGTCTTCAGCGACGCGAGGTCGGAGCCGGCGCCGGGCTCGGAATAGCCCTGGCACCACCAGTCCTTGCACGCCAGGATGCGCGGCAGGTAGTACGCTTTCTGCTCCTCGCTGCCGAACGCCATGATGACGGGCGCGACCATGTTCACGCCGAACGGCAGCACGGGCGGCGTACCGGCGCGGGCGCATTCTTCCTCGAAGATGTGGCGCTGCACGGGCGTCCAGCCCGGCCCGCCGTACTCGCGCGGCCAGCCGGGCGCGACCCAGCCCTGGCGCGCGAGGATGCGGTGCCAGCGCACGTAATCGTCCTTGTGCAGGCGCAGGTGGTTGTGAACCTTGTGGCGCAGGTCGGCCGGCAGCTCGGCCTCGAGGAAGGCGCGTACCTGGTCGCGGAAGGCCAGGTCGTCGCCGGTATAGGTCAGGTCCATGTTGTCTCCTTTGTTATGCGGCCAAAAAAGCACGACCGTTCCAAAGATTGTACCTGAAATCACCGGCGCGAAACGCGGCGTGGAAATGCAAACGCCCCCGCGCGCGCGGGGGCGTCCGTGTTGTCGCGCGGACCGTCGATCAGCGCTTGCGGCGACGGACGATACCCATCGCGCCCAGCATGCCCGCCATCATCAGGGCGATCGACGACGGTTCCGGCACGGCCGCTGCCGGTGCTGCCGGGGCGTCCGGGAGGCCGGCGCCGAGGCCGCCGCCGTTGCCGTTGCCGCCGGCATTGCTGTTCTGCGCCGGGATCGGCAGTTGCACGATGGCGCCGCCCTCCTGGCCGCCGGCGGCCGGCGTGATCACCGTCGCACCGTTCCCGTTGTTGTAATTGCCGGACGGGGCGCCGTCGACGCCGCTGCCCGCGTTCGCCGAACCGCCGCCCTTGGTGGAACCGCCGCCGGCCGCAGCCGTGCCGTCGCCGGACCCCGGCGCATTGCCGCCGCCCGACGCGCCGCCCCCGCCCGTGCCGGCGTCGAAGCCGCCACCGAAGCTGCCGCCGAAATTGCCGCCCGAGCCGACCGACACGCTGCCCGACTGGCCGGCCGAGACGACCTTGCCGTCGCTGGTGGACACCACCGCCATGCCGTTACCCAGCATCGCCGCCAGCTTGGCATTGCTCGTGCTCAGCAGATACGTGCCTTCGATGCCCTGCGAATACGTCAGTTTGACGGGCGCACCGCTCTGGCCGGCGCTGGCGCTGGCCTTCTGGTACAGGGTCTCGGCCAGGTTGCCGCTGCCGTAGGCGGCGCCGCCGACCAGGCTCACGCCGTTCGCCAGCACGCCCGAACCGACCACGTCCGCGCCATTCCCCCCGGTCCATCCGGACAGGAAACCCGATGGGGTCCCCGAGACCACTTCTGCCTGGGCGCCGCATGCACTCCCGATCAGGAGAGCCGCCGCGATGAGGTAACGAGTTGTCATATTGCACTCCTTGCTCAGTTCATAAAGTTATTGTTAATTTAACTGCTGAGCTAATGTAGCACACCTGAAAAAAACACAATTTTCAATTGCGCGGCATAAAAAAAAGGCGAGGCTCCCTGGGGAACCTCGCCTTCAGCCATCCGGCAAGAATGAATACTTAGCCGGCGATCATTTCATTTCTGATAACCGCTCGGTTGCAGGTTGTTTCAACATCGACATGTAGGGCATCGCGCGCGACGCCATCCGGGTGTCGGCCTTCAGCATGCCGGCTTCGTCGGCCAGGATGTGGGCAGCCTCCTGCAGGTACACGTCCTTGGCGTTCTTGGCGGCCTTCTCGGCGGCCAGTTCGGCCGTCAGGCTGCGCTCGTCGCCCTGCAGGCCGTCGTCCGCGCTCGCCGGGCCTTTCAGCACGACGTTCGTCTTCTTCGGGCTGGTCGGCGTCGGCACCTTGCCGCGCTGTTCCTTGCTGCCCGGGCCGGCCACGGGCTCGTCGCCGCCATCCTTGCCGGCCAGGCGCGATTCGCGCAGGCGGGCCTTCGCTTCCTGCTTCTCCCGTTCCTTGCGGCGCACGTCCTCGTTCAGGGAGATCAGGTTGTCCTTACGGACCTTCAGCGCTTCGGCGATGTCCTGCTCGATGTCGAGGAAGTCGCGGTCCCTGGCGATGCGGGCGTCATGCTTCTTCTGCAGCGGGTTGAACAGCTCCTTCAGGTCGCCCGACGGCATGTACGTCGCCGGCTTGATCTGCACCCACGGCAATGCGTTGTCGTAGGACGATTCGCCGAAGTTGTCGTCATCGGACGTGACCGGGAACCGGATGTCAGGGGTGACGCCGCGCAGCTGCGTGGTGCCGCCGTTGATGCGGAAGAACTGGGCGATCGTCATCTTGAGCTCGCCGTACTTCATCTTGTCGTTCTGCGAGAAGCGGTCGAGGTTGATCAGCGTCTGCACGGTGCCCTTGCCGAAGCTCGGCTCGCCGATGATGATGCCGCGGCCGTAATCCTGGATCGCGGCGGCGAAGATTTCCGACGCCGACGCCGAACCGCGATTGATCAGCACGCCCATCGGACCGTCCCAGGCCAGGCCGGCATCCGTGTCGCTCTCGACCTCGACGCGGCCTTCGGCGCTGCGTTGCTGCACGACCGGGCCCTTGTCGATGAACAGGCCCGTCAGCTCGACGGCCTCGATCAGCGAACCGCCGCCGTTGTTGCGCAGGTCGATCAGGACGTTGTCGACCTTCTCCTTCTTCAGTTCGCCGAGGATGCGCTTCACGTCGCGCGTGGCGCTCTTGAAATCCTTGTCGCCCTTGCGGCGTGCCTCGAAGTCCTGGTAGAAGGTCGGCAGCTGGATCACGCCGATGCGGCGCTTGACGCCGTTGTCCGTGACCTCGATGATCTTCTTCTTGGCCGACTGCTCTTCCATGCTGATCTTCTGGCGCACGAGGGAGATCGTCGTGTGCTTGCCGTCCTGGCCGGCGTCGGCCGGCAGCACGTCCAGGCGGACCGTCGAGTTGCGCTCGCCGCGCACGAGTTGCACGACATCGTCGATGCGCCAGCCCATCACGTCCGTGAACGGGCCATTGCCTTGCGCGACGCCGACGATGCGGTCGCCCACCTTCAGCTTGCCGGATTTATCCGCCGGGCCGCCGGGAACGATCTCGCGGATCACGGTGTAGTCTTCGCGCGACTGCAGCACGGCGCCGATGCCGTCCAGCGACAGGCGCATGGCGATGTCGAAGTTCTCCGCCGAGCGCGGGCCCAGGTAGTTCGTGTGCGGCTCGATGGCCATCGCGTACGCGTTCATGAACATCTGGAACACGTCTTCGTTGTTCAGTTTCTTGAGGCGGTTCTGGTAGCCCTCGTAGCGCTTGTCCAGCGTGTCGCGGATCGCCTTCTCGTCCTTGCCGGCCAGCTTCAGGCGCAGCCAGTCGTTCTTGACGCGCTTGCGCCACAGGTCCTTCGCCTCGTCCTCGTTCTTCGCCCACGGGGCCTTCTCGCGGTCGATCTGCAGGGATTCGTCCGTGCTGAAATCGAACTTGCCCTTCAGCAGCTCACGCGCATAGGTCATGCGGTCGAAGAAGCGCTGCTGGTAGACGTTGTAGATCTGGAAAGGGACGGTCAGGTCTTCGTTGTTGATCGCATCGTCCAGCTTGGTGCGCACGGGCGCGAAGCTGTCGATGTCGGCCTGGGTGAAGTAGAGCTTCTCGCTGTCGAGCGCCTTGAAGTAGGCGTCGAAGATCTTCGCGGACATCGCGTCGTCCAGCGGGGTCGCCTTGTAGTGGTAGCGCGCGAGCACGCGCGATGCCCACAGGGCGGCCTGGGTCTGGGCGGCGGATGGCTTGAGCTGGACGATGGGGGCCGTGTCGGTCTTGGCCGCGGCAACCGCGGCTACCTTTTCGGGCTGCGCCGTGACCACGTGGGCCGACATGGCCAAGGCCAGCGCGACCATCAACAACTGCTTCTTCATTCTTCGGTTCTCCAGACGGGAATATTCAAGCGACTGCTTGGGCGGGAGGGCCGGCAGTCGCGCCGACGCAGCGGCGGATGCAACCCATTCTACAGGATAGCGCAGCGACGCAGAGCCGGCTTGTACGCGTCTTCAGCCGAGCTTAAGTCTTGCAGGGGCCTCTCCGCCTACGGTTTTACAAATCGAAACAAACTGGTTTGAAACCAACAGTAGACCAGGCCGCCGGCCGCGATAATCAACAGATAAGGCCAGCTGCGCAGGCTGAGTTTCCAGTCGACGGGCGATGGCCAGAACGACAGGAACTGCGGCGCCAGCAGCAGGGTCAGCGCCAGGTCGGCCGGACCGAAGTGCCACGGGTTCCGGGTGCGCCACCACGCCACGGCGACGGGCACGAGCAGCACGAGGAAAGGCGCCAGCGCGGCGGGCGCGGCGTTGTACCAGCGCAGGTTCGCGAACGAGACGGAGCCGAGCTCCCACGTCCGCCCGTTGCGGCGCGGAATGATGGTAAAACCGACGGGCTCGGCGCCCAGCAGCAGGCCGACGGCGAAATGCGCCAGCTCGTGGCAGAACGTGCCGACGGCGCTGAACAGGAAAAAGACGGGGTGGGCCCGCGTCACCATCCAGATCAGGAACGCGAGCGCCAGCGACGGAACGAGATACAGCAGCATCTCGCCCAGGCCGCAGGCCCAGGCGGGCAGATGGGTCGTGCATCCTGCCAGCCAGGACATGGCCGTGGAGGTCAGCCCAAATAGAAGCAGCGGCCGCAGGCCTGGCGGTAACTCTCGTTGCCGCCGATGCTGACCTGCTCCCCTTCGCGGATGCGGCGCCCTTCCGGATCGACCCGGATGTTCATCGTCGCCTTCTTGCCGCACGTGCAGATGTTCTTGATTTCCTCGATGTCGTCCGCGAGCGCCAGCAGGTACGCGGAACCGGGAAACGGCTCGCCGCGGAAGTCGCTGCGCAAGCCGTAGCAGATGACGGGCACGCCGCGCACCTGCGCCAGCTGGTGCAGCTGCACGACCTGCTCCTTCGTCAGGAACTGGGCTTCGTCGACGAGCACGCAGGACACGGCCGGCGCCTTTTCCAGGAAGTTCGTGTCCTTGTCGAACACGTCGGTCTGGCGCTGCGGACCCAGGCGCGACGTGATCTGGCCGACGCCGTAGCGGTCGTCGATGGCGGCCGTGTACAGCTGGACCTTCTGGCCCTGCTCTTCATAGTTGTGCGCCACCTGCAGCAACGACGTCGACTTGCCCGCGTTCATTGCCGAATACCTGAAATAGAGTTTTGCCACTGCCCTGTCCTGCCCTGGAATGCCGTTGTACGATCCGCCGATTATAGCAATCCGGCATGGCGCGGCGCCAGGGCAGCCGGCCGGCGTCACTCGCCCGGATGATATTTGCGCTCGAGCTGTTTCTCGATATCTTCCTTGTAAAACAGCACGTCCTTGAATTCGCCCCGGCTGTACATCGCGGCCTGGTCGGCGAAATGGGGCGAGGCCGGATCCCCGCTCTCGCCGCCCGCCAGGATGCTTTTTGCGCGCATGCGGGGCCCGAACTCGACGGCCGCAACGAAACTGTTGCCGCGGTCGCCATAGATGCGTTTGGTCGTCTGCTGCGCCGTCATGCCGAACGACGCCAGCGAGCCCCAGTTGGCCGACGTGAAGCCGACGGGCAGGCTCGGCTTGCCGTCGTCGTACTGCTGGTCGACGGCGCCGGACAGGCGCTGGAAGCGGTTGATCTCGCCCCACGGCGTCTTCCAGCTGCCGAAGTCCGACTGCAGGCGGTCGCTGGCGCGGGCCAGCGCATCCAGGCGCTCCTGCGGCGTCGACCGCGTCTGCACGAAGTCGATCACCGGCACGCGCTGCGCCTTCGCACGGCTTGATGCCTGCGCGACCATGGCCTGGCCCCAGTACACGGCGAGCGACGTCGCCACGGACGCCGTCGAGAAGCGCAAGTCCCAGCCGCGCAGCAGCGCCACCTGGTCGGCCAGCCGCGCCTTCAGCGGATCGCCGTCCGGCAGCGCTTCCCAGTCCTTGGCGAGGGCCGGGACGAGCGGCTCGAACGCCGTCAGGTAGCTGTCGTAGGCCTTCGCGACGAGGCCATCGAGCGTGAGGTCGCGCGCATCGTGCAGCACACGTTCCGCGTGGACGCCGCGCGGATTCTGCGGCAGCGACCACATATAGGCCGGATATTTTGCACAATCCGGGCTGCTCGCGCCGAAGCCCGTGCACGGCCAGTTGTTCGTGTTCGAGATGTAGCCGCTGCCCGGATTGAACACCGTGATCGTCTCGCCGACGGCGTGCAAGCCCTTCCAATCGGTGGCGGGGTCGCTGCCGTCGACGGGCTTCGTCCAGTCGAAACGCGGATCGCGGCGCGGAATGAAATTGCCGTGGAAGTAGGCGATGTTGCCGTCCGCGTCCGCGTACACCGTGTTGTTCGACGAATTCGTGCGCAGGTCCATCACCTTGCGGAATGCCGCGTAGTCGCGCGCCTTCGTGCGGCCGTACGACTGCATCAACGCGTGCATCGGATCGTCCATCATGCGCACCGCGACCCACTTGCCGTCCTGCGCGCGGATGACGGGGCCGTGGTGCGTGAAGTACGCGGTGACGGTGCGCCTCGCCATGCCGTCCGCCGTTCGATAGGGCAGCGCGATCGTCTTCGCGCGCACGTCCCGTTCGCCGGTGCCGTACTTGTACACGAACCTGCCGTCGCGCCGGTCCACCGTTTCCAGGTATTCGTCGATGACGTCCCCGCCGCCCGACGTGTGCATCCAGCCGATGCGGTCGTTGAAGCCCTGGTAGATGAAGAACTGGCCCCACGTGACGGCGCCGTACGCATTCAGCCCCTCGCCGCTCACCATGTGGATCTCGGGGCGGAAGTAGAACGACGTGTGCGGATTGATCATCAGCAGGGCGTGGCCGTCGGCCGTGAGGCGCGGCGCGATGGCGAAACCGTTCGAGCCGCGCGGCTCCGGATCGAACCCTTTGTCCGCGAGCGCGACGGCGGGTACCGGCGCCATGCCATAAAAGGCCTGCAGCGCCTTCAGGTCGATGGTCTCGATGTCGCCGCCGATGCTGCCCTCGCTGAACGCGAGCGCCATCCACGGTTCGAAGCGCGTGATCAGCTTCGGCTTCACCTGCGGATGCGTGACGAGATACCAGTTCAGGCCATCCGCGTACGCGTCCATCAGCTTCTTCAGCCAGGCGGGACTCGCCGCGTAGGTTGCCTTCAGCTCGACCGGGTCGATGTACAGCTTCATGCGCAGGTCGCGCCAGATCTCCTTCTCGCCCTCGACCTCGGCCAGCCGCCCGAGCGCATTGATGTAATTGAGCTCGACGCGGTTGAAATCGTCCTCGGCCTGCGCGAACAGCATGCCGAACACGGCGTCCGCATCCGTCTTGCCGAACACGTGCGGGATGCCCCATTTGTCGCGCAGGATCGTCACGCGCCGCGCTGTCGCCTGCATACGCGCGCGCTCGGCGGACGTGACAGCGGCGTGCGTGTGCGCGGCGGCCGGCGCCGTGGCGTATGCGGCCACGGGTTGGGCGAGCGCGAACAGCGCGGCGCAGGCGATGGCGACCGGGGTCGCGCGGGACATCGTCATGGTCTTTCCCCGATCAGGCGCCGCCGAGCGCGGCGAGCTTCTGGCGCAGCACTTCGTTTTCCGTCATCAGGGTGGCGACGCGGTCCTTCAATTCGCCGACCTGGGCCCGCAGGGCCTTGACCTGGTCTTCCGGGGAATCGGGCACGGTCTCCTTCTTCGGCTTGGCGCCGGCCTTCTGTTCGCGCACCTGGCGCGCCGCCTGCTGCAGCTCCTTGCGCCCACCGGCGACGGCGGCGACCTGCGCGTCCGGCGGCAGCGACGCGACGCTGGCGGCGGCGCTGACGGAAATCGTCCCGCTGCGCACGGCGTCGACCAGTTCCGGCGCCGCCGTCTTGCGGATGCGCTCGATCTGGCTCAGCGTGTTGGCCGACACACGCGCCGCCTTCGCGACGTCTTCGCGGGTGCTCCACGGCGGGTCGGCCGCATCGTCGGCGGGTTCCTGTGCCGCCTGGTCCGGCGGCGCCTCGGCGGCGCGCTGGGCGGCACGCGCGGCGACGATCTCCTTCTTGCGCAGCGCCAGCATGCCGCGCTGGAAGTCGGACACGCTGCGGCGCGCGAGGTTATTGTCGATCACCCACAGCATGACGTCTTCCAGCGAGTCGAACTTGTCGTTGTTGACGGTGCGGAACGGGATGCCGTGCTTCGTGCAGATGTCGTAGCGGTTATGTCCATCGATCAGGACGTCGCGCCACAGCACGAGCGCGTCGCGGCAGCCGTCGGCCAGCAGGCTGCGCTCGAGCGCCGCGTATTCGACGGGCGTGAGGGGATCGATGAAAGAGCGGAGTTCCTCGTTGATCGTGATATTCAAAGTCTGTCCTTGCATGTTCCCTGCCGCGGCGGCCGCGGGCGTATCGCCCCGCATGCTACACCATGCGACGCCGGCCGGCACGCATCATGCACGTCGAATGGAAACATCGGCCGGATCGGCGCACAATGAAACGGTCCCAGCCTTCGGAGAACGAACGATGAACCGACGCCATGACCGCATCTCCGCCATGTTGATCGAGGCCGTGCTGGACGCCAGCCGGCAGCATGGCATTGCCCGCGCCGCCCGCCTGCTGCACGAGGACGGGGTGGCGTTCGACGTCGCATTGCGTGTGCTGACGCGGCCTGGGGGAAGACGGCTGGCGCCGCGTCCGCCGCATGTGCTGGTGGCGGCGGCGGCGGCGCTCGTGCGGCCGTTCGGGGCGGCCCGCCCAACGGTACGCCCCGAACGGACCTTGCATCCGATGGGGCGCTGAGGCGCTGCGGGCCGCTCGACGCCGCTGACGGCGAGAGTGAATGTTGGTGCCCGGAGCCGGGATCGAACCGGCACGCCATCGCTGGCACGGGATTTTAAGTCCCGGGTGTCTACCAGTTTCACCATCCGGGCAGCGCGCGGAATTCTAGCACAGCCAGACCCGATCAGGGTCGAAATTGCAATATTGGCCCTGATGGTGCAGGGTTCGCTCCAGCGAACAATTGGTCAATCATCGAACCGGACCGACCGGATCGTCGCCAGGGTCTCGGGGTCGTCGCGGCGACGAGACCCGTCCTGCTGCAAATCGTTTTCTCGATCATGGACAGGGCCCCGGCATCGCAATCGAAACTCGTCTCGTGCGCGCACGTGCCTGTCGTGAGCGGCACGCACCACTTGATCCCGCTGGGCGCGGCCGTGCATGCGCGGCGTTGCGGTGCGTCGATATCGTCCGCCTGGTTGCACGCGTAGTCGTAAGACCGTCCGTTCCAGCGATACAATCCGTTGCCACAATAGCCCGGCCCGCCGAGCACCAGATCGCGATATCCGTGCGTCCGCGCCGATCCGACATCGAGTATGCCGGTCAATTCGGCCAGCCGGCTCCACGTCCCGCCCTTCCGTTGCAGCACCGTGTTGCGGCGCTCCGCCTGGCCATAAAACACGGTATCGATACTGGTCACGACGACCTGCCGTACGCCCGTGCCGCCGAGGTGGACGGATGTAGACGCCGGTTCGATCGCGCGTCCACATTCGTTGCGCCACGCGCCTTGTGTAGTGGTCAAGTAATTTCGGACACGACGATAGGTTCTTTCGCTGCCAAATTCCGTTCAAAGACAGTGGGCGGCAGATTTCCCAGTACCGAGTGCAAGCGCTGGCTGTTGTAGAACTCGACGATGTAAGCCGCGATATCGCACTTGGCTTCTGCATGGTTGGCATAGTTCCGTTGCCAAACGCGCTCCATCTTCAGGTTCAGGAAGAACCGTTCGGCGACCGCGTTATCCCAGCAGTTGCCTTTGCGGCTCATGCTGCACACGAAGCCGTGTTCGGCCAGCAGGGCTTGATACTGGTCGCTGGCGTACTGGCTGCCGCGGTCGGAATGTACGATCAGTCCCAGCGGCGGACGGCGCTGCTGGACCGCCATGCGCAAGGCATCGCAGACCAAGCTGGCTGGCATGGTCGGGGCCATGGCCCAGCCCACCACCTTGCGTAAGAAAAGATCGAGCACAACGGCCAAATACAGCCAGCCGGCTCCGGTCCGGATATATGTGATATCGGAGGCGTAAGCCACGTTTGGCGCTGTCGGGTTGAACGCTCGGGCAGGTACGTTCGGCGCGACGGGAAGGGCATGCCTGCTGTCGGTCGTGTGCACGAATTTGCGCTTCCACACTGGCTTGAGCCTCTCTCGGCGCATCAGACTACGCACCTTGTAACGGCCAATCTGCATGCCCTGGTTTGCAAGCGCGGCCACCAGGCGCCGGCTGCCATAGCTTTGTCCGCTGGCCGCAAAAGCGGCACGCACGTGCACGCCGGCTTTGCATATCGCCGGCTTCTCAGCGCGCCTCCTGGCTTCATAAAATCCGGATCGGCTTACACCGAGCACCCGGCAGCTTTGCGCGACAGGAACGGTCTTCTTCTGCAACTCGTCGATGAGCCGATGGGTCACTTGAGCTCGCGGGCAAAGAAGGCCGACGCCTTTTTTAATATTTCCACATCGCCACGAAGTTGACGATTTTCCTGTTCCAGCTGGCGTATCCGTTGCTGCTCCGGCGTGAGCGGCTTGTCGATTCCTGACTGGCCTTCCTGCTCGGCTTCGTACTGCGTCAACCAACGTCGGATGGCCCGTCACGCCAATGTCCATCGTCTGGCTGATGTGCGAGATACTGAGTCCCTGTTCCTTGATCACGCGGACGACCTCCGGCTTGAAGCTGGGGCCAAAACTGCGGCGTTGCCTTGTCATGTAAACTCCTCTGAAGGTGAATTATCCACCTATCGAGGTGTCCGGCGTTATTAGACCACTACAATCCGCAGGATTCGGTAAACATATCTATCGTGCCTATCTTGGGGGTTGTTCCAATTGCGTAGGTTGCAGATGGGTTGCAAATAAGTTGCAGTGGGTTGCAAGTGGTTGCATCCAGGTTGCACGTAAGTTGCAGCCCCGATGACGGGCTTGGCGATCTCAACGTAGTTGCGCTGTGTGACCAGTTGCCCAAGGGGTGCGGGGATGCCCGCACTCGAATCGACCGGCTGGGGCTTTACAAACCAAGCAGATAGCGATAAGCAGTGCACTTACTAAAATTAAATCGCTTTCGCTCACGGGAAGTCGGAAGTTTTAATCCTCTCGCGAACAGCAATTAACCAGAAAAGGCCGCCAGAAACTGAAGCGTATGCAATAGCGGTTAACCCAGCTCCAGCCGAATTTCTGATCAATGCATCAGCATGTTCTGGCGCGGACTGATAGCTTGATATCCCCCAAATTCCGAAAGATAGCAAATAGAAAAATAAACCCACTAACCCGCCGAACACTATATGTGACCCCAACCCCGTCAACATCCGTTTTCGCATGAAGAAATATATTGGCAGCCCAATAAAGACAGCCGCCAAATAACCCGATGCGGCAAGAATGAGCGCGCCAAGCAAGGCTTCCTGTCGTGATACCAAGAAAAGATTAATCAAATACAGCCCCAATGCAGGTGCCCCAGGCGCCACTAAAAAGCCATTAAGAGTTCGCAACTTTGAAAGAGTCATTCTATTTCTCTATTTGGAGCATCAGCAAGCATTGATAGCATCTTCGGTTAATCCTTGCCACACGTTATTGATAGGGCTGGCAAATGGCGAATATGATCCCTGAAGCCAACCAGTGCCCTCACCGAAATTATTGATCGTTCCAGAACCATCTATAGTTCGAGCAACATATCCTGGGAATAAGGGATGCCCAGTTGCTGTACTTCGACGAGTCAGGTTTCAGCCCGAATCCCTCATTGCAATACGGCTGGAGCCGAATTGGTGAAACCCGGTCCGTGGCGCCGCTGGCGCACCGGCAACGGGTCAACGTGCTTGGCGCATTGCGCCATGATGGCCAGCTGATTTGGACTACGCAACAAACGCTTCCAACGGCCCTGGTGCAGGAGGACAAGGCAGACGAGCAGACATGATGTGGATCCTCCAGCCCATTAGACAGCATTACGTCATTCTTAGTTCAACAAACTACCGTTAGATTATTAAACCAGCGAAACAATTCGCGATTGTGGGAAGGCTCGACAAGGTCGTGGCCGTGGCTGCCGTTCGAATTTGCCGTCCCGCTCAGGTCGGCGTATCCCGGGTCATCCCGCTCACGGCCTGGCGCAGCCGCACGAGCCGCGCGCGCGACACCCCGAGCCGGGACGTCAATGCCAGCACCGCCGCGCGCGGCCGGCCGGAATGGCGGAACGCCTGCCACAGGCAGGACGCGGCGCGCCGGTCGTTGAGGACGAACAGTCCATACGCCGCCCACCACATCCTGTCGGCCCACAGCACCCGTTGCTCCCGCGTCAGGCGGCCCGAGCGCAACCATTTGCGGCGGATCATGAAATTCGTGTGGTGATACCAGGCGCTCGGCTGGGCGAACACGGTGCGCACCATCGACGTGGCCACGATGCGGTAATGCGCCACGACGTCGGGCTGGAAAGCGAACGCATAACGGTCCGCGAGCCGCAGCCACATGTCGTAGTCTTCATAGTTCAGGCGTTCGTCGTAGCCGCCGACGGCCAGCAGGGCGTCGCGCCGGATCAGCGTCGTCATGGCGGGGATGAAATTACCGTTCGCCAGCCGGCCGAAAATCCACCCCTGCGGCGGGTCGGTGACGCCATGGGCTTCGATGAAGCGCGTGGGCAGCGGTTCGCCCTCCTCGTCCATCTGCCCGGCGTCGGCATAGATGACGGCCGTGTCGGCATCGAGCGATTGCGCCAGCGCCACCTGCGATGCCAGCTTGTGCGGCATCCACGTGTCGTCGGTGGCGGTCATGCTGATGTACGTGCCCTTCGCGAGCCCCAGCGCTTCGTTCAGGGTCGCGCAAATACCGCGGTTCACAGGGTGGTGGATGAAACGGGCCGCCGGGTAATGCTCGGCCAGCCATTCCGCGATGAGGTGCGGCGAATGATCGCGCGAGCAGTCGTCCATCACGATCAGCTCGAAGTCCTGGCACGTCTGGGCGCGAATGCTCTCCAGGCAATCGAGAACGAAACGTTCGTGGTTATAGCAGAGGGCAATGACGGTGACGGTCGGACTGTGCATGAGGGGTGGCAGTATCGGATTGCATGAGCAAACGATCAATGCTCTAGATTTAAGAACAATGGTGCAAGAATCATAGCGTAGACGTAGGAAAATTCCTACGCACTACATGGCCGACGTTGCGTACTTACATCGTTCGCCATCCGCGAACCGCGCATCGACCACCCGATTGCGCCCGCCCCGCTTGGCCGCATACAGCGCCGCGTCCGCCCGCTGCAGCAGATTCGCCAGCGACTCCCCGTCAGCGAGGCTGGCCGCGCCCACGCTGACCGTGTAGCGGACGGCGACGCCACCCGCCCCGGCCACGGCGGCCCGTTCGAGCGTGCGCCGCAATTCTTCCGCGAGGCGCATGGCCGCGTCCGCATCCGAACGCGGCAGCAGGACGGCGAATTCCTCGCCGCCCAGGCGCGCGCAGGCGTCGCCGCGCAGCACGGCATCCGTCCGTGCGACGAGGTCGGCCAGCACCCGGTCGCCGACGGCGTGGCCGTGGGTGTCGTTGATGGCCTTGAAGTGGTCGACGTCGAAGATCAGCAGCGCCAGCGTGCCGCACGTGCGCACGGCGTCCGCGTGGGCGCGCCCGGCGCGCTCGAAGAAGGCGCGGCGCGACCAGGCGCCCGTCAGGTGGTCGTGTTCCGCCGCATGCCGGGCCTGGCCGAGCAGGCCGGCGTTGGCCATCATCACGGCGCCCAGGGTCAGGCCGGGCAGCGCCAGCGTGCCGAGAGCGAAGCAGACGAGGTTCACGGTCGACGCATCGAACAGCGTCACCCGTGCGTCATGGTGGGACGCGTACAGCAGCGCGCGCACCGCGTGCGCCGTCGCCAGGGTCAGCGCGGCGCCGAATGCGAAGCGGAGCGGATAGCGGGCCCGGTCCGGATGTGCCCAGGGCCGCAGCCCCCATGCGATGGCCACGCACACGCTGCCGTGAAACACGGACGACAGCGCGACGCGGACCGCCATGTCGTCCACCCCATAGTGAAAGATGCCCAGCGCCACGGTCGACGCGGTCACGAGCACCGCCAATGCACGATAAGGCGCCGGGCGGCCGAGGTGGCGCTCGAAGCCGGCATGCATCAGCGCGGGCGCACTCAGGAACAGCAGGTTCGCGCAATCGATGGACAGCATGTCCGCGATCCGGCCCCGGCCGGCGAACAGCAGCAGCGCCACGATCGCCAGCACGTTCGCGCCCGTCCACTCGCGCACGCCGGCCACGTCGCTGCGGGCGAGCGAACGCAAGACCATCAACATGATCGCCGACAGTGCGATGGTGACAAATAGAAAAAGTAAGGCGCTCAAATCGGAACCGGCTGGATGGGCTGAACGTGCAACACTGTCGAGAATGACACGATACCCAGGAAAGGCGCGCGACATTGCGCGATGGAAATTACGATGAGTTTAGCAAATTTGAGTGCCGCGGTCTTGCCGTTGTGGAAATTCTCGCCTGTTTTTTGGCAAAATCAGCGAAGGCAAGCCGGAGCGCGATGATGCAAAAACAACACGCGGCGCGGATCCAGTCGGTCGACGTGTTCCGCGTGCTGGCGATCGCCGCCGTCATCGCCCTGCACATGGCGCCGCACACGGGCCCGGACGCGGTCGGATCGCGCTTCGACGCCCGCACGGTGTGGGACCAGTTGGAGCGCTTCGCCGTGCCGCTGTTCTTCATGTTGTCCGGCTATTTCTGGGCTGCCCGCTGCCAGGATGGCCCCGCGTGCTGGACGGCCGGCGTCGCCCTCGCCCGCCGCGTCCTCGTGCTGTTCGTCGCATGGTCCGTGATCTATTTCCTCATCACGGTCGCGGCGGTGGGGTGGCAAGCGGCCACGCGTCCCCTCCCCGGCCTGCCCACCCTGCTGCTGCAGGGCACCAAGGTGCACCTGTGGTTCCTGCCGGCGCTGGCGCTGGCGGCCCTCGTCAGCGGTGCCCTGCTCGCGCGCGGGCGGGAGCGTACCCTCCTCGTGCTGGCCGCGGCGCTGTACGCGGTCGGCCTCGCGGGCAAGGCGTATGCCGACACGCCCATCGGCTTCCACACGCACGTCAATATCCGCAATGGCCTGTGCTTCAGCCTGCTGATGTTCGCCACCGGGATCCGGCTGCGGCGCGTGGGTCCCCGGCCGTCGTGGCGCCGCCTTGGGCCCGCGCTGGCGCTGGGCGGGCTGGCCCTGCAACTGGCCGAGGTGGCCTGGCTGCACGGGCGGTGGGGCACGAACATGGCGCAGGATTTCGTGCTCGGCACATATTTCTATGGACTGGGCATGACGATGCTGGCGCTGTCCGATCCGGCGCCGCTACGCTTTCCCCGCCTCGCGGGACTCGGCCCACTCGTGCTGGGCATTTATGCGTCGCACTTCCTGTTCGTCGACCTGCTCGCGCGTCCGGACTCGCCGCTGCGCGCCGTCCCGGGCCGGGATGTCATCGTCGTCGCCCTCGTCTTCGCGCTGTCGCTGGCGCTGACGGGGCTGTTGTGGCGGTTTGCGCCCACGCGCCGCCTCGTCGCCTGACGCTGCGGAAGCAGCGGCCCTAACGGACGACCATCGTCTCCCATCTGCGCTACCATCGTCCCATGTGTGGACGATTTGACCAAAGCCAGACCGCGCGCCATTACGCCAACCTGATCGGCTGGACCGACGCCGTGTTCGACAGCGAGTCGAAGCCGACGACGAACGCGGCGCCCGGCACCTACCGGCCCGTCATGCACGTGCAGGACGGCGAGCACCGCGTGGACGACGTGTTCTGGAGTTACCGCGCGAAATGGGCCGAAGGCAAAGTACCCATCGTCATCAACGCCCGGCTGGAAAAGCTGGCCAACCGCTACTGGTCGCGGCTCGTCAAGAACGGGCGCGGCATCGTGCCGGCCGAGGGCTGGTACGAGTGGACGGGAGAAAAGGGCCACAAGCAGCCCTGGCACATCCACCGCAAGGACCACGCCCCGCTGTTCATGCTGGCCGTCGCCAACTTCGGCCCGTTCGAGGAGAACCGCGCGGAGGCGGGCTTCGTCATCGTCACGGACGACGCATCCGGCGGCATGCTGGACATCCACGACCGCCGTCCCGTCGTGCTGGAGGCGGAAGACGCGAAACTGTGGCTCGATCCGGGCCTGTCGCCCCAGCAGGCCATCGAACTGGCGCGCCATGCGGCCGTCCCCGCCGAGGCCTTCGAATGGTACAAGGTCAGCACGGCCGTGAACCGGGCCGGCGCGGACGGGCCGGACATCGCCCGGCCGCTGGACGACTGACGTATCCGCAAACAAACATTTCCTCTGGTCAGCCACAAAACAAAGGCTGAGAACCGCTGTAGCAAACACCGTTATGAGCTAGGTCGTATCGAATGTCGCAACCAAGCGCGGCGATCGATGGTCATACGAGACCGCAAGACATGACGAAAGGGTTGCGCAATGGGTGACTACCTGAGGATCCAAGAAATGTTGAAGGAAGGCGAAGCCTATGCCGGCCTGATACTCGGCAAGAACGGCGAGTCCGACTACCACCTGGTGCTGTTGCCGGACGAAGCGTCCGACGTCAGCTGGCCTGCCGCGCGCGAATGGGCTGCCGCGCAGCAGGGCGAGCTGCCGACACGGCGCGAACTGGCCCTGCTGTTCGCCAACCTGCGCGAAGGCTTCGACCGCGTGTGGTACTGGTCGAGCGAGCACCACGACACACGGCCACAACTGGTCTGGGGGCAGAATTTTGCCAGCGGCATCCAGACCGTGTACGGCCGTCCATTCCGCGGGCATGCCCGTGCGATCCGGCGCATCGACGCCGGATGACGCGGCGGCAGGCGGTGCGCCGCCTGCCGCATGGCTGCACCTTTTACTTCGCCATCTTCGCCTCGGTGAAGACGTTGGCGCGGCCAATAGGCTGGTCCATGTTGGCCAGGAACCAGGCCGTCGTCGCCATGACGGCGGCGTGGCGGCGCAGGTTTTCCGGATTCACCTTATCGAAGGTATCGGCGGGGGTATGGTGATAATTAAAATAGTCGGATGCATCGATCAACGGCTCGAAGCTCGGCACGCCCGAATCTTCCAGGTCGTGCAGGTCGCCGGCGCCGACCACGTCGTCGCGGCGGAACGCGCCCGCGCCCATCGGATACAGGGCCGCCTGCAGCGGTGCCAGCAGCTTGGCGCCGGCCAGGCCGATGCCCGCATGGATGCCGAACGGACGGCCCGAACCGCCATCGTCCTCGTACGCCGCAAAATGCTTCTCGGCGAGCTTCTTGTTGACGGCGTCGTACGTGTGCCCGCCGCGGCCGCCGTTCTCCTCGTTCATCCAGGCCACGACGCGGATCGTGCGGCGCGCGTGATAGTCCAGCTTGCGCAGCGTATTGATCACTTCCATCGCGCTGACGACGCCGGATGCGTCATCGTTGGCGCCGGTGGCGAGGTCCCAGGAATCCAGGTGGCCCGAGACGAGCACGATCTCGTCGGCCTTGTCCGTGCCCGGCCAGTCGGCGATCACGTTATAGCTGTCGGCGTCCGGCAGCATCTGCGGCGTCAGGGTCAGGTGCATCGTGACGGGACCGCGCTTCGACAGGCGCGCGATCAGCAGCGAATCTTCGATCGTGACGGCCGCCGCCGGAATGCGGGCATCGTCCTTCAGCAGGGTCGCGCCCGTGTGCGGGATACGATAGGCGGCACCGCCGACGGCGCGCACGAGGGCCGCCGCCGCGCCCATCTCGGCCGCCATGCGCGGGCCGACCCCGCGGAATGCGACGGCCTGGCCGTAGGCCGTGCTGGCCAGGCCGCGGTCGGCCATGTCCTGGTCGAACGGCACGTCGAACAGGACGATGCGGCCCTTCACTTCGGCCGCGCGCGCCTTCAGTTCCTCGAACGTGCGCACGACGATCACGGGCGCCGTGATGCCGGCGGCCGGGGTCGCGCCCGATCCGCCCAGCGCGGTCAGCACGATCTTTTGCGTGACGCCAGCCGGCCGGCCCTGGTAATCGACCAGCGCCGCCTTCTCTTCGCCACGCACCCAGTGCGGGACCTTGATCGGCTGCAGCGTGACCCTGGCGCCCAGCTTGCGCAATTCGTCGGCCACCTGGGTCACGGCCGCGGCCGCGCCGGGCGAGCCCGACAGGCGCGGGCCGACGAGGTCCGTCAGGTCTTCCAGCCGCTGGTAGGCGTAATCGCTCTGCAACGCCGTATCGCGCACCTTGGCGAGCGCGGCCGGATCATTGCCGGGAGTGGCAGCGTTCGCGGTACTGCCCAGCAGGCAGGCGGCAAACAGGCTCAAGGTGCGAAGGCGGAGGCGATTCATGCTGGCAATCCTTTGGTCGGTGGAAAAACCAAAACGATAACGCATCCGCCTATTTTTGGGGAAATATATTGATATACATATACCGAAACGCCCGCCACGGACCGTCCGGCGGATGTCCGTCACGCCCGGCCGGGCACCAGGCGCACGAGCGTGATCTCGGAGGGTGCGCCGAAACGCTTCGGCGGTCCCCAGTACCCGGTGCCGCGGCTCGTGTACACCCACAGCGAGCGGACGCGGTTCAGGCCGGCGACGAACGGTTGCTGCAGCGGGACGAACAGGTTCCACGGGAAGAACTGGCCGCCATGGGTATGGCCGGACAATTGCAGGTCGAAGCCGGCCTCGGCCGCGGCCGGCGCCGTGCGCGGCTGGTGGGCCAGCAGGATGCGGACGGCGACGTCCTCCGGCGCGCCGGCGGCGGCGAGGTGCGGGTCGCTCTTGTGCGCGGGATTGAAATGCTGCGCCGTGTAATCCGTGACGCCGGCAATCATCAGCGTCGCGCCGCCCCGGCGCCGGATCACGTGCTCGTTCAGCAGCACGCGCAGGCCCAGGCGGCGCACTTCCGCGATCCATTGCTCGGCACCGGAATAGTATTCGTGGTTGCCCGTGACGAAGAACGTGCCGTCCGGCGCGGACAGGCGCGCCAGCGGTTCCGTGTGCAGGGCCAGGCGCTGCACGCTGCCGTCGACGAGGTCGCCCGTGATGGCGATCGCGTCCGGCCTGAGTGCGTTGACCTTCGTGACGATCGCGTTGAGGTAGGGCCGGCGGATCGTGGGGCCGACGTGGATGTCGGAAATCTGCGCGATCGAATACCCGTGCAGGTCTTCCGGCAGGCCGTCGATCGGCACCTCGACCTTGACCACGCGCGCGACGCGGCGGGCGTTGATGAAGCCGATGCAAGTCACGGCCAGGGCCAGCAGCGGCACGGCGACGGCGCTGTCGTGGGTGAAGCCGGGGCCGCCCGCGCCGGCCAGCGCGAGGACCAGCAGCATGACATCGCGCAGCAAGGTCAACACGAACAGCGAGGAAAACAGGCCCATCGCGAGCAATCCGGCCCAGGTCAGCGGTTCGGACCAGCGCGTGCGGCGCAGGCTCGGCGCCACGAGGCCGATGCGCACGAGCGCGGCCGACACGGCGAGAAGCACCGCCCCCGCCAGCATGCCGGCCACACCGGCGTCCAGCGCGGGCAGGAGCCGCAGGCCGATGTATGCGTGCAACAGCAGGAGCATGGCAAGAATGGAAACGAAAGAACGCCGGCGCGCCATGGTGGGTTCATCCAGTCGATAACCCTTCCAAGATGGGGCGGCTTGCGGCGTCTGCAAGGGCGCCCGACACCGATGTTACCGCGGCGGAAGCAGATGTAATAATCTGTATTAACGCGTGGCAGCATACACCGATGTATCTATGATGACTGCATGCCTGGCGTTGTTGTGATCATCCCGATCCCCGTTGAGGCGCAAGGAACTAACCATGTTGAAGAAAAAATGCATTGGTGCCATGCTCCTGGCCGCAGCTGCCGTGTCCACCTCGGCAATGGCTGACGATCGGGGTGTGAACACGGTCGTGGGCGCACTGGCCGGCGCCGCCATCGGCGGCAGCGTGGGCGGCCGTGACGGCGCGCTCGTCGGGGGTGCCATCGGCGCCGCGGTGGGCAATTCGGTCCGCACGAACGACGACTATTATTACCGCAACCGCGGCTACGCCTACTCCAGTGGCTATTCCGGCGGGTATTACCAGTCGGCGCCGGCCTACGTCGAGTCCCGCCCGGTGTACGTGGAGTCTCCCCGCTATTACTACGACTCGCGTCCGGACGTCGTCGTCGTCGAACGGGGCCGCGGCTATCACGACCACGACCGCGGATGGCATCGCGGCTGGGACCGCGACCGTGGCGGCTGGGACCGTGGCCATGATCGCGGTTACGACCGTGGCTGGCACCGCTGATCGTCGAACGAACCTTGAAAACCGCGCCTCGTGCGCGGTTTTTCCGTTTCTTGTCAGACGTTCGCGCGCAGCCCGGCCGGCGCAGCGCCCAAAGCACGGGCGTCGGCTTTCAGCGCGGCCCACGTCCAGACGCCGCCGGCCAGGTCGATGAGGCCGAACAGCACGATCATCGGGCTGGCAAGGCCGAGCAGCGCAAAGACGACGAACGCCGCGCACACGAGCGCCCGCGTGTAGACCGACGCTTCCAGGAATGGCCGATGCCGGGCACCGATCCACGCATAGATGCCGATATTGAACGCAAGGACGCCGGCGACGCGGATCCAGACCTCGGACGTGGATGCGATACCGAACAGCGACAGCAGCACATTCGGCGCCACGACCAGCACGGCGCTGACGGCGAAGACATAGACGGCGAACACCCGGGCGCTGAACGTGGCTTTGGACATGGCTTCCTCGACGAGTTGTTAATACAGTAACCTTGTCGACTGTAACACGTTTTCTCCTTCCCCCCGCTACCCACCGCCGAGGCGGCACCGAGCCGCCCCTACGGGAGGACGCATGGTCGAGGCGGGCGACATCATCACATTGACGGCGGGCGCCTGGCGCCTGCATGCGCCGCTGGGCGGATCCAGCTACGGCCACGTGTGGCGCGCGGAATCCGTGCTGGACGGCACGCCGGCGGCGATAAAACTCGTCAACCGGGCGCAGATGGACCAGGCATTGCCGCCGCAGCGCGCGGTCTGGCGCGCGTGCTTCGAGGCCGAGATCGCCTTCCTGCGCAGCCTGCAGCCGTGGGACCAGCGCCACATCGTGCGCCTGCTCGACAATGGCGAACACGACGGCCAGCCGGCGCTGGCACTGGAGCTGCTGGACGGCGACCTCGCCGCCCACCTGGCGGCGCTGCGCAGCCGCCAGGTGGGCAGCCTCGGACCCGGCCTGGGGCAGGCGCTCGCGTGGACGGCGCAAGTGAATACCGCGCTGGCGAAGGTCCATCAATACGGCTGGCGCTACCTGGACCTGAAACCGGCCAACCTGCTCGTCGATGCGGGCAGCGGCACGCTCAAGCTCGCGGACTTCGGCACCAATCGCCCGCTACAGGACGGCGCCGCGCACACCTACGCGGGCACCGCTGCGTGGCAAGCGCCGGAACAATTTTTTCCCGATGACACCGGCCGCTACCGGACCGACGCGCGCAGCGATTATTTCGCATTGGGCGCCCTGCTCTACTGGCTCGTCACCGGCATCCCGCTGCGCTATTGCGCCGCCTGCGCCGACGCGTACCGGACCCACGGCGCGGCCGGCGCCGCCGCGCTGCGCGCGCCCGCGATCCTCGCGCCGGACGAAATCGCGCTGTTCGCCGGCCACGCCCGCGCCGACGATGCGACGGTAGCGCTGCTGCGCGCGCTGCTGGCACCGCGTCCGGAAGCGCGGCCCCGCCACGCGCTCGAGATCAGCCGCCTGCTCGCCCGCGCCGCGGCCGCCATCAACCCGCTGCGGAGCGCCGCGTGAACCGCGCCCGCCTGTGGTCCGGCGCCTTGCTCGCCGCCCTGTGCGCCCTGCAGATGCTGGCGTTGCTGCGCGCGCCGGCCGCCTGGCTGCCCGCGCAGGTGGCCGTCACGCTGGCCCCGGGCACGGGCCTCGACGTCGACCACGCCGCCCTCGGCGCGCCCGCGGCGGACACCGGCCGGCTGCGCCTTGAGCACCGCAAGGACGGCACCTGGCGGGCGGCGGACGATGGCACGGGCGTCCCGCTGCGCGTCCAGGACGGCAACCGCCAGGTCCGCAGCGGCAGCGTTCTCCTGACGCGCGGCCAGCGGTTCCAGCTCGGCGTGCTGCGCGTGCGCGTCGACGCGGCCGACGCAGGCGCCGTCGACCTGGTGGCGGGCGGCATCCGCTGGCACTACGATGGCGCGCTATTGCGCCGCGACGGCAAGCCACAGCCGGCCTGCCCCGACGCCCGCCTCGGCACGCGCCTGACCGGCATGTGGAACCGGATCGCCCCGCGCGCGCTGACGTTCGGACGTCCGCTCGTCTTCGGCGGCAACCTCGATTGCGGCAACCGCGTCGCGATCACGGGCCTGTCGCCGCACGCCGCCGGCATCGCGCGCAGCGACGACGGTTTCCTGTTGAGCACCGCACCGGCCGTCCCGCTGCTGCTGGAAGACGACCGCGGCGCGGCGCTGCTGGCCGGCCGCCCGCTGCGGCTGGAGGCCGGGCAGACACTCGTCGCCGGCCGCACGCGCCTCCTTCTCGCGACGGACGGCGGCGTGCTGCGGATGCATCCCGGCGGCCACGTCGCGCTGTATGCCGGCACGCAGAAACGCCTGCCGCCGGGCGTCACGTGGACGTGGACGCGGCGCGCGCCGTGGGACCTGCCCGCGCAGGCGGCCACGCCGCTGCTGGCCATCCTCGGCCTTGCGTGCGCGGCGGCGCTGCTCGTGACATGGAAGGGCGGCGCGGCCGTGCTGCTGGCCGGCAGCGGCGCCGTCCTGTTCTGGCTGCAGCGCAGCGGCGCGCCGGCCGGCGCGGGCATCGGGTTGATCGTGGCCTGGGCCGCGCTGGCGTTCGCGCTGCTGGCGCCGCGCCGGCTCGAACCGGTGCTCGCCGCCGCGCTGCCGCTGCTGGCGCTGGGCTTGCTGGCCCAGCTCGACCTGGGCCTCGGCGCGCCGGACACTGCCTGGCTGCGCCACTTCCACAAGACGGCCGCGCTGCTCGCGCTGGGCGCGGGCGCCGCCACGCTGGCGGGCCTCGTGCGCCCGGTGCGGCCGCTGCCGCAGGCGCGCATCGAACTGGCGCTGTTGCTGCTGACCGGCGTCGCGCTGCTCGCGTTGCTCCTGCAGGTGGCATACGGCGACGAGACGGGCGTGTTCGACCTGCAGCCCGTGGAATTCGCGAAGCTGGCGCTGGCCGCGCTGTCCGCCCACTGCCTGGCGCTTGGCTGCGCGAACGGCCCGGCGCCGGGCGGCGCGTGGCGGCGCGGCCTGCGGCTCGCGGCGCCCGCGTTGCTGTTCATGCTGCTGCTCGGCGTCGCGCTCGTGCAGGTCGACGACTATTCTCCGCTCGTGCTGCTGGCGCTGTGGGGCGGCACGATGATGCTGGCGCAGGCACTGGCCACGCGCAGGCATGGCACCGCCTGGCTGCTTGCCGGCGTGGCGCTGGCCGCCGTGGCGACCGTCGCCCTGCTGCGGGGCGCGGGCGCAGACGGCATCGCGCGCTGGGATTTCTATGCCGACCGCTTCCTCGTCTGGCTCGATCCGGGCACGCATCCGCACACCGGACAGCAGTTGCTGCTGGGCGCCCGCGCCATCGCGCAGGGTGGCTGGCGCGGTGCGGACGGGGCGTTCGGCCTCGCGGCGCTGGGTCTCGATCCGGGTTTCGCACTGCGCATTCCCGCCGTGCAGGACGATTTCGCCGCGTCGTTCTTCCTGCAGCGCCACGGGCTCGCAGCCGCCGTCGGCCTGTGGCTGCTGCAGGCCCTGTTCCTCGCCGCGCTGCTGCGCCTGGCCCTGCGCTGCTGGCTGGCGGGGACGCAGGCGCACGACTTCCGCGTGGCGTGGCTCGCGCGCCTGCGCTGCTTCTTCCTGGCCGGCGGCGCCGCGTTCGCGTTCGGCCACTTCCTGCTCTCGTGGGGCACGAACCTCGCGATCTTCCCGGTGATGGGCCAGCCGATGAGTTTCCTGTCGGCGGGCGGCTCGCACCTGCTGTTTTTCATCTGCCCCCTGCTAGGTGCCGCTGCCGCCAGCAGCCAATCTTTAGAGGAGAACGAATCATGCCGGTCTACGTCCAACATGAAGCCCTAGGCAAGATCAACGACGTGTTCGACGCGCACGCCATCTGGCAGGCGCCCGGGTTGGCGCTGTTCGCGCGCCGCCCGCTGCTGCGCGACCTGCTGGAACGCTCGCCGCGCGAGCAGCGCGGACGCGCCGCCACCCGCTGCTTTTCCCACATCACGCTGATGCTGCCGCAGGAAGAGGTCGACGACGACCGCCACCTCACGCGCGGCGCCCGCGTGCGCGACCTCGCCGAGTCGCTCTCCGCGCTGCACCGGAAGGACTTCGGCGACCTGCTGCAGGGCGACGACGTCCGTTACCACGTCGTCGGCGCCGACCGCCTGGAGCCGGGCGAGGTCGAAGTGAAATTCGGCCACGCCGTCTACCTGCCCGCCGCCGGCGAGTCCGTGCAGTACACGGTCAGCGTGTCGCGCGACAGCGCCGTGTGGAAGACCGTCTGCCCCATCTACCCGAACCAGAGGCTGACCCTGATCGGCCACGACGCGCACGAGGCCACCTATGCCGCGCCGGGCTGGCCGTTCGGCGCGGAAGGCGCCGTCCTCCTCATCAACGACGGGCCGGAAGCGCCGCTGGAAGTGCAGGTGCGGCCGAAGGACGCGTTCGATTGCAGCTACGACGCGGCCGCCGGCTACTGGACGATCAAGTCGCGCCGCGGCGCCGTCGACGCGACCGGCGCCGCACTGCGTCTTTTGCTGCGCGTGACCCCGACCGCCGCACGCCCGGAATCCGTCAAACCCGCAGTGAAACCCGCTTCGGCCCGCCCCGCCGTGTGGAAGCCGCGCGCCGCTCCCGACCCCGAGCTGACGGCCGTCCCACTGGCACGCGCGCCCGCAGCGCAGACCGTCGACGCGACGTATGCGCCCGTCTCGCGCCAGCGCGTGACGCTCGCCGCCCTGGCGCTGCCGCGGTTGTCGCGCTACCGCGAGACGGGCGCGCAGGCCCTCGAAATCAACCTGAACCGCGCGTTCGTCCCCGCGGCGCAGGCAGCGGACACCATCATCGGCTTCGCCGTCGACGACGAGGACCGGTTGCAGGCGATCACCCCGGCCGGCCGCGAACGGATCGCCGTGCCGGCCACGTTCAGCCCCGTCGACGGCGCCCGCGTGGAACTCGCCGCCTGCGCTCCCGCGCTGGCCGACCGCTATTGCACCCTGCTCGTGCTGCCGCAGCCGCCGGCCTTGCCGGTGGCACCGGGCGCGCGCTTCACGTTCGGCCGGGGCGCGGCTATGCTCGCGGCGCTGCGCGTGCTGGATTCGCCGGCCTTCCTGAAAAACGCCGCGGGCACGCCGCCGTCGAGCGCCGACCGCCTCGGCCTGTCGCGCGATGCGTTCAGCTTCGAGGCGGGACCGGACGGCTGGCTGATCGCGCGCCTGTCGCCCACACAGGCCTTGTACCACCTGGACGACAAGCTCGCGTTCGTCGCCGCCATCGACGCCGCGACGCCGGAACAGCCGTACCGCCTGCCGGCCGGGCATCACCTCGTGGCGGGCCATTACGTGCTGCGCTTCGATGCCTGAGGTAGCCATGACCCCGTGGCTCGTATGGGGCGGTGCGCTGGCGGCGACGCTCGTGCTGACCGCCTGGTGTACGCCGCGCGCATGGTGGCGCCGGCTCAATGTGCGGGCGCTCGCCGTGGTGGCCGGCGGCACGCTCGGATTCGGCCTGCTGCTCTCCGCGCTGTTCCCTTCCGCGCCGGCGCCGGTGCCGGTGGCGGTGGCGCAGGCCGGCCCCGCGGCCGGCGCCCGCTACCGCGTCGTCGACGACCTGAACCTGCGCGCGGACCGCGGCGTGCGTGCCGCCCGCATGCGCGTGCTGCCGGCGGGGACGGTCGTCAGCGCGACGGGTGCCACGGACGGCGACTGGTGGCGCGTGCGCGTCGAGGGCAGCGGCGTGGAAGGCTGGGCGAGCAGCCTGTGGCTACGCCGCACCGACGAGCGGCATTGACAGGCGCATCGGGTTGTAGCGCACCTTGTCGACCTGCATGGGTGCCGTGCGCTCGAAGCCGAGCGACGCGTAGAACGGCACGGCAAAATTCGACGAGTTCACCGTGAAGAATCCGGGATGCCCGGGCACGAGCGCCGCCGCCCGCGCCCCATCCCACAGCGCCCGCGCGATGCCGCGCCGCTGGTAGGCGGCATCGACGAACAGGTGGAAGACATGCGTGCCGCCGCGCACGCCGATGAAGCCGGCCAGCGCGCCGTCGACGATGGCCACGTGGTAGACGAAACCCGCGTCCAGGTTGCGGCGCAGGCCCGCGGCGTCGTGCTGGGCGAGGAAGTCGGCGGCGTCCTGCGGCGCGGATTCGTGCAGGAAGAAGGTTTCGGCGGCGCGGCGCAGCACGGCGGCGGCGGCCGGGATGTCGGCGGGTTCCAGTAAGCGTATTTGCATACGCCACAAGATAGCACGGCCGCGAGCTTGTCGAAACGTCACGTTGGGAAAACCCCTCGGCAGTCCCCTGCCGCGTTGACCGGGCCGGACGGTGCCCGTAGACTGGTTCGATGACGACTTCCAGCTTCACACCGGCGCAGGCGGGTACTCAAGCACGGCGCAAGGTCCCGCTGACGCAACCGCTGCGCCATGCGCGCTACCGGCAGCTGTGGTGCGCCAACCTGGTCTCGAACCTCGGCACGTGGATCCAGACGTTCGCGTCGGCCTGGCTGATCGCGTCCAGCTCGCACTCGGCGTCCACGACGACGCTCGTGCAGACGTTTACCTACATCCCGATCTTCCTGTTCGCGCTGTTCGCGGGCGTCGTCGCGGACGCCGTGCATCGTCCCAAGTTCCTGTTCTTCTGCAACCTGTTCATGGCCGGCTGCGCGTGCACGCTGGCGGCGCTCGTCGCGTCCGGGCACGCGCCCCACGTCGTCGTGCTGATGGTGCTGTTCTGCCTCGGCTGCGGTTCCGCGTTCATGTGGCCCGCGTGGCAGGCGGCGATGTCCGGGCTCGTCGAACCGGACGAAGTGGAGGCCGCGGCGACCCTCAACAACCTGTCGTACAACACGGCCGCGATCATCGGGCCGGCGCTGGGCGGCGTCCTGTTCAAGTGGATCGGTCCCGGCCCGCTGTTCCTCCTGAACGCGATCTCGTTCGTGGGCCTGCTCGCCATCTACCGCGCGTGGTGGCGCGACGACCGCTCGCACGTGAAGCCGTGCGCGGGCTATGGCGCGCGCCTGCGCGAAGGCGTGCATACGGCGTTCGGTTGCCCGCGCTACCGGCGCATCCTGCGCAACGTGGCCACCGTGTTCTTCGCCACCATCGCCTTCGCGGGACTGCTTCCCGTGTTCGTGCGCGACGTGCTGCGCATGGACGCGAGCGTATTCGGCACCTTGATGGGCAGCCTGGGTGCCGGCGCCGTGCTGGCCGCGTTCTGCCTGCCCGCGGTCCGCGCCCGCGTCGACAAGACCAACATCCTCGCCGGTGCACTGGCCGTGTACGGCGCCATGCTGGCCATCATGCCCTTCCTGCACACGCTGGCGCTGCTCATCCCCCTGATCGTGTTCGGCGGCATGGCCTGGTCGGCCGTCGTCTCCACGCTGAACGCGGCCGCGCAGCTGTCGTTCCCGGCGGACGTGCGGGCGCGCACGCTGGCGATCTATCTCGTCGTGATGGCGGGCGGCTACACGGCCGGCAGCCTGTTCTGGGGCCGCGTGGCGGACGCCTGCGGCGTGCGGTTCGCGATGGCGGCGGCCGGCGCCTGCGTCCTCGTCAACGCGGCCGTGTTACTGACAGGTAGGCGGCAAAAGCCCATCTGATCGAAGCTTGGCGATTTGGCATTTCCGGTTACAGTATCGGGATGCCGATCTCGCCCGCCTCCGTTTCCCCCCTCGACGACATCATCGCCGGGATGCGCTTCGGCGCCCTGGACGTCGCCGCCTGCTCGCGCCTGGGCGCCGGCCCGCGCCTGCGCGCGGAAAACCAGGACAACCTGCTCCTGATCGACACGGAGGGCCGCGCCGCGTGGCTGCAGGACCAGGCCCTGCAACACCGTAGACTGCCCGGCTGGCGACCCGGCCACGCGCGCCTGGCCGTGCTGGACGGGATGGGCGGGCATGGCCACGGCCGCGAAGCCGCGGAAGCCGTCGTCGGCGGCCTGCTCGCGCTGCCCCCGATCGCGACCGGCGCCGAGCTGGCGCGCCGCCTGGACGCGCTGCATGCCGACCTGCAGCGCCATTTCGCCGACGTGCCCGGCCCCCGTCCCGGCACGACGCTCACCCTGCTGGAACTGCGCGCGGACGACACCCCGCTGCTGTACCACGTGGGCGATTCGCGCCTGTATGAAATCACGCCCGCGCGGGCGGCGCCGCTGACGGTCGACCACGTCCCCGCCACCGCGTACGCCATCGCCGGCCTGCTGGGCGAAGCGGACTGGCGGCAACAAGTCCATGGCGAACACCGCCCCCAGATCGCCCAGGCCTTCCTGCTCGGGAATGCGTTCGCCGACCCGTCGCGGCTGAACGACCCGCTGTTCGAATTGTCGCCGCTGAACCTGCCGTCCTGGCTGTCCGGCATGGCCGACCGGCGTCCGCTCGCGCTGCGTCCGGGGGCGTCGTACCTGCTGGCGACGGATGGGCTGTGGTCGTGCTCGGACCCGTCCGGGTGGGTCGGACAATGGCCGCAACTGCTGGCCGGGGCCGCCGACGCCCCGACGATGCTGCGCGCCCTGCTGGCCGCGTACGACGCCCATCCGGCCGCGTTCTTTTATCCGGACAACGTCAGCGCGATCCTCATCCGCGTACCTGGCATGGCGCGCGAGGAGACCGCGTTGCCGGGAGCTTGACTGTGGTAAATAATTCATCTTGGAAAAAAGTCTTGCTCAACTATGAAATCCGCGCGCCGCGCTACGCTACAATCGCGTAAGCTGGGTCCCCATGCTCCGAACCGATAATCAGCCGTGAAACAAGCGCCCATGAAGCGTTGCAGCAGTCCCGATCACCCGCATTGCACCGTCTGGGTCGCGCCGGGCGAGACGCAGTGCGCGCACGGCCACCGCCAGCCTTCCGGCGCGGTCGACGTGCTCGGCTCCAGCTTCGAGATGGTGAAACGCGTACGCGCCGAAGGCCCGGCACGCGTCCCGGCGCCGATCCACGCACCACCGCCCCGCCCCCACCTGCACGTGAGCGGGTTCGACCCGCGCGCGGCCGGCGGCCGCCAGGCCATCAAGCTGGAATTGCGGGGCATGCCGGACGACGCGCCCCCGCAACTGACCCTGCTGATCGAATCGAAGCTGCTGCCGATGGGCGCCGGCCGGCTGCAGTTCGTGCGCACCCTGCGCGGCGACTGGCGGCCCGTGTTCGTGGAATTCTCGTCGCGCGGGCGGGAACACGGCCAGTACCGCGTCGACCTGGAAATCCATGCGCGCCACCCGGCGCGCACGTGGGTCGCCACGCTCGTGCTGCTCGTGCCGCGCCCGGACGCGTCGCTGGGCGAGATCCACCAGACCTACCTGTCCACGCACAAGAACGTGCGCATCAGCGCCGACGATGCCGCCATCGCCCGCGTGCAGGGACTGGCCGGCGGCGGCGCGCTGGACATCGACATCCAGGCCCGCAACGCCTCCATCGCCCAGCTGCACCTCGACGGGCATGCCGGCGGCAAGGTGGCCGTCGGCCTGCCGACCATCGCCTGGGACGAGGACCTGATCGAGATCGACCTGCCCGCCGAGCGGGCGGCGCATCCGTGCCCGGCGAGCACCGCCTGCCTCGTGTACGCGGAGCCGGACGCCGGCGCCCAGCGCCACGTGCGGTTGTACGCACTGGACGAATGCGTGCTGGGTCGCCATGAAGCCGTCGGCGCCGAGGCCGACCTGCTGCTGGAGCACTACGGCGAGCACGGCCCCGAACGGGACGGCCTCACGCGCCGGCTGTCGGCGCGCCACGCCGTCATCCGGCCCGCGCGCGGCGGCTTCGAAATCGAGGACGTGTCGCGCTACGGCCTGCTGCTGGACGGCGCCTGGCCCGGCAAGCACGTGCCTGCCCCGCTGCGCCTGGGGATGCGCATCGAATTGACGGCCAGCATACGCGGCGTGGCGACGTTCGTCGTGACGGCCCTGCACGCGCACGCGCTGACCCTGCACCGCGTGGACGCCGGCGGCGCCGCGGAGTGTTTCGTGCTGCTCGCGCCCGATGCGGTTCCCAATGCGGTGCCCGAGCCGGCGGCGGCGGGCGCGGGCGTCCTGCCGCGTGCGGCCGGCCTGCCGGTCCTGTTCCACCGCGACGGCGGTTTCTGGCACCTCGACCCGGCCAGCGGCCAGGAAACCCCGATCGGCCCGGCCACGGTGCTGGACCGCCTCGCCCGCTTCACGGGCCGCGTGCGGTTCGCGGCGAGCCCGCGTCCGGAAGACCACGCCGAACGCACGGGCGAGCGCCGGCGCGCGCACGCACGCTTGTTGGACGCTTGAGTTAACCCGGCCGCAGGATCAGGAAGATCAGCGCGGCGCCGGTCAGCAGCACGGCTTCCAGCGACAGTACGATGAACGGGATCTGGATATCCTTCGGAATACGCATGATCGCCTCCTCGTTTGCAGAGTGCGATTCATTATGCGCCTGACGTGGAGAGACTGCGAATTTCCGCTGCGTATCGTGTTGGCTACATCAGGTCGCGTACGATACGAAAACCCACGATGTCGTTCGACAGCGCGGCCGAAAAGCCGTTGCGCAGCGCCGAGCGCAGGTAGCGCGGGTTGTACAGCCAGGAGCCGCCGCGCAGGACACGGCGGGCCTGGTCGCCGCCCTCTTCCCACGCGCTGCCGTCGAGCGGTGCGCCGTCGTAGTTGTCGTGCACGACGTCCTGCACCCATTCCCACACGTTGCCGTGCATGTCGAACAGGCCCCAGGGGTTGGCGGAGAACATGCCGACCGGCGTCGTGCCGCGCCGGTACTCGCCGCGCGGGCCGCCGTTGTACGTGAAATTGCCGTCGTAATTGGCCTGGTCCGTCGTGATCGTGTCGCCGAACGAGAATGCCGTCTTCGTCCCGGCGCGGCACGCGTATTCCCATTCCGCCTCGCTCGGCAGCCGGTACGATTTGCCGGTCGCCTCCGACAGCCAGCGCACGTAGCGGATGGCGTCGAACCAGTTCACGCCGACGACGGGATGGCGGTCCGTCTGGGCGAAACCCGGTGCGTCCCAGTCGGTTTCCCCGCTCGGCCGCCAGCCGGTGCTGGCCACGAACACGCGCCATTCGCCCACCGTCACGGGATAGCGGCCCATCGCGATCGGCTTTTCGATGCCGACCCAGTGCTGCGGCAGCTCGCGCGCCAGCCAGGCCGCTTGCGAGCCGGCGTCCATCGCGATCTTCCGTTCGTGCTCGGGAGAGCCCATCTGGAAACGGCCCGTCGGCAGCAGCACGAGTTCCGGTCCCTTCGCATCGCCGCCGACGAAGCGGTCGCGCAGCACGCCTTCCGTGTCGGCGACGGGGCTGGCCGGCGTGGGCAGCAGCTGCGTGAGCACGGCCTGGGCGCGCGCCGCTTCCTCGAGGCGGGCGCGCTTCTGTTCCGCGATGTAGGCGGCGGCCGCCTTGGCCTGCACCAGCTTGCGCTGGGCTTCCTCGCGTTCCAGTCGCGCCTTTTCCGCTTCCGCCGCGCGACGCTCCAGCAATTGCTGGCGCAGCGCTTCCTTGCGCGCCGCGCGTGCGGCCTCCGCCGCCGCCTTCGCCGCGCGTTCCTGTTCGCGGCGCTGGCGCTCCAGCTGCGCTTTCGCCGCCGCTTCCGCCT
>CBIHOW010000017.1:0-92529 GCA_966211695.1 uncultured Massilia sp. | reverse complement strand
GCCCGGAATTCGCGTCGTCGCTGCTCGTCGCGCAATCGGCCGGCTACACCCGCGCTGCCGAAAAGCTGATGCTGGGCGAACCGTTCGGCGCGCAGGAAGCTTTCGAGATGGGCATCGTGGCCCGCGTATTGCCGGCCGCCGAGCTGCTGTCGTTCGCGCAGGGACAGGCCGCCAAGCTGGTCAAATTGCCGGCCGCGTCGATCCGCACGACCAAGGCGCTGATGAAGCGCTCGCGTGCGGCGCTGGTGAAGGACACCATCGCGGCGGAGAACGAGCGCTTCAGTGCGATGCTGACCGGCGCCGAGGCCAAGGAAGCGTTCACGGCGTTTTTTGAAAAGCGCAAGCCGGATTTCAGCAAGTTCGACTAAGCGTAATTTAATCAGTTAAAGAAAGGGACTCACTGTGAGTCCCTTTCGCGTTTTAGCGTGAGAATGAGTGCGTAGAGTGCTAAGCCGACGATGCCCAGTGCTAAAATGCAGCTGAGAAAGACGAGCATCATCGGATCGCTGATAGTAGTCAGCAGTTCCGTTATTTTAGTTAAGTTTTCCACGACAAAGCTCCAGGATTATGCGGGTAGGTTTGAAAGTGCCATTAGTTTCCGAAAGCAGCTCGCGCGTTCCGAAGAACTGAAAGAATGGTAAGACTTGACCCGGATCGTGGCACCCGGAAATCTGCCGAGGCACTCCACCAGTAAAATATTGTCATGGCGATACTTCCAACCTATGCCGAATTAGTCGAGCAACTCGCAGTAGGGTTCGGATTGATCAGTGGGAAGAAGGACGGGTTGCAAATTCAGCGTTCCTTTTCCTCTAAGCAAGTGCGCTATCGGAGCTCTTCAGCCAAAGAAGCGTCTGGCGTGTTACCCGATCTTTTAGCCTTGCTTGCCCCTGATGCTTCAGATTTGCAAGATCTACTTGAGCGGTTATTGCAGCAATATGAGCATTTACTTACTCATCTGGGTACGACGCCATTATTTGTTGAGCTTACTCAGGAGGAAGTCGAAGAAGCTTTTATGCAGAAATGGGTCTGGCCACAACTCGCAGCATGCTTGCATTATCTGCGGAAGCATTTGCCACAAAGTTCGCCGCTCTATTATGTAGAGCAACTTTTGCCAGAGCAATCGGAAGGAATTTATAATCCGTCGGCCAAACTTCGAGGGTTGTTGAAATCGCATCTGCCATCTATTGATGCGGTAGTGCCATTTAGGTTGGCGATCGACAAATTAGACGTGCGCTCTAATAAAAAGTATCGAACAATTATTAAAGAGCTAAGCGATCTGGAGAAAAACTTCCCTGACGGGCAACGTGAGCAAGGGAAGTTGTTGGCGGCCAAGCTGAAGCCGATTTATATTGCGGGAATGGCAGTAAAGCGGCTTGCAGAGAAAACTGAGGGGGCCGGTCTCATTTTTGCGCACCTTGAGAGCTTGGATAATTTGGATGAGAAAAAAGCTGTGTTTTCTTTAGCGGAAGCACATGCGTATTTGCTCAGAACGCTCCTTAAGACCTCACTTTTTCCAGTTGAAGATTATTTCACATGCTTGCCGGCGCTTGGAATATGGAAGCTGTTTGAGCATCATATCAGGGCGAAAACCGCAGAAGAGCACATCGCCGCCGGGCCATTGCTTCATATGCTTTCGAACGATGGCTATATCGATGCTAAAGAGCTTCGAAGAAAAATTGACCGGTTAACGGAGCATCCGGATAGAGAAATTTTTAAGCCGATAGTGCGGCTGGCCGAGGGAATATTGGCTCTACTCGAGGGGCAAGCGCCACAGGCCCTAATTCTGTTTCGGGAAGTCGTGGCGTTAAGTGAGAAATTTCAACTTGGCGAATTCGCTAAATTTGCCGCGGGACATTCCATTGCTTTGGAATTATTGACAAGGAAATACATTCCGTATGGCTCGCTCGAGCCTTTGGTTTCTGTGCGTATTCGTGGGCAATCACAATCATTAACGATGGCGATTCCTCATCCTACTGCATTTGGGATGTTCGATCAGCCGGTAGAGTTAGATATATCAACCGCGACTATTTTCGAATCCATACGTGATTATAATGAATATCTCGTGACAGTTGGTAGTGAGCTTTATATTAATCCTTTAGGTAAATTGGAGAGTTTGATGGCGCTCTATTTTGAGTTGCGCGACATCAGTTTAATGACAGTAAGTCAAGCGGTAGAAAAGGCAATTGATGGAGAAAGGCTGGGGCGTCCATTTTATATGCATTCGGCAAATATTTATGAAACCCTTCGCGATATTTGGTTTTATATTGAACAATTTTTCGGCAGGGAAATGCAGATATTCTTCAATATGAATACTGCGCTGGCTCGTTTTTGTAGCCTTGACGATGAGGAGCAGCGCCAAATTCTTTCTTGCATCGATGCTCTTCAATATGAAAAAGATGTAAAACGAACAATGGTAGGTAAATTTTCTGTTTGAGATACGATGGGTCTAGAAATTCACGAAAATTTATTCCGTTCTTGATAAATGCAATCTCATATTAAAAATTTCAGTTAGGTACGCCATCCTTGTTGCAAGAATTGTAACAACAGCGTGAGCCCTGGTTGCTATCAAATTACCGTATATAAGATGTCGTCGGCAATGGACTTTCAATGTAATTGATATGACGAGTCATTGTGGCGCTCGCAAGCCACAGCTATGCGCCGGTTGCTCGTAATGTCTAGGATGCACAAGGACCGCAGCGGCTTCCGCCCGATAACAACAAGGACAACTATGAACACAGCAAACGACACCCTCGACGCCCCGCTCAAGGGCGTCCGCGTCATCGAAATGGGCCAGCTGATCGCCGGCCCCTTCGCCGGCAAGACGCTCGGCGATTTCGGCGCCGACGTCATCAAGATCGAGGCCCCCGACGGTGGCGATCCGCTGCGCAACTGGCGGATGATCAAGGAAGGGACCTCCGTGTGGTGGCAGGTCCAGTCGCGCAACAAGCGTTCGCTGGCGCTCGACCTGCGCAGCAGCGACGGGCAGGACATCGCGCGCAAGTTGATCGCCGAGGCCGACGTGCTGATCGAGAATTTCCGTCCCGGCACGCTGGAAGCCTGGGGCATGGGGTGGGACGTGTTGTCGCAACTGAACCCCGGCCTGGTCATGCTACGCATCTCCGGCTATGGCCAGACGGGCCCGTACCGCGACCTGCCGGGCTTCGGCATGATCGGCGAGGCGATGGGCGGCCTGCGCCACCTTACCGGCGAACCGGGACGCGTTCCCGTGCGCTGTGGCGTGTCGATCGGCGACACGCTCGCGGCGCTGCACGGCGTGATCGGTGTCCTCACCGCGCTGTACCACCGCAAGGTCAACGGCGGCCAGGGGCAGGTGATCGACGTCGCCCTGCACGAAGCCGTGTTCAACGTGATGGAAAGCCTGATCCCCGAATACAGTGCGTTCGGCGCCGTGCGCGAGCCGGGCGGGAGCGCGCTGCCGGGTATCGCGCCGTCGAACGCCTACAGCTGCCGTGACGGCGTCGTACTCGTCGCGGGCAATGGCGACAGCATTTTCAAGCGTCTCATGCACGCCATCGGCCGGCCCGACCTGGCCGAGGCGCCGGACCTGGCCAACAACGCGGGCCGCGTTGCGCGCGTGGACGAGATCGACGGTGCCATCGGCGCCTGGACGGCCGAACACAGCGTGGCCGAGGTGCTCGATGCGCTGGGCCAGGCGCGCGTCCCCGCCGGCAAGGTGTACACGGCCCGCGACATCGCGGAGGACCCGCACTACCGGGCCCGCGACATGATCCTCACGCAGCGCACGCGCGATGGCTATGACGTCGAGGTGCCCGGCATCGTGCCCAAGCTGATGGGCACGCCGGGCGGCATCCGTTCGGCCGCGCCGCACCTGGGCGAGGATACGGATGCCGTGCTGCGCGAAGTCGGCCTCAGCGAGGAGCAGATCGCGGCGCTGCGTTCGAAGGGCATCGTGGCCTGACCCGCGCCGCCGGCCGGTCCGCTCAGCGTAGCACCGGCTCGCAACGGGCGATGTCGGCGCGCCCGTGCCCGGCCACGATTTCGCCGCCATACACGGGCAGCTCGAGGTAGGCCCGTTCCGTCGCGCGCACGGCCAGCACATACGCCTGGCGCACCGTCTTGTGGCGCAGGACGATCTGCGCGACATAGGCCGGCGCCAACACGCGCTGCGGCTTGCGCTTGCCCAGGTCGAGGTAGCCGAACTGCAGGGTCGCCGATTCCACCAGGTTGCCCGGGACCTCTTTCTGGCCGAGCAGCGTCGCCAGTTGCGCCACGACCTGGCGCGCGCCGGCCTGTGGTTCGATGATGGCCGCGCGGTCCAGCACTTCGCCGTTGGCGGGCCGTACCTGCACGGACAGGGTATCCAGCCGGCCATCGCCCGCGAGCCGCAGCGCGACGGATGCGGCGCCCAGCACGGGGACACCGCGCGCGAACTGGCGCCAGGCGCCGAGGGCGCGGAACAGCGTCGTCGCCGATGTCTTGCCGGCCGGGTCGGCGCCCTGGCCCAGCGTGCGGAACAGGCGCTCGAAGCGCAGTTCGCCGTTCGGGCCGGCCCAGTCGGACAAGGCCAGCTTGCGGGCGCGTTCCTCGACGAGGCGCTGCAGGACGGCGCGCTCGGCGTCATGTTCGAATGCGGCCTCCGCGGGGCCGAGGCCGGAGACGTAGCGCAGGGCGCCCGAGGCGTGGTGGACCATGGCGCGCGCGCCGTCCGGCAGGTAGATCACCGTCTGGTCGTCGCGCTGTTGCCAGGCGCCGCCGTTGTCGTGCGGGCAGTCGCCGTGTTCCTCCAGCAGCGCGACGAAGCGGCGGGCGCGCGCATGCAATTGTTCCCGCGTGGGTGTCTGCAGCAGGAGGATGTCGGCCTGCTCGGGAATGCGCGCATCGGCGCAGGTGCCGGCCAGCTTGTGCAGCAGGGTGTGGTCGCTCATCGTTCAGCCCTCCGTCCAGTACCACAGCAGGCAGGCCTGCTGCGCAGGCGCCAGGTCCGGGGTCACGGTGCCGTGGCCCCACAGGTGATCGCGGTTGATGGCGCTGAGATTCCAGCGGATCGCGCCATTGTTCCAGGTGGCGGCATCGCCCACGCACACGGTGACCGGGTGGTTGTCGACCCACCAGTCCGAGACGCCGTCGTGCCAGGCGTGCGACACGGTGTCGCCGTGCACGAGGTTGTCGCCCACGTCCTCGCCGCATTCGTCCGTCGTGATGCCGTCCCACATCAGGTCCCAGGCGCCGCAATAGATGTGCATGCGCGCGAAGATGTTCCACAGGCCCGTGACGGTGGGCAGCGCCGCCGTGTCGCACGAATAGGCCATCACCCATTCGTTGTTCCAGTCCTCGCCCAGTTGCCAGCGCGCCGAGTTGGCGAGCCATTCCGTGACGGGCGTGTCGTATAACAGCACGGCGTGGCCGACGTCGTCGTGGTTGCCGTGGGTTTCGATCCAGAACAGGTCGACGTCGTCGACCCAGTGGCGGTCGTCGCCGCCCTGGTCGCTGTCGCGGATGTCGGTCTCCCAGACATCCGTGTTCGCCCAGTAGAACGCGCGCGTGTGGCCAGCGCCGCGCAGTTTATTGTCCAGGCCATTACTTCGATTGAACGTGTAGGTGAGGTCCCCCGCCGTGTCCACGTGCGCCGCGCGCGCGTGGCTGAAGTAGCGGATCGCCTCGACACCGAACCGTGCCATATCTGTCTCCTTGGAAATGCGGCCTGCATGAATGCCCGGGCAGCACCCGTACGGTAGCGGTACGTGGCTGGCGCGGGGCTGTTCTGCATCACGCGTGCTTGCACGCAGGGTTGATCCAACGCGGGTACGGGAGCGCCGATTCGTGTGTCGACCCCGAAGGCGATGCGCTACAGTAAGAGGATGGGATGACAGGAGAAACCGATGGAATGCGAAATCAAACTGGCCGTCGACGCGACCAGCGCCGCGCAGTTGAAAAAATCCGCCGTGCTGCGCGAGCACGCCGTGTCGAAGCCGCGCGACCAGGAACACGTCGACCGCTATTTCGACACCGGCAGTTTCGACTTGTGGAAGCATGGCTTTGCCCTGCGCGTGCGCAGCGCCGGCGAGCGCCACGTGCAGACCCTGAAGGGCGGCGGCAGCGCCGTGGCGGGCCTGCACCGGAGGACCGAGCTGGAAGCCGAGATTCCGTCCGAGGTGCCCGACCACGACCTGTTCGACCGCCAGTTGCGCGAAGCGTTGCCCGACCTCGCCGACAGCCTGGACGGCCGGCAGCTCGCCCCCGAGCCGGTCTTCGTCAACCGCACGAAGCGCACGACGTGGATGCTGGCCCTGCCGGACGGCACGCACGTCGAGTGCGCGCTGGACGTGGGCGAATTGCAGCACGGCGAGCGCAAGACGCAAGTGCGCGAGCTGGAGCTCGAAGTGAAGGATGGCGACCCGGCCTGCCTGTACGAGCTCGCGCAGCGGGTGCACGAGGCGACGCCCGTGCGTATCGAGAACATCAGCAAGGCCGAGCGCGGCTATGCGCTGGCGACCGAGGACAAGGCGCACGCCGTCAAGGCCACGCCCGTCACGGTCAGGCGCAAGGCCACGCTGGGCGAGGCCCTGGGCGGCATCCTGCAGAACTGCCTGCAGCAGATGCAGGCCAACGAGAGGGGCGTGCTGGCGGGCGACGTCGAGAGCCTGCACCAGATGCGCGTCGGGCTGCGCCGCCTGCGCGCGGCCCAGGACATGGTCGACGGGCTCGTGGAACTGCCGGAACCGCTGGCGGCCGACATCGAATGGCTCGCCGGCGAACTGGGTGACGCGCGCAACTGGGACGTGTTCCTCGAATCCGTGCTGCCCGGCCTGCCGCTGGCGGAGGAGCAGAAGCCGTCGCTGGCGCGCGTGGAAGCGGCGGCGCGCGAGGAGGCGGAACGGCACCGGGCACGCGTACGCTCGGCCGTCGGCAGCCCGCGCTACACAACCCTGATGCTGGCCCTGGGCGGCTGGATCGCGGGCAAGGGGTGGCAGCACACCGCCCTGCCGGCCGACCCGCTCGAACAAAAGGTGGCGAAGGCCGCGCCGACGCTGGTGCAGCATGCGGCCGCGCGCGTGCGCAAGCGCGCCCGCGGCTACGACCTGAAACGCCCGGAGTGCCTGCACAAGGTGCGCATCGCGGCCAAGAAGGAGCGCTATGCGCGCGAATTCTTCGCCGCGCTGTCGCACGACCGCAAGGCGGCCAGGCGACATGATCTGCTGACCGGCATGCAGGACGAACTGGGCGAGATCAACGATGCCTACGTCGCGCGCGAACTGGTCGCGCAATTGCGTGACCGCGTGCCGCAGGAGGCGGGGCTGCTCGGCTTCATCGAAGGCGTGCTGGCCGAGCGTGCGCTGGATGCGATGCCGCGCGCGCGCCGGCACGTCAAGAACCGCCTGCGCGCCAGGGCAGGTTTCTGAAACTGGTGCCGGTATGTTTCCCGACCGCCGGCGCCGGTAGGGCGGCCGAGCCGCCATGTGCTCTCTTCCCTGGGAGCGATGCGTATTCTGACGCGGGATTGTGACGCCACCGTTACGGCGCCGCGGCCGCCGCCAGCGGCGCGGCGCTCCAGCGGCGCAACAGCGCGGCGAGCGTGGAGGAACGCTTGTCCTCGGGCGCGAGGACGGCCACCGCGGCCTGCAGGGCCTTGTCGTCGCGCGTGCCGAACGTGCGCGTGGATTCGGGCGGTTCGCGCTTCGCGTCAAGCGTCGTGTCCAGCGGCTGCGTCGCCGGCAGGTGCTTCGCCAGGTCCGCCTCGCGCAGCAGCAGGTCGTCGTCGGCCGCCGCCGCGGGTGTCACGACGATGTCCGGCGTGATGCCGCGCGCCTGGATCTCGTGGCCGTTCGGCGTGAAGTAGCGCGCCACGGTGAACTTGATGCCGCTGTCCTCGTCCAGTCCGATGACCGACTGGATCGAACCCTTGCCGAACGTGCGCGTGCCGATCACGGTGGCGCGGTGCTGGTCCTGCAGGGCGCCCGTGACCAGTTCCGCGGCCGACGCGGACGCGCCGTTCACGAGCACCGTCAGCGGTACGGTGCGGGTCCACGCGGGCAGGCCGGCCAGCACGTCGGCCTGGCCCGGCAAGCGGTAATAGCGTTCGTCGACGGTGACGGTGGCGTTGGCGTGCGGTTCGCGCCCGCGTGCCGAGAACAGCACGGTGCCCGGCTGCAGGAATGCGCCGGCGACCGCGACGCCCGTCGCCACGAGGCCGCCCGGATCGTTGCGCAGGTCCAGGATCAGGCCGCGCGGCGTGTCCAGTTTTTTCAGCGCCGCCGCGAGGTCGGCCGCCGTCGCGCCGCCGAATTCCGAGATGCGGATCCACGCGAGGCCGGGCGCCGCCATTTTCACGTGCACCGTGTCGTTGTGCAGGTCGGCGCGCGTGATGCGCAGCGTCTCGACCTTGTTGCGGCGCGCGATGCCGATCGCGACCACCGTCCCCGGCGCGCCGTGCACGCGCCGCGCGACGTCGTCGTTGGCCATGCCGGCGACAGGCGCGCCGTCCACGGAGACGATCGTGTCGCCCGGCCGGATGCCGGCGCGTTCGGCCGGCGAGCCTTCGGTGGCGGACACCACGCGTAACTGGTTGCGGTCGCCTTCGACCTCGATGCCGATGCCCACGTACTCGCCGCTGTTCTCGCGCCTGACGTCGCGCATGGCGTCCTTGTCCAGGTAGCGCGAGTGCGCATCGAGCGCGGCCAGCATGCCGGACAGGGCGCCGTCAAATAACGCCTTGTCGTCGGTGTCGCCGACGTAGTTCTGCTTGATCATGGCGTACGCCTCCAGCAGCCGCTCGACCTGGGCCTGCGGCAGCTTGAGCGAGGGCGTGGCCGTGTCGTCGGCATGGGCGAGGGGCGCGCAGGCCAGGAAGAGGGCGCCGATGGCGGCGAGCGCGGTGCGTTTCATGGTGATCCTTTCGTCGATTCGTCCATGAGATTCTGGCCCGCGGGAGGGTAAATCGCCGTTAAGGAGTTGTAAGCGATCGCTGTCGTTTTTGGCCGTATTGACGGGATTTTTCTCCTTTTCCTTGTGGCAAAAAGAACAGATAATCGATTCTTTGCCGTCACAGGAGAACGCCATGCAGGACCACGACGACCAGCCCTCCAGCCCCGCGCGCCGCCGCATCTTCCAGGCCGCGGCCGCCGTGGGCCTGACGGCGTCGATCGCGCCGCCGGCCGCCGAAGCGAAGCCTGCGAAGCACGCCAGGCCGGTCGCCGGTTCGCTGGACGCCAAGCTGAAGGCGCACGTGAAAAACGTCGTCGTGATCTACCTGGAGAACCGCAGCTTCAATAACCTGTTCGCGGACTTTCCCGGACTCGCGCAGCCGCTGTCCGCTGTGCCGGCCAACGCGGCCCGGCAGAAGGACCGCGACGGCAGCGTGTTGCCGGAACTGCCGAAGATCTGGGGCGGCATGGTGCCGGCGCGCCAGAACATCGGCGGCAAGGATTACCTGATCAAGGAAGACGACATCCAGCATCTGCCCAACGCGCCTTTCAAACTGACGGACGCCGCCGGCAAGCCGCTGCCGGAAGGGATCATCACGCGCGACCTGTGGCACCTGTTCTACCAGAACCAGATGCAGATCAACGGCGGCAGGAACGACGGCTTCGTGGCGTGGGGCGACAACGGCGCGCTGACGATGGGGCATTACGGCGAGACGTCGAAGACCCTGGGCCTGTGGCAGATCGCGCGCGAGTTCACGCTGTGCGACAACTTCTTCATGGGCGCGTTCGGCGGTTCCTACCTGAACCACCAGTTCCTGATCAGCGGCCGCGTGCCGGAATTCTTCGATGCGGCATCCACGCCGGCCAAGTCGAAGATCGCCGTGCTGGAAGACGGCCCGACGGGTTACCGCCTCGCGCTCGCGCCGGATTCGCCCAAGTCCGCACTGGAGGGCAAGCCGAAGTTCGTCAACAACGGCGCCATCACGCCGGACGGCTACGCAGTCAACACGATGGCGCCGCCGTTCCAGCCGAGCTGGGTGCGTCCGGCACCGGGCGGCGATGCGCAGCTTGCGGATCCGCAGGACCCGGCCGTGCTGCCGCCGCAGACGTATCGAACGATCGGCGACCTGTTGTCCGAGAAGGGCGTCAGCTGGGCGTGGTACGCGGGCGCGTGGCAGGCGGCGCTGGACGGCCGCGGCGAAGGCGAGCGCCCGAACTTCCAGTTCCACCACCAGCCGTTCAACTATTTCAGGCAGTTCGGACCCGGCACCGCGGCGCGCGCCGCGCACCTGCGCGACGGCGGCATGGGCGACAGCCCGATCTCGAACAAGTTCATCGCCGATGCCATCGCCGGCAAGCTGCCGGCCGTTTGCTTCTACAAGCCGCAGGGGAATCTGAACCTGCATGCGGGCTACTCGGACGTGGAATCCGGCGACGCCCACGTGGCCAACGTGATCGAGCATCTCAAGAAGTCGCCGCAATGGAAGGACATGGTCGTCGTCATCGCCTTCGACGAGAACGGCGGCTGGTGGGACCACGTGGCGCCGCCGCAGGGCGACCGCTGGGGCCCGGGCTCGCGCATCCCGGCCATCGTCATTTCGCCGTACGCGAAGAAGGGCGCCGTCGACCACAACTTCTACGACACGACGTCGATCCTGCGCTTCATCACCCGCCTGCACGGCCTGCCGCTGCTGGAGGGCCTGGCCGCGCGCAACGCGGCGTTCGCCGCACGCGGCGCACGTCCGCCGGGCGACCTGACGGGGGCGCTGAGCTTCCGCTGATCGACAGTTCGGGGTCAGCCCCCTTTTTTTGGCACGATCTTGGCAGCAACTTGTTGGGGGCGGCGGTGTCGGTCCGTTCGTCTTCATGGTGATGCCGGGACGTGTCCGGCGAGACGCGTGCACATCGGGACATTGATCCGAAATGTGCTCTGACCCCGAATCTGCGGTCGTCTATTTTTCGCATATCGATAAAACTTTCCAGCTGGCTAACGCGCGCTGTTCAAGAAAACACGGCGATACACTTTGCCACGGCCGTTGTCATTCCAACACGAGCTTGCGCACTGCGGCCCCCGCCAGGCGCCAACTTCATAACAGAGTTCAGGAGAGCGAAATGCAGAAGAAGAACACCTTGAAAGGACTGCTGGCCGTTTCGGCAGTGGCAGCCATGTTCGCCACCGTCGGCGTGCACGCCCAGACGGCCGCGGTCAGCCAGACCCCGACCCAGACCGGCACCAGCAGCACCCCCGGCAAGCAGAACACGTCCGGCAAGACGACCCGCGAAGGCACCATCGACAACACCAACAGCACGGGCATGGAAAACCGTGCCAAGCAGACCGGCGCGGCCGGCATGACGGGTCACGGCGCCTCGGGCATGTCGGGCCAGTCGTCGACCAGCTCGAGCATGGGCGCCAGCGGTGCCGGCCAGGCGGCGGCGGGTGCCGCCACCGGTGCGAAACTGAACGCCGGCGACGAAAAGATTCTCAAGGATATGGCGATGGCCAACATGGCCGAAGTCGAGGGCGGCAAGCTGGCCCAGGGCAAGAGCCAGAACAGCGACGTGAAGGCCTTCGCCCAACAGATGATCGACGACCACACCGCCAACCTGAACGAAGTCAAGGCCCTGGCCCAGGCGCGCGGCGTGACCCTGCCGACCGAGCCGGACGCCAAGCACAAGGCCATGGCCGCCAAGCTCGAAAAGATGAGCGGCGATGCCTTCGACAAGGCCTACATGAAGCAGGCCGGCGTGCAGGATCACAAGACCGTCCACGCCAAGCTGATGGCGGCGTCGAAGAAGGCCAAGGATCCGGAAGTGAAGGCCCTCGTCGACAAGACCGAGCCGGTCGTTGCGCAGCATCTCAAATCGGCCGAGCAAATGCACATGGCTAAGTCGGGCACGACGGCGGGCAAATAACCAGGGCCTGCGTTATCCCATCGCAGCCAGCACACGCGCCCGGTCCCCGGGTGTGCGGTTCTGGCTCATCTTGAACTTGGCGTCGAGACGTTCGATGACGATCTCGATGCCGACGGTCGCCCGCACGAGCTTGTCGATGTAGTCGCGCGGCGCATCCTCGATCTTCCATCCGGCGCGCGTATCTTCGTGGCGTCGCGTCAACCGCTCCATCTGCGCCAGGATCCACGTCGGATCCTCGATCGCGTGCAGCCGTCCGTGCGCATGCACGGCGGTGTAGTTCCACGTCGGCACGGCCCGCCCGCCGGCCGCTTCCAGGTCGTACAACTGCGGCGACACATAGCCGGACGCGCCCTGGAACAGCACGAGCACGGGTGCGCCATCCGCCCGCCAGAGCGGATTCGACCGGGCCACGTGGGCCTGCAGCACGCCGTGCGGCGCGATGCCCGACGGTTGCACCAGCGAGAACGGGATGTGATTCGCTTCGAGGCCATCCTGACCCACGCGCACGAGCGCGCCCAGCGGATTGGCGGCGATCAGGTCCAGCATGTCGGCCTGGTCGGCCACGGCAAATTGGGTCGGCACATACATTATTCGAATCCCTCCACGACGACGTCTCCCTTCAGCGAATTGGCGATGTAGCAGCGCGCGTGCGCCTCGTGATGCAGCTCGGCCAGCGCGGCGCGGTCGGGCCGGCGCTCGCCGGCAAACGCAATGGCCGGATCCAGCACGATGCGGGTGATGGCCGCGCGGCCGTCCGGACCGGTATCGAGCAGGCCGACGGCGTGGTCGTCGTAGCGGTCGACGACGTAGCCGCGCGCGGCCGCGAGCGACAGGAAGAACAGCATGTGGCAACTGGCGGCGGCCGCGACGAGGGCTTCTTCCGGATCGACGGCGGCCGGGTCGGACAGCGGCACGGGCACGGACAATGGCGACGACGAGGCCGGCACGTCCAGCCCGCCGTCGAAGTGCCAGCGGTGCGCGCGGCTGTAGCGCAGGTCGGTGAAGGCCTGGTCGCCGCGCTGCCAGGCCAGGGTGGCTTCGAATCGTTTCATCGTTTCTCCGTGTGCGATGGAGCCTCCATCTTAGGTCGCCAGGTGGCTTGCTCAAATGACCAATTAGCGCCAAGATGGGCGTACCAATCGACTACGCCGCCATGCACGTCCACGACATCCTCGCCGCCGCCACGCTCGAGCGCGACACCGCCACGCCGCTGTTCCGCCAGCTGTACGTCCACCTCAAGGACGCGATCCTCGACGGCCGCATCGCCGCCGGCGTGCGCCTGCCCGCCACGCGCACGCTGTGCGGTCTGTTGGGCGTGTCGCGCCAGACGGTGCTCGCGGCGTACGAGCAGCTGATGGCCGAGGGCTATTTGCAAGGCACGGTGGGGAAGGGCACGTTCGTCAGCGCGTCGCTGCCGGCCGGCGCCCGTGCGGGCGACGCCGCCGCGGCGCCGATGGTGCGTCCGCTGTCGGCGCGCGGAGAGCTCATCGCGGGCGGCATGGCGCGCGTGCTGCACCATGCGGGGCCGCTGCGCGCCTTCCGCGCCAGCATGCCGGGCCTGGACCTGTTCCCGTTCGACGTCTGGCGCCGCCTGGAAGCAAGGCACTGGCGCCATTCGACGGGAAGCCTGGGCTACGGTCCCGGCGCCGGCCATGCGCCGCTGCGCGAACTGCTGTGCGCCTATCTGCAGGCGTCGCGCGGCGTGCAGTGTTCGCCGGACCAGGTCGTGATCACGTCCGGCTCGCAGCAGGCGCTGTACCTGCTGGCCCAGTTGCTGCTCGCCCCGGGCGAAGCGATGTGGATCGAATCGCCCGGCTACCAGGGCGCGGTGGCGCCGTTCACGGTCGCCGGGGCGCGCGTCTGTCCGGTGCCGGTCGACGCCGAGGGCATGGACGTCGCGTACGCGGCCAGGCACTATCCCGATGCGCGCCTCGCGTTCGCGACGCCGTCGCACCAGTTGCCGCTGGGCGTGACCATGAGCCTGCGCCGCCGCCTCGAACTGCTGCGCTGGGCGGAGGCGAACCGCGCCTGGATCGTCGAGGACGATTACGACAGCGAATACCGCCACACGGGGCCGCCCCTGGCGTCGCTGCAAAGCATGGACCGCGCGGGCTGCGTGATCTACGTGGGGACCTTGTCGAAGGTGCTGTTCCCCGCGCTGCGCCTGGGCTACGTGGTCGCGCCGCCCGCGCTGGCCGCCGCGCTCGCGCGGGCAAAAGCCGTCGTCGACCGCCACAGTCCCATCGTGCCGCAGGCGGCGCTTGCCGACTTCATCGCCGGCGGCCACTTCGCGCGCCACATCCGCCGCACGCGCGACGCGTATGGCGAGCGCAGGCTCGCGCTCGTCGAGGCGCTCGATGCGCGTCTCAAAGGACGGCTGCGCCAGGGGCCGTCGGACGCGGGCCTCGACGTGTGCGTGCATTTCACGGAGCCGCTGGACGAGGAGACGGTCGCGCGCCACGCCCGCGATCTCGGCGTCGACGTGCGCACGCTGGGCTATTACACGAACCCGCAGGCGGGCGCCGCTTGCGCCATCGATCCCGGGCTGCTGCTGGGCTTTTCCGCGTTCACGCCGGACGTGATCCGTGCCGGGGTGGACGATCTGGCCCGCGCGCTCGAGCGGGCGTAGAGTGGGCACCCTGTGCCCACGCGGGCGTTCGCGTTGTGCAGGCGTTACGCTAATGCGCTAACAAATAAGCGCTCATGTCCAGGGCATCGCGCTCGGACACGCCCAGCACGGGCATCGCGGTCTTCGGGTCGATGGCCTGCGGGTTGCGGATCCAGCGCACGAGGTTTGCCTGGTTGTTCGGCAGCGTGCCGGCGATGATCGGGCGCTTCGCCATTTCTTCGAGCGGCCGGCCCACGTAGACCTTCGACCCCGTCACGCCGGGGATCATGTGGCATGCGCGGCAGCCGTATTGCGCAAGGGCGATCCGGCCGCGCGCGGCGTCGCCCTGCAGGCCGGCGGGCGCGCGGTTGGCATCGCCGCAGCCGGCCAGCAGGAGCGCTGCGAGGACCAAAGCGAGCCGGTTCATTTCCTGGCCTCCGCCGTCAGCGCCCGGTAATCGTCCGCGCTCAGCGTGGGCAGTTGCATGATGAACGCCACGGTGGACCACAATTCGTCCTCGCTGAGGTGGTATTCCCAGCCCGGCATGCCGCTCATCTTGATGCCGTGGCGCGTGATCCAGTACAGCTCGCGCGGCTTCCAGTGGCGCGTCGCGTCCACCAGCGGACCGGGCACAGGTTGCATGCTCAGGCCATATTTGCCGGGCGCCGTGCCGGGACCGCCGTGGCACTGCGCGCAATTGTCGCGGTAGACGGCCGCGCCGCGCAGTACCTGGCCGCGGTTGCCCAGCGCGGGTTCCGCCACGCTCTGCGCATGGTGCCGCACCGAGTAATGCATGCCTTGTTCGAGCAGGCTGTAGACGAACGGGAAATGCTGCGTGGTGGCGCCGATGTCGTACCAGCCGGCGCGCAGCACCACGAAACCGGCGGCCGCGGCGACGGTCCCCGCACCCAGCAGGGTGCCGATGGCGGTCGTCAGGATCAGGCGGGGGCGCGTGGCGGGCATGCGAATTGTCCGAACGAATCGTGTTAAAAAAAATGCATGGTGTCCGGTATTATAAAAGCCAACTCAACGTCGTGGATTCAACCGTGCCAACGCCCCTGTCACGCTCTTCCATCGCTTGCGCCGCGCTCGTATTGACGTGCGCGGGGCTGCTCGCCGGTTGCGGCGATGACGACTACCGCAAGCCGTACATCGGCGGCGACGCGAAGATCGGCAAGCAGCTGGTCACGCAATACCAGTGCGGCGCGTGCCACAAGATCCCCGACGTCGCGGGCGCGGGCGGCGAGGCCGGCCCGGACCTGGAAAAATTCGGACGCCTCAGCTACATCGCCGGCGGCATCCCCAACGTGCCGCCGCGCCTCGTGGCGTGGCTGCGCGATCCGCCCGCCCTCAAGCCCGGCACGATGATGCCGAACGTGGGGCTCACCGAGCAGGAGGCGCGCCACATGGCGGCCTTTCTGTACACACTGCGATGAATGGGACGCTGCAATCCGTCCTGCACCCGGCCGGCGCGGACGCCGCCGTCATCGAGCAGTTCGCGTGGGTCCTGTTCGGGGCCGGCACCCTGATCTTCGCCGCCGTGATGGCGCTGATGGCGCTCAGCCTGCGCGACAACGCGCGGCCGCTGCGGCCCGGCCTGTGGATCGCGGGCGCCGGCGTCGCGTTTCCCGTGCTCGCGCTGTCGGCGCTGCTCACGTGGAGCACGTGGCGCAGCGCCCAGCTGGTGCCGCAAAGCTCGAACGCCGCGCTCTCGATCTCCGTCACGGCGCGCATGTGGTGGTGGGAAGTGCGCTACCGTGATCCGGCCGGCGGGCGCGAGATCGTCACCGCGAACGAAATCCACGTCCCCGTCGGGCAGGCCGTGTACGTGGGCCTGAACGCGGCCGACGTGATCCACAGCCTGTGGGTGCCGTCGTTGTCCGGCAAGCGCGACATGATCCCCGGCCGCGTCACCGGCCTCACGTTGCGCGCCGACCGGCCCGGCGTCTACCGCGGCCAGTGCGCGGAATTCTGCGGGGCCCAGCATGCGAACATGGCCCTGCACGTGGTGGCGCTGGCGCCCGAGGCGTTCCGCGACTGGCTGCGGCGCCAGGCGCAGCCCGCGCGCGCGCCGGAGGGGGCGCTGCTGGAACGGGGCCGCGCCGCCTTCCTCGAACAGCGCTGCCAGGCGTGCCACACGATCCGCGGCGTGGCCGAGACGGCGCGCCTGGGCCCCGACCTGACGCACGTCGGCAGCCGCGCGCACATCGGCGCCGGCCTGCTGCGCACGCACCAGAACACGCTGGCCGGCTGGATCGCGGACCCGCAGGCCGTCAAGCCGGGCGTGTTCATGCCCGCCGCCGCCGGCACCGACGGCGACACGCTGCGCGCGCTGGCGGCCTACCTCGAGCACCTGCAATGACGGGCCGGGACGACGACCTCGCGCGGTTGGAAGACGTCTGGCGCACGCGGCGCGGCTGGCGCTTCTTCTCGTCCGTGAACAACACGAACATCGGCCTGCTGTACATCGGCACGGCGCTGCTGTTCTTCATCCTGGCCGGCGTGCTGGGCCTCCTGATGCGCGTGCAGCTGGCCGTGCCGGGCAACGGCTTCCTCGGCGCCGAGACGTACAACCAGGTGTTCACGATGCACGGCTCGGTGATGATGTTCCTGTTCGCGATCCCCATCGTGGAAGCCATCGCCGTGTACCTGCTGCCGAACATGCTGGGCGCGCGCGACCTGCCGTTCCCGCGCCTGTCCGCGTACGCCTACTGGGCGTATGCCATCGGCGGGCTCGCGTTCTTCTGCACCCTGTTCGTCGGCCTCGCGCCGGACGGCGGCTGGTTCATGTATCCGCCGCTGACGGGCCTGAAGTATTCGCCGGGCCTGAACGCCGACTTCTGGCTGCTGGGCATCGGCTTCATCGAGATCTCCGCGATCGCCGGCGCCATCGAACTGATCGTCGGCATCCTGTTTACGCGCGCGCCGGGCATGACCCTGGGACGCATGCCCGTCTATGCGTGGGCCATGCTGGTCGTGGGCGTCATGATCGTGTTCGCGTTCCCCGCCGTGATCGCGGGCACCGCGCTGCTGGAACTGGAGCGCGCGTTCGACTGGCCGTTCTTCCTCGCCGACCGCGGCGGCGATCCCCTGCTGTGGCAGCACCTGTTCTGGTTCTTCGGCCACCCGGAGGTCTACATCATCTTCCTGCCGGCCGCCGGCATGGTGTCGACGATCGTGCCGACCCTCGCCGGCACGTCGCTCGTCGCGCGCCGCGCCATCATCGCGGCCCTCGTCGGCGTGGGCGTCTTCAGCTTCGGCCTGTGGGCGCACCACATGTTCACGGCGGGCCTCGGCACGCTGGAGATGGGGTTCGTGTCCGCGGCCAGCATGGCGGTGGCGGTGCCCACGGCGATCCAGGTGTTCGCGTGGATCGCCACGCTGTGGAAGGGCAAGGTCACGGCGAACGCGCCCACGCTGTTCCTGCTCGGCTTCATGGCCATCTTCGTGCTGGGCGGGCTGACCGGGGTGATGGTCGCCGTGATCCCGTTCGACTGGCAGGTGCACGATACCTATTTCGTCGTCGCGCACTTCCACTACGTGCTGATCGGCGGGATGGTGTTCCCCGTGTTCGCCGCGCTGTACTACTGGCTGCCGCTCGTGAACGGCAACCGCCTGTCCGAAGGTCTCGCGCGCTGGGTGTTCGGCCTGATGTTCGTCGGCTTCAACGTCGCGTTCTTCCCGATGCACGTGACCGGCCTGCTCGGCATGCCGCGCCGCGTCTACACGTATGCGGCGGACCTCGGGTGGAACGGCCTGAACATGCTGTCGACGGTGGGCGCGTTCGTGTTCGCTCTCGGCGTCGTGCTGTTCGCGTGGGATGCGTGGCGGTCGTTGCGCCGTCCCGAGCGCGCCGTCGGCAACCCGTGGAATGCGTCCACGCTCGAATGGCTGCCGTCCGAGGACTATGGCAACCGCAGCATCCCGCGCATCGATTCCGCCGACCCGCTGTGGGACCATCCGGAACTCGTGCGCGAGGTGGAGGAGGGCCGCCACTACCTGCCGCGCACGGCCACGGGCGCGCGCGAGACCATCGCCACGAGTCCCGTCGCGGCGGCCCCGCGCTATGTCCTCATCCTGCCCGGCGACAGCTGGCTGCCCCTCATCGCCGCTGCCGGCACGGCCGCATTCTTCCTGCTGCTGACCGTGAAGCTGAACGTGCTCGCCTGGATCTGCGGCGTGGCGGCCATCGCGGCGGTGCTGGGCTGGATGTGGCAGTCCGACCGCGAGAATGCCGTCGCCCACGTCGACATCGACGAGGATGAGCGTATCGCGGTCGGCGCCACCGGCACCGCATCGCATGCGTGGTGGGCCGCCATCGTCATGCTCGTCGTGGACCTCAGCATCTTCGCGTGCTTCGCGTTCGCGTACGTGCACGTGACGATGCGCCTGACCGTGTGCCCGCCGCCCGGCGCCACGCTGCCGTCGCAGGACCTGGCCCTGGCATCCGCCGGCCTGCTGGTGCTGGGGTCGCTGCTCGTCTGGTTCGCGACGCGTGCCGTCGGTACCCGGCGCCTGCCGTGGCTCGTGCTGGCCGCGCTGGGCTGCGTGCTCGCGTCATGCGCGGTCGACGTGCGCGGCCTGCTGGCGGCCGGGCTGGATCCGACCGCCAGCGCGTGGGCCGCGGGCGTCGCCGCGCTGGCGTCCTACCAGGGCTTGCACGTCGCGACGCTCGCGGTGCTGGCGCCGTATCTCGCCGCGCGTGCGTGGTGCGGCCTGCTGGGTGCACGCAGCCGCGCGTCGCTCGACACCATCGCGCTCGTGTGGCACGCGACGACGTTGCAGGGCATCGCCGGGATGCTCGTCGTGCGGCTCGTGCCGCTGCTGATGGCGTGACCATGACGGCGCCGCGCATCCGCGAATCGTTCTGGCGCCGCCTGCTGGCGGGTACGCTGCCGCTGCTCGTGTGGAGCGTCCACTTCGCCTTCACCTACGGCGTCGCGGCGGCCCAGTGCACGCCGGCCGCCATGCGTCCCGGCGGGCCGGACCGGGCGCTGCTGGGCGCCGTCACCATCGCCGCCGCCGGCGTGTGCGCCTGGCTCGCATGGCGCGCCCGCGGGGTAGCCCGGCGCGATGACGCCGGCCTGCTCGACTGGGCCCGCCTCGTGCTCGCCGTGCTGGCCCTCGTGGCGGTGGCGTGGACGGGCGTGCCGCTACTGTTGGTAGCCGGCTGCGCGTAAAGACGCGTTTTCGCATCATGTAAAGAAATTACAACCATCGTTCCATGGGGCGCGATCAGCCCCCGCGTTTTGGCTCGGCTGTGCCGAAAATGAACGCGTTCTAAAACTGTTGTCAACCATTCTGCACAAGCTTCCATGCAAAAAAATTTACGTTTCTTGTTAACGACGAGGACGTTAAATCGCGTATAGTGCCCGATTCGTGGGGCAAGATCTTCACGGAAAATTACTAAATAAGAACCGCGCGCGGCCTCGATGCCGTGACGACGAGTTCAACGAACACTGTCCTAAAACTAGTAAGAACGCGCACAATCATGAGTATTGTCGACGTCGATGTCCTGCTCGAGGATTTGGAGGAGACCGCCCCTTGCGGACCGAATCTCGAGTATGACCCCGCATTCCTGGAGCTCGAGCAGAGTGCGCTCGGCAAGCCGGAAGTCCAGTATGGGGACACCATCGTCCCCGCCGTCCCCCCCGAATGGAAGCAAGTCAAGAAGCAGGCCCTCGAGCTGCTCGGCCGTACGCGCGACCTGCGCGTGGCGATGCCGCTCGTGCGCGCGCTGCTGGCGCTGCACGCGATGCCCGGCTTCGCCGACGGCGTGCGCCTGCTCGAACGCCTCGTGGACGAGCGCTGGGACCACGTGCATCCCGAACTCGATCCGGACGACGACAACGACCCCACCCTGCGCATCAACTGCCTGGCCCAGCTGACCGATCCGGCGACGACCCTGCTCGAGCTGCGCGAGACCGCGTTCGTCATGCTGCCCGGCCTCGGGCCCCTGACCCTGCGCGTGCTGGAGCAGGCGCACGGCGAGGCCCCCGTCCCGGACGGCCAGACCGCGCTGGCGCCCGATTCGATCGACGCGGCGCTGGCCGACGTGTCCGATGACGCCATGCACGTCGCGACCGGCGCGGTCAACGGCGCGCTGGACAGCATCGTCAACCTGGAGGCCGCGCTCGCGCACCACGTGGGCAGCGCGCAATCCCTGAACCTGACCCCGCTCACGCGCCCGCTGCGCCGCATGGCCGAGCTGCTGGCCAGCCGCGCCGACGCCGCGCAGGATGCCCCGGCCGCCGACGCAGCCGATGGCGACGGCGACGCCGTACCGGCGGCCGCCAGCGGCGCCCCGCGTGCCGCCGCCATCACGGGCGACGTGACGAGCCGCGCCGACGTGGTCCGCATGATCGACAAGATTCTCGCCTACTACCAGCGCTACGAGCCGTCGAGTCCCGTGCCGATGCTGCTGGAACGGGCCAAGCGCCTGGCGCCGATGAGCTTCATGGAAGTCATGGAGAACCTGGCGCCGGACAGCTTGCAGCAGTTGTACGTGATCCGTGGACCGCAGCCGGGCGAGTCCAGCGAGTCGGACGATTATTGAATCCAGCAGGCCGGTAGTTCGGGTAGTTCAATCAAGGAGGAGTAAACCGTGGGCAAAGAAAGTAGCCAGAAGTTCATCGCACGCAATCGCGCACCGCGCGTGCAGATCGAGTACGACGTCGAAGTGTACGGCGCCGAGAAGAAGGTGCAGCTGCCGTTCGTGATGGGCGTCCTGGCGGACCTGTCGGGCCAGCCCGCCGAGCCGTTGGCACCGGTCGCGGAGCGCAAGTTCCTCGAGATCGACGTCGACAACTTCGACGAGCGCCTGAAGGCCATGAAACCGCGCGTCGCGGTGCAGGTGCCGAACACGCTGACGGGCGAGGGCAACCTGGCCGTCGACATGACCTTCGAGAGCATGGACGACTTCACCCCGGCCGCCATCGCGCGCAAGGTGGATTCGCTGAACAAGCTGCTCGAGGCACGCGGCCAGCTGGCCAACCTGATGACCTACATGGACGGCAAGACGGGCGCGGAAGAGCTGATCTCCAAGCTGCTCGCCGAACCGGCGCTGATGCAGGCGCTGACGTCCGCACCGAAGCCCACCGAATAAAGAAAGACGGGAGAACAGAATGTCCGAAGCGTTAGCACAAAGCCAGCAGGAGTCCGGTACGCTCGAGATGAGCGACTTCGGCGCGCTGCTGCAGAAGGAATTCAAGCCGCAATCCGACAAGGCCAAGGAATCGGTCGAAGTCGCGGTGCGCACGCTGGCCGAGCAGGCGCTCGCCGGCACCAACCTGATCACCAGCGACGTGCTGGGCACGATCCAGAGCCTGATCGCCGCGCTCGACAAGAAGCTCACCGAGCAGGTCAACCTGATCATGCACACCGAGCAGTTCCAGAAAGTCGAAAGCGCCTGGCGCGGCCTGCACTACCTGGTGAACAACACCGAAACCGACGAGATGCTCAAGATCCGCGTGATGAACATCTCGAAGAACGACCTGGCCAAGACCCTCAAGAAGTTCAAGGGCACCGCCTGGGACCAGAGCCCTATCTTCAAGAAGATGTACGAGGAAGAATTCGGCCAGTTCGGCGGCGAGCCGTTCGGTTCCATCGTGGCCGACTACTACTTCGACAACAGCGCGCCGGACGTCGAGCTGCTGTCGTCGATGGCGAAGGTGGCCGCCGCCGCGCACGCGCCGTTCATCTCGGCCGCCGCGCCGTCCGTCATGCTGATGGAGTCGTGGAACGAGCTGGCCAACCCGCGCGACCTGACCAAGATCTTCCAGACCCCGGAACATGCCGCATGGCGTTCGTTCCGCGAGTCCGAGGATTCGCGCTACGTCGGCCTGACCATGCCGCGCTTCCTGGCGCGCCAGCCGTACGGCGCCAAGAGCAACCCGGTCGAGGAATTCGACTTCGAGGAAGACACCAGCGCACCGGGCAGCAAGAACTACACCTGGGCCAACTCGGCCTACGCGATGGCCGTCAACATCAACCGCTCGTTCAAGGAATACGGCTGGTGCTCGCGCATCCGCGGCATCGAGTCCGGCGGCGCGGTCGAAGGCCTGCCGGTGCATGCCTTCCCGACCGACGACGGCGGCGTCGACATGCAGTGCCCGACCGAGATCGCGATCTCGGACCGCCGCGAGGCGGAACTGGCCGCCAACGGCTTCATGCCGCTGGTGCACAAGAAGAACACGGATTTCGCCGCCTTCATCGGCGCGCAGTCGCTGCACAAGCCGGCCGAGTACGACGATCCGGACGCCAGCGCCAACGCCGCCCTGGCCGCGCGCCTGCCGTACCTGTTCGCGACCTGCCGCTTCGCGCACTACCTGAAGTGCATCGTGCGCGACAAGCTCGGTTCGTTCAAGGAACGCGACGAGATGGAGCGCTGGCTGACCAAGTGGATCATGCAGTACGTGGACGGCGATCCGGGCAGCTCCAGCGAAACGACCAAGGCCCAGAAACCGCTGGCCGCGGCCGAAGTGGTGCTGGAAGAAGTCGAGGGCAACCCGGGCTACTACACGTCCAAGTTCTTCCTGCGTCCGCACTACCAGCTGGAAGGCCTGACGGTGTCGCTGCGCCTCGTGTCGAAGCTGCCGTCGGCGAAAGCCTGACCGTTTTTTGAAGTCCCGCGCGGACCACGTCCGCGCGCTTTCGGAAGTACAACCAACTAGGAGAATAAGACATGGCATTGGATATGTTCATCAACATGGGCGACAAGATCAAGGGCGAGTCGCGCGACAAGGTCCAGGGCAAGAACGGCGACATCGACGTCCTGGCATGGAGCTGGGGCATGAGCCAGTCGGGCACCACCCACACCGGCGGTGGCGGCGGCGCCGGCAAGGCCAACTTCCAGGACATCTCGTTCACCAAGTACATCGACAGCGCCTCCAACGCCCTGATGACCGCCCTGGCCAAGGGTTCGCACATCGACAAGTGCGTGCTGATGGTGCGTAAAGCCGGCGAAGGCCAGCAGAAGTACATCCTGATCACCATGGAAGAAGTGCTGGTCACCTCGATCTCGACCGGCGGCAGCGGCGGCGAAGACCGCCTGACCGAGAACGTCACGCTGAACTTCGGCAAGGTGACCTTCGCCTACACCCCGCAGGACAGCAAGGGCACCGTCGCCGGCGACAAGACCTTCGCCTGGAACATCGCCGAGAACGCGGCAGCGTAAGGGGCGTCGCCAAACCTACTGCGCGTTGCAGATTCAGCCTGCGATGCTCGCTGTACTACTCGTACAGCTGCGCTTCTCGGCTGAATCTGCCGCCGCTCGCTACGGTTTTGCGAGGCCCCCGTAAGGCTGGTAAGAGAATTTTTTAGAATGGGAGCGTTCGATGCTTGCGCAACAGCTGATTCGTGATGGAGACCTGGCCGGCGCGCTCGCCGCGCTGCAGGATGCGGTGCGCAAGAACAGCGCCGACCCGAAACTGCGCGTGTTCCTGTTCCAGCTGCTGGCCGTGCTGGGCCAGTGGAACCGCGCCCTGACGCAGCTGAACGTCGCGGGCGAACTGGATGCCGGCGCGCTGCCGATGGTGCAGACCTATCGCGAGGCGATCCAGTGCGAAGCCTTGCGCGCCGAGATCTTTGCCGGCCGTCGCGCTCCCGTGCTTTTCGGCGAACCGCAGCCGTGGATGGCCCAGCTGGCCGAAGCCCTGAAACTGGACGCCACCGACCCCGATGCCGCCGCCGGCCTGCGCGCCGCCGCGTTCGATGCGGCGCCCGCGTCGCCGGGCACCATCGATGGCCGGAAATTCGACTGGCTGGCCGACGCCGACGGGCGCCTGGGCCCCGTGCTGGAAGCGATCGTCAACGGCCGCTACGTGTGGGTGCCGTTCATGCGCATCGCACGCATCGAGATCGAGCCGCCGGCCGACCTGCGCGACGCCGTCTGGACGGCCGCCACCTTCACCTGGACCAACGGCGCCCAGACCGTGGGCCTGATCCCGACCCGCTACCCCGGCAGTACCGACGCGGCCGACGCGTTCAAGCTGGCGCGCCAGACCGAGTGGCCGGGCGCACACCCGGTCGGCCAGCGCATGTTCACGACCGGCGAGAACGACTACCCGCTGATGGACGCGCGCCTGATCGAATTCGACAGCACGGAACATGGCTGAACTGGCACCGCGCGAGCGCCTGCAACCTTCGCTGCTCGACCGCCTCACCGACGATGAACCCGACCAGGAGGTCGAGTCGCGCGAACGGCGCGTGCTGTCGGTGCGCGGCCTGCGCGAAGGCGTGCTGCGCGACCTCGCGTGGCTGCTGAACACGACGAACCTGTTGTCCGTGTCCGACGTGCCGCGCCTGCCGCACCTGGCGAACTCCGTCCTCAACTACGGCATGCCCGACATGTCCGGCGCCTCGCTGGCGAACATGAGCGCGGCCGACCTGGAACGCGCGATCCGCCAGGCCATCTGGGATTTCGAACCGCGCCTGATCCGCTCGTCCGTGTCCGTCAAGGTCGTGCCGCAGCAGGAATCGATCAGCAAGATCATGTTCGAGATCCAGGCCGACATGTGGGCCCAACCGTATCCCGAACGCCTGTTCCTCAAGACCGAGCTCGATCTCGATCTTGCCCAGATCAGCCTCACCGAATTTTCCGGCGCACGGACATGACCAATCCACGCCTGCTTCGCTACTACAGCCAGGAGCTGCAGCACCTGCGCGAGATGGGCGGCGAATTCGCGGTCCAGTACCCGAAGATCGCCGGCCGCCTCGGCCTGGAAGGCTTCGAGTGCGCCGACCCGTACGTCGAGCGCCTGCTGGAGGGCTTCGCCTTCATGGCGGCGCGCGTGCAGATGAAGATCGACGCCGAGTTCCCGCGCTTCACCCAGCACCTGTCGGAACTCGTCTACCCGCACTTCCTGGCGCCGACGCCGTCGATGGCGATCGTGCAGCTGCAGCCGGACCTCGCCAACCCCGCGCTGAACCCCGGTTACCGCATCCCGCGCGGCGCGTCCATGCGCAGCGTCCTCGGCAAGGACGACGCCACCGCCTGCGAATACCGCACCGCGCACGAGGTCACGCTGTGGCCGGTCGAACTCGCCGAAGCGAAGTTCTTCACGCACGGTGGCCGCATCGAAGGCGTCGACGCGCGCTTGCCGGCGAACGTGAAGGCGGGCCTGCGCCTGCGCCTGCGCACGACCAACGGCATGCCGTTTTCCAAGCTGGGACTGGACCGCCTCACGCTGCACCTGCGCGGCAGCGACGAGATGCCGGGCCAGATCTACGAAAAGCTGCTGGGCGCCACCCTCGGCGTGCTCGTGCTGCCGGGTAGCCGGCAGGGCCGCCACACGCTGTTGCCGCAGACGGCGCTGCGCCCGCGCGGCTTCGCGGAAGAAGACGCGCTGCTGCCCAGCGGCCAGCGCAGCTTCCAGGGTTATCGCCTGCTGCAGGAATACTTCGCGTTCGCGCAGCGCTTCCTGTTCGTCGAGCTGACGGGTTTGAAGGACGCCGTGGCCGCCTGCGCGGAACAGGAACTCGAGATCATGGTGCTGTTGTCGCGCGGCGACGCGCGCCTGGAGCAGGCGCTCGACCACAGCAATTTCGCGCTGAACTGCACGCCCGTCGTGAACCTGTTCCAGCGCCGCGCCGACCGCATCAACCTGTCCGGCGACCAGTTCGAATACCACGTGCTGCCCGACCGCACGCGCCCGATGGACTTCGAGGTGCACCAGGTCGAGAGCGTGACCGGCTACGGCACCGGCACCGACGTCGAACAGGAATTCCATCCGCTGTACAGCGCGCGCGACCTCGGCGCGGCCACGCTGGCGGGCCAGGCGTTCTACCAGATCCGGCGCGAGCCGCGCCTGCTGTCGCAGCGCCAGCGCCAGCGCGGCCCGCGCTCGTCGTACATCGGCAGCGAGACGTTCATCACGCTCGTCGACGCGCAGGAAGCGCCGTACCGCCACAGCCTGCGCCAGCTCGGCCTCGTGGTATGGTGCACCAACCGCGACCTGCCGCTGTCGATGTCGCTCGGCATCGGCAAGACGGACTTCATCCTCGAACAGGGCGGGCCGGTGCAGGCCGTGCGCGTGCTGGGCGGGCCGAGCCAGCCGTTCCCGTCGTTCGCGGAGGGCGGCGTGGCGTGGCGCCTCATCAACCAGCTGTCGCTGAACTATTTGTCGCTGGCGGACACCGACCCGGACCAGGGCGCGCGCGCGCTGCGCGAGCTGCTCGCGCTGTACTGCCACCCGCTCGACGTGACGAGCCAGCGCCAGGTGGAGGGCGTGCGCTCGGTGTCGTCGAAACCCATCACGCGGCGCATGCCGGCGCCGGGACCGATCACGTTCGGGCGCGGCCTGGAGATCACCGTGACGATGGACGACGGCGCATTCGAAGGCGCCGGCGCGTTCGTGCTGGGCGGGGTGCTCAGCCACTTCTTCACTCAATACGTGTCGATCAATTCGTTCACCGAGACCGTCGTGCGCACCGTCGGCCGCGGCGAGATCATGCGCTGGAAGGCGGCGGAGGGCGCATGCGCGATCCTGTAGACGTCGAACGCCAGCTCGAGGACGCGGGCGCCGCGCTGGACTTCTTCCAGGCCCTGCGCCTGCTGGAGAACGCGCATCCGGACAAGCCGCGCATCGGCGCCTCGCTGCGCCCGCGCGACGACGCCGTGCGCTTCGGGCGCGACCCGTCGCTCGGCTTCGAGCCCGGCGCCGTGGCCGGTTTCACGCCCGCCACCGGCGACGCGAAGGCGCGGCTCGCCGTGAATTTCTTCGGCCTGTTCGGCGCCAACGGCCCGCTGCCGCTGCACCTGACGGAATACGCGCGCGACCGCGCCCGCAACCACGGCGACCACACGCTGGTGGCGTTCCTCGACGTGTTCCACCACCGCATGGTGTCGCTGTTCTACCGCGCGCGCGCCGCGGCCGATCCGGCCATCAGCCTGGACCGCCCGGACAGCGACCGCTTCGCCGACTACGTGGGCAGCCTGTTCGGCATCGGCACGCCAGGCCTGCGCGGGCGCGACGAGATCGGCGACTTCGCCAAGCTGCACTTCGCGGGCCTGATGGCCAACCAGCGCCGCCCCGCCGCGGGCCTCGTGACGATCCTGCGCGCGTACTTCAAGCTGCCCGTCGAACTCGAGCAATTCGTGGGCCACTGGATGAAGATCCCGCTGGACGGCCAGACCCGCATCGGCATGGAAGACCGCGGCAACCGCCTCGGCACGTCGGCCGTGCTGGGCAAGAAGGTCTGGGATTGCCAGCACAAGTTCCGCCTCGTGATCGGCCCGCTGGACTACGACGACTACGAGCGCATGCTGCCCGGCGGCGCCAGCATGACGCGCCTCGTCGATTGGGTGAAGAGCTATGCCGGCACGGTGCTCGACTGGGACGTGCGCCTGGTGCTCAAGCGCCCCGAAGTCCCACCCCTGAAGCTGGGCGCGCGGCGCCTCGGCTGGACCACTTATCTCGCGAGCGGCCCGGCCGCGCGCGATGCCCGTCAACTCTTGATCAACCCGACAGCCCGCCAGGGCTGACCCCACGCGAAAGAACGATCATGGCCGAAATCTCCCGTGTCGCACTGTTTGGAAAACTCAACTCGCTGTGCTACCGCGCGATCGAAAGCAGCACGGTGTTCTGCAAGCTGCGCGGCAATCCGTACGTGGAGATGGTCCACTGGGTGCACCAGATCCTGCAGCTGCAGGACTCCGACCTGCATCGCATCGTCCGCCACTACGAGCTCGATGCCGCCGTGCTGGCGCGCGACGTGACGGCCGCGCTGGACCGCCTGCCGCGCGGCGCCACGTCGGTGACGGACCTGTCGTCGCAGCTGGAAGAGACGGTGGAGCGCGCGTGGGTGTACGGCACCCTGATGTTCGGCGAGTCGTCCGTGCGCAGCGGCCACCTCGTGTTCGGCATGCTGAAGACGGCCAACCTGCGCAACGCGCTGTACGCGATCAGCCGCCAGTTCGAGCGCGTGAAAGCCGACGACCTGTCGGACCGCTTCGGCACACTCCTGAAAGAATCGCCGGAAGCGAAGCTGGGCGCCAGCGACGGCTTCCAGGCGGCCGCGCCCGGTGAAGAGTCCGGCGCCATCGCCCCGGCACAGATGGGCAAGCAGGAAGCGCTGAAGAAGTTCACCGTCGACCTGACCGAGCAGGCGCGCAGCGGCAAGATGGACCCGATCGTCGGCCGCGACGACGAGATCCGGCAAATGGTCGACATCCTGATGCGCCGCCGCCAGAACAACCCGATCATGATCGGCGAGGCGGGCGTCGGCAAGACGGCCGTCGTGGAAGGCTTTGCGCAGCGCATCGCGCGCGGCGACGTTCCGCCCAGCCTGAAGGACGTGCAGCTGCTGGCGCTGGACGTCGGCCTGCTGCAGGCCGGCGCCAGCATGAAGGGCGAGTTCGAGCAGCGCCTGCGCTCCGTCATCGACGAGGTGCAGGCCAGCGAGAAGCCGATCATCCTGTTCATCGACGAGACCCACACGCTGGTCGGCGCCGGCGGCGCGGCCGGCACGGGCGACGCGGCCAACCTGCTCAAGCCGGCCCTCGCGCGCGGGACGCTCCGCACGATCGGCGCGACCACGTTCGCCGAATATAAAAAGCACATCGAGAAGGACCCGGCGCTGACCCGCCGTTTCCAGAGCATCCAGGTCGACGAGCCGAGCGAGGAACGCGCGATCCGCATGATGCGCGGCGTGGCGTCGACGATGGAAAAGCACCACCAGGTGCAGATCCTCGACGAGGCGCTGGAAGCGGCCGTCCGGCTGTCGCACCGCTACATCCCCGCGCGCCAGCTGCCGGACAAGGCCGTGAGCCTGATCGACACCGCCTGCGCGCGCGTGGCCGTGAGCCTGCACGCGACGCCGGCCGAGGTGGACGACAGCCGCAAGCGCATCGACGCGCTGAACGTCGAGATGGAGATCATCCGCCGCGAAGGCGCGATCGGCATCGAGGTGGCCGCCCGCGCCCACGAGACGGAAACCGCGCTGGCGGCCGAGAAGGAACGCCTGGCGGGCCTGGAGGCGCGCTGGAACGAGGAACGCGCGCTCGTCGACGAGCTGCTGTCCCTGCGCGCGCAACTGCGTGCGGGCGCCCAGCCGGTCGAGGGCACCGGTTCGACGCTGGAAGCGGCGGCGGAGTCGACGCCGCAGCAGGATGACGGCGCGCGCGCCGCGTTGAAGGAGCAACTGCAGGCCGTGCAGGCAAAACTGACCGCACTGCAGGGCGAGAATCCGCTGATCCTGCCGACCGTCGACTACCAGGCCGTCGCCGCCGTCGTCGGCGACTGGACCGGCATCCCTGTCGGCCGCATGGCGAAGAACGAGATGGAGACGATCCTCAACATCGCTTCCACCTTGAGCCAGCGCGTGATCGGCCAGGACCACGCGATGGAAATGATCGCCAAGCGCATCCAGACGTCGCGCGCGGGCCTGGACAATCCGAACAAGCCGATCGGCGTGTTCATGCTGGCGGGGACGTCCGGCGTCGGCAAGACCGAGACGGCGCTGGCGCTGGCCGAAGCCCTGTACGGCGGCGAGCAGAACCTCATCACCATCAACATGAGCGAGTACCAGGAAGCGCACACGGTGTCGACCCTGAAGGGCGCGCCGCCGGGCTACGTGGGCTATGGCGAAGGCGGCGTGCTGACGGAAGCCGTGCGCCGCCGGCCGTATTCGGTGGTGCTGCTCGACGAGGTCGAGAAGGCGCACCCGGACGTGCACGAGATGTTCTTCCAGGTGTTCGACAAGGGCTTCATGGAGGATGGCGAGGGCCGCTTCATCGACTTCAAGAACACCCTGATCATCCTGACGACGAACGCGGGCACGGACCTGATCGCGGGCCTGTGCAAGGACCCGGACCTGATGCCCGATCCGGAAGGCATGGCCAGCGCCTTGCGCGCGCCGCTGCTGAAGGTGTTCCCGCCGGCGCTGCTGGGCCGCATCGTGACGATCCCGTACTACCCGCTGTCGGACGACATGCTGGGCAAGATCGTCAAGCTGCAGCTGAACCGCATCAAGAAGCGCGTGGAGGCGCGCTACAAGATCCCGTTCGAATACGGCGAGGACGTCGTCAAGCTCGTGGTGTCGCGCTGCACCGAGAGCGAATCGGGCGGCCGCATGATCGACGCGATCCTGACCAACACGATGCTGCCGGACGTGTCGCGCACGTTCCTCGACCGGATGATGAAGGGCGAGGCGATCGAGCGCGTGCAGGTCCGCGTGAAGGACGGTCAGTTCGACTACGAATTTTAACGGGACGGAGGAGAATCGAATGATCAAATACAGCGACCTCGGCGCGCACCGCAGGCTGAATGAAATCGTCATGGCCGGCAGCCACGACGCCGGCATCACGGGCGGCGGCAAGAATGCCCAGACGCAGACGCTCGACATCGGCCAGCAGGCCAGGGCCGGCGTGCGCTTCTTCGACCTGCGCATCGCGGCGTTCGCGACCGGTGAAGCGCAAAAGGGGATCAAGAAAGTCGAGATGCGCGCGTTCCACGCCGACGACAAGCTGCACAAGGTGGAGGACAAGCACCGCCGCGTGGTCGGCTTTCACGGCCACGACACGGTCCAGCGGTCCAAGCTGAGCGGCGGTACCGACAAGGGCCTGGGTCTCGTCGAAATGCTGGATGATGCCGAAGCCTTCGTGACGAGCGCCGACTTTTCGGGCGAATTCCTGATCCTGAAATTCGACAAGTGCACGAACTGGAAGCTGATCGCCAGCCTGGCCCGGGAACGGCTGGGCCAGGCGTTGTACACCGGCGGCGGCAACCTCAATACCAAGACGCTGGCCCAACTCGCCGGCAAGGTGGTCGTCGCGTTCATGCCGGAAGGCTATGCGCAGCTGGACGTCCACGAACGGGTGGGCATCACGCCGATCAAGAACCTGTACAAACCGCCCGCGAACTACGATCCGGCCGTCGCGGGCCTGCAGTATTGGGGAGCCGGCGGCACGAACCCGTTCAACGGCAAGACCCAGAACGCAAAAATGCGGGAGAACGTCCACACCCAGTCGAAGATCCTGCGCTCCGCGACCATCGGCGTGAAGGCCAAGAAGCATTTGCAGTTCGCGCGTTCCGTCGAATACCGGAACGGCGCGGCGAGCCCGCACGCCATGGGCATGATGTACTGGACGACGACCGGCCTGCTCGCCAGCATCAAGTCCCGCAACGACCACTTGTGGACCGCGCGCAATCGCCTGGGCCTGACCGAGACGTGGCTGAACATGTTCATGGAGTTCGCGGAATACCTGCAGAACGCGCTGCCGGACAACATCAGCCTGGCCTCGTACTCGTCGGGCGGAAACCTCAAGATGTTCATGCCGAACATCGTGATGATCGATTTCGCCGACGACGACAAATGCCAGTACATCTACGACCTGAACAACCTGGCGGCCGTGCGGCTGGCCGCGGTGACGCGCGCGATCGAACAGGGCGAGGAGGTCGCGTAAGCCGCCATGACCGTGAACCGCGTCGCACCCGTGACCTGCGTGGTCTGCGGCGACCGCATCCCGCCGCACGTGTCGGGCGGGGCGGTACGCCAGAGCGGCCCGTACCCGACCTGCACCGCGGCGGCGTGCCGGATGGTCGTCGGCCGCCGGGACGGGATGGGTGACGCCGCGTTCGTGCCTTTCCTGAGCCGGCAGGCGGCGCAGGTGCGGGATCGACGCGCGGCCGTGGCCGCGCTGCGGGCGCAGGACGAGGTCCAGCAGCGCGAGGACGCCGCGGCCTGGGCGTTCCTGGCGCGCGAAGCGGGCGATGGCCTGCGCATCGCGCTGCCGTCGGGACCGCGCCGCACGCGCGCGCTCGCCGACGCGCGGCGCGCCGATTACCGCCGGCACCTCATGGACCTCGTCGCGAAGGCCCATGCGGCGGAGGAGGAAGTGCCGGCAGGGGACACGGACGACGCGCCGTCGACGCTGCCGGGCCGCCTGTGCGCACTGTGCCGGGGCGGATGCTGTACGCGCGGCGGCGATCACGCCTACCTGACGGCGGGCACGCTGCGCGGCTACATGAGCAGGCATCCCGACCTGTCCGATGCGCAGGTCGTCGAGCGTTATCTGGACAGCCTGCCGCCCGCGAGCCAGTCCGGATCGTGCATCAACCACACGCCCGCCGGCTGTGCGCTGCCGCGCGACATGCGCAGCGCGACCTGTAACGCCTATGCGTGCGACGCGCTGACGCAACTGCTGGCTGCGCCGGCGCCACGGGTCGTGCTGGTCGTCCAGCGCCGCAAGGACAAGTGGACGCATCCCGGCACCCACGTGGACGACCGGATGATCGGGATGGCGCATTTGACGGAGCAGGACACGCGGCGCTTCGGCGCGCCCGGCGTCCGCGCCAAACACGTTGCAACTTCGGGTGGCATCCGCCATACTGATCGTTGCGCTCGAGATTGAACCAGCGGCGCTGCCACAGGAAGATGTCATGCCAAACCAAGTCTCCATGGGCGCCATGATGACCTGCACCTTCGGCGCCGCGCCGTCTTCGCTCGTCGTCCTGCCGAAGAACAAGGTGCTGGCCGAGGGACCGCCCGCCGCCAACATCATGGACCACATCCCGCTCGTGAACATCATGCCGTTCGGGACGTGCAACTCGCCGGCCAACCCGACGGTGGCCGCCGCCACGGCCGCGGCGATGGGCGTCCTCACGCCCATGCCGTGCGTGCCGGCGACGTCCGCGCCATGGGTGCCCGGCGCGCCCACGGTCCTCATCGCCAACATGCCGGCGCTCGACAACGTCTCCAAGTGCATGTGCAACTGGGGCGGCGTGATCGGCTTCACGAACGCCGGCACCGTCAAGACCATGATCCCTTAACCGTCCGTCCCGCATGCCCATCCTGCCCACCCAGACCCACCGCGAAGCCACCGTCAAGACTGCCCTCGGCGCCGACGTGCTGCTGTTCAAGCGCATGCAGTGCAGCGAGGCGCTGGGCCGCCTGTCGGAATTCCGCATCGAGCTCGCGTCCGAACGGAGCGACATCAAGATCGCCGACATCCTCGGCACGGGCATGACCGTGAGCCTCGACCTGCCGCAGGGCGGGAAGCGCCATTTCAACGGCATCGTGACGCGCTTTGCCTACCAGGGCTGGCGCGACGGCAAACCGTCGTATCTCGCGATCGTGCACCCGACCCTGTGGCTGCTGACGCGCGCCACCAACTGCCGGATCTTCCAGCAGAAGAACGCGCTCGACATCGTCAAGGCCGTCCTCGGGACGTATGGCGTGGCGATCGAGCTGGACGAGGGCATGCTGGCGGGCGTGCCGGCCGTGCGCGACTATTGCGTGCAGTACCGCGAGAGCGACTTCAATTTCGTCTGCCGCCTGCTGGAGGAAGAGGGCATCTACTTCTACTTCACGCACGAGGCAAGCAAGCACACGATGGTGCTGGCCGACGGCTACGGCGCGCACGCCACGGTGAGCGGCTACGACACCATCCTGTTCCGCGACGAGGATGCGGGGCGCGATCCGCTGGAGGAAGCGGTGACGCGCCTGGTGCCGGGCGGCGAGATCCAGCCCAGCGTGATGGTGCTGAACGACTTCGACTTCGAGAAGGCGTCGTCCAGCGTCAACGGCGGCCTGCTGGTCAAGTCCCAGCTGGCGGCGCCGTTCTCGCAGCCGAGCTACGAACACTACGATTACCCCGGCCGCTACCAGGTGACGGGCACCGGCAACGGCTACGCCCGCGCGCGCATGGAGACGCTGCATGGGCAGGGCGAACGGATCGAGGCGGTGGGCAGCGCGCGCGGCCTGACGACCGGCGCGCTGTTCACGCTGTCCGAACATCCGCGCGACGCCGAGAACCGCGCCTTCCTGATCACGTCGGCCGAGACCGAAATCGCCGGTAACGAATACCGCTCGGACGGCGCGCGGGACGGCATCGACTTCCGCTGCCGGTTCGAGGCGATCGGCAAGGAACACAACTACCGCCCGCCCGCGACGGCGCGCAAGCCGTTCGTGCAGGGGCCGCAGACGGCGATGGTGGTCGGCAAGGCGGGCGAGGAGATCTGGACCGACAAGTACGGCCGCATCAAGGTGCAGTTCCACTGGGACCGCGACGGCAAGTCGGACGAGACCAGCTCGTGCTGGGTGCGCGTGCAGCAGGGCTGGGCCGGCAAGGGCTGGGGCATGATGTTCGTGCCGCGCATCGGCATGGAAGTCGTCGTCAGCTTCCTCGAGGGCGACCCGGACCGGCCGCTCGTGACGGGGTGCGTCTACAACGGTGACGCGATGCCGCCGTACACGCTGCCGGCCGACCAGACCAAGTCGACCATCAAGTCCAACACGTCCAAGGGCGGCAACGGCTTCAACGAGATCCGCTTCGAGGACAAGAAGGACAGCGAGGAGATCTTCGTCCAGGCCGAGAAGGACTTCAACCGCGTCGTGAAGAACAACGACACGCTGAAGGTCGGCTTCGAGAAGAAGGACAAGGGCGACCAGACCATCGAGATCGCCAACGACCAGAGCCTCGACGTGGGCAACGACCGCAAGGTGCACGTCAAGAACGACCAGACGGTCGCGATCGACAACAACCTGTCCACGACGGTCAAGAACGACGAGACGCGCAAGGTCGACAACAACCAGAGCGTCAAGGTCGGCAACAAGATCGTCGTCGAGGCGAATACGTCGATCGAGCTGAAGGTCGGCGGCAGCAGCATCAAGATCGAGGCGGCCAAGATCACCATCAAGTCGCCGGAGATCGCCGTGCAGTCCGATGCGAACATGGAGATCAAGGCCGGCGCCATGATGCAGGTGAAGTCGGGCGCCGTGATGACCATCGAAGGCGCGCTCGTCAAGATCAACTGAGGCTGCCATGCGTTACCGACTTCTTTTCGCCTGCCTGATGTTCGCCGCCGCCGCGCTGCGCGCCGAGGAGCCTGCGCCCCGCGCCGTGCTGACCCTGGCCGACCAGCCGCTGCGCCTGATCCGCGGCGCCACCGTCTACACGGCCGGCGCCGGCGTCGCCGTGCAGAAGGACGACATCCTCGAGACCGAGGCCGCCGGCGCGCAGGTGGAAGCGGGCGCGGATGCGATCGTCGCGCTGGGCCCGCAGAGCCGCGTGCTCGTCGCGAACCTGGCGGCGGACGGCAAGTCGCCCGTCGAGCTGGAACTGCTGCAGGGCTGGGCCAAGGTCTACGCCAAAGGGCGCCGCGCCAATGTCGTCACGCCCGCGCTGCAGGTGACCGTGCCGTCCGGCTCCACGATCGTGCATGCGGGAGCAGGCCTGGATGCCGTGTTCGCGGAAGAGGGCGAACAGCAGGCCGCCAAGGGCGGCACGATATTGAAACTCGCTGCCGAACAATACGCCGGCATCGATACCGCCAAAGCCCAACTGGTGGCGGGACGGCCGCCGCGCGCCTTCGTGAGCGCGCTGCCGCCGTCCTTCCGCGACCACCTGGCGCGCGTACCCGGCGTCAGGAATGCCGGCAAGGTGGCGCCCGTGAAGGAACGCGACGCCGCGTTCGCCGACGTCGACGACTGGCTGGCGTCGACCTTGCCGGCACGCCGCCGCTTCGTGGCGCGGTTCAAACCGCGCCTTGCCGACCCGGATTTCCGCAAGCAGCTCGACCGCGCCCTCGGCCAGAGCCCCGACTGGAAGCCGGTGCTGTACCCGGTCCGGCGTCCGGACAACGGCTTGTTCTGACGCCGCGCCATCAAGAATTCAATCAGGAGAACACACAACATGAAACTTTCGATCGCCGCCAAATTCAACCTGGTGTTCGTGTCGATCTTCGCCGTCGGCTTCCTTGCCGCCGGCGTCGTCGCGGACCGCCTGCTCAAGGAGAGCGCGCGCGAGGAAACCCTGCAGAACGCACGCCTGCTGCTGGAAGCGGCCAAGAGCGTGCGCGGCTACACCGCGAGCCAGATCCAGCCGCTGCTGAAGAACCAGATGAAGTTCGAGTTCCACCCGCAGTCGGTGCCGTCGTATTCCGCCGTCGAAAACCTGAACGTGATCCTGAAGTCCTACCCCGACTTTTCGTACAAGGAAGCGACGCTGAACCCGACCAACCTGCGCGACAAGGCGTCGGACTGGGAAGTGGACGTCGTGCAGACGCTGCGCAACAAGCCGGACATGAAGGAATTCGTGGGCGAGCGCGATACCGCGACGGGCCGCAGCCTGTACATCGCGCGGCCGCTGCAGATCAAGGACCCGGTCTGCCTGGGCTGCCACACGACGGCCGCCGAAGCGCCCAAGACCATGGTCGACATCTACGGCCCGAACAACGGCTTCGGCTGGAAGCTGAACGAAGTGGTGGGGGCGCAGGTGATCTCCGTGCCGATGGCCGTGCCGCTGGCGCGCGCCAACTCGATTTTTAAAACGTTCATGGCATCGCTGTTCGGCGTGTTCGTCGCCGTCTTCATCGCGCTCAACGTGATGGTGCATTTGTTCGTCACGCGCCGCATCAAGCGTTTGGCCACCGTTGCCGACGACGTCAGCATGGGCAAGTTCGAGGCGGACGAATTCGACGTCAAGGGCAACGACGAGATCAGCGGCCTGGGTCGCTCGTTCAACCGCATGCGTACGAGCCTGAACAGCGCGCTGAAGATGCTCGAGGAATAAAGCAGGACAAAGTCAATGGCAACAATCGACAGGATAGGCAAGTACCGCATCGACGGCGTGCTGGGCAGCGGCGCCATGGGTGTGGTCTACAAGGCGTACGACGCCGACATCGCGCGCACGGTCGCGCTCAAGACTATTCGGCACGAGCTGCTGGACGGGTTGCAGGAGGGTCTGCACCACCAGGACATCATCGCCCGCTTCCGCAACGAGGCGCAGGCGTCGGGACGCCTCGTGCACCCGAACATCGTCGCCGTGTACGACTTCGGCGCGTACGCCGACACGACGTACATCGCGATGGAATACGTGGACGGCACGCCGCTGAACGCCTTCCTCGTCAAGGACGTGCCGATGGACCTCGCGGCCAGCATCACCTGCATCACGCAGCTGCTGCGCGCGCTCGACTACGCGCATGCGCGCGGCGTCGTCCACCGCGACATCAAGCCGGCCAACATCCTCATCACGGGTGACGCCCAGGTCAAGATCACCGACTTCGGCATCGCCAAGATCGAGTCCTCGACCCTGACGCAGGTGGGCGCCGTGATCGGCACGCCCAGCTACATGTCGCCCGAACAGTTCAAGGGCGAGACGGTGGACGGCCGTTCCGACCTGTTCGCCGTCGGCATCGTGCTGTACCAGATGCTGACGGGCGTGCGGCCGTTCAGCGGGCCGGCATCGACCGTCATGCACCAGATCATCCACGAGATGCCGCCGCGCCCCAGCGAGCGCCAGCCGGCGCTGCATCCCGCGTTCGACGCGGTGCTTGCGAAGGCGATGGCCAAGCGCATCGAGGACCGCTACCCGAGCGCGCAAGCCTTCCTGGACGCGCTGAACGCCGCCTACATGCAGCAGACGGGCGGCGTGCCGCTCACCGACGAGGACAACGAGCGCACGGTGCTCGCGTTCCAGCGTCCCGCCGTGCCCGCGCCGGCGCGCCCCGCGTATCCGACCGGGGCGTCGCAGAGCATGCCCGCGACGGGCAGTGCGTCCAGCCTGACCAGCGCGCCGGACTGGCTGCACGGCCTGGCGCCCGACCTGCAGACGGCGCTGTCGACGCAGATCGGCCCCGTCGCGAAACTGGTGCTCAAGAATGCGGCGCGCGATGCCGTCGACCTGGACGACTTGTGCAACCGCCTGCTGCCGCACATCGGTTCCGACGCGGGCCGCACCCAGTTCCAGGACAGCATCCGCGAGATCAAGAAGAAACACGGCCTGTCCACGCTCGCCACGATGAGCGGCCGCAGCCAGGCCGGGGCGCCGAAGACGGCTACGCAACTGACGCAGATGACGGGCATGCCGACCCTGCTGCAACTGAGCCCGGAGCAGATGGAGGCGGCGCAGATGAAGCTGGCCGTGTACGTCGGCCCGATCGCGAAGGTGCTGGCCAAGCGCGCATCCAAGATGACGGGGAACCCCGACGAGTTCTATCGCCTGCTGGCAGAGAACCTGCCGGACCCGCTGGAACGGGCGCGCTTCCTGAAGGACGTGGGGCGGAGTTGAGCGCCGACATGCGACTGTATAATCGATCGATTACCCCAGGACCCCAATGCCCATCACACTGAGCGTCTACATGTACCGCAACGCGGCGCCGGCCCAGGCGCTGACGCGGCGCTTCGACCAGCTGGGCGGTGCCATCGGCCGCGCGCCCGGCAACGACCTGGTGCTCGACGATCCCGGCAAATACATCTCGCGCCTGCATGCGCGCGTCGAGTACCGCGACGAGGCCTTCTGGCTCGTCGACGTCGGCAGCAACCCGAGCCTCGTGAACGACCGTCCCGTCGGCGCCGGCCGCTCCGTGCAGCTGGAAGACGGCGACCGCGTCACCATCGGCGATTATCAGCTGCTGGCCAGCGTGGAGAGCGAGGCGACGGCGTTCATGCCCGCAGCAGCACCCGCATCCTTGCCGCCGTCGCCGCTGCAGGTCGCGCCGCCGCCGGCCCCGGTCACGTCCGATCTGCCCGTGAATCCGGACGATTCGCTGGCCAGTGCCGGCATCCTCGACGTCGGCGGCGATCCGTTGAACCCCAGCTTCGATCCGCTCGGGCTGAACCTGTTCGGCAGCCCGGCGCCCGCCGCCGCCGCGCCCAGCGTGCCGGCATGGCGCGGTGCCGAGAGCGACCACGTGCCGCCGGAGCAGTTGCCGTTCGCGCCGCCGCCCGCGCCTGTGCCGAGCTTTGCGGCGCCGCAGCCGCAGGCCGCGCCGGCGATGGGGATGGCGATTCCGGACGATTACGATCCGCTGGCGGACTTCCTGCCGCCGCGCGTGCAGGCGACACCGGCCCCTGCACCGGCGCCCGCGCCGCTGCCGGCCGACCAGGCCGAAGCGACCGCGTTCGCACCGGCCGAGCCGCCCGCGATGCCCGTGCCTGCCGCGCCCCCGCCACCACCGGCACCGGTGCAAGCCGCACCGCGCGCGCCTGGCACCGCGGCCGCGGACGATCCCGTGATCCAGGCCCTGATGCGCGGCCTGGGCCTCACAGAACTGAACACGAAGCGCAGCGCCGAGGAAATCGCGGAGCTGGCGGGCGCCATGCTGCGCGAAGCGACGGCCGGCACGATGGGCGTGCTGATGGGCCGCGCCATGACCAAGCGCGAAAGCCGCCTGGACATGACGATGATCTCGGCCGCCGCCAACAATCCGCTGAAGTTCTTCCCGGACGCGGACAGCGCGCTGACGCAGATGATCAACGGGACGATGCCGGGCTATATGCAGCCGGCGCGCGCGTTCGCCAACGCGTTCGACGACCTGAAGGCGCACGAGCTGGCGATCATGGCCGGCATGCGCGCCGCGCTCGAAGGCGTGCTCGCCCGCTTCGATCCGGCCGCCATCGAGGCGCGGCTGCAGGTGCCGACCGTGATGGACAAGATGCTGGCGGCTAACCGCAAGGCCAAGATGTGGGACCGCATGGTCGAGCTGTACACGCAAATGGCCAGTGAGGCGGACAGCGATTTCCACCGCCTGTTCGGCGAAGCCTTCGGCAAGGCCTACGAGGAACAGGTCGCGCGGCTGCGCCAGGCGCGCCGCTGACCCCGATCAACCGATACTCAACTCACGCTACGAATGTCCTGGAATAGTAAAGTCATCTGGTCGGAGGGCATGCTGCTGCAGCCCCAGCACCTGCAACAGCACGACCGCTACCTGCACAGCGTGATCGAACAACGCGTCGCGGGCATGCGCGCCTACGCGTGGGGTTTCACGAAGCTGGTCATCGACGAACAGCTGCTCGCCCAGGGCAAGCTCGCGCTGCTGGCGGCGAGCGCGGTGCTCCCGGACGGCACCACGCTGAACCTCCCGCAGGACGACGCGCTGCCCGAACCGCTCGACATCCCCGAGGATGCGCGCGACGCATTGATCGTGCTGGCGCTGCCGCTGCGCCGCATGGGCATCGCGGAGACGGGTGACGATCCCGGCCCGGACAACTTCGCGCGCCACCGTCCCGTCGACTACGAGGCGATGGACAGCAATGGCCTCGACAACAGCGCGCTGATGCAGGTGGGCAGCCTGCGCCTGCGCGTCGCGCTGGAAAAGGACGTCGTCAACGCCTACACGCTACTGGGCATCGCGCGCGTGATCGAGCGCCGGCCGGACAACCGCGTCGTGCTCGATCCGGCTTACTGCCCGCCGTGCCTGGACTTTCGCGTCGCGCCGCGTCTGTCGGCCTTTGCCGACGAGCTGGTCGGCCTGCTGGGCCAGCGCGCGCAGGCGCTCGCCGGTCGTTTGAGCCAGCCCGGTGTCGCCGGCGCCGCCGAGATCGCGGACTTCCTGATGCTGCAGCTCCTGAACCGCAGCCTGCCGCTGTTCGGCCACCTGGCCGGCATGACGGGCCTGCATCCGGAGCGGCTGTATGCGGAACTGGCCCAGCTGGCCGGCGAGCTGTCGACGTTCAGCCGTCCGGACAAGCGCGCTGCCGCGTATCCCGTGTACCGCCACGACAAACTGAATGAAAGCTTTACGCCGCTGATCGAGGACGTGCGCGCGGCGCTGTCGCTCGTCGTCGACGCGCGCGCCGTCGCGCTCCCGCTGGAAGAGCGCCAGTTCGGCATCCGCGTGGCCGTCGTGCCGGACAAGGAGTTGCTGCGCAGCGCGACGTTCGTGCTGGCGGTGAACGCGCACATGCCGCCGGAAGCCGTGCGCAGCGGCTTCCCGGCCATGGTCAAGATCGGGTCGATCGAAAAGATCCGCGACCTGGTCAACCTGCAGCTGCCGGGCATCGCCCTGCGCGCGCTGCCCGTGGCGCCGCGCCAGCTGCCGTTCCACGCCGGCTACACCTATTTTGAACTCGACAAGGCGGGCGAACACTGGGCCCAGCTGCAGAACTCCGTCGGCTTCGCGATGCACATCCCGAACGAGTACCCGGGATTGCAGATGGAATTCTGGGCCATCCGCAAGTAACTAGGAGGACCGCTTGAGCGATCCCGTGAACCCCATGCAGGACCCCGACCGCACCGTGCTGGTGCCCGCACCCGGCGGGCGCCGCACGGCGCCGTCGCAACCGCCGGCCACGCCCGCATCCGAACCCCCGCGTCCAACGTCGAACGGCGCGCCCGCGCAGCTGCACGGCGTGGGCCTGAACCCGCTCGTGCGCGCCGCGAACCCGCTGCTCGACCTCGTGCCGCCGCTGCGCCGCATGGCGTCGCATCCGGACGTGGAAGCGTTGCGCATGCAGCTCATCGCTGCCATCAAGACGTTCGAAGCATCGGCCAAGGCCGCGCACGTGCAGCACGACCAGATCGCGGCCGCGCGCTATGCGTTGTGCACGCTGCTGGACGAGACCATCTCGTCGACGCCGTGGGGCGGTGGCGGCGTGTGGGCAAGCCGCAGTCTGCTGGTCGCGTTCCACAACGAGGCGTTCGGCGGCGAAAAATTCTTCCTGATCCTGCAGAAGCTGTCGCAAGCGCCCAAGGAGAACGTCGACGCGCTGGAGCTGATGTATTTGTGCCTGGCGCTCGGGCTGGAAGGGCGCTACCGCGTCATCGACAACGGCCGCAGCCAGCTGGACGCGCTGCGCGAACGCCTGCAGCAGCTGATCGCGCAGCAGAAGACGCCCGTGGAAGCCGAGCTGTCGCCGCACTGGAAGGGCGCGACCGGCAAGGGCGAGCCGCTGTGGCGCATGGTCCCCGTGTGGATCATGGCCGCCGGTGCTGCCGCCATCCTGATCCTGCTGCAGCTCTTCCTCGGCCACCGCCTGGGCAACGCGTCCGACCCGGTCTTCGCGAACCTGCTGTCGCTGAAGACGGCGCCGCCGCCCGTCGCGACGCCAGCCGTGCCGGCACCGACCGTGCCGCGCCTGGCGGGCTTCCTCGCGCCCGAGATCGCGCAGGGCCTCGTCACCGTCGTCGACAGCGCCGACCGCTCCGTCGTCACCTTGCGCGGCGACGGCGTGTTCGCATCCGGCAGCGGCGACGTCTCCGGCGCCTATCTGGGCCTGCTGGGCCGCATCGGCGACGCGCTGAAGACCGTGCCGGGCAAGGTGATCGTCGTGGGCCACACGGACAACACGAAGCCCGGCCTGTCGGCGCATTTTCCGTCCAACTACGAACTCTCGAAAGCGCGCGCGACCGCCGTGCGCGACCTGCTGGCCGAACGCGCCGGCCCGGAAACGCGCTACAGCGTGGAAGGCCGCGGCGACTCGGAACCGCTCGCGTCGAACGACACGCCGGCCGGCCGCTCGCGCAACCGCCGCGTGGAGATCGTCCTGCTGACGCCTGCCTCCGCACCCTGAGACCAACACGACAACCGCAATGAAAAAGTTCTTCACCTGGCTGATCAAGCCCGCCGTGCTGGCCTTCCTGGGCGCGCTGCTGCTCGCGCTGGTCATCTGGTTCGAGTTCCCGCTGGTGTCCTACGACGGCCATTATCCGTTCGCATCGGAGACGGTGCGCTGGACCTTCATCTTCATCGTCTTCGCGCTGTGGGCCGGCTGGCTGGGCTGGCGCTGGTTCAAGACGTGGCGCGCGAACCGCGAACTGATGAAGAGCGTGGCCGGCGACGACTCCCAGCCGGCACCGGCACCCGCGCCCGAGGGCGCCGCCGAAGTGGCGCAACTGAACAAACGCATGCAGGACGCCATCGCAATCCTGAAGAAGGCAAAGACGGGCGGCAAGGGTGGCCTGTACCAGCTGCCGTGGTACATGTTCATCGGCGCACCGGGCAGCGGCAAGACGACGGCGCTGTCGCAGTCCGGCCTGAAATTCCCGCTCGCCGACGCGCTGGGTAAAGGTGCAATCGGCGGCGTGGGCGGCACGCGCAACTGCGACTGGTGGTTCACGGACGACGCCGTGCTGCTCGACACGGCCGGCCGTTACACGACGCAGGACAGCAACGCCGGCGCCGACAAGGCCGCGTGGACGGGCTTCCTGCAACTGCTGAAAAAGTATCGTCGCCGCCGTCCCATCAATGGCGTGATCGTCACCGTCCCGGTGAGCGACCTGCTGCAGGACACGGAAACAGGCCGGCAGGCGCAGGCGCAAGCGATCCGCGACCGCCTGAAGGAATTGCATGATCAACTGGGCGTGCGCTTCCCTGTCTACGTGCTCGTGACGAAGTGCGACCTGCTGGGCGGCTTCGTCGAATTCTTCGATGCGCTGGGCCGCGAAGAACGCGCGCAGGTGTGGGGCATGACGTTCCCGCTGCAGGACGGCATGGATGGCGACGCCGCGCTGGCCGCATTCCCCGCCGAATTCGAACAGCTGGAAAAGCGCCTGCAGGAACGCGTGCTGGCGCGCATGCAGCAGGAGCGCGATCCGCACAAGCGTGCGCTGGTCTACAGCTTCCCGCAGCAGTTCGCCGGCATCGAGGACGTGCTGAAACGCTTCCTGGACGACGTGTTCGCATCCAACCGCTACGAACGCCAGGCGCTGCTGCGCGGCGTCTACTTCAGCAGCGGCACGCAGGAAGGCAGCCCGCTGGACCGCGTGATGAGCGCGATGGCCGCGTCGTTCGGCCTGGAGCGCCAGGCGCTGGCGCCGAATGCCGCCAGCGGCCGCAGCTACTTCATCACGCATCTGCTGCAGCAGGTGATCTTCCCCGAGGCAGAACTGGCGGGCGTGAACCACGCACTGGAGAAGCGCCGGCGCATGATCCAGTGGGGCGCGGTCGGTGCCATCGCCATCGCGTTCGTGCTGCTGGGTGCCGGCATGATCACGAGCTACGTGCGCAACCGCGCGTACGTGGCGGACATGGAAGCGAAATCGGCGGACATCGCCAAGCAGGTGGCCGCGTTGCCCGCGCAGGGATCCACGGTGCAGCTGCTGCCCGTGCTGGACGCGTTGCGTACGCTGCCAGGCGGTTACGACGACCGCGACAAGGGCGCGCCGTTCCCCATGCGCTTCGGCCTGTACCAGGGCGACAAGCTGGGCGAGGCCGCGCGCATCGCCTACCGCAAGGTGCTGCAGGACACGCTGCTGCCGCGCCTGCAGCAGCGCATGGAAGACCAGCTGCGCAGGAGCGCCGCCAACAGCCCTGAGTACCTGTATGAAGTCCTGCGCGTCTACCTGATGCTGGGCGACGCGAGCCACTTCGACGCCGAATCCGTCGCCGCGTGGGCCGCGCTGGACGACGCGCGCAACCTGAAGGATGCGAGCGACGACCAGAAGGCGGCACTGGCCGCGCACGAGCTGGCGCTGATGGAAAACTTCCGTGACGGCCAGGCGATGCCGGCACTCGATCCGCAACTGATCAGCGACACGCGCCTGACGCTGGCGCGCATGCCGCTCGAACAGCGCGTCTACAACCGGTTGAAGCGCCAGCTGATGCGAGAGAAGCTGCCGGAGTTCAGTCCCGCCGGCGCGGGTGGACGCGACGCCGCGAATGTCTTCGTGCGCAAGAGCGGCGAGCCGATCACGCGCGGCGTGAACGGCATGTTCTCGCCCGCCGGCTACGCGCAATTCCTCGCGATGAGCAACGAGGCCGTCGACGACGTCGAGAAGGAACGCTGGGTGCTCGCGCAGCAGGAAGCGGCGCAGGCCGGCAACCGCGACCAGGTGCGCGAGGCCGTGCTGCGCCTGTACTACGACGACTACATCGCGCAATGGGATGCACTGCTGGCCGACGTGAGCCTCCGTCCGTTCGGCACCCTGGAGCAGGGCGCGCGCATCACGAACCTGCTGTCCGGCGCGGATTCGCCGATGCGCAAATTCCTCGTCGCGGCCAGTAAGGAGACGACCCTCGGCGGGACCAAGGCACCGCTGGCGGCATCCGTCACGGCCGCCGTCAAGGGCAAGCTGGACGCGTACAAGAAGAAGCTGGAAAGCGCGATGGCCAGCACGGACGACGCCGCGCCGGCCGCACCCGTGAAGGCCGCGAACCCGGTCGACGCCCATTTCGAAGACCTGCACAAGATGACGGCAGGGACGCCATCGCCGCTGGACCAGTCGCTGGGCATGCTGAAGGACGTCGCCGTCTACCTGGACAGCGCCGCCGCCGCCAAGCGCACGGGCGCCCCGCCGCCGCCGGGCGACGCGCTCGCGAAAGTGAAGCTGGAAGCCGACGGCAAACCGGCCCCGCTGGGCACGATGCTGAAGTCGATCGACAACGGCGGCGCGGGCCTCACGTCCGGCAGCGAACGCGAACGCCTGAACGCCTTGTGGACCGCGGGCCCGGCGCAGTTCTGCCGCCAGGCCGTCGCGGGCCGCTATCCCATCGTGAAATCCGCTGCGCAGGACGTCACCGCCGACGACTTCGGCCGCATGTTCGCCCCGGGCGGCCTGATCGACGACTTCTTCGCGAAGAACCTCGCCCAATACGTCGACATGGGCGGCGCCCAGTGGCGCTGGCGCGCGACGGCGAACGACGGCACGCTGGGCATCCCGCAATCCACGCTCGACGAATTCCAGCGCGCGGCAAAAATCCGCGACGCGTTCTTCGCGAACGGCGGCCGCCAGGCTTCGATGCGCTTCGACCTGAAGCCGGTGACGCTCGACCCGGCCATCACCAAGTTCGTGCTCGACATCGATGGGCAGGTGCTGACCGCCGCGCCGGGCGCGCTGGCGCCGGCGTCGTTCCAGCTGCCGAGCGGGAAGGGCGGCGGGCAGGTGCGCCTGGACGTCACGCCCGCGAGCGCGCACGGCACGCTGCGCACGGAAGGGCCGTGGGCGTGGTTCCGCATGCTCGACAAGGCCACGGTGGCGCCCACGGCGCAGGGTGAGCGCTACAACGTGACGTTCGACGCGGACGGCCGCAAGGCCGCGCTGGAACTGACCGCGAGCAGCGTCGTCAACCCGTTCCGCCGCGCCGTGCTGGAACAGTTCCGCTGCGTGGACAAGCTGTGACCGGGTATTTCGGCAAGGTCTCCACCTTGGGCGACTTCGTGTCGCGCGGGTTGCCGGACGGGCTGGTGGCGGCCTGGGATGCGTGGCTGCAGCAGTGCATTCATGCGAGCCAGCAGCAGTTGGGTGGCCAGTGGTTGAATCACTACCTCACCAGTCCCGTGTGGCGGTTTGCGATTGCGCCTGGGGTGTTGGGGCCGGAGGGACTCGGGGGCGTGATGATGCCGAGCGTGGATCGCGTCGGGCGCTATTTTCCCTTGATGATCGCGGCGGTCGGGGCGCCGCCCTTGCTGGACTGGTTTCACAAGCACGCGGCGTGGTATGACGCCATCGAGGAACTGGCGCGGGCGTCGCTGGATCCGGGATTCAGGCTGGCGCAATTCGATGCGATGCCGGAGCCGGCGTTGATCGATGCCGCACAGGCCGCGCCTGTCGGCGGGGCGTGGCGGTTCGCGCTGGACGAGGGTGTCGGCGAACGCGTCGCTGCGGTTGCGTTGCAGGGACATAGCCTGTGGTGGACGGACGGGGCGCCTGGGGTTGCGCCGTCGATGCTCATGTGTGCCGGGGTGCCGAGGGCGGAGCGGTTTACCGAGATGCTGGATGCGCGTTAGCGCTGATCATAGCAATATACGTCGATATAGTGCCTACTAAAACGCAATCGGCCAGGAACGGTCATCGGGAAGCCAATTCGGATAGGGAGGCACGTTTGAAACGTGGCCGCTGGCTGTACCTGCTGGGTTTTATATCAACCAGCCAGCTTGCTCATGCGCACGGAGAGGATGTTCTTTCGTCGATCTATGCTGAGCTCGCCTCGATCGCTTTGTGCGCCGGGCTGTTATTCCTTTGGCGACGCGCAAAGCCTTATCGTCTCATTGGAAGCGTTGCCTGCATCATCGGCTTGGTTGTCGAGAATTGGGCTGTTTCAGTCATACCCTACATGAAACACCGTAACCTTATTTCGGCGGCAGGATTTATCGTACCGGCAGTTGCGACTATGCTAGCGGTCTACGTCGCACAACGTCGAGGCCGCGCCAAAAAATAGCTTCGAATACCCGTCATGCTAATGCCCGCTCCGGGACGAAAACGGTCTCTACAAGCGATGTGCGGTTTTACGAGCGGATTCGGTCGGAGGAGGCAGATTGGTGAACTTCGGGGAGTTGATGCGTCGCTTACTTTGGGGCTATTCGTGTGTCTGGAAAATCCCTAAAGACATTGAGTGCTTGAAGTTGTTGAGTGGCTAGTAGCAGACAAGACGTGCCCAGATGTCCTCCTATTGTCATCAGAAGTGTCCAAGCGGACACATTCGATACACATAAATGTTGACTTGACCACATGCATTGCGTGGCCGATGATTGCCGGACGCCATAGCACGGCGCCACTGCCACCGACTCTGGAGACGACACAATGAAACGATTCATCCTGGCCGCCACCCTGCTGGTGGGCGGCCTGGCCGGCCTCGCGCAGGCTGCCGACAAATCCGACGATGCCCAGCTGCGCGCGGCCATCGCGGGCAGCCATCGAAGCAGCGCCAACGCGGCGCGCGATACCTGGCGCCATCCCTACGAAACCCTCACCTTCTTCGGCATCAAGCCGAACATGACCGTGGTCGAGCTGTCGCCGGGCGGCGGCTGGTACACCGAGATCCTGGCGCCCTACCTGCGCGACAATGGCAAGCTGATCGCCGCGGGCCCGGCGTTCGACCCGGCCAAGCGCTCCACCGTGGCCTTCAAGCAGAAGCTGGACGCCAACCCGGCGGTCTTCGGCAAGGTCGTGCCGGGCGTGTTCGAGCCGCCCTCGACCTACAAGTTCGCGGCTCCCGGCAGCGTCGACATGGTGGTCACCTTCCGCAACCTGCATAACTGGATCGGGGCGGGCGGCGACGAAGGGCTCAAGAGTGTGTTCAAGGCCGTCTACGCCAGCCTGAAGCCGGGCGGCGTGCTGGGTATCGAGGAACATCGCCTGCCGGAAGCGATGCCGCAGGATGCGAAGACGTCGACCGGCTATGTGCACGAGTCCTATGTGATCAAGATGGCGGAAAGCGTCGGCTTCAAGCTGGCCGCGAAATCCGACATCAACGCCAATCCGAAGGACAAGGCCGACCACAAGGGCGGCGTGTGGGCCCTGCCGCCGACCTTGACCAACGGCGACCAGGACCGCGCCAAATATCAGGCGATCGGCGAGAGCGACCGCATGACACTCAAGTTCGTGAAGCCATCATGACGACATTCGAGAATCGCCCAAACACCGCCCTGATCATCGTCGACGTCCAGCGCGACGTGGTCGCCCAGGCGCACGCCCGCGATGAAGTGATCGCGAACATCAACCTGCTGGTCGCCAGGGCGCGCGCCGCGGGCGTGCCGGTGATCTGGGTTCAACATGCGGACGACGGCCTGGCGCGCGGCTCGGCGGGCTGGGAGCTGGTGCCGGAGCTGCATCCTGAGCCGGACGATGTGCGTATCGACAAGGCCTACGGCGACGCATTCGAAGATACCGCACTGGCCGAACGCCTGGCGGCGCTGCGGGTGGGCAGGCTGGTCGTGGCGGGTGCCGAGACCGATGCCTGCATCCGCTCGACGATCCATGGCGCCTTTACGCGCGGGTACGACGTCATCCTCGTCAGCGATGCCCACACGACAGGCGACAAGACCGAATGGGGCGCACCGGAACCGGCCAAGGTGATCGCGCACACGAACCTGTACTGGAGCTACCATACTGGCCCCGGCCGCAGCGCGGGAGTCGCGCAGGCGGCCGACGTGGATTTCCAGGCGCCCAGCCGCTAGGCGCACGTACCCGGATTCATATTGGAGAATTGATGTTTGCACGCAGTTTCGTATCCACATCCCTCGCCATGCTCGCCATGGCATCCACCGCCGTCCTGGCCCAGCCGGCAGCCGATAGCGCCTGGGATGCGGGCGCACGCGCCGCCGACAAGGCATATTGGGAGGCCTATAATCGTGCCGATCCGGATGGCATGAACGCCTGGCTGGCGCAGGACGTCGAGTTTTATCACGACCGTGGCGGCAAGGTGATCGGCAAGAAGGCGCTGTCCGCCGTGAACGACGGCATGAAGAGCGCGCCGGTCAAGCTGCGTCGCGAAGCCGTGCCGGGAACGATCCGCTTTTTCCCGATGCGCCAGGGCGAGACGCTGTACGGTGCGATGGTGACCGGCGAGCACCGGTTCTATGCACGGCCGGCGGGTGCGCCGGAGACCTTGGCCGGCCATGCGAACTTTACGCATCTGATGCTCTTGCAGGGCAAGCAGTGGCGCATCGCGCGCATTTTCAGTTACGAGCACGTCGACGCGCCCGCCAAGTAAAAGGAGTCATCGAATGAACGACCGCACGACGCCAGGCCTGCCGGCCGCGATGCTGGCCGACCTGCAATCCCGCTTCGGCCCCCGTCTCTCGACCGCCGCCGCCGTCCGCGAACAGCACGGCCGCGACGAATCCGCATTCGTGGATGTGAACCCGCCGGACGCCGTGGTGTTCGCCGAGAGCGTGGAAGATGTCCAGGCGCTGCTCGCACTGGCCAACCGGCACGCGGTGCCGGTGATCCCGTTCGGCGCGGGGTCGTCGCTGGAAGGTCATCTGCTGGCGGTACAGGGCGGCATCAGCCTGGACGTGAGCCGCATGAACCGCGTGCTGGCCATCGATACCGCCGACATGACGGCGACGGTGCAGCCGGGTGTGACGCGGATGCAGCTGAACCAGGAGCTCAAGGGCACGGGGCTGTTCTTTCCCGTGGATCCGGGCGCGGACGCGTCGATCGGCGGCATGTGCGCCACGCGTGCCAGCGGCACCAATGCCGTGCGCTACGGCACGATGCGCGAGAACGTGCTCGCGCTGCAGGTCGTCACGGCCGCCGGCGAGATCGTGCATACCGGGACACGTGCGCGCAAGAGCAGTGCGGGCTACGACCTGACCCGGCTGATGGTGGGCAGCGAAGGAACGCTCGGCGTGTTCACCGAGATCGTCGTGCGCCTGCATCCGCTGCCGGAAGCGCAGTCGGCGGCCGTGTGCTCGTTCCCGGGCATCGCCGATGCCGTCGGCGCCGCGATCGACATCGCCCAATCCGGCATTCCGATCGCCCGCATGGAGCTGGTCGACGCGAATGCCGTGCGAATGGTGAACCGGTACAGCAAGCTGGATCTGCGCGAAGAACCGATGCTGCTGATGGAATTCCACGGCACGCCGGCCTCCGTGCGCGAACAGGCGGAAACGGTCGAGGCGCTGACTGCGGAACACGGCGGCGCGGCCTTCGCTTGGGCGACCGACCCCGAGGCGCGCACGCGGCTCTGGACGGCGCGTCATCACGCCTATTTCGCGGGCATCGCCTCGATGCCGGGCTGCCGCGCGATCAGCACCGACACCTGCGTGCCGATCAGCCGCCTGGCGGAATGCCTGCTCGAGTCGGTGCGCGAAGCGGACGAGATGGGCGTGCCGTATTACCTGGTCGGGCACGTCGGCGACGGCAACTTCCATTTCGGCTACCTGATCGATCCGCACAAGCCGGAGGAGCGCGAACGCGCGGAACTGCTCAACGCCCGGCTGGTGGCCCGTGCGATCCGCCTCGACGGCACGTGCTCGGGCGAGCACGGCATCGGCATGCACAAGATGGATTTCCTGGTGCAGGAAGCGGGACTGCACGCGGTGGAGCTGATGCGGGCCATCAAGCGGGTGTTCGACCCGCAGGACATCCTCAACCCCGGCAAGGTGTTGTGGGGTGCGGCCGAACAGGGCGCGTTGCGGCGCAGCTGGGCGCCCTGACATGGCACACATCGTCCTGTTTCACTCGGCACTGGGGTTCAGGACGGTAGAGCATGAGGCGGCTGCACGCCTGGAAGACTGGGGGCACCGCGTGACGCTTCCGGATTTATATGCTGGCCGCGCGGCCAACGCTACGGATGCGGGTCTGGCGCTGATGGATGAAATCGGCTGGACGACGATTTGCGAGCGCGCCCGCTCGGCGCTGGCGGAGGTACCGGAGACAGCCGTGTTGTTCGGCATATCCATGGGCGCCGGTGTGATCGGCGACATCTGGCCCGAGCGACCGGCAGCGCGCGCCATCATCCTGCTGCACGGTCTCGCGACGATTCCCGCGCACGTCAAGCCGGCGACGCCGGTTGCCGTGCACGTCGCCGATCCGGATCCGTTCATACCGCATGGGGAGGTCGAGCGGTGGCAGGCGCGCGCGGCGGCCGCGGGAATGCTCGCGACGATTGCCATCTATCCCGGTGCGGGACACTTCTTTACCGACCCGGCGTTGCCCGACTTTTCAGCCGCCGCCACGGAAGCGACTTGGGCCGGGCTGGAGCGCTTCCTGAAGCGCCTGGATTGAATGCCGGCGCCCTACGCCGTGCGCGGCAACGTCACCCTGAACACGGTGCCCTTGCCGATTTCGCTCCTCACATCGATCGTCCCCTGATGCCCCTGCACGATCCCATACACGATCGACAGCCCGAGCCCGGTCCCTTTGCCGACCGGCTTGGTGGTAAAGAACGGCTCGAAGATATGATCGAGATGTTCCTGCGCGATCCCGCACCCGTTGTCCTCGATCTCGACCCAGACGACCTTGTCGTCGTAGCCGGTGCGCACGATGATCGTGCCCTTGTCCGCAATGGCGTGCGCCGCATTGATGAGCAGGTTCAGGAAGACCTGGTTGATCTGCGAGGGCAGGCAATATAGCTCGGGGACGCCGGCGTATTCCTTGACGACGTCCGCCTTGTACTTGATTTCATTCCAGGCGACGTTCAGCGTGCTGTCCAATCCCTGCTCGAGATCGGCCATTTCCTTTTCCGTGCCGCCGGGCCGGGAGAAATCCTTCAGGTTCTGCACGATGTGTTTTACGCGCTGCAGGCCTTCCCGCGATTCGGCGAACAGCGCGTCGAGGTCCTGGCGGATGTCGTCCAGCCCGATGTCCTCCTTCATGAAGGCGACCGGCGCGCGTGCGTCGCCCGGCAGCAGTCCTTCGACGCCTTCGAACGCGCTGATGAGCTTCAGGATGTCTTTCGCGTCGCGTTCGAGGGCGCCGAAATTCGAACTGATGAATGCGAGCGGATTGTTGATCTCGTGGGCGACGCCCGCGGCCAGCAGGCCGATCGACGCCATTTTTTCGGATTGCAGCAGCTGGCCCTGCATGTCGCTCAGCTTGCGGATCAGGATTTGCTGCTGTTCCTTCTCGTCCTCCAGCCGGGCATTGGCCACTTCCAGCGCCTGGGTTCTCTCGCGCAGCCGCTCTTCCATCAGCTTGCGCTGCGTGACGTCGTAACCGATGCCGACGATGCCGTTCACCGCGCCGTCTTCCCCGCGCAGCAGCACCTTGGTCGTCACGGTCCAGCCCAATTCGCCCGTGTCCTGGTCTTCCACCAATTCCTCGTAATCGAACAGCGACTGGCCGGAATCCATGACCTGCTTTTCGTCGGCGATGTATTTGGCCGCCAGTTCGGCCGGGAAGAAATCGTAGTCGGTCTTGCCGATCAGTTGCGGGGGCGTCTCGACGCCGGCCAGGCGGGCCATGCGGTTGTTCCCGAACAGGAAACGGCTTTCGCGGTCCTTGGCGTAGATCCGGAATGGAATGTTGTCGACGAGCGTGTGCAGCAGCGTCTGTTCGAAGGTCGACTCCTGCCGGCTCTGCTCCCGCAGGGCCGCATTTTCCAGCGCGATGGACGCCGACGTGGCAAGGATGTCGAGCAGGGCGGGGGCGACCGCCTGCGCATGCTCCAGGACGACCATGCCGTCGCCGACCGCGACGCTGGTCGTGTCTCCGATACAGGCCGTCTCGCCGGCGGCCACCCAGTATCCGCGCTCGGCGCCGCAAAGCGACACCGCAACGGCCACCGTTTCCTGCCGCAGTGTCTCCACACTGGCGTTCGCGGCGATACGACGTAATCCCTGGGCCAGCGCTGCGAGCGCCGGCTCTTCGGATTTGCTTTCGGAGAACTTTAATTTCGACATGGTAATTTATTCTTGCAGGTTCCTCCCCGTAATTACAAATGGTTTCGACGCAATGGGCCAAATAGCCACACTTGCCCGGCAAATCGATGACTATCTGTTCACGCCTTGGCCGTGGCAGCCTCCGGGTCCTGCCGGCGCCGGGCGGCCGCCCGCTTGTCCCAGTAATCGGCATGCTCGATGCCCAGCGCGGCGGGATCGAACTCCGGCTCCTTGCCCGCCGCGCGCTGCGCTTCGTAGTCGCGCAGGCATTTGAAGGCCACGTTGCGCAGCAGCAGGATCGCGGCGATGTTCAGCCAGGCCATCAGGCCGACGCCCAGGTCGCCCAGCGCCCAGGCCACGTCGGCCGTCTTCACCGAGCCGTACACGGTCGCGCCGATCATGCACACCTTGAGCACGAGCGTCATCCACGGGCGGTGCACGGTGCGGTTGATGTAGGCGATGTTGGTTTCGGCGATGTAGTAATAGGCGACGATCGTCGTGAAGGCGAAGAACAGCAGGGCCAGCGCGACGAACAGCGAGCCGAAGCCCGGCATCACGTTTTCCAGCGCCGTCTGCACATAGCCCGGGCCCGAAGCGACGCCGTGGACGCCCGTGTGGAGCGCGGTGCCGTCCGGGCCTTCGACGTTGTACTGGCCGGTGATCAGGAGCATGAAGGCCGTCGCCGAGCACACGAACAGCGTGTCGATGTAGACCGAGAAGCCTTGCACGAGGCCCTGCTTGGCCGGATGGCTGACCTCCGCGGCGGAGGAGGCGTGCGGTCCGGTGCCCTGGCCCGCTTCGTTCGAATACACGCCGCGCTTGACGCCCCACTGGATCGCCAGGCCGACGATGGCGCCGAAGCCCGCGTCCAGGCCGAAGGCCGAGCTGAAGATCAGCTTGAGGACGCCCGGCAGCTGCTGCCAGTTCAGGAAGATGATGACGCAGGCGACGATGATGTAGGCCAGCGCCATGAACGGCACGACGATTTCGGCGAAATGGGCGATGCGCTTGACGCCGCCGAAGATGATGAAGCCGAGGGCGATGGCGAGCAGCGCGGCGGTGACGTTGGCGTCGATGCCGGTGGCGTTGCGCAGGCCTTCGGCGATCGAATTCGCCTGCACGCCCGGCAGCAGCACGCCGGTGGCGAACACGGTGACGACGGCGAAGATCCAGGCATACCATTTCATGCCCAGGCCCTTCTCGATGTAGAAGGCGGGCCCGCCGCGGAATTCGCGGTGGATCTGCTCCTTGTAGACCTGGCCGAGGGTGGACTCGACGAACGCCGAGCTGGCGCCCAGGAAGGCCACGGCCCACATCCAGAACACGGCGCCGGGGCCGCCGAACGTGATGGCCGTCGCGACACCCGCGATGTTGCCGGTGCCGACGCGGCCGGCCAGCGTCATGGCCAGCGCCTGGAACGACGACACGCCCTCGGCCGAGCTTTTCCCTTCCATCATGAGGCGCACCATCTCGCGTAGATGGCGTAATTGCAGGAAGCGCGAGCGCAGCGAAAAATACAGGCCGGCGCCCAGGCACAGGGCGATCAGGGCCGGGCTCCACACGATGCCGTTGATGGCGTTTACCAGGTCGTTCATTGCTTGCGTCTCCAGTAGGGGATCAGAGGAAGTGCAGGGCCGCCACCGCGATCAGCGTGGGCGGTGTTGCGGCGGCGAGCAGCCCGAGGGGACTGATCGCACGGTCGGGAAAGCTGTCTTTCAGGATGGCGGCGCCGGCCGGATTGGGCGCGTTGGCGATCAGGGTGAGGCCGCCGCCCGCGACGGCGCCGCCGACGAGGGCGGTCTTGTACGCGAGGCTCAGGCCGGGCACCTGGGCGCCGAGGTAGGTGAGGGCGGCATTGTCGGTGATGGCCGTGAGCGCGGTGGTGCCGAAGAACACGGCGTCGGCGCTCATGCTGGTCAGGAGGGGCGCGAGCCACCAGGACTGCAGGCCGCCCAGCACGACGAGGCCGGCCAGGAAGAAGGCGACGAGCAGCGCCTCGCGCAGGATCAGGTTGTCCTGGTAGCGCTGGTACGCGGTCGTAAAACCGAGGAAGAACAGGAAGATGCCCATGAAGACTTGCGGATGATGGGCGAAGACGACGATCAGCACGAGGAACAGCAGGTGCATGGCGATGACGGGCAGCGGCACTGGATCGGCCGCGGCGTCCCCCGCATCGTCCAGCGCGAGGAACGTGCGCCGGAACGCGACGAGCAGCAGGATCGTGTTGGCCAGCACGGCCAGCGCGGACTTCCAGCCGAAGGTCTGCAGCATGAAGCCGAGGTCCCAGCCCCACGTGGACGCAACCATCAGCACGGGCGGCGCGGCGAACGGCGTCAGGGTGCCGCCGATGGAGACGTTGACGAACAGGACGCCGAGGATGGCGTACTTCAGGCGCGGGCCCGTGTCGCGCGCGAACACGCTGTCGCGCAGCAGCATGGCCGCCAGGGTCATCGCGGCCGGTTCGGTGATGAAGGCGCCCAGCAGCGGCACGAGGGACAGCACGACGAAGCACAGGGCCATCGTGCGCGGCAGCGGCAGCAGGCGCGCGCCGGTGCGCACGAGCAGGTGGGCGAAATCGAGGATCGGCCGGCTCCCCGCCACGACCATGATCGCGAACACGAACATCGGTTCCGTGAAGTTGCGCGACTCGAGATAGGCCACGGACTCCTCGCGGCCGGCGACCCCGAACATGAACAGCATCAGCACCATCGCCCAGAACCCGAACACGACTTCCACTTCGCCGAGCAGGTGCCAGAAACCGGCATGGCGCGGCTGCGTGTGCGCGAGGCGTTCGAAATACTTGACGGAGAAAGTGTGGAGGACGGCCACGCCGAACAGGGCGGCACCGATGATTTGCAGGGTCGTGGGTGTGAGCATAGGGTCGTGACAAGGCCGCGTGGCGGCCCGACCAGCGCGTATCACCTGTCACGCCGACATGGCGTGAACACCCCTTATTGCGCGAGTATAACCGATGGCTGTACCGTCATGCCCACTTTGCCCAGCGAGTCCGCCATGCGCACGAGCTTCACGAACTCGGCGCGGTAGCCGTCGGGGTCGTCGCCGCGCGCATTGTTGGCCCAGCGCGCAATCGCGTCATAGCCGACGTCCGCCATCTGTGGCTCGCCGCGCAGCCGCTGTCCGAAGGCGGCCACCGCGACGGCGAAGCGCTGGTCCTCCGGCGCCGCGTCGAATGCCTTGCGTGCGCTCGAGGCCTTCACCGGCTGCTCGATCAGCCGGCTGGACGCCTCGCCCGGCAGCTTGTAGCGCAGCTTGACGAAGCACAGCTCGTCGCCGCGCCTGCCGCCCGCTGGTTTGGCCGCCGGCCGGTTGCCGGCATAGCGGGGCGGATCCACGAGGCCGGCGGCGGAACCGGCCGGCGTGATCTCGTAGATCGCCGTCACCGTATGGCCCGCGCCCATGTCGCCCGCATCCACCTTGTCGTCCTTGAAGTCCTGCCGCTGCAGCATGCGCGTCTCGTAGCCGACCAGGCGGTACGCTGCCACCTGGTCCGGGTTGAACTCGACCTGCACCTTGACGTCGTTCGCGATCGGGAACATGGTCGAACCGAGTTCCTCGCTCATCGCCTTGCGCGCTTCCAGCAGCGAGTCGATGTACGCGGCATTGCCGTTGCCCGACTGGGCCAGGCGCTGCATCAGGGCGTCGTTCAGGTTGCCCTCGCCGACGCCGAAGATCGACAGGTAGACGCCCGTCTTGCGCTTGTCGGCGATGAATGCCTCGAGCTGCTTCGGGTCGGTCATGCCGAGGTTGAAGTCGCCGTCCGTCGCCAGGATCACGCGGTTGACCGCCTGCCTGTCGAAGTGGCGTTCGGCCATCTCGTAGGCGCGCCTCAAACCCTCGCCGCCGGCCGTGCCGCCGCCCGCGTGCAAGGTATCGATGGCGGCGAGGATCTTGTCCTTGTCCTTGCCGGCAGTCGGTTCCAGCACCGTGCGGGTGCCGTTGGCGTAGCTGACGATGGCGACCGTGTCCTCGGGACGCAGCCGTTCGGCGAACAGGCGGAATCCCTGCTGCAGCAGCGGCAGGCGGTCGGGCGGCATCATCGAACCGGAGACGTCCACCAGCAGCACGACGTTCGCGCGCGGGCGGTCGGACGCGTGGATGTCGTAGCCGCGCACGGCAATGTGCACGAGCTGGTTGCCGGCCTTCCACGGGCTCGGCATCACTTCCGTCGTGATCGCGAACGGCTGCTTGCGGTCGCGCGGCGCCGCGTACGCGTAGGGGAAGTAGTTGACCATTTCTTCGACGCGGACAGCGTCCGCCGGCGGCATCCGGCCCGCGGCCAGCAGGCGGCGCACGAATGCGTACGAGGCCGTGTCGACGTCGGCGCTGAACGTCGATACCGGCTGCTCGGACACCAGCACGGCCTTGTTCGCCTCCTTGCCGGGGAATTTGTCCACGCCCTGCGGCAGCGGCATCGGCACGATGATTCGCTGCGACACGAAAGGCGCGCGCTGTTGCGTGACGTAGGCCTTGATCGACGGCGACGGTGCCGGCGGTGCGGGCGGGGCCGGCTTCTCCGCGAGCGGCATGGGCGGTGCCGCTTCGGGGGGCGCACTGCACGCGGCCAGCAGGAAGGTGCCGCAGGCGACGGCGGCCGCGATACCGGTCGAAGGTTTCATGGTGTCCTCGGGATGGTCGGGTCCCGACAAGTTGCTACAACGGCCAGGCCGTGACAACGGACTTTACAACTTGTAAATATTGCACCGGTACTGTGACAGCGCTACCATTCCCTGAAAAACCATCAGGAGACGCCATGACCCACCCGTTCGCCCGGCTGACGGCCGTGCTGCATTGTTCCGCATTGATGTTGGTGGCCGGCGTCGCGCACGCTGCAGCGCATTCCGCTGATTCTGTGGACGTCCAACTGGCCGGCCAGCCGGCGAAGGCCGCGCACACGAGCAGCCTGATGGCGCCGACGCAGAACATCTACGGCCGCAGCCACGTGAGCCTGGACGGGCGCTGGAGCTACATCATCGACCCGTACGAGAACGGCTACTACGACTATCGGCACATGCCGTTCGACCAGTCGGACAGCGGCAAGGGCGGCTTCTACGACGACCGCAAGCCGAAGGACAAGACGGAGTGGGTGGAGTACGACTTCGACCACGCGCCGACGATGAAGGTGCCGGGCGACTGGAACTCGCAGGCGGAGAAGCTGCAGCTGTACGAGGGCACCGTGTGGCTGCGCCAGACGTTCCAGGCCGATCCCAGGCCGGGCAAGCACTACGCGCTGTACTTCGGCGCCGTCAACTACGAGGCGCACGTCTACCTGAACGGCAAAAAACTCGGCATGCACAAGGGCGGTTTCACCCCGTTCCAGTTCGACGTGACGGACAAGCTGGCGAAGGGCCGCAACGTCGTCGTCGTCAAGGCCGACAACACGCGCCACCAGGACGAGATCCCGACCGTGAACACGGACTGGTGGAACTACGGCGGCATCACGCGCGACGTGCTGCTGGCCGAGCTGCCGGCGACCTGGATCGCCGACTACAAGGTGCAGCTGGCGAAGGGAGACGCCCGCCGCATCGAAGGTTTTATTCAAATGGCCGGCGAGGCGAAGGCGCAGCAGGTGACGGTGAATATTCCCGAAGCGGGCATCAGGACCACCGTGCGCACGGATGCGAGCGGCCGCGCGGTACTGGACTTACCCGTCAACAAACTGACGTACTGGTCGCCGGAACAGCCCAAGCTGTACACGGTGGAACTGTCCGGCGGAGGCGACAAGGTCGTCGACCGCATCGGCTTCCGCACCATCGAGACGCGCGGCCGGGACATCCTCCTGAACGGCAAGTCCGTGTTCCTGCGCGGGATCTCGATGCATGAAGAGAACCCGCTGATTCCGGGCCGTCCGCGCGGCGCGGGCGACATGCGCATGCTGCTGCAGTGGGCCAAGGAGATGAACTGCAACTACGTGCGGCTCGCGCACTACCCGCACAGCGAAGAGATGATCCGCCTGGCCGACGAGATGGGCCTGATGGTGTGGGCGGAAGTGCCCGTGTACTGGACGATCTCGTGGACCAACCCGGACACCTACGCCAACGCGAACGCCCAGCTGACGGACCTCGTCACGCGCGACAAGAACCGCGCCAGCGTCGTCGTCTGGTCGGTGGGGAACGAGACGCCGATCGGCGGGCCGCGCAACACGTTCATGAGCAACCTGGCCAAGACGGCGCGGTCGCTGGACGATACGCGCCTCGTCGCGGCCGCGCTGGAAATCCACCGCAAGGGCAGCGACATCACGGTGGAGGATCCGCTCGCGGACTACCTCGACCTCGCGAGCTTCAACGAGTACGCCGGCTGGTACTGGGCCAGCAATGCGGAAATGCTGAATTACCGCTTCGACGTCCGCTACGACAAGCCGGTCGTGGTGACGGAATTCGGCGCCGAGGCGCTGGGCGGCTACCACGCCGATGCCGACACGCGCTGGAGCGAGGAATACCAGGACACCCTGTACCGCAACCAGTTCAAGATGCTGTCCGCGATCCCGGGCCTGCGCGGGATGACGCCGTGGGTGCTCGTGGACTTCCGCTCGCCGCGCCGCCAGCATCCGTACTACCAGGACTTCTGGAACCGCAAGGGGCTCATCACGGACGCGGGCAAGAAGAAGCTCGCGTTCCGGACATTGAAGCAGTTCTACGACGACGTGCAGCGCAAGTACGAGGGCAAGGCGGCGCGCTGATTGTTTGGTGCGTAGCGGGCAACACGGTGAGCTCGCCCGCGTGGCTTCTGGCGCGCGGTCTTCCTCCCTACGATGGCTCCGTGCCCGATCCCGGGCCTCTTTCAGGAGACCATGATGCTTACCGTAGATACCCCATTGCGCCCCGCCAGCCACGGGCCGGAAGAACTGGTGCCGTCCCGTTACGCGCTGAAGGTCGGCGACATCGACGTGCTGGTGGTCAGCGACGGCGTGCTGCCGCTGCCCGCCGCGACGATGGCAACCAACGCCGATCCGGCCGAGCTGGCGGACTGGCTGGATCACATGTTCCTGCCGCCGGACAAATTCGACTGGCCGTTGAACGTGCTCGTGGTGCGCAGCGGCGACCGGACCATCCTCGTCGACGCCGGAATCGGATCGCAATTCGCGGGCTTCCCGCGCGCCGGCCAGTTCCCGGCGCGGCTGGAAGCCGCCGGCATCGATCTGGCGTCCGTGACGGACATCGTGATCACCCACATGCACATGGACCACGTGGGCGGGCTGCTCGCCGACGGCGTGAAGGAGAGACTGCGTCCGGACGTGCGCATCCACGTGACCGAGGCCGAGGTGAAGTTCTGGGCGGCGCCCGATTTCTCGCTGACGGTCATGCCGGAAGCGGTGCCGCCCGTGCTGCGCTCGACCGCCGCGCGCTTCCTCGACGAATACCGCGACCGGCTGCAGGTCTTCAAGGAGCGCCGCGAAGTCGCGCCCGGCGTGGTGGCGCGCCGCACCGGCGGCCACACGCCCGGCCACTGCGTGGTCGACCTGGCGTCCGGCGGCAAGCGCCTGATGTTCGCCGGGGATGCCGTCTTCCCGGTCAACTTCGAGCATCCCGGCTGGCAGAACGGTTTCGAACACGATCCGGAAGAAGCGGCCCGCGTGCGCGACCGCCTGTTCCGCGAGTTGATGGACGACGGCGGGCTGCTTGTCGCTGCGCACCTGCCGTTCCCGTCCATCGGACGGGTGATGGCGGATGGTGCTGCGTTCCGCTACGTGCCGGTGTTCTGGGACTACTGACGCTGGCGCTCAGTCGCGCTCAGTCGCGCTCAGTCGCGGTCGGGCGCGCCCAGCGGAAACAACGGGCGGTACGGCCGCGCCTCGTCCACAGCGCGCGCGAACGATGGCCGCGCCAGCAGGCGCGCGCGGTAGGCGCGCAGGGTGGGGTAGCGTTGCGCGATCGGATGCGTCCAGTCCGCGTAGAACAGCGCGGGTGCGGCGGCGCAGTCCGCGAGCGAGAAGCCGTCGCCGGCCGCCCACGTGCGCCCGGCCAGGTAGCCGTCGAGCCATGCGTAGGCGAGTTCCAGTTTTTCCGTCGCCGTCGCGAGGCCGTCCGCCCGCTTGGCCGCATCGCCCGTCAGCGCGCCGTTCACCGCGTGCTGGACCATGTTCATCACGTGCAGGTCGAAGAAGCGGTCCATGAAGCGCACGTCCAGTGCCGCGAGCGGATCGTCCGGCAGCAGGCGCACCGGCCCCGGATGCGCCAGCTGCAGGTATTCGATGATGATGCTCGTTTCGACCACGTTGCGTTCGCCGTCGACGAGCAGCGGGAATTTGCGCAGCGGCCAGCGTTGCAGCCATTCCGCCGCGTGCTGCGGCGTGTCCGGCCCGAGGCTGCGGAACTCGAAAGGCGCGTCGTTCTCGTACAGCGCGACGAGCACTTTTTGCGTGTACGACGAGAAGGGATGACCGTAGAGCACGAGGGACATGGCGGGATCGCTTTCGAAAGTGGGTGGATAAACTAGTTGCAAAGTGCAAGTGGTTTAACGATATCGCTATACTAAAGGCATTGCAAGCACAATCATGAAGGAGCAGGCGATGTCACAGGCTGGAAGATCGGGTTGTCCGATCAATCTGACCCTCGAGCAGCTTGGGGATCGGTGGAGCCTGATCGTCATCCGCGACGTCATGTTCGGCAACCGGCGCAGCTATGGCGACCTGCTGGCGCAGAGCGAGGAGGGCATCGCGTCGAACATCCTCGCGGATCGCCTGAAGCGCCTGACGGCGGCCGGCCTGCTGACGCGCCGCCCGGATCCCGCGCACCGGCAGAAAGGCATCTACAGCCTGACGGAACCGGCCATCCAGCTGGTGCCGCTGCTGGCGCACATGGGGGCGTGGGGGCGCCGGCATACGGCGCCGAGCCGCGAACTGTCCGTGCGGGCGGAGTTGCTGGAGCAGGGCGGACCGCCGTTGTGGGAGGCGTTCATGGAAGAGTTGCGACACCTGCACCTGGGGGCGCCGGCGCCGGCGCGGTCCGTGTCCGGGGAATTGCAGGCGGCGTACGAGGAGGCGATGCGAACGGCGGGCTCCCAGCCGGCTCGCGGTGGTAAAGCGTGAACTTGTGACGTTATCCTTTCAGTACCATGACGGGTTTCGCTATCGGGTCTCACGTCATGAATCGCTTGGTGAAACAACGCCGCGTGCGCACAGGTCTGCTGTTTCTGCTGGCATGGATCGGTAGCGGGACCGTTCTGTATTCGGCCGCTGCGGCCGGGCTCCGGCCGCGGCGGTCGACGGCGTCAGCAGCATGAAACTCAAACGATTCGGGGCGAACGGCGAAGTCCAGTTGGACTGGACTGGGCGCTGATACGGTCCGTGCCAGTCTGACCAGGATCGCCGGGGAAGTGGCGGCGCTGTACGTTCGCCTGTAGCCTGCGGACGCAGCCTAGTCGCGCGTCCGCTTCTTCGCGCGGCGCGCCGCCAGCAGCGCCGCCACGCCGGCGCCGGCCAGCCACAGCGTGTCCGGTTCCGGCACGTCGCCGTGCGGCTTGACCGCGTTTTTGCCTGGGTTTTTGCCCGGATCGTTGGTCTGCCCAGGCTGGTCGGTCGGCAGCAGCGTGGCGGGGACCGTCGGCGATGTCGTGCCTGGGTCGGCGCCCGGTTGCGTGCCGCCGCCGGGCGTCGTGCCGCCCGGTGTCGTCCCGTCGATCGTGCCGGTCGTGCCGCCGGGCGTCGTATCACCCGTCTTGCCCGGATCGCCGATGCCGGAACCGCCGGCGTCCACGCCGGTCGTCGTGCCGCCGCTGCCCGGCGTGCCGGTACCGGTCTCCCCGGCGTCGCTCGACACCTTGGCCAGCGACACCGGCAAGGTGCCGCCAGCCCAGACAGGACCCAGGCCGCTGCTGCCGCCGCTGCCGCTCAGGCCGAAGCTGGTGCGCGTGGGCGCCGTGCCGCCGGCCGGCGCGGCCTGGCCGGAACCGAAGGTCTGCACCGGATACCCCTGGCCGGCCGGATTGGTGTCGGCCGCGTAGCCGACCTGTTCCACCGAGCCTTCGTCTTCCTGTTCGACGGAAGCATCGAGTTCTTCCTCGCTCGGTCCGTTGGCTTCGACTGGCAGCTGGGGCACGTCCGAAATGCGGTTGCCGCAGCGCGTGCGGATCTCGTTCTGGCCGTCGGACAGCAGCGTCTCGCCTTCGGCCAGCCGGAGTTTCTTCGCCGTCCAGAACACCTTGTCGCCCTTGCGGTACGACACGTACACGGCGCGCGGCTTGTCGACGGTCCTGACGGCGACTTTACCTGCCTCGAACGCGGCGTAATGCTCCGCCACGACCTGGTCCATGGCGACCGCGTGCGTGAGTTCCCGGCGGTCGAGGACGCCGCCGGGCACGATCGAATAGGGATAGACGCGGCGCGTCTTCTTCGTCTCCCCCCGGGCCGCCGTACGCAGCACGGTCGGCGCGGGCGTCGCGGCGGCCGCCGGCGCGTGCGCCTGCACGGACACCGCCGGCGCCGCGGACTCGCGCATCGCGAGCGCGTACAGGCCCGCGCATGCCGCCACGCCGAGCAGGCCGACGGCCGCCAGGCGTTGTGTCAGACGCGAACCCTTTCTGCTGCGGCGGATGTAGGCGCTGCGGTAGTCCATACGAGGTCCGGGAAGGTGAAAGTAGGAGATCTCCTACAGAGTACCATCTTTCCTCGTATCAAATCTACATTCTTCTAGAGAAATTCTATTTGCATTTTGTAAATTGGAGACACTTTGCCGTCAGCGCTCGACGAGCGCCAGCACGGCCGTGATGTTGTCGCGGCTGCCATGCGCCTTGGCCAGGGCGACCAGGTCGGCGCAGCAGTGTTCCAGCGATTGCGCATGCGCGCCGGACAGCACGCGCTCGATGGCGGCATGCGGCGTATTGCCGTACAAGCCGTCGCTGCACAGCAGGTACAGGTCGCCGGGATGGGGCGTGCACGCCTTGACGTCGGGCGCGATCGCGGCCGTCGGGCCGATCGCCTGCAGCAGCAGGTTGCGCGGCGGGAAGTCGCCGGAGACGCCCGCTTCCAGTGCCTGCTGGTACATGGTCTGGTCGCGCGTGAGCACGGCCAGTTCGCCGTCGCGGTAGCGGTACAGACGGCTGTCGCCGACGTGGAAGATGACGAGCGGGCCGTCCGGCAGGCTTTGCCAGAAGCCCGTCAGCGTGGTGCCCATGCCGCTGCCTTCGCCGCGGCCGCCTTGCAGGTTCGCGCCGTACACGCGCGTATTGGCGGCATCGACGGCCTCGTGCACCGCCACGACCGCGGGCATGTGCTCGTCCTGCCACGTCGCGTCCGGATCGGCCGCATCGCCGGGGGAGGATTTTTTCGGGTCGACGGCGCCCAGGGCGTCGCGCACGGTTTCCAGGGCGAGGCACGCCGCGATTTCTCCGCCGTCGTGGCCGCCCATGCCGTCGGCGACGGCCACCAGGCGAAGCAGGGGATCGATGAGGAAGTTGTCTTCGTTGGACTGGCGCACGAGGCCGACGTCGGTCAGGCCGTACGCGCAGCCGAAGGCGAGGCGGTGGTAGATGCTCGGGGTTAGCTGCTTCCAGTGGCTCATCGAACGCGGCGATATCAATACAGGTGCGGCATGCTAGCACGCAGCCCGGGCGGATTGGCGATTTTCACGACAGCCGCAGGATCCCGCTGACCGTGAAGCGGATCTCGCCCGGCTGGTCCCCCGGCGCCGTCTCGATGCGCAGGTCGGACGGGCCTTCCTTGTGGCTGCCCGCGACGAGTGCCGCGACGGTGTCGACGAGCCTGTCCGCGCGCGCGGGCGGCAGCGCCGCGGGTGCCGCGGCCGGGCCGAAGTACTGGTCGAGCAGCGCCGCGAAATCGCGCCGCGTCGTCACGCAGAACACGGGGCGCGCTTGCGGGAACAGCGTGGCGATCGCGTTGTCCGCCCTGACTTTGTCCGGGTCGATGCAGACGACGTACAGCGCGTGTTCGTTGCGTTCCACCGGCAGCCACTGGCGCACTTCGGCGGACGCCCGATCCATGCCGTCGAGGAGTTCCGCCGGCACGCGCCGTCCCGGGTGGAAGGCGAGATAGGGGACGGCGAAATGGTCCGCGAGCGCGCGTCCGACGACGGGCAATTTCACCTTGAAGTCGTCGAGCAGCACGTCCTCGACGTCGCGGCCCTGCGCGCGCGCCTGTTCGACGGCCTGCTCGACCTGTTCGCGCGCCAGCGCCCTCGATCCCAGGGCGCCGACGAAACCCGTGCGCTCGCGCTTTGCTTCCTGCCGGCGCTGGGCGAATGCGATGGCGAGCGTGTCGCACAGGTAGCGCGCGCCTTCGACGACGGTGCTGTCGAACGGGCCGCCGCGCAGGTTGTTGATCAGCTGGAGGACGCCGACAACCTCGCCGTCGTGCATGATCGGGACGACGAGCATCTGCGTCGTGCGGTAGCCCGTGCGCCGGTCCACGCCCTGCTGGAAGCGCAGGTCGGCCGCGTAGCGCTGCAGTTCGGCCGCATCGTAGACGTCGTTCAGGTTGAGCAGGCGGCGCGCCAGCGCGGCGTAGCCGGCCACGCTCTGCGCCGAGATCGGCAGGCGCAGCTGGCGGAACGACGCCATCCCCGTCTTGACCTTGGAGACGAGGCTGGCCTTGTCCTCGCCGACCGTGTAGATCGTCAGGCGGTCCGCGCCGAACAGGGCGCAGATGCCTTCGGACAGGTCGAGCATGATCTCGTCGACGTTGCGCGTGGCGTGGATGCGCGTGGTGAGTTGCTGCAGGCGGCGGAAGAAGTCGCCGTTCGCCACGATGGTCGAATCGTTCATGGCTTGGTCATGGGCGCGAGGCGCGTGGCATCTTCATCCGCGACGACATGGACCCGGGTCGCGTCCGCATCGTCCTGCGCATGGCGCACGATATCGGCCGGGGAGCGCGGCGTCACCGTGTCCAGCGGGCGCCAGGGGGACGAGGCGAGCGTATCGCCGTCGAGCGCGCGCCGCAAATCGTCGCGGAACGCTTCCGCGCTGGGATATCTCTGCTCCGGGCGCTTGGCGAGGGCGCGCATCACGACGCGGTCGAAGGCCGGGCCGAGCAGGGGATTCAGCAGGGTCGGCGGGACGGGCTGTTCGTGCAGGATCTTCTGCTGCACGGCGAACATGCCGGCGCCGCGGAACGGCCGCTCGTTCGTCAGGAACTGGTACAGGATGATTCCGACGGCGAAGATGTCCGACTGCGGGCCGACGGCCTGGCCCGTGATCTGTTCGGGCGACATGAAGCTGGGCGTGCCGACCATCTCGGCGCCATCCGCGTCCTGTACCGCCGCGTTCAGGGCGGCCATGTGGGCGACGCCGAAGTCCGTCAGTTTCACGGAGAGGTCGTGGCTCAGCATGACGTTGGCCGGCTTGATGTCGCGGTGGATCACGCCATTGCGGTGCGCATAGCCGAGGGCGTCGAGCAGCTCGCACGTCATGCGCACGGCATCCTCGAGCGTGAATTCGAGGTGGAAGTCCTGGGTCATGTCGAAGTACGCCGCCAGCTCTTCGCCGCGCACCAGTTCCATCACCATGTAGGCGACGCCGTCTTCCTCGCCGAAGTCGTACAGGCCGACGATGTGCGGATGGTTCAGCCGCGCGACGGCCTGCGCCTCGCGGATGAAGCGGGCCGAATAGGATGCGCGCAGTGCCGGGTCCGCATCGCCGGCGGTGGAGATGACCTTGATCGCGACGCTGCGGTCCAGGCGCGGATCGAGGCCTTCATAGACCTCGCCCATGGCGCCGCGTCCGAGCACGCGCACGATCCGGTATCTGCCTAACTGCGTCGGTTGGTTCATGGGCGCAAGTGTAAATCAAATTGGCATGCCAATAATGAAATTCGGCGCCGCAGGTTTATACTTGATGTATGAACGACACCCGCTGCACCTGGGCCAACATGGCCAACCCACGCTACATCGCTTATCACGACCACGAGTGGGGCGTACCCTGCCACGACGAGACGACGCTGTTCGAAATGCTCAACCTCGAAGGCGCGCAGGCCGGGCTGTCGTGGGAAACGATCCTGAACAAACGGGACAACTACCGCATCGCGTTCGACGGCTGGGACGCGCACAAGATCGCGCGCTACGACGCTACGAAAGTCGCCGAACTGCTCGCGAATCCCGGCATCGTGCGCAACCGCCTGAAGGTCGCGGCCGCCATCAACAATGCCAGGGCCTACCTGCGCCTGCGCGAACAGGGCCTGACCCTGGACGCCTACCTGTGGGCCTTCGTCGACGGCAAGCCCATCGTCAACGACTGGCCCGATGGCAGCCGGCCGGCGCGCACGGAGCTGTCCGACCGGATCTCGAAAGACCTGGCCAGGCGGGGCTTCAAGTTCGTCGGCTCGACCATCGTGTATGCCTACATGCAGGGTATCGGCATGGTCGACGATCACGACCGCGCCTGCCTGTGCCGCCGCCGGAGGTGATGCCATGGATTACCGCGCCTGCTGGTGCACCCGGGCCCGCTACACCGTCTTCGATTCGCACTATGGCGACGGCGCCGCGGTCCGCGTCCTGACGGACGTCTGGCGCACCGATCCGCACCGCTCGCCCAACCTGCACGTGATCGCCCTGTGCGACCACCTGCTGCCGGGCTTCCACCGCATGCCGCAGGCGGAGCCGGGCGTCACGCTGGACCTGATCAGCGCGCCGCTCGCGGATGCGCTGGCCCAGCTGACGGCGCGCGTCGACATGTTCCGCCTGCACGACATCGAACACGAAGGCACGGACTTCGCGCGCCACGTCGCGCGCGTGGCGGCGCAGGATGCCTCCCTGCAGGCCCAAGGCCTCACGCCGGACCAGGTCGCCGCGCTGACGGCGCAGGGCTTCGTGTTCGACGCGGACGGCCGCCACGCGCGCTTCGCCAGCCGCAAACCGCGTCCGCCGGCGCCGCCTACTCCCGAACGGCGCGCCATCGTGCTGGGCGCCGGCATCGCCGGTTCCGCCGCGGCCGAGCGCCTGTGCGCACGCGGTTGGGAGGTGACCGTCGTCGACCGCCAGCCGCAGCCCGCGATGGAAGCATCGGGCAACCGGGCCGGCATCTTCATGCCGCTGCTGTCGAAGGACGACAACGTGCCCACGCGCCTGACGCGCGCCGCGTACCTGTACGCGCTGCGCCACTGGGAACGCCTGGGCGGCATCGGCCGCGCCATCGAAGGCGACAAATGCGGCGTGCTGCAGCTGGCGCGCGACGCCGGCCACGCCGATGTGCAGCGCGCGATCGCCGCCGATACGTCCCTGCCGCCGGATTTCGCCGAGTGGCTGGAACGTCCCGAGGCGGAAGCGCTGCTCGGTGGCTTGCCGGCGCCGGACGGCGGCTGGCTGTTCCGCGGGGCCGGCTGGGCGCGGCCCGGCAGCGTGTGCGAAGCGATGCTGGATGCGTGCGGCGGACGCCTGGAGCGCAAACTCGGCGTGGGCGACGTGCGCATCGAACGGGACGGCGGGCAGTGGCGCCTGACGAACGAGCACGGCATCGTGGTGGCGCGGGCGCCGAACCTGATCCTCGCGAACGGCGCCGGCGCCGCGCAAGTGCCGCAGGCCGCGCCGCTGCCGCTGACGATGCTGCGCGGGCAGGTGTCGCACGTGCCGGCCGACATGGTGCCGAAGCTCCCCGTCGTGCTGTGCCGCGAGGCGTACCTGACACCCCCAATCGGCGGCGTGTGCAGCGCGGGCGCCACGTACGACGCCGATCCGAACCCGGCGCTGTCGCCCGAGAGTCACGCGGAAAACCTGGAGCGCCTGCGCGGCCTCCTGTCCGATCCGCATGCGGCCGAGGATGCGCCGCTGGCGGGGCGCGTCGGTTTCCGCTGCGTCGCGCCGGACCGCTTGCCGCTCGTCGGCCGCCTGCCGGATTTCGAAGCCGCCGGCACCACCGAGCGCCTGCGCGACGTGCCGCGCCATCCGGGACTGTACGGGCTGCTCGGCTACGCCTCGCGCGGCCTGATCTGGGCCGGTTTGTCCGCCGAACTGCTGGCCGCCCAGATCGAGGGCGAGCCGCTGCCGCTGGAGTCCAGCCTCGTCGATGCGCTCGATCCGGCCCGCTTCGTGTTGCGCGCACGCCGCGCCCCGCGGGGTCCACAGCCAGAAAATTGATTTCTTTCGGGCAACCGAAAGTTTCAAAGGTATAATGTGTGGCAAGCAACATTTCACACATGATCCAGCCATGGATGACACCCCCGACGCGCCCGAGCTGTCGCTGTTTCTCGCCTCGACCGCGCACGACATGAAGAATTCGATCAGCGTCCTGTCCGGGACGCTGGAGCGGCTTCTCGTCGACGCTTCCCCGCAGACCGAGTCGGCGTACCCGCAGATGGCGCACATGCTGTACCAGACGAAGCGCCTGAACGACAACCTGATGCAGCTGCTCGCGCTGTACAAGCAGGTGGGCACGCCCGCGTACCCGTTCGACGTGCAGCCGCTCGAGCTGGGCCAGCTGGTCGACCAGGTGGTGGCGCTGGAACGCGTGCTGCTCAAGTCGCGCGGCCTCAAGCTGGAGCTCGATTACGACCCGGAACTCGTCTGGCACTTCGACGAAGACCTGATCGTGGGCGTGCTGTCGCATGCGATCAATAACGCCATCCACTACACGTGCGACACGGTGCGCCTCGCGATCCGCGTCACCGACGACAACTGGCTCGAACTGCGCGTGGAGGACAACGGCCCCGGTTATCCGCCCGCGCTGCTGAAGGCCGGCGCGATCGCGACACGGGACACGGCCGGGGGCATGAACTTCCTGACCAACAGCGCGGGCCTGGGCCTGTATTTTTCCAGCGAAGTCGCGCGCATGCACCAGCACCGCGAGCGGCGCGGCACGCTGCGCCTGGAAAACGGCGGCCGCTACGGCGGCGGCTGCTTCATCCTGAACCTGCCATGAACGCTTCCGTCAAGGCCGTGAACGAGATCGACTGGGCCGACAAGAACTACCTCGTCGTCGATGACTTCGTGGGCGTGCGCCAGCTGCTGCGCGAAGCCCTGCGCAGCCTGGGCGCGAAGAACATCGACCAGGCGTCGTCGGGCGGCGAGGCGATGGGCCTGCTGGCGCGCATCCGCTACGACGTCGTCCTGTGCGACTACAACCTGGGCGACGGCAAGAACGGCCAGCAGGTGCTGGAGGAGGCGCGCGTGCGCAACCTCGTCAACCCGAGCACCGTGTGGCTGATGGTGTCGGCCGAAAAGAGCGTGGAATCCGTGATGGGCGCGGCCGAGCACCAGCCGGACGCCTACCTGATCAAGCCGATCACGGAAGGCGTGCTGCTCACGCGGCTCAATCGCGTGTGGCACAAGAAGCAGATCTTCCGCCTCATCGACCAGGCCTATGCCGAGAAGGACTACCTGCGCGCGGCGCGCCTGTGCGACGCCGCCGTCGAAAGCCACAAGGCGCACGAGATCGACCTGCTGCGCATGAAGGCGAAGCTGATGGAAAAAAGCGGCGAACCGGTCAAGGCGCGCGAGGTGTACGAACGCGTGCTGGAGCAGCGCGAATACCAGTGGGCGCGCGCCGGCATCGCCAAGATCCGCATGGCCAACGGCGAATTCGAACAGGCGCGGCAAGCCTTCCAGAGCGTGATCGCGGAAAACCGCTATTACATCGATGCGTACGACCAGCTCGCGTTGACCTATCAAAACCTGGGCAAGCTGGACGAGGCGTGCGCGGTCCTCGAACGGGCGGCGAAGTTGTCGCCGAATTCCGTGCCGCGCCAGCGCAATCTCGGCAACGTGGCGCTCAAGGTGGGCAACGTGCAGATGGCCGAGAAGGCCTTCCGCAAGTGCATCGCGATCGGAGAATATTCGATCCTGAAGACGCCCGACGCCTACCTCGGCCTGGCGCGCGTATGCGGCCAGAAGAACGATCCGAAGGAAGCGCTGCAACTGCTGCTGCAGGTCCAGCGCGAGTTCGCCGCCGACCATCCGGACATCGCGCTGCGTTCCAAGATCACCGAGGGCCTCGTCTACCACGAGAGCGGCGACTACCGCCGTGCGCGCAAGGCCGGCGACGAGCTCGAAGCCCTTCTCAATGCGACGGACGACCGGCCCGACATCCCGACCTGCCTGGAACTGGCGACCCTGCTGTTCGCGGTGGGCGTGAAGGATGCGCCCGTGGACCTGCTGTGCTACGTGATCCGCAACAACCACGACAACCCGCTGCTGCTCGACGACGTGCAGAAGATCTTCGACAAGGCGCGCCTCGGCGACGAGGGCCTGGAGTTCATCCGCGCGTCGAAGAAGGAAGCGACGGACCTGATGAACCAGGGCGTGCTGCTGTGGAAGACGGGCAAGCTGAAGGACGCGGTCGAGTGGATGCGCCAGGCGCGGAAGAAGGTGCCGAACAACCAGCGCATCCTGTTCAACGCGGCCCAGATCCTCGTCTCGCATTTGCAGCAGCACGGCTATGACCCGGCGTTATCAAGCGAGGCGTACGATGTGCTGCACCACGTCGACCGCCTGCTGCCGGGGCAGCAGCGTTTCGCGCAGTTGATGGAGCAACTGGCGCAGCTGCAGCCCGCACCGGAGAGCGGCACGATCGCCGAAGTGGCGTAATTCGCTACGCGGCCTGGTGAAATTCATAACGCCGGCCGTGTCAGAATTCCCCTTTGATCAAAGCGGAGGGCGGCGTGCGCACAAAACGGAACAACCACGCGGCTGGCGCCGGCGGGCGACGCCTACAAGGATCCGCTGTTCGGCATCCAGATGACCGGCAGTTCCATCTCGGTGGCGCACTCGTTCACGCATTACCGCGAGATCGGCGCGCGCGCCCGCGCGATGCTGATCGCCGCCGCGGCCGAGCGGTGGCAGGTCGCGCCCGCGCAGTGCACGACGGCCGCGGGCGTCGTCATCGGCCCCGGCGGGCGCAAGGCCCGCTACGGCGCGCTGGCCGATGCGGCCATGAAGCTGCCGGTGCCGGCCACCGTCACGCTGAAGGACGCGAAGGATTTCCGCCGCATCGGCAAGCCGACCGGGCGCCTGGACGCGCGCGCGAAATCGAGCGGGAAACAGCAGTTCGGCATCGACTTCACGCTGCCCGGCCTGAAGACGGCCGTGGGCGCGCGGCCGCTCGTATTCGCCGCCAAGGTGCGCCGCCTCGACGCGGACAAGCGAGGGCCATCAAGGGTGTCGTCGATGTGGTTGAAGTGGCAGTGGACAGCGGCGGCGGCGTGGCCGTGATCGCAGACAGCTGCTGACCCGCGAAACAGGGCCGCGACGCGCTCGCGGTCGAGTGGGATACGGATGCTATCGCTAGGCTCGACTCGGCCACGCAGATGCGCGACTACCGGGCGCTCGCCGCCACCCCGGGCCAGCCGGCCATCATGGCGGATACCGGCAAGCTGGCGTAGTCACCAAAGAAATTCTCGGCAGTCTACGAATGCCCATATCTGGCGCACGCGCCGATGGAGCCGATCAACTGCGTGGTCGACCTCCGGGCGGATCACTGCACGGTCTGGGCGGCATGCAGTTCCAAACCTTCGACTTGGGCCATCGCCCCGCCACGGGCCTGAGGCCCGGGGCAGGCGACCCTGAACACCATGATGTCGGGACGGTGGTTTTGGGCGCCGCGGCATCACCACCTCGGACGACCTGGTGGAAGCGGTCAACGTCGCCAACACGTACCAAGGCTGCACAAGGTCACGGCTGGCGTGCATTGCAATATGGCCGTTAATCCGCAGACAACAGAGGCGCAGGTGCAAGGGGCCGTGCTGGCAGTTATACGACGCCTTCTTGTCCAGCCATCGGACGACCGCGGCTTGCTTGAATTGCCCCTGTTTTTACCCGCCTACGCAGTCCACTGTTGCATCTGCGTCGTCAGGTCGGTCACTCGCAGCAAAAATGTCCTAAAAGGTTGGAAGCATAGCTCAATCGTTATGATTTATGCCATAACGCAAGAAAAATTTCCAACTGTTACAGTCAGTGAGAATCATGGCAATTCCTTCGAATATATTAGAACTATGTTTACACATTCTGAATAAAGGTAAGCTGACGAGGCATATTTCATAGAAATAATGTGAGATATTCTTGTTGATCAGGTTGGACCGCCTGGATCACATTACGCACCAGATAAATTTGACGAGACAGCTCTAGATAGAAGCTCCGACTTCCAAGCGCGTTTTTTGCGATCAGCGCTAGTAGATCGAGGTGTTCTGATTTTCTGATCCGTTTCCCAATGCTATCAATAAATTAATAAGCGGATGATGTGGAAACGTGATATTACAACTAATAATTAAAAGCAAGAGACACTTCGATTATCAAATTTAAGCAAAATGATCCCCTTGCACTGCCCAGTGACGGCTTGATCAGGTCATAGGCTATAGAAGGCGTCATCCAATTGGAAGGCGAGGGTGGCCGTGCTTGCGTTATGAAGCCGGCTTTCACCTGTCACGCGATTTCTTCGTTCCGCCTGCACCGCCATCATTGACGTCCGCTCAAAACATACCACTAGCGTCTAAATCGTGATTTGTCGCACCGGGAAAATGCCGGCTCGTGCCGTTCGGCCTAATCCTGTAGGTAACTGTCTTCGTCATGGGTTTTACGAGATTGCGCCCGAGTAACAATCATCAGCAGAATATATATGCTAAATATTTCCGATTTCAGTGAAAACTTGGTGGAGTACGAATGTGTTCGTGTTCGTCATACCAAGACAGTGTGGATTAATGAATCAGAAACAGCAATGCTGAGCCAAGCGCTTTCTGGAGCCCCCACGCCTGAATCCTTTGCGCACTTTTTTTCCTATTTGCCTAAGGAAAATTCTTGCTTTCAGAAGGAAAGTCTGGATTTAACGGACATGCGTACGTATCAAGCGGAGCGGTATGGTGGGGTAGGGATAGGAAATAACGGCGGTGGTGGCCGTGTAGGCAACTATCGCGGCTTTCAGATCAAGGGAACCGGGCCTAATCCTCTCGGCGACAGCACTAACTCGACTTGGCACTCCTATGGCTCATTGCACTTGGTGGACGCAGCCTACGAGGCCATCATGTCCACGATTCTGAACCGGTTGCTACCTCACGGTTGCGTCAAGACGTATGGCATTGTCTTTACCAACAGCCTGGGGGCTTTACATGCGAAGGACTCAGAGCTGCATCCGACATCCGGTGCGCTGCTGGTCCGAGAGCTGAGCGTGAGACCTGCGCATTTCATGCGCGCAGCGTTGTTTTCGCCAAAGAAACCGAACAACCTGCTGTCTGATCGTCACCGGGTACGCAGGGTTAACCGGCAGTTGCGCAAGCAATTCGGACACGACAACAACTACATCAAATACCTTGGGACGTTCATTCTGTCGGCGGCCAAACAGTTTGCGTTTGCCCTGGCGGCGCGCATTACTCACGGCGTCTTGACTCCGTCTAATATCTGCCTCGATGGGCGCTGGATTGACCTGACCGAAACCCGCTTCCTGCCAGGCGGCACGAATTTCTGCGGGCAGACGCCGTTTTATCAAGATGCGGAAATCGTGGTGCAAGTCATCGCCGAGTTGGCGCATGTGTATGGCAAGAGCAATGGCGTGCAATTTAATCTAACGCCGCTGATTGCCTACTATCAAAAGATGTTTGATAGCTGTTTCGCCTGTTATGCGCTGACCATTCTCGGCCTGCCCGCTGCGGGACAAACCGACGCAGCGGAAAGCGACGAGGGGAAGCTGGTCGCAAAGGCGCTGCGCGCGGTCATTACCTCCAATAAAATTCCTCTGCGGAAGATCGATGATGTCCCTGATCCCAAGGATCCAGTCGTAGCTTTTATCCGTGCGCTGTATCTAGCCTTGGCTGGACACGAGGCGTTCTCGGCCGAGTTGGCGTGTGTCCTGCAGCGGGCCGGCTTGGAGTATCGAGATGTCGCAGTTGCCTTTGTCAAGCTCTATGTGTTCACGGCCAGCACTACCGATTCGGTACCATCCGAAGCCGCTCAGCGTATTGCCTGTGCGATCAAGGCCTGGCGCTGGGCCAAGCTATCCGCGCTCTTTTACCGCAGCCGGATGACTCCCCACTTGGTCCACCTCGAGGCAGAACGATCTCCGGCCGATATAGGCGCCTATATCACTGAATGTGTCGATAACGCCGCCTGGATATTTTCCTCTGCGACTGAAGGTCCCATTCCAATTTTGCAGACGCCAGCGCTGCGGCTCATTTTTGACACCGTGCGCGGAACCTACGTCCTGGACATGTGCGGCGCCCATCTGTTTACAAGCTACGCGGACTGCTTGCGTTACCTCCGCGACAGCGGCGCAAAACTGGTGCTCGACGATACCTTTGATGCATCCGAATATCTCGATAGTTTGGCTGTCATTCTGGCGAAACTCGAGAGGGAACCACAGCACCGGACGGAGAGCCAGGTCTTCCGCACTTTTACCTGAACGCATACGGACGTGACACATGTACAAAAGCCTCCCCCCGGAATTTTCAATTGCGTTGGAATTAGTATGCCGCTGCAATGTGGAGCCTGATATAACCATATTGAGGACTATTCAGGCCGCCGCCATAGCCAACACGCTGACGATTTTATGGGGCGTCTACGAGGATCCGATAGGATTCATCGTATGGGCTGGGGTCAACAAGGACAGCATCCAAATGGTTGACAAATTCAAGCTTGGCCTCAGTCGGCTGTGGGAGTACAAGGAAGGGCACATTACGCAGATTCTTCACGTTCTTTTCGTTTCGCCTTTTAATTTTGAGGCTAAGTCCCAGTTGAGAAAGTTCGTGAGAAGTCGACGCGCGATTTTCTATGCCAGGAAGGGAAGGAATACTTTATTCATCCGAACTTCGTCTGGTTTTAGGAAATCTGAAAAACTATGCTGAACGATTCACACAAGAATTCGGCCACTTCGACCATTGACCGCGTGCGAACCGCCAGACATCCGTTGACCTGGATTCCTTCACTTTACATCGTGATGGGTCTTCCTGGTGCTCTTGTCGGCGTTCTGGCAGTGGTCATGTTTAAGAATCTTGGCGTGCCGACCACGGAGATTGCGCTTTATACCAGCCAGCTATATCTTCCTTGGACACTAAAACCGCTTTGGGCTCCGCTACTTGAGCGATATCGGACGAATCGCTACTGGGTGCTCGCTACACAGTTTCTGATGGCCGCGGTATTTGCCCTGATTGTTCTTTCCCTGAGCACAACCCGGTTCTTTGCGTTATCACTGGTATTGTTGTGTGTAATGGCTGTTGCGGCAGCAACGCAAGATATCGTGATCGACGGCTTGTTCATGAACTCGACGTCCTCAAAGGAACAGATGCAATATTCATCCGTTCAGGCGGCATGCTGGAATATCGGTTCGATTGTTGTTTCAGGGGCGGCCGTTTCATGCGCCGGACAAATCCACACATCGCTGGGGCTGAGTTGGCGATATTCCTGGATGTGTATATTTTTCGTGCTTGCGCTAGGTATGGCGGGAGTGGGGCTATGGCACTCCAGGGTGTTGCCGGTTGGTGAATCTCCAACGCTGCCCGAGCAACGCATTGGTGCCCGCAAGGGTTTAATAAGGCAATCCTGGCTGAGCTTTTTTTCCAAGCGTCACATCGTACTGATGTTGGCGGTCATTCTATTTTATCGGGTCGGCGAAGGGTTTATTGACCAGTTAGGGCCGGTATTTCTTCTCGAATCCCGTGAAAAAGGTGGACTGGGTTTGAGTAACCAGGAGCTGGGGCTGATCAGCGGCTTGGCCGGGACGCTGGCTCTGCTTGCGGGGATTTTCGCAGGAGGAATGCTTGCTTCGCGGTTGACACTGCGTCGATCATTTCTCATCCTGGCCGTGTCACTCAACTTGCCGCACTTTACATATTTTTATCTTAGCGCAGCTCTGCCCACCGATCCGCACTGGATATTACTGCTTGTATTCTTGGAAAAATTTGGCTTTGGGATGGGCTCGGTTGGACACATGCTTTACATGATGCAGCAAATTGCGCCAGGCCCATTCCGTATGACCCATTATACATTTGCGACCAGCACGATTGGTTTGATGCGATGGCTTACTGGATCCATAAGCGGTCCAATATTTGGGTATTTCAACTGCAACTACTTGAGTTTTTTCACCTTCGTATTGTTTGCCTCGGTCCCGGCAGTCCTGCTGGCAATATTTGCTCCGTTTCCGCACGCAGAGAAGTTGGGTCGTGATTCTTGCGGGGATTTCAATGGAAAATCATCCCTCATGACATGAATCGATGCGGAGGTACATTGCAAGCTGCGGATTTTTATGAATTACAAAAAAAGTTGCTGGATTATCGAAAAAAGATATTCAAAAGGATTTTCCGGTATGACATAATAATTTCAGTGTTAAGTTTAAGCAGGCGCCTGCTTGAGCAAATGCACTCCGCGATTAAGTTGCGGCGCGTGGTATGACCAGCTTGTATTCAGCCGCTGTGCTGCAGCATAGTATGGTTTTGCTTTACGTGAAAAAAGTCAATCTCATCTAAATTCAAGGATAAATATGAGCATCGCAAACAATAAACTGGCTTTCGAAAAAACCACCATCCGCAGCCTGACGGATACGGAAATCAATGATGTCGCTGGTGGCACTACGCCTTTCCTGGTCGCCTCGTCGGCGCCGTGCGCAGAGGCAGCGGCCATCGCCGCTATTGCAGCGTACGCGGCATATCAACGATACGCTTGAGGTCAGGCGGCCCAAGCATCTGGTGCGGTAATGACGGAAGGTGTTGTGCCTTCAGTAATATCATGCTTGATGCTTGAATTGTAGTGCATGCCGGGCGAATATTTCTGTGAAACTCACGCGGAAATATTTTGCCCGGCTGTCATCTTGATAGATGAAATGAAAAACAGTAACTTATTTCGAGTCGAATGTGTCGACGCGAAGCGTACCATCACGCACGGGTCAGTTCTGCTTCCAAATAAGAGTCATGCTGTAGTGTTGGGCGGCATTAGTGCCGTTGTAGTGTTCGCCTTGGTGATGTGCATGTTGATTTGGAATATCGACTACAATGATGTGGTTCAATAATTTGCATGAGCACGCCTTGCGGGCAATCTCTCGAATTCGCGAGAAATGGAATCCGCGCTTGCCGACATTACTCCAAAGCGAAGCAACCGAGTGCGGCTTGGCGTGCGTTGCAATGGTAGCGAACTACTTCGGCCATCTGATTGATATGGTGTCGCTTCGGCGAAAGCATTCCATTTCGTTGAAAGGGGCGACCCTGTCCGATTTGATGCGGATCGCGAAGAGCCTGGGGCTGAATACGCGGCCTTTAAGACTTGAGCTTGATGATTTGCCCCACTTGCAAACCCCTTGCATCCTTCATTGGAATCTCGATCATTTTGTGGTGCTCAAGGAGGTACATAGCGACCATATCGTTATTCACGACCCGGCTCACGGCCGACGCAGGTTGACGCTTGAGGCCGTGTCCCAAAGCTTTACCGGCGTTGCACTGGAGTTATGGAGTGACGGCGCGTTCGAGGCGGTTGACGATCGAAAGAGCGTCAAGTTGCGAAGTATCGTGCAGTTGGACGGTGCGATGAAGCGTTCGCTGGCGGTAGTTTTCGCACTCGCGTTGCTGCTGGAGTTTATTTCGCTCGTCAATCCGCTGTACATGAAGATGGTCATTGACAGTGTGGTCCCGGCATCGAATGCGCGGATGCTGTCTCAGCTGGCGATCGGATTTGCCATGATTACGATCCTCCAGCAGACCTTGTCTTACGGACGCATGTGGGCGATTTTACGTATCAGTTCTTTGGTGGGAATGCGGTGGCGTTCGAACGCTTTTTCCCATCTTATCCGCTTGCCCATCGAGTTCTTTGAAAAGCGCTTTCTTGGCGATATCGCTTCGCGTTTTGGTTCGATTGATCAAATCCAGCGCACGCTGTCGTCGTCGTTTATCGAGGGACTGCTGGACGGATTGATGGCGATACTTACCGGCGTGATGATGTTCTCGTTTAGCAGCACGTTAGGTGGCGTCGTACTGTTCACTACGCTGCTTTACACGGCCCTGCGCGTCATCTGGTACCCCAAGCTGAAACTCGCGACCGATGAACAAATTAGTGATATCGCGAAGCAGCATACGCACTTCATCGAAACGGTGCGTGGAATCCGCGCCGTTAAGCTTTTCCGCCGCTTGCATGAACGCGAAAATGCTTGGGGCGCGCTACTAACAAACCAGGTTAACTCGGAAGCTCGAACCCAGCTTCATTTGATCAGGTTCCGGACAATCAACGGAATCTTGGTCGGACTGGAACATGTTGCCATTATCTGGCTCGGCGCCACCTTGGTGATGGATAAATATTTCACTGCCGGTATCTTGTTAGCCTTCCTTGCTTATAAAACGGAATTCTCCTTTCGCATGTCGGCTTTCATCGACAAAATCTTTGAAATAAGGATGTTGAAGCTGCAAACCGAGCGTCTTTCGGAAATTCTTTTGACCGAGGTTGAAAAGGACAAGCCTGCGCTGGGTGGCGGCGCGGAAACGCGCATGGAAGATACATCCATTGTTTTCGAAAATGTCTCATTTCGCTATAGTGAAAATGAGCCGGATGTAGTCAAGAATGTGAACTTAAGCATATCTCCGGGACAATCCGTCGCAATTATCGGGCCATCGGGTGGCGGGAAATCCACCCTGATCAACCTGCTTTTGGGGATACTGAAGCCCACCAGCGGGCGGGTATTGCTGGGTGGTGTGGACATTCACGAGCTTGGTGTCGACCATGTGCGTGATGTCGTCGCTACGGTTCTGCAGGACGATACGCTGTTTGCCGGGTCAGTTGCAGACAATATCAGTTTTTTCGACCCTGATCCCGATCAGGAACGCATTGAACGATGCGCGAGCCTGGCTGCTATTGATAGCGAGATCCGAGGCATGCCAATGGGATATAAGACCTTGATTGCAGAGATGGGAACAGCTTTATCGGGTGGGCAAAAGCAGCGGGTATTGATCGCACGCGCCCTTTACAAGAGCCCTTCGGTACTGGTTCTGGACGAGGCTACCAGTCATCTCGACCTGATGCGTGAAACTCAGGTGAACACCGCCATTCGATCACTGGCGGTAACCCGTGTATTTATCGCCCATCGTACCGAAACAATTGGTTCGGCCGATCGGGTCGTGAGCATCGTTGATGGTGCAATTTTAAGCGATATGGCTATGCACGAGATGCCGCTTATGAAAGCTCCAGTATAAACAATTATTTTTAAACGAAAAGTCAAATGCAGGCGATTAAATTCGAACATGACGGTTACTTTGTGTACCGCCGCCCCGTCATGCCGATGGACTTGCTCGATCAGTTTTTGGTCAGGTATGGCAATGTCACGCCGGCGGAGTACAGCGACGTCACGGCAGCATTACTCGCCGATGCGCGGATTGCCAATGCGATTCGAGTCAATAGCCCGGCACTGCACGCGCGCCTGGCAAGTACGTCCGTCCCGCAGAAAGCGGCTGCCCGACTGTTGTCGGTGCTGCGTTATCTGGTGCGCATGTCGACACGCGCGACCCCTTTCGCCGCTTATGCTTGCGTCGGTAGCGGCCTCATTCGCGCTAGTGCAGGGAGGGAGCCATATCACCCAGGTGAGGTCGGCTGCAGTCTTGACATCGATTGTGCTGTGCTGCTCGCGTTCGATGAGCGCATCAAGCGGAACCTTCCTCGTGACGAGAGGACGCGGGTGCGCGTAGCGAGCATCGCGTATGCAAAAGGCGCCGCCATACACTTCATCGAACGCCGTCCCGGCAACACGAACTTGCATTATGAGCTGGCAAAGGCGGACAGGTCCGCATTTCTTGAACTGACCATCGCACATTTGCAATCACCCAAAACCGTGGGGCAGCTGGCGGATGAGCTGGCGTGGCGCGAGCGTGACGTGAGCCGCGACGAGATCGTCGATTACTTGTTCCGCCTAGTGGAAGGAGCGGTGTTGCAGGTCGACGCCGACGTACTGCTGACCGGTGGACATCGTCTCGACAGCTACCTGCGTATGCTGCGTGATGCGGCGCCTGTCGCGCAGCAGTTGGTTGACTACCGCCGGATCGCGGAATTGGCGTCACTGATCGGTGCCGATGACAGGCTTCCCTTGGATGCGGCAGCTGACGTCGTCAGCCAGGCCGAAGTGCTGATCAAATCCTTTGGCATGGAATTCCCAAGCGGTAAGGTGTTGCATGTCGATACGTTTTGTAGCGCGACGCCCGCGTTGCTTAGCGACGCCGATATTCGCCAACTGTCACGTGCGATTGTTCTGCTGGACAAACTCTTACCTCAAAACAGCAATAGCGATAGCGAGTGGGATGCTTTGATTCAATCCTTCGAGCGCCGCTTTGGCAATGAGTTCGTACCATTGATGGTGGCCCTGAATCCGGAGAATGGCATCAACTGCGGTCGTGATGACGCTTCGGTCAAGTGGACAGATGGCTTAAGACTGGAACAAAAATCGGGCTATTCCTCCGGCTTTCGTCCCCCTTCGTTATACAGCATCTTGTTTAACGAATGTCACCATCCCGGCGCCAAAGTACTTGACCTGTGCACCCTTTTTCCCGATGTTCCCGAGCAAATTTCAGGGTTGCCGGCCAGCTTCATGGCGTCCATCAGTCTGTTCAATGACGAGCCGCCAGTGGACGAGAAATCGGCGCGGCCGACGATGCTGCTGAATTTTCTTGCAGGTCCGGGTGCAACCCGCGTCAACGCCCGCTTCGGCGCGCGCGATCAAGCTATCGAGAGTCACTTGCGCAAGACCGTGCAGCGCGAAGATGAGCATCCTGACGACACCATCTATGCCGAGGTGGTCCATCTTCCCGCCCCACGGCACGGTAATGTCTCCACACGGGCATCGATCCGCGCCTATGAATTGGTCTTGTCGGGATCGGGCTCGGTAGCGCCGGCATACCAGCTGCGTCCAGATGAGTTGCTCATCGGCGTCATCGAAAAAGAGTTTATTTTATGGTCGCCCCGCTTCAACAAGCGCGTCATTCCCCGCTTTAGCAGTGCTTATAACTTCAATTTCAAGGGCAACCTGGGTTTGTACAAGTTTCTGTGCCAGCTCGCCACCAGGATGGGGGGCGTGCTGCCGCAGTTTGACTGGCCTGCCGAGATGCGTCTGGCGCCGTTTTTACCGCGAGTTGTCTGTGCCGGGGTGGTGGTTTCCAGGGCCCGCTGGAATCTGTTAAAGAAAGATATCGATCCTATCTGCAAAGCCATCGAGCTGCAGGAATGGAAATCGTTGGCACGGATTTTTTCCGATAAAGGCTTGCCCCCGCGGTTCTCGATCGAAGTGGGCGATAATTTATTGGAAATAGAACGTGACAACCGTCTATCCTTAGCACTGTTCCGGGACGAAATTGTCGGAGAGTTCAGCGTCATCTTGACCGAAGCGCCAAATCGTTTAGGACAGTCTGTCCTGCGTCATGGCGATCAGTCCTGGCATAACGAAATCGTGGTCCCCCTGCACGTTGATCGTTCCATGCGCACTGCACGGGGCGTTGTCGATCGGTCGTTCCCATTGCTGACTGCGCTGGAAGACGCAGGCAAAACGCCCGTTAAACGGGCCTATTGGCAATACATCAAGATCTACGGCAGCGAGGATTACCTGGTGTCGTTGATGAGCGGCGAATTCACGGCGACGCTGCAGCAGGCAACCCGGGCAGGCCTGATCCGGCGGTGGTATTTCGTTCGATATTCGGATCCGGATTTTCATCTGCGGCTCCGCATTGAAGGGGCCAGCGAGGGTTTCGGTCCGTTCTTTTCAGCATTTCAACAAAAGGCGCTAGAAGCGCGACTGGCGACGCATGAGTTGTCCGGTTATGTGTTTGATAACTACGTTCCAGAATATAGCCGTTATGGTGGAAAAGAGTTAATGCAATTTGTCGAGGAATTGTTCTTCCACGATAGTGTGTACTGCCTGGCAGTTATCGCGGCGGCCCACCGGCAACAATCCGACGAATTGATCTGGAAGGCGACGCTGGCCGGCGCACTGGATTACCTGCAGGCATTTCAGTTAAGCGAAAGTGACATCAATCTGCTTGTAGCGCAACAGCGAAACGGCTATGGCGATGAACTCGAAATAACGAAACCTCAGTTCGATAGCCTGAACGTGCTTTACAAGAAACATCGTAGCTATATCGAAGCAGCCGTACTCGATCTCTCCAGCGTGGAACCTGTTCTCCGTGACGCATTGGCGCTGCGCCGCCGAGGTAATGCCGGCGCGCGCGCTTCGATTTTGGCGGGTACCACGCGTGCGGGCTTGCTGACGATCTTGCCGAGCGTGCTGCACATGCAGGCCAATCGCTTGTTCAGTTCCAACTCGCGGCCGCAGGAATTCATCATTTGGGATTTCCTGGCAAGGGCGCGTCGATCGAGTGCGGCGCGGCGGTCAGGCGCGCTCAGCCATGATCGCTCAAGTATCGAAGAGGTTTGAAGTGTACAAATTTATGAAATGGACGAAAATCCGGAGGAGCGTCAGCACCACGGTTGGCCGACTATGGCAGAAGATGGTCGAGTTTGTATCGTCGCCGGCTTCGTCCGCCCCATGGTTTACGGATGATGAATGCCGGCGCTTGTACGACCATCGGTCGGCGCATGTGACTGGCGCGCTGGATGAACAAACTTGGCAAGACCTCTTGCTGCCCCAGTATTTCAAAGAGGTTTCAGAAGAAGCCAGTATTTTTGGCAAGCAGGTGCTGTACCAGCGTCTGCGCACAGGCGTCGCGCCCACGCCGCGTAATGAAGACGTTCGGCAGCTTAAGTGGCTGATAGCAGACCGCGCACGTCTCGCCGCATTACATGAGACATTCGCGCCACTGCGCAAGGTTGATACGGAAATCGCCGATGTCGTGTTCAAAGACGCGGCACTGCCACCGGTTCCACGCTGGCTGGCGTTGTCTGCCGGCGTGCCGGTGCTGTTGTTGTTTGCCTGCTGGTTGCTCGTCTATATGCCGTACAGCATCGCTTCAACTTGCGGACTGGTTGGTGGAATTGGACTGTTGCTCACGCTGGTCAGTTTGCACATGCATTACGAGCCGACTATCGAACGTTGGAACGCGAATATTCGAGCCCTCTGCGCATTAGGCACCACGGTGGCCCGCCTGGCTGTATGTGATGATGCTATGTGTGCATGGTTCCGTGAGCACCGTGCTCAGGCTGCACGGATTAATCGTCGACTGAACCGTTTTCCTTTGCCGTTTCAGTTCCTCGACACCGTGCGCAATTATTGCGACTGGTTCACGCTCAAGAAAGTTCGCCACTATTTCAAACAAATTCGTCAGATTGATCAACTGCGCGAATTCTTGCGCGTTATGTATTTGGAATGTGGCAATTTTGAGGCCAATGTCATCCTGGCGCGTCATTTGGTTCAACAACCGCGATTTTGTTGGATCGAGGCATCATGCGCCAAGACCATCAGCGTTCAGGATGCCGTGCATCCTTTGCTGTCAGCGGCAAAACCGGTGTCTCTGGACTCTGGGAGCCGAGGAGTTTTCCTGACAGGACAGAACGGTATCGGAAAAAGTACGCTGTTGCGCACTATCGGGATCAACGCGGTAACTGCACGCACCTTTGGCTTTTGTTATGCCGCGCAGGCAGTCATGCCTGAGTTGTCGATCTACGCCAGCATGCAAAGCAAGGATTCCCTGCTGCAGGGGGAAAGCCTGTACATCTCCGAACTGCGGCGTGCACGCGAGCTTCTTTGCCAGCCAGGCGACGGCACTCGCTTGTACCTGATCGACGAGATTTTCCGCGGTACTAATTATTTGGAATCTGTCTCGGCGGCGGCGGCATACTTGCAGAGATTGGCGGAACTAGGCATTGTCATTGTCTCATCACATAACACGGTGCTGGCACCGATTCTGGCCGACAAATACGCATCCCGCTACCTTGCGATTGATGAACGTACGCGGCAACCGGTGCTGCTGCCCGGTGTGGTCGCGAAAACCAATGGCATCGGTCTGTTGACGGCACATGGTTTCGATGAGGCAGTGGAGGCAGACGCATTGAAGGTATTCGAATGGCTGAGTCAGTACCTGGCCCAACCTGTCGGTGGCGCATGCGTGCTGGGTGAGGCCAAGCTCAAAGCCGTTCATCCCATCCCGGCCGCAAATAAAAGGAGCAGATAAGTGCGTTAGCCTACACCCATGCCGGTATTGGCACCATTGTCGGGCCTGTCCCAATTTCTCGCTGTTTTAAGTCGAAAGCTGACCTGTATGCAAACTACCACCATGGGCGTACTGCCCAAAGTATCTCTTTTCAGTGCGCTGATTGCGATGTTCCATCAACCCACACGCGCATTTGCCATGCTTAAGCAGCGTTCCGCGCCAGGGTTCCCCCTGCTGATGCTGCTGGCCTCTCAATTGATCGTCGTGTTGTGGTACTTCCAGATTGTCGATAACGAGTTCCTGACGCAATCCATGGCGGAATCCACGCAAGGCGCGGCGCCGGCAATTGGAAAGGAAGCTTTCAGGATGTTCGCAGTGGTCTCGGCGCTGGTGGGATTCCCGCTCATGGCGTTCATGCGCGGCGTGTATTTCATGATCGTTGACAAAATTTTTCACACGGATGTCGGCTTTGGCAAAGGCTTTGCCTTGTCGCTGTGGGCATGGGTACCCACGCTCCTGCTGCTGCCATTGGCGGCAGTGCAGATTTTGTTGCATCCCAGCGGGGAGCTTGGTTTTTCGGCATTGAACCCGCTGTCGCTCAATCAGCTGTTTTTCCTGTTGCCGGTGACGAACAAGTGGGCCGCGCTGCTCGACAGTATCAGCGTGCTTTTGGTCTGGGAAATGCTGTTAATGGTGGCTGGCTTTCGGGCGTGGGCCACGGTGCCGCGCGTGAAGGGCGCTTGCATTGCACTGTTTCCCTATCTGTTGGTCTATGGCGTTTGGCTGGCATATCTGATGAGTAAGAACGCATGAAGCGAGCGTATCTGGTCGGTCTCGGGTTGGTTGGACTCATATGTGTGCCGGTCGTATTGAAAATAGCGCGCGGCGAGCCAGCGCGGGCGGTAGAGACTGAAAAGGTTGGCTATCACAAGATCAAGTCATCCATTCTATCGTCGGGTCACCTGTTGTATAAAGAGCAAGTGTTGCTCACGCCAGAGGTGATTGGCAAGGTCACCAACATCCTCGTCAAGGAGGGGGGGAAAGTAGCCGCCGGCGACATCGTCTTGCATCTGGACGACCAGAGCTACCGGGCAGAGGTTGCACAGCAGGAAGCGGCGGTACGCCAGCAGCGCATCGACATTGAGCAGCAGCAGATCAACTTGGCCAACCAGGAAGGTCAGTACCGTCGCAAAACGGAACTGCACAAGGTCAAAATGATTTCAGACAGTGCTCTCGACGATGCGCGTTATGCGTTCCAGCTTGCGCAAAATGCGTTGCGCAACAGTCGCTCGCGACTGGAGCAGGTAGAGGCAATTCTCAAGCAATCGAAAGAGCGTTTGGCGAAGACCACCATCCGGGCACCGATCGCCGGCACCGTTACCGCGCTCGATATCAAGGTCGGTGAGACGGCTGTGGCGAGCCAGGTCAGTATTGCCGGTTCAAGCCTGATGACCATTGCCAACACCTCAACCATGATTGCCGAGGTAAATGTGGACGAGGCCGATATTGCCCGCGTCATGGTGGGGCAGGACGTGGCGATCCATACGGCGGCTTATCCAGACACTGCGATTGAAGGGGCTGTGCTCGAAATTCCGCTATCCCCAAAGCAAGGTGTATCCGGGCCTGGCCAGGTTGGGCCTTCGCTATCGCGCAACTATAATATCAAGGTCAGATTGAGCGACTATGGCGCATTGCGGTTACGTCCCGGCATGACCTGCCGAGCAGAGATATTTACGTCGCATTCGGGCCAATCGTTGGCCTTGCCTTTGCAGGCCGTGTTGAGCAATAACGAAGAATCTGCCACGTTGACTGGCAAGCGCGACAACAAGAAACCCGAGGCCACCGTGAACGTGGAAAACTACGTGTTTGTGGCGAAAGACGGTAAAGCTGAAAAACGCGTCATTACACTCGGTATGTCCGACGACAACATGCAAGCTGTCGCGGCGGGTCTGAATGCCGGTGAGAGCGTCATTACCGGGCCCTACAAACTGCTGCGTCAATTGAGGGCAGGCGATCGGATAACGGTCTCGGCGCCAGCCAAGTCAGTCGTGGCCGATGCGAAAGGCATGCAATGAGCACGCCAGAGCCGTTGATTCGGCTGGAGGGGGTTACCAAGCAGTACTGGATGGGAGGGGAGGTTATTGCCGCGTTAGATGACGTCAATTTGGAAATCGCCTCGAACGACTATATCGCATTCATAGGTTCGTCCGGCTCCGGCAAGTCGACCATGATGAATATCCTTGGCTGTCTGGATACCCCGACGCGAGGAAGCTATTTCTTGAACGGCCATGACGTCGCCGGCATGAGCGAGTCCGATTTGGCGCGCACCCGGAACGAGGAAATCGGTTTTATTTTTCAAAGCTTTAATTTGCTGACGCGGGCCACGGCATTGCAGAATGTGATGCAGCCGTTGATTTACCGGGGAATACGCCCAGCGGAGCGGGCACGCCGGGCACGCGAAGCGCTTGTCCGGGTCGGGCTGGGAAGCCGTCTCGATCATTTGCCCAATCAATTGTCGGGGGGGCAGCGCCAACGTGTGGCCATTGCACGTGCCCTGTGCAGCGAGCCTTCCATCTTGCTTGCCGACGAACCGACCGGCAACCTCGACTCAACTACCGCAATTGAGATCATGACGTTGTTTGATGCGCTGCATGCCGAAGGTCAGACGGTCATCATCGTTACCCACGAACCGGACATTGCCGCCTATTGCCGACGCATGGTGCGGCTGGCCGACGGGCGCATCCAGAGCGATGTGCGCAACTCGTTCCGGGATGCGGCGTTGGGACGGGAAGCGACGCATGTTTAGTGTTCTTGAAAGCTTCAGCTCGGCAGTGCAAAGCATACGCGCCCATGCTCTGCGCAGCTTTTTGACTGCGCTCGGCATCATTATCGGCGTCGCTTCGGTCATTGCTATTATTTCTATTGTGCAGGGTTTGTCGGTATCGATCAGCAGCCAGTTCAAGGGACTGGGGTCGAATGGCCTGACCTTGGTTGCTTACACGCCATTTGAAGATGCCCTACAAGGCAAGCAAAATGTTCTTGGCCTGAGCGACTACGAGAAAATTGTGGCGCACGTCGAGGATATTAGTAACGTATCGCCAACTTTTGCACCTTTTGGCAATTTCGGTACAAACGTGCGCTATGCGGGACGGTCTACATTTACGCAGGTCACTGCCGTAACCTCAGCGTATGCGGAAGCTAATCAGGTGTTTCCACGGCAGGGACGATTTATCAGTGCAAGCGACAACCAGTCTCGCCGGAAAGTTTGCATCATTGGGAGCAAACTGCGCGAAAACCTGGAGCTGCCTGAAAATCCGCTGGGTAAGTTTCTGGAAATCGGTGGCGAATGGTTCAAGATCGTGGGTGTCACCGAAGAGAAGGGTGAAAGCTTTGGGTTAAGTAAGGATGATTATGTCCTGATCCCGTTTTCAGTTGGCGAGGCTGTGGCCGGGAATGATACGAAACTCAATCTCAGCATTACTCTCACGGTGAATCATATCGAAGAACTGGAAGCGGTACAGGGGCGCCTGACCGTGCTATTACGCCAAGCCCATCACATCAAACCTGGGCAAGGGAATGACTTTCGTGTCCAGACTGCGCAACAACTGACTGACACGTTCGAAAGTATTGTCGGAACGCTCACGATGGTACTGGGTGGTATTGTCAGCATTTCCTTGCTGGTGGGTGGAATCGGAATTATGAACATCATGCTGGTGTCGGTTACTGAACGCACCCGTGAAATCGGCATTTGCAAGGCGCTTGGAGCGCAGCGATACCATATTCTGATGCAGTTTCTCATCGAAGCAACATTGTTATCCCTGCTAGGCGGTTTGATCGGCCTCGCGATCGGTTATGCGATTGGTTTTGGCATTGCCTCAGTTATCCCGGGATTCCCGACTGCTGTGGTTCCGTGGTGGGCTATTGCCATGGCCTTTGGTTTCTCGATGGCGGTGGGGATGGTTTTCGGCATCATGCCAGCGCTGAAGGCAGCAAAACTTAACCCCATTGACGCCTTGCGCTATGAGTAGACGCCAGGGGTATGATTACCTGCCCCCGCGCTGGCAACCGCCTGCGTAAATTGTTCCTGTAACAGATTCCACCACGCGACCGCGGCCGGCATTGCCATGGCGGCCGGGTTGTTCTGCAGGTCTGGTGTGCCGGATGGCAGCGGTGTGGCCGTGCCCGGTTGTACCGTGTCGCCACCCGCCACCCGCCACCCGCCTCACGGGCATGCGACGTGGCCGGCGCTGGCGCTGGCGCTGGCGCCGGTGCGGACGGTGCCGGCGTACCCGGCTTGGCCGCCGTCGCGCCCGCGGCGGCACCGTCCTTGACGCCGGAATCGGACGGTCTCGCCGCAACCGACGCCGCAGGACAGCAAACGGGGCAGGGCGGCGCCGCCACCGGCGCAGGCAACGTACAATTTCCGTAACAGGACGCGGCACCCCCGGCGCAAGCCCAAGCGGATGCGGCGCAGAAACCCAGCAGGCCGCGCCGGAAGCGCGCCGCTACAGTATTTTGTTCAATGCGGCCCAGATCCTCGTCTCGCACCCACAGCAGCACGGCTACGACGCCGCCTTGTCGAGCGAAGTGTACGAGGTGCTGCACCATGTCGACCGCCTGCTGCGGGGGCAGCAGCGTTTCGCGCAATTGATGGAGCAGCTGGCGCAGCTGCGGCTCCTGCCCTAAACCGGGCAGATGAGCGGCACGATCGCCGATGTGGCGTAATTCGCTACCCGATCTGATAAAAATCATAACGCCGGCGGCGCCGGCCACCGTGTAAGAATTCCGCTTTGATCAAAGCGGAGAGCGACGTGCACATCGACCGGAACAATCATTTGGCGGTGACGCGCCGCGGCTTCCTGAAGTCCGCCGGCGGGCTGGTGCTCGGCTTCGTCGTCCCGCTCCGGGGCCGCGCGGCCGCCCCGGAGCCGAATGCCTTCCTGCACATCGCACCGGACGACACCGTCACCGTGATGGTCGACCGGCTCGAATTCGGCCAGGGCGTGCACACGGCGCTGCCGATGCTCGTCGCCGAGGAGCTCGACGCCGACTGGTCGCGCGTGCGCGCCGAACTGGCGCCGGCGGGCGACGCCTACAAGGATCCGCTGTTCGGCATCCAGATGACCGGCAGTTCCATCTCGGTGGCGCACTCGTTCACGCATTACCGCGAGATCGGCGCGCGCGCCCGCGCGATGCTGATCGCCGCCGCGGCCGAGCGGTGGCAGGTCGCGCCCGCGCAGTGCACGACGGCCGCGGGCGTCGTCATCGGCCCCGGCGGGCGCAAGGCCCGCTACGGCGCGCTGGCCGATGCGGCCATGAAGCTGCCGGTGCCGGCCACCGTCACGCTGAAGGACGCGAAGGATTTCCGCCGCATCGGCAAGCCGACCGGGCGCCTGGACGCGCGCGCGAAATCGAGCGGGAAACAGCAGTTCGGCATCGACTTCACGCTGCCCGGCATGAAGGTGGCCGTGGTCGCGCGGCCGCCCGTGTTCGGCGCCAGGGTGCGCAGCCTCGATGCAAGCAAGGCGCGGGCGATCAAGGGCGTGGTCGACGTGGTCGAGGTGGCGGTCGGCAGCGGCGGGCGCGGCGTGGCCGTGATCGCGGACGGTTACTGGCCGGCGAAACTGGGCCGCGACGCACTCGTCGTGGACTGGGACCTGAGTGCCGTCGACAAGGTGGACTCGGAACGGCAACTGCGCGATTACCGCGCGCTGGCCGCCACCCCGGCGCTGGCGACGGCGTCGATCTCGGCCGTCTACGAATTTCCCTACCTGGCGCATGCGCCGATGGAACCGGTCAACTGCGTGGTCGACCTCTATGCGGATCGCTGCTCGGTCTGGGCGGGCGTGCAGTTCCAGACCTTCGACCAGACCGCCGTCGCCGCCGCCGCGGGGCTCAAGCTCACGCAGGTCACCTTGCACACGATGATGTCCGGCGGCGGATTCGGCCGCCGCGGCGTGACCACGTCGGACGACCTGGTGGAAGCGGTCAACGTCGCCAGGGCATACGGACGCGGTCCGGTGAAAATCGTCTGGAGCCGCGAGGACGACATCAAGGGCGGCTACTATCGCCCGGCGCACGTGCACAAGGTCGACATCGGGCTCGATGGGAACGGCGACGTCGTGGCGTGGAACCACGTGATCGTCGGCCAGGCCATCAGTGCGGGCACGCCGTTCGAATCGGTGCTGATCAAGAACGGCGTGGACTCCACGACGACCGAAGGCATCGCCGAGGCGTATGCGTTGCCGGTGAAGCTGTCGGTGCATCACCCGAAGGCCAACGTGCCCGTGCTGTGGTGGCGCGGGTCGGCGTCGAACCACACGGCGTTCGTCATGGAGACGCTGGTGGACGAAGTCGCGCACGCGGCAGGCGCCGACCCGGTCGCGTACCGGCGCAAGCTGCTGGGCGACAAGCGCCCGCGCCACCTGGCGGCGCTCGACCTGGCCGTGGACAAGTCGGGCTATGGCAAGAGGCAATTGCCCGAGGGCCGAGCCTGGGGCGTGGCCGTGCACGGCATGTCCGGCAGCGTGGTTGCCTACGTGGTCGAGGCGTCGGTCGAGAAGGGTGTGCCGAAGCTGCACAAGGTCACGGCCGGGGTGCATTGCAACCTGGCCGTGAATCCGCTGTCGATCGAGGCGCAGGTGCAGGGCGCCGTGCTGGCGGCCCTCGGCACCACGTTGCCGGGCGCCGCCATCACGTTCAAGGAGGGCATCGTCGAGCAGAAGAATTTCGACGACTACACGGTGGCGCGCATGGCCGACATGCCTCGCGTGGACGTGTTCATCGTGCCGTCCGCCGACCCGCCGACCGGCATGGGCGAGCCGGGCCTGCCGCCGCTGGCGCCGGCCTTCGCCAACGCCATCTTCCACCTCACGAACAAGCGCTTGCGCAAGCTGCCGTTCGATCTGGGGTGACGGCGCGGCGTCAGGGCTTGTCGGTCTTCGTCCGGCTCGTGCGCGCCTTGCCGTTGCCGCTGTTCGGCACCGGCGGCTGCACCTTCGGCGCTTCCTTGGACGCTTCCGCTTGCGGCGCACCGCCGCCCTCCGTTCCGGGCGCCGCCGGCGCCGGGGTGCTCGGCGTCATCGCGCTCGCAACAGCCTGCGTAAATTGTTCCTGCAACATATTCCACCACGCGACGGCGGCCGGCATCGCCATCGCGGCCGGATTGCCCTGGGCGTCCGCCGCGCCGGCGGCTTGCGGCGCGGCCGTACCTGGCTGAGCCGTGCCACCGCTGCCCGCGGCAGCGGCATCCGGCGCCTTGGGCGCTTGCGCCTTTGCGGCCGGGGCACCGGGGGCCGGCTTGGCAGCGGCGCCGCCCTGGGCCTGCGCACCGAAGAAGGGCGAGAATGGCATGGAGGCCATCTTTTCCGCGCTGACGCCGGACTGGCGCATCGCTTCGGCCATCGAGGCACCCATCGTCTTCAGGGTCATCAGCGTGCCGCGCTGCACTTCGAGGGCCTGGATGG
>CBIHOW010000016.1:0-94987 GCA_966211695.1 uncultured Massilia sp. | reverse complement strand
TCTGCAGGTCGGCGTCGAGCGTGATGACGATCTGGCCGCGCGTCTGCTCGAAGCCGGCGAGGATCGCCATGTGCTGGCCGTAGTTGCCGTTGAAGAGGACCACGCGCGTCACGTCCGGGCGCTTGCGGTATTGCTCCGCCAGGATGGACACCGAGTTGTCGCGGCTGCCGTCGTTGACGAAGACGACTTCGTACGGCAGGCCCAGCGCGTCCATCGCGGGGTACAGGCGCGCGAACAAATTCGCCAGGCCCGCTTCCTCGTTATAGACCGGGATGACGACCGAGACTTCCGGCTTCATGGCCACCGTCGTCATTTGGCGAGCACCGCTTTGACTGCGGCCACGGCGCGTTCCACGTCCGCCTTCGTCATCGCATTGAACATCGGCAGCGTGACGGTCAGGCGGCCGATCTTCTCGGCGACGGGGAACATCCCCTCCTTGAAGCCGCGCTCGCGGTACAAGGTGAACAGATGGATCGGCGCGTAGTGGTAGCCGGTGCCGATATTGTGTTCCTTCTGCATGCGGGTCATGAACTCTGCGCGCGTGCCGGGGCCATTGTCCGGCAGGATGATCTGGAACAGGTGCCAGTTGCTCGTGCCGAAGGCCTGGACCGGCAGCTGGGCGCCGGTCTCCTTTTCGAAGTCCGGACCGAAGCAGTCGAAGTAGTGGCGGGCCAGCGCGGCGCGGTGCGCCGTCAGCTTGTCCACGTTCTTCATCTGGCCCAGGCCGATCGTGGCCATGATGTCGCTCATGTTGTACTTGCCGCCCAGGACGTCGACGTCGATGCCGTCCACGCCGCTGCGCGTCACGCCCTGCAGGCGGTATTTCTCGGCCAGGCGCGCTTCTTCCAGGTTGTTCAGGACGAGGCAGCCGCCTTCACCCGTCGTGATGTTCTTGTTGGCCTGGAAGCTGAACGAGGCGAAGTCGCCGAACGAACCGATGCGCTTGCCGTTCCACAGCGAGCCGATGGCCTGCGCGGCATCCTCGACGACGCGCAGGTTGTGCTTGTTCGCGATGGCGTACAGGCGGTCCATGTCCAGCGGCAGGCCGGAGAGGTAGACGGGGATGATGGCCTTGGTACGCGGGGTGATCGCGGCTTCCAGCTTGTCCAGGTCCATGTTGCGCGTGACCGGGTCGATGTCGGCGAAGACCGGCGTCGCGCCCACTTCGATGATCACGTTGGCGGTGGCCGGCCACGAGATCGGGGTCGTGATCACTTCGTCGCCCGGCCCGATGCCCGCGATGCGCAGCGCGATCTCCATCGTGCAGGTGCCGGAATTGAACGTGCGGACCGGACGGCCGCCGAAGTATTCCGACAGCAGGGCCTCGAATGCCTGGTTTTTCGGGCCGGTCGTGATCCAGCCGGAGCGCAGCACTTCGCCGACGGCGGCGATGGTCTCTTCGTCGATGGTGGGCCGGGAAAAGGGCAGGAAGGGCAGCTCGGCAGTCATGGGAAGCTCGTTATTCTATTGATAAAGATATGCAGACAAAGCGGGCATTGTAACAGCGCACTGTCTGGCGCCAAATCACGTTCTCGCCAGCAACACCACGCCCACCACGATGACGCCGATGGCCGCCAGGCGCTGCGGCGAAATCGCCTCGCCCAGGAACATCCAGGCGCCGAACGCCGACACGACATAGCCCAGGGACAGCATCGGGTACGCGATCGTCACGTCCGTGCGCGACAGGCCGATGATCCACACGACCAGGGAGATGGCGTAGCACGCCAGGCCGCCCAGGATCGGCAGCTGGGTCACGACCTTGATGAAGGTCTGGAACCAGTTGCTCATGGTGAGGTGGATGGCGCCGCCGATGGCATTGGTGCCCGCTTTCAGCAGCAGCTGGGCACAGGCGTTCAGGATCACGCCGGAGATGATGAAGGCAAACGTGGTGAGATTCATGGGGAAGCGTTAGAAGTTCGCGATGACGGTACGGCGCGCGTCCGCCGCCACGATGCGCAGGGGGACGCCCTGGCGCTTCAGCTCGGCGGCGATCTCGGGACGGGTGATCGCCACGTTGCGCACGCCCGCGGCCGCGTCCGCGCGCCAGCGGGCGACGAATGCGGGAATCGTCGGGATCGCGAGTTCCGGCTGCTGCTGGAGGCCGAAGTCGAACTCGTCGCGGTAATCGACGAGGGTCACGGGGCGGCCGAGATAAAAGGTCAGCGACTGTTCGTAGATGCCGACCGAATAGACCTTCACGGCCGGATTCGCGGCGCCGGCCGCCTTCAGTGCGGGCAGCAGGTTGACGCCCGCGCGCACCTGGCCGATCGGCTCGAAGCCGACGAGCAGCAGTTGCGTGCCGGCGAAACCGGCGACGGCCAGCACGACGACGAACAGGTCGCGCAGCATCTGGCGCGCGTACAGCAGGGCGAGGCAGCCGCCGATCAGCAGCACGAGGCCCGCAGCCAGCACCCAGGGTTGATACGCGGCGTACAACACGTCCTCGCCCGCATGCTTGGCGAACTTCAGCATGAACGGGACGGTGACGAGGAAGCCCACGCCCAGCAGCGCCGTCAGGGCGGCCGTGACCATGCGGCCGCGGCGCGTGCCGGCGTCCAGGTAGACCGCCACCAGCAGCGCGACGGCGGGGAACACGGGCAGGATGTAGCCGGGCAGCTTGGAATTCGACTTGGTGAAGAACAGCGTGATGAACGCGACCCACACGAGCAGCATCAGGCGCGGGCGGAAGCGCGTCGTCTCGCCGTTCCTGCGCGCGGCGCCCACGAGGCTTTGCACCAGCACGCCGACCCACGGCACGCTGCCGGCGGCCAGCAGCACGAAGAAGATGTACCACGCCGCTTCGCGGTGGTGTTCCTTCTTGAGGAAGCGGTCGAAGTGTTCGTGGACGAAGAAGAAGTGCGGCTGTTCCGGGTTCTTCAGGCCGACCAGCACGAACCACGGCGTGGCGATCAGGAAGAACAGGAGCAGGCCTTTTACGATGTGCAGGCGCTTCCAGATGGCCCAGTCGCGCGAGAAGATCGTGTAGAACACGAGCACGCCGCCCGGCAGCACGAGGCCGATCAAGCCCTTGGACAGCACGGACAGCGCCATCCCGGCCCAGCACACGAGCATCCAGTTGCGCCGCTCGGACGCGCCGGCATCGTCGCGCTGGGCGATGAGGAGGGCGCACAGGGCCACCGTCATCATGCCGGACAGGCCCATGTCGAGCGAATCGATCTGGCTGCACGCGACCCAGTAGAACGAGGAGCCGAGCACCAGCGCGGCATAGAAGCCGATGCGCGCGCCGAACACGCGCGTGCCCGCGACGCCCGTCAGGACGACGCCCAGCAGGCCGCACAGGCCCGTCCACAGGCGCGCCTGCCAGTCGCCCAGGCCGAACAGGGTGAACGACAGGGCGTTCATCCATGTCTGCAGCGGGGGTTTTTCGAAATACTTGATGCCGTTCAGGCGGGTCGTGATCCAGTCGCCGCTGGCGAACATCTCGCGCGCCATCTCGGCGTAGCGGCCTTCGTCCGGCGGCACGAGCGTGCGCGCGCCCAGTACGTACAGCAGGACGGCGGCGAAGGCGATCAGCAGGGTCCAGGTGAGGGGCTTGTTCCGGTACAGGTCGTTCATACGGCCTTCGCGTCCCCTTCGATGATCAGCGCCAGCGTCACTTTGCGGCCTTCGCCCATCAGGATGTTGTAGGTGCGGCAGGCGGCGTGGCTGTCCATGCTCTCGACGCCGATGCGCTGGCTGGACAGGCTGGTGACCAGGCGCGGATGCACGAAGCGCTGGCGCTCGCCCGTGCCGAGGATGACGACGTCGGGCTTGTCGGCTGCGATCGCCTCGAAATGTTCGGCTTTCAGGTCTTCGAAGCGCGTGACGGGCCACGGGCGCGGCGCCACTTCGGGCATCACGAGCACGCTGTAGTCGAAGCGCTGGGCGTTGATCTCGACGCCGGACCGGTCGTAGCCGGTGACCGTCTGGTATTTTTCGGTGCTGCTGGAATGGAGCTTCATGATGGCAAGCCGGGGAATGACAGGCACAGGGCGCGTATTGTAACTGGTTTCAGCCACGCCCCAGCAATGGCGGGTTGCTTAATCCGCCTGCTTTCGGCAGAATGAAGTTTTTCGCATTGCAACAACGCGCTACAGATCAGGCTGCTTAACAGGCACGCTTTCCGCAGCCATTATTTCCAAGGTGATATTTTGCGACCGATTCTCAAATCCAACAAGCTCGACGACGTCTGCTACGAGATCCGTGGCCCGGCGCTGCAGATCGCGCGCCAGATGGAGGAAGACGGCCACAAGATCATCAAGCTGAACATCGGCAACCTGGCCGTGTTCGGTTTCGACCCGCCGGACGAGATCGTCCAGGACATGATCCGCAATATGCACGGCTCGGCCGGGTACACGGATTCGAAGGGCATGTTTGCACCGCGCAAGGCGGTGATGCACTACACGCAGGAAAAGAACATCCGCGGCGTCGGCATCGACGACATCTACCTGGGCAACGGCGCCTCCGAACTGATCGTGATGGCCATGCAGGGCCTGTTGAACAGCGGCGATGAAGTGCTCGTCCCGGCGCCCGACTATCCGCTGTGGACGGCGGCCGTCAGCCTCGCCGGCGGCAACCCGGTGCATTACATCTGCGACGAGCAGGCCGGCTGGCTGCCCGACATCGACGACATGCGCAAGAAGATCACGCCGAACACGCGCGCGATCGTCGTCATCAACCCGAACAACCCGACCGGCGCGCTGTATTCGCGCGACGTGCTGCTGGAAATCGTCGAACTGGCGCGCCAGCACCAGCTGATCATCTATGCCGACGAAATCTACGACAAGACCTTGTACGACGGCGAGGAGCACGTGTCGCTCGCTTCGCTGGCCGACGACGTCCTATTCGTCACCCTGAACGGCCTGTCGAAGAACTACCGGTCGTGCGGCTACCGTGCCGGCTGGATGGTCATTTCCGGCGAGAAGCGCCATGCGAAAGACTATATCGACGGCCTGAACATCCTGGCCTCGATGCGCCTGTGCGCCAACGCGCCCGGCCAGTTCGCGATCCAGACGGCCCTCGGCGGCCACCAGAGCATCGCGGAACTCGTGGCCCCCGGCGGCCGCCTCGCACGCCAGCGCGACCTGGCTCACCAACTCCTGACCGATATCCCGGGCGTTACCTGCGTCAAGCCAAAAGCGGCGCTGTACATGTTCCCACGCCTCGACCCGAAGATCTACCCGATCGCCGATGACCAGCAATTTATCTGTGAGCTGTTGTCCGAGGAAAAAGTCCTGCTGGTGCAAGGCACCGGCTTCAACTGGAAGACGCCGGACCATTTCCGCCTGGTCTTCCTCCCCAATTCCGACGACCTGACGGATGCGTGCGGCCGTATCGCCCGCTTCCTCGACGGCTACCGGCGCCGCCACGCGCGCTGAGAACGACAGACAGCAGACAGTAAATGCATATGAAACCCATCAAAGCAGGCTTGCTCGGCCTCGGCACCGTCGGTGCCGGCACCTACCACGTCCTCCAACGCAACCAGGAAGAGATCCGCCGCCGCGCCGGCCGCGGCATCGAGGTCGCGATGGTCGCCGTCCGTAACCTCGAACGCGCCCGCCGCATCGTCGGCAGCGAAGTGGAGGTCGTCGCCGACCCGTCCGCCGTCGTGAACAATCCGGACATCGACATCGTCGTCGAACTGATCGGCGGCTACGACCTGACGCGCGAACTGGTGCTGCAGGCGATCGCCAACGGCAAGCACGTCGTCACCGCCAACAAGGCGCTGCTGGCGCTGCACGGCAACGAGATCTTCGAGGCGGCCCAGGCCAAGGGCGTGATGGTGGCGTTCGAAGCGGCCGTCGCCGGCGGCATCCCGATCATCAAGGCGCTGCGCGAAGGCCTGTCGGCGAACCGCATCGAATCCGTGGCCGGCATCATCAACGGCACGACGAACTTCATCCTGTCCGAGATGCGCGACAAGGGCCTGGACTTCAACACCGTGCTGAAGCAGGCTCAGGAACTGGGCTATGCGGAAGCGGATCCGACCTTCGACATCGAAGGCGTGGACGCGGCGCACAAGCTGACCATCATGTCCGCCATCGCGTTCGGCATCCCGGTGCAGTTCGGCAGCGCCCACATCGAGGGCATCAGCCAGCTGCAGGCCGTGGACCTGCGCTACGCCGAGCAGCTGGGCTACCGCATCAAGCTGCTGGGCATCACCCGCCGCACGACGGTCGACGGCAAGGAAGGCATCGAACTGCGCGTGCACCCGACCCTGGTGCCGGGCGCGCGCCTGATCGCCAACGTCGAAGGCGCGATGAACGCCGTGCTCGTGCAGGCGGACGCCGTCGGCGCGACGCTCTATTACGGCAAGGGCGCCGGTGCCGAGCCGACCGCATCCGCCGTCATCGCCGACCTGATCGACGTGACCCGCCTGGCCACCGCCGACCCGTATTCGCGCGTGCCGCACCTGGCGTTCCAGCCGACGGAACTGGCCGACGTGCCGATCCTGCCGATGGAAGAAATCCGCACCAGCTACTACCTGCGCGTGACCGTGCAGGACCAGCTGGGCGTGATGGCCGACCTGACCCGCATCCTGGCCGACGCCGGCATCTCCATCGACGCCGTGCTGCAGAAGGAGCCGGGCGAGAAGGCGCGCACGGACATCGTCATCATCACCCACCAGACCCGCGAAAAATACGTCAACGCCGCGATCGCCAGGATCGAGAGCCTGGCGACGACCGTGGGCAAGGTAGTGCGCATCCGCCTGGAAAGCCTGGGCTGATCTTCGCAGCCTGCCGAAGCCGCCCGCCGTGCGAACGGCCGGCGGCTTTTTTTCGTCTCATGGTGCGGTGCGCCAGCGCCGCGCCAGCGGGATGGGAGACAGGCCGATGTGGCCGAGGAAGCCGTCGGCGAATTCGTCCACGCAGCGGCGCTCCACCTGTGTGTGCGCGTGCAGCGGGGCGGTGGTAAGCGCCAGCAGGCGGCGCTCGATGTGGTCGAACAGCGCATCGTCCGCGCCGGGAGAAGGAGGAGGGAAGTGGGTCGTTTTCATCCGCACATCTTACCTGTGCTGCGGCGCACAAGAGCGGTGTCCGACGGCAGGTTTGCCTTCGCTCAAAGATGTGAGAATTTGCTGCAACGCATGCTTATCTGCGCGCAATGTGCGGTAAAAATGGATTTTTTTGAAGTCGCGTGGCGTCGTACCGGCAGGCGCGCCACGCGACCTTCAAATCGAGATTACGGGTACAGGCCGCGCACTTCACGCGCCTGCAGGATGCGGGTGCAGGCCACGATGAACGTCGCGGTGCGCAGGCTCACCTTCTTCTCCTGCGCGACGTCCCACACGGCGCCGAACGCGCTCTGCATGATGCGGGTGAGGCGGGCATTGATCTCGTCCTCCGTCCAGAAGAAGCTGGAAAAGTCCTGGACCCATTCGAAGTACGACACCGTGACGCCGCCCGCGTTGGCCAGCACGTCCGGCACGACGAGGACGTCCTTGTCGGCCAGGATGTCGTCCGCTTCCGGCGTCGTCGGGCCGTTGGCGCCTTCCAGGATGATCTTCGTCTGGAGTCGCGTCGCGACGTCCGCCGTGATCTGGCGCTCCAGCGCGGCCGGGATCAGGATGTCGGATTCGATGTCCCAGAACGCGTCGCGGTCCAGCGCCGCATCCGCGCCGGGGAAGCCCTTCACGCCGCCCGCTTCGGCCACGTGCTTGTGCAGCTGCGCGACATCGAGGCCGCCTTCGCGCACGATGGTGCCGGTGTGGTCCTGCACGGCGACGATTTTTGCGCCCGCGTCGGCGAAGATGGACGCTGCCGTGCCCCCGACGTTGCCGAAGCCCTGGATCGCAATGCGTGCGCCGGCAATCGCGACGCCGCGCCGCGCGGCCGCTTCCTGGCCGACGACGAACACGCCGCGGCCCGTCGCTTCACGGCGTCCCAGCGAGCCGCCGAGCGAGATCGGCTTGCCCGTCACGACGCCGGTCGACAGATTCCCTTCGATCATCGCGTACGAATCCATCATCCAGGCCATGACCTGTTCGTTGGTGTTCACGTCCGGCGCGGGGATGTCCTTCGTCGGGCCGATCAGCATGCTGATCTCGCTCGTGTAGCGGCGCGTCAGGCGCTGCAGCTCGCCCTTCGACAGGGTGGACGGATCGACGCGGATGCCGCCCTTGGCCCCGCCGTACGGCACGTTGACGGCCGCGTTCTTCACCGACATCCATGCGGACAGCGCCATCACTTCCGACAGCGTCACGTCCTGGTGGAAGCGCACGCCGCCCTTGCCCGGGCCGCGCGACAGGTTGTGCTGGACGCGGTAGCCCTCGTAATGCGCGATGGTGCCGTCGTCGCGTTCGATCGGCACGTCCACGGTCAGGATGCGCTTCGGACGCTTCAGCGTCTCGACCCAGCGCGACAGGCTGCCCAGGTGCGGGGCGACGCGGTCGACCTGTTGCAGGTACTGGCCCCACGGGCCGAGGTCGTTCGGGTTCAGGTAGGAAGGGATGTAGTCGTGGCTCATGGCAGGTCTCCGTGTGTGATTCATGGCTGAGCGCATCATAGGATGGGCTGCCGGAGACTGGCCAATGCTGCTTGCGCATGCGGTCATGCGCAAAAAGCATGGCTGTGTTGGGGTTACTTGTGCGGGTCGACAGCGACTGTCGCGGTCGAAAGCATTGTCCTGATCACGCTTATGGAATGGCGCTGAGCGGCGTCGGTCGAGAACATCACTGTTTGCTCGTCACGCGCGACCGCGCGGTCGCACACCTGGTGCCCGGAGACAGCGGCTTGACGCGTCAGTTATCGATCCGGTGCGGACGTTGCAGCGCGACGGATGGCCTGAACGGGTTATTCATAAATCTTTCCCATGTAAATAATCTGTGCGGCTCTCTTCCATGGGTTATCTGGCCTTTCGTAGGATTCGAGGCTCGCCACGGATGCGTCACCCCAGCTAACCGCTGCGTGTAAGAAAGCACCGATCGTACCGTTCTCCCACCCGTTGGCGCCGGCGCCATATGGAGAACCAGGGTTAGCCAGCTCTTGTGCCTGCTCGTCGTCCCAATCTTCTGCAAGCACTTGCAAGAATCGAAGGAACGACTGCTCATCGGCTACCGATGCAAGGATCGTTTTGAGATTGGGGGGCATTGCGTATATCGACGAAGCTCGGTATCAATTTGTGCGGTACCGGATGGAAGCGTGAACTGCTCAGGTTTGAAACGAGGCTTATCCATGGCGTTGTCACACGAAGTGTTTGGCGTATTGCGTTATAGGTCCGTTCTTGGCCGGCAACAGACCGATCTGCTTAGTCCGCTCCCGACCCGAAGCGGACCTAGCAAGAACGGACCTTGGTGCTCCATGCCTGACGTGCTTGGCGCAAGGAACGTTGATTTGCACCGCCGGGATAGTCAGCATCTGCCGATTGCACCGGATCGTCCTCCCATCCGCATACCTCGCAAATTTCATAGCATCCAAGCTCAGAGATCGTCTGGTGATCACAGCAAGGGCAATGGAAAAGCACTTGGTCATGAAATGCCATCTGTACTCACTTTGAATCGAAGTCCGCGGGTTTTGCGTCTGCTCCTAGCCGGTCTCGGTCGTCCCGTATACGGCAACTGTCGCCCCGTTGAATGCGCAACCCATTGCAGGCGTTCACGAACTGTAATCGGTGTTGAAATGGCGAAAATCAGCGAGGCTTTGCAGCGTCCTCTTAATTCCAAATACTTGTTTTGATATTCGTTCCATACTTTTCCTTGATCTGCTTGCTAGCATCGTCAAGGCTGCAGGCATGGATTGTAAGACGCTGACCAGGGCGCGCAGAGTCCTCTGTCCACCAGATTACTTGATATTCCCGAAGTTTTTCATTTTCCATCTTCACCTCTAAACCAATGCACGGCTTTACTCGGCGCCGCCAGCGGGCCCATAGGACCCAACCTCCTTAGGTCCGCTGCTGGCCGATTCCGGTCGAGCCAGCATAGCACGTTGCCGAGACGAAAAGCCCCGGGACTGACCCGACAGGCAGCACCCGACCCGAAGCGGTCGTTCCGCCGGTCGATGCCCCGAACGCTCGAAGATCACTGAAGTTCTAGATTTGTGCGTATCCATCGGTCCCCAACTGCAACCCGTTCTGCTTCTTCATTGGGCGATAGATCTAGAACCGAGCTAAGAGATGGGTCTCGTTCAACTACATGTCCAAGTCCCACGACTCGATAATAGTCCGCGCTATCGGGATGGACATCTCCGCAAAGGAAACACCAATCACCGTCTTCTCTGCTCACCAATAGGACAGGTCGCGACTGATCAAACACGTGAATGCACACATAAGACTTTTGATGAAAATCCGGATTTGAAAGTTTTTTCATGCTATTTCAGTATGTTTGTATGTCCGCATCTGGCCGGTTGCAGACGTTTGGAACGGCTCAGCGTGCGCCTTTGTTGCTCTGATGGCAAGGACAGGGTTTGTTAGGCGTTCTTAGCTTGGCGGCATTGCTTCCAGCGCGTGCGCCGCTGCCAGCACGCCATCCAGAACCTTGTCCGTTACTCCGGCTGAGAAGCTGTCTTACCACTCCGCCGAGCTGCAGGCCGCTGACGTGTCCCTCTCGCCGAGTTTGAGCTCCAGCTCGAGTGCCGAGCACCAGCTGAGCAGCTGCTTGACGCTGAGTTCCTCGGGGTGATTCTCGAGGTGCGAGATGCGGTTCTGGCTGACCCCGACATAGCCAGCCAGCTCAGCTTGCGTGATTTTGTGCCGTTTGCGTGTGGTCTTGAGAAGTTGCCCGAGGTGGGATGCCGTAGAGAGCGTGTGATAGTTAGGCGCGAAGGACATAGACAAATATCCGATATTCAGATATATCGATTTTATCTGAGTAACAGATAAAGTCAACATATCCGCATATCAGATAAATCGCAGCGCCCTGCCAAGCGGTCGAGCCAGCTTGGCAGGCTGTCGAGCTGCAGAGTGGTCGGACTGTTGCTACTGCTGCGCGACGAGATAGTCCCACAGCTCCGCGACGATCTGCTTGCCCGGCCGCGCATCCGACGGCCGTTCGCGATACAGCCGGATCTCCATCTCGATCTCCCACTGACCGGGTTCGCTGGCACGCGCCAGCTGCCCCTGCGCCACCTCGCGCGTGACCGCCGATTCGGGCAGGAACGCGATGCCGTGGCCGTCCAGCGCCATCATCTTGAGGCCTTCCGCCATGTCGGTCTCGTAGCGCTTGTCGAAGTGCAGGCCGGGCTTCGCGTCCGCGAGGATCAGGTCCACCATCCGCCCGAGATAAGCATTGGTCGTGTAGGAGAGGAAGGGCAGCGGCGCGTCCTTGCGGCCGGGCAGCCGGTATTCCGGTGCGCCGTCCGCGCCGCAGCGGGCATAGGCGCACAGCGCCTCGCGCCCCATCAGCAGCATGTCGTAGCGGCCCGGGTCGAGCTGCACCGGCTGGCGCGGATGGTGGTAGCACAGCAGCAGGTCGCAGCCGCCTTCGACCAGTTGCAGCACCGCGTCATGGACGTTGAGCGCGATGAGACGGCTGTTGATCGGGCCGAAGTCGCGTTCCAGCGCGGCGAGCCACTTCGGCACGAACGTCAGCGACAAGGTGTGCGGGACGGCCAGGTCGATCGTCTTGGTCGCGGTGACGCGGTTATTGCGCAGCATCTCGCGCACGCCATTGATCTGCGCGAGCATTTCCAGCGCCTGCTCGTAGAACACCATGCCGGCGGGCGTGACGCGGGTCGGGAACGTGGTCCGGTCGATCAGGTCCGTGCCGAGCCAGTTTTCCAGCGAGCGGATGCGGCGCGAGAACGCGGGCTGCGTCACGTGGCGCAGCTGCGCGGAGCGGCTGAAGTTCTTGGTCTCGACCAGGGAAATGAAATCTTCCAGCCATTTGGCTTCCATGCTGCGTCCTGCGCTGTTGAATATCGCTGCATTGTAAGGCCATTCGTTGCGCGGCATACAGGGCGGCAAAAGGCCGTCCAAGGATTCATACGCCACCCGCGGAGGGCGTCCCGAAAGTTGGACGCGCCAAGCGGGAAGACTTTAGTTTCCGAAATAAAACACATTTGTAATCAGCAGCTTACGAAGTAAATATTCAAAAGATCTCTCTGGCATGCGGCTTGCTGTTGTGGTCGCACCCGGTTCCCGCCGGGTCACGACAACACGCGGCGCCAAGAAACGCCGCGATTCTTGGAGATCAAAGTGAAAAAGAAGCGTCCCCTGACCCTGTACATCCTGATCGCGATGGTACTGGGCGCCGCGGTCGGATACGGCCTGCACGAAACCGTCGCCGACAAGAAGATCAGTGCCGACATCGCCGCGCACATTTCCATCGTCACCGACGTATTCCTCCGCCTGATCAAGATGATCATCTCGCTGCTCGTGTTCTCGACGCTGGCCGTCGGCATCGCGCACATGGGCGACGGCCGCGCCGCCGGCCGGATCGGCATGAAGGCCATGGCCTGGTTCGTGATCGCGTCGCTGATCTCGCTGAGCCTGGGCATGGTGCTGTCGAACGTGATGCAGCTGGGCGCGCACCTGAACCTGCCGCTGCCGCCGGTCGACGCGACCACGGGCCTGAAGACCACCGCGTTCACGCTGAAGGACTTCGCCGCCCACCTCGTGCCGAAATCGCCGATCGAGGCGATGGCCAACAACGAGATCCTGCAGGTGCTCGTGTTCGCGCTGTTCTTCGGCGGCGCGCTGGGCGCGCTGGGCCAGTCGGCCGCCGGCCTCACCGCCGTGATCGACCAGCTGGCGCAGGTCATGCTGCGCATTACCGGCGTGATCATGAACCTGGCGCCGCTGGCCGTGTTCGCGGCGATGGCCTCCATCATCACGACGAACGGCCTGGGCATCCTCCTCACGTTCGCGAAATTCATGGGCGGCTTCTACCTCGGCCTCCTGACCCTGTGGCTGCTGCTGATCCTGGGCGGCTCGCTGTTCATCGGCAAGCGCGTGCTGCACCTGCTGGCGCTGATCCGCGAACCGTTCCTGCTGGCGTTTTCCACGGCCAGCTCGGAAGCCGCGTATCCGAAGCTGCTGCTGGCGCTGGACCAGTTCGGCGTGCAGCGCAAGATTTCCAGCTTCGTGCTGCCGATGGGGTATTCGTTCAACCTGGACGGCTCGATGATGTACTGCACCTTCGCCGTGCTGTTCATCACGCAGGCGTACGGCATCGACCTGTCGCTGGGCACGCAGATCACCATGCTGCTGTTGCTGATGCTGACCTCCAAAGGCATGGCCGGCGTGCCGCGCGCGTCGCTGGTCGTCATCGCCGCCACGCTGAACCAGTTCCACATTCCCGAAGCGGGCCTGCTTCTGCTGATGGGCATCGACCAGTTCCTCGACATGGGCCGCTCCGCCACCAATGCCGTCGGCAACGCCGTCGCCACGGCCGTCGTCGCCAACTGGGAAGGCGCGCTGGAAGACAAGCCGCAGCAGGTCGCACCCGTCGCCGCGCAAGTCGGCTGACCCCATAACAATCAAACCAACGGAGACGTCATTGAAATATCGTGTTATCGCCGGCGCGTGCGCGCTCGTCATGTTTGCCTCGTGCGCGCAGGCGCAATCGTTCGTGAAGGTCTACGGCGTCGCCGACGCCGGCATCGTGCTGGACCGCGGCGGCGCCGCCGGTTCGTCGACGAACATCGGCAGCGGCGTGGCGTCCGGCTCGCGGCTGGGCTTCAAGGGCAAGGAAGATCTCGGTGACGGCCTGAGCGCCGTCTTCGTGGTCGAAAACGGTTACAACATCGACACCGGCAAGGCGGCCCAGGGCGGGCTGCTGTTCGGCCGCCAGGCTTACGTCGGCCTGTCCGGCGCGGCCGGCACGATCAGCCTGGGCCGCCAGTACTCGCCGTACTACAAGGTCATGCGCGACATCGCCGACCCGTTCTGCACGGGCCTCGCGGGCAATGCGCAGAACATCCTCCCCGGACTCGGCCGCGTCGACAATTCGGTCGAGTACCAGTCGCCGAAGTGGAACGGCCTGTCCGCCGACGTGCTGTACGGCGCGGGCGAGGCGGCCGGCGACGCCGCGAAGAACCGCACCCTCGACGCATCGGCCACCTACGAGGCGGGTCCGCTGACACTTGCGCTGACACATCACCTGCAAAACGATGCGATGGGCACGGCGCACGACCGCAACACGATGCTGGTGGCGCGCTACCGCTTCGGTACCGTGACGGGGCACGCGGCCTTCGCGCGCAACCGCGACGTGCTGGGCCACGCCAGCCGCGACGCGCTGCTGGGCGTGGCCGTGCGGGCCGGCGCCGCGGGCAGGGTGCTCGCGTCCGTGATCGTGCACCGCGACGATTCCGGCCGCGACGCGCACGCGCGCCAGGGCGCGATCGGCTACGAGTACAGCCTGTCGCGCCGCACCGACCTGTACACGGCGTATGGCCATATCGTCAACCGCGACGGCGCCGCGTACACGGTCGGCGACGCCACGAACGCCGGCACCGGCACCACGGGCATTAACCTTGGCGTGCGTCATGTGTTTTAATCACGGCATGTAAACACACGCCAGGACCGCCATGCCCGCAGCAGCACTCACCGTCATCCCGCGCCAGGCCGGCCGCTGGCCGCGCCGGCTCGGGCTGTGGGTCATGGTGCTGCTCGTGTGCGCGGCGCTGGCGGCCGTGGCCTACCGCTATGCCCAGGACGTCGCGATCGAGCGGTTGCGGCTGTCCGGGGCGCAGCGGCTGGACACGTACGCGTCCAGCCTGGATCACCTGCTGTCCAAGTACGATTTCCTGCCCGGCACCTTCGAATTGAACAAGGACGTCATCGCCATGCTGCGCCAGCCCGGCGACGAGGCGCTGCGCAGGGACGTCAACGTCTACCTGGAGCGCGTGAACCGCCTGGCCGGCTCCACCAGCATCTACATCAGCAACCTGCAGGGCGTGACGCAGGCCGCCAGCAACTGGCGCGCGCCCGACAGCTATGTCGGCGACAACATCGCCTTCCGGCCCTACGTACGGGACGCCCTGCGCGGCATGCCGGGCGGTTTCTACGGTGTCGGCACCACCCGGGGGGAGCCCGGCTATTATTTTGCCCGTGGCATTTATCACGACGGCCGCATGCTGGGCGTCGCGACCGTCAAGGTCAATATCGAGAGCCTGGAGACGAGTTGGACGGAGGCCGGCGGGAGGGCGTTGCTCACCGATGCGCATGGCGTCGTGTTTCTCAGTTCGGTGCCCGAATGGAAATACCGGACGCTGGCGCCGCTGACGCCGGCCGCGCGGCAGGAACTGGAACAGTCGCGCCAATATTTTTCCCATGCACTCACGCCGCTCGGCTTGCGCGAGGTGCGCCCGCTCGACGCCCGCACGCGCATCGTCACCGGGCCGCCGCCGGCCGCGGGGCCCATGCTGAGCCAGGCGCGGGCGCTGGCGACGCGCAACTGGCAGATGGTGTACCTGTCCGACCTCGCGCCGGCCCGCGCGAGCGCCCGCGCGGCGGCGCTGCTGACGGTGCTGTCGGAAGCGCTGGCGGTGATGCTGGTGCTGTATGCGCGCCAGCGCCACCGCCTCGGCCGGCAGCGCCGGCGCGCGCGCGAGGATTTGCAGCGTGCCTACGATCAGCTGGAAAACCTGGTGGCCGAGCGCACCGCCAGCCTGCAGCAGATGACGCGCGACCTGCGCGACGAGAACGCCGTGCGCCGCCAGGCCGAAGAGCAGTTGCGCATGGCGCAGAGCGAACTGGTCCAGGCGGGCAAGATGGCCGTGCTGGGGCAGCTCTCGGCCGGCATCACGCACGAACTGAACCAGCCGCTGACGGCGCTGCGCACGATGGCGGACAATGCCCGCGTGCTGATCGAGCGGGGCCGGCTCGACGATGCGCGCAACAACCTGGCCACCATTTCGCAACTGGTCGAGCGCATGGGCCAGTTGACCGGGCAGCTGCGCCAGTTCGCGCGCAAGTCCGACACCCGGCCGAGCGCCGTGCCGGTGGCGGATGCCGTCACGGCGGCCCTGTTCCTCGTCGAGCGCCGCATCGCGCAGGAGCGCGTGGGCTTTCGCATGGCCACGCATCCGCGCGACCTGTACGCCCTGTGCGACAGCAACCGGCTGCAGCAAGTGCTCGTAAACCTGTTCAGCAACGCGCTCGACGCGATGGAGATGGCGGGCAGCAACCCGCGCCAGCTCGTCGTCGAGGCCGGGCGCGAGGGCGCGCGGGTCCTGATCTCCGTGACCGACAGCGGTCCCGGCATCCCGGAGGACGTCCGCGCGCACCTGTTCGAACCCTTCTTTACCACCAAGCCGCAGGGCAAAGGGCTGGGCCTCGGGCTGGCGATCTCCGAGCAGATCGTGCGCGAGTCCGGCGGCCAGCTGCGGGCCGAGTCGCCGCCCGAGGGCGGCGCCCGGTTCATCATCGATCTGCCCCGGGCGGAGTAGGATAGCGACATGTCCACATATGAATCCATGAAAGTGCTGCTCGTCGAAGACGATGCCATCGTCCGCGCGGGCAGCGCGCAGGCGCTCGACCTCGCCGGTTTCCAGGTCGAGGCCTTCGACGCCGCCGAGCCGGCGCTGGCGCAGGTAAAACCCGGCTTTGCCGGCGTCGTCGTCAGCGACGTGCGCCTGCCCGGCATGGACGGGATCGAGCTGATGGCCGCCGTCAAGGCCATCGATGCGCAGGTGCCGGTGATCCTCGTGACGGGCCACGGCGACATTTCGATGGCCGTCGGCGCGATGCGCGGCGGCGCCTACGATTTCATCCCCAAGCCGTATTCGTCGGAGCAGCTGGTCGAGGCGGTGCAGCGCGCGCTGGAGACGCGGCGCCTGATCCTGGAAGTCGAGACGCTGCGCCACCGCATCGCGAACGGCGAGGGCATCGAGGCGATGCTGCTGGGCGATTCGGCCCCGATGCGCGACCTGCGCCGCCTGATCCTGGACCTGGCCGACGAATCGGCCGACGTGCTGATCTACGGCGAGACGGGCACGGGCAAGGAGATGGTGGCGCGCTGCCTGCACCAGTTCAGCCGCCGCCGCGCACATCACTTCGTCGCCCTGAATTGCGGCGCGATCCCGGAAAACATCTTCGAGAGCGAAGTGTTCGGCCACGAACCGGGCGCGTTCACGGGCGCCACCAAGCGCCAGGTCGGCAAGATCGAGCATGCCGACAAGGGCTCGCTGTTCCTCGACGAGATCGAAAGCCTGCCGCTGTCGCTGCAGGTCAAGATGCTGCGCGTGCTGCAGGAGCGCTACGTCGAGCGGCTCGGCTCCAACCACCCGGTGCCGGTGGACGTGCGCGTGATCGCCGCGTCCAAGGTCGACCTGAAGGAATGGTCCGACCAGCAGAAATTCCGCAGCGACCTGTACTACCGCCTGAACCTGATCGTGCTGAACCTGCCGCCGCTGCGCGAGCGGCGCGAGGACATCCCGCTGTTGTTCGAACACTTCCTGCTGGGCGCGGCGGCGCGCTACAAGCGCAGCGCGCCCACGGTGCCGGGACCGCTGATGCAGTCGCTGATGGCGCACGACTGGCCCGGCAACGTGCGCGAGCTGCGCAACATCGCCGAGCGCTTCGTGCTGGGCCTGTCCAGCGGCGCGGACGGCCTGCTGGCCGCGCGCACGGCGGCGCCGGTGCCGCTCGCGGACCAGGTGGGCGCGTTCGAGCGGGCCGTCATCGAGCAGGAATTGCGCAGGGCTGCGGGGAGCGTCGTGGATGTCGCCGCCGTGCTGGGCATGCCCAAGCAGACGCTGTACTACAAGATGCAGAAGTACGGGCTCACGCCGGACGATTATCGCTAACGGTAATTTGACGTTACGCGTGGGCGGAGACCGCCCACCCTACCGTAGGGTGGGCACCCCGTGCCCACGCATCCGTTACCGCGCCGCGAACGTGACGCTGACTTTCAATCCGCGTCCGCTTTCGGCCCTGGCCAGCTCCAGCGTCGCCCCGTGCACGGTGGCGATGTCGCGCACGATGGCGAGCCCCAGTCCCGTGCCGCCCGGATTGCTCTCCAGCGTCGCCTGCGCGCGGTAGAAGGGCATGAACACCTTGTCGTATTCGGCCGGATCGAGTCCCGGTCCGCTGTCCTGCACGTCGAGCGCGACGACGCCGATCAGGCGCCGCACGCGCAGCAGCACGGTGCCGCCCGGCGGCGTGTAGCGGATCGCGTTGTCGACCAGGTTGCTCACCAGTTCGTGCAGCAACAGCGCCTGGCCCGCGATCGTCGTGGCGCCGTCGTCTTCCGCTTCCAGCGCCAGGTCGATGCCTTTCTGGACGGCCGGCAGCGCCAGTTCCAGCCCGACCTGGCGCGCCACCTCGGACAGCGCGACGGGCGCGAGGGCCGCGTTGGCGCCGCCATGCTCGATGCGCGCGAGCGTGAGGAGCCGGTTGGCCAGGTGCACGGTCGAATCCGTCGTCGCCGCGATCGAGCGCACGATGGCCTGCATCGCGGCCGGATCGTTTTCGCGCAGCGCCAGTTCCGCCTGCGTCTTCAGCACCGTCAGCGGCGTGCGCAGCTGGTGCGACGCGTCGGCGATGAAGCGGCGCTGGCTCGCGATCAGGTTCTGCATGCGGGCCATCGTCCCGTTCATCGCGGCGACGAGCGGCCGCACTTCGCGGTGCACGAGGGCTTCGTCGACGTCGGACAGGTCGGAGATCGCGCGCGTCTCCACGACCTGTTTCAGCTGCATCAGCGGCTGCAGCACGAGGCGCACGGCGAACCATACGAGCGTCGCGACGGCCAGCACGAGCAGCGCCTGGCGCCACAGGGTATTGACCAGGATGCGCCGCGACAGCGCCCGGCGCGCGTCCAGCGTCTCGCCCACCTGGATCAGCGCGATGCCGCGCATGGAATCGTCGTACACGGGCTGCAGCAGGGCGGCGATGCGCACCGGCTCGCCGTTGTAGTCGGCGTGATAAAAACGCACGAGGGCAGGGTACAGTTCCGAGCGGGGCGTCTCTTTCGGGACGGGCGGCAGGTCGTCGTAGCCGGACACCGTCTCGCCGTGCAGCCCGCCCACGCGGTAGTAGATGCGGCCCAGGGTGTCGGTCTCGAAGCTGTCCAGCGCCACGTAGGGCACGTCCGCCACGACCTTGCCGTCGCGGACGGACACCCGCTCCGCGAGCGCACGGGTGGATGCGAGCAGGGAGCGGTCGTAGGCGATGTCGGCGGCGTCCAGCGCGTCGCGGTACAGCGACACGGCGTTGGCCGCCACGAGGATCACGAGCGGCACGATCAGCCAGCGCAGCAGCTGGTTGCGCAGGCTGCCCAGTTTGGTCGCCGCCGGCATCGTCAGGTTGCGGCGGGCGGCCGTTCCTGCAGCAGGTAGCCGATGCCGCGCAGGGTGGCGATGGCGGCGCCGCCGTCCGGGCGCTTGTCCAGTTTCTTGCGCACGCGGTGGATGTACAGCTCGATGGCGTCGAGGTTGGCGTCGTCGTCCAGCGCGAACACTTCGTCGAACAGCTTTTCCTTCGACACGGCGCGGCCCGGGCGCGAAATCAGCGCTTCCAGCACGGCGTGCTCGCGCGGCGTCAGCGCCAGCGGCTCGCCGCAGTAGGTGAACATGCGCGCGACGGTGTCGAAGCTGAGTTGCCCGCACGTGTGCACGAGCGCCTCGTTGCCTACGCTGCGCCGCAACAACGCCTTCACGCGCGCCTCCAGCTCCGCCAGCTCGAACGGCTTGGCGAGGTAATCGTCCGCGCCCAGGTTCAGGCCCTGCACCCGTTCTTCCAGGCCGCCGCGCGCGGTGAGGATCATGACGGGCGTGCGCCCGCGCGTGCCGCCGCGCGCCCGCAGGCGGCGCAGCACTTCCAGGCCGTCCATGCGGGGCAGGGTCAGGTCCAGGATCACGAGGGCGTAGTCCTGGGTGTGCAGCAGCGCGTCGGCGTCGGCGCCGGTGGCCGCGCATTCGACGGTGAGATGGGCGTCGCGCAGGGCTTTCGATACCCAGTGCGACAGCTCGACGTGGTCTTCGACTAACAGGATTCGCATCGCGCCAGTGTAAGCGACTGAGCGCTTCGTGTCTCCATGCGTACGTGATTTCCACAATCCGTTGGTTGAAAGGTTCAGTGAAAGCTGATTGAAAGGTAAGCGACCCTATCCTTGGTCTCACGAAGCGGCACCCGACCGCACGGATTACAACAACGGAGACATTATGAAGAAATCGGCCCTCGCGCTCGCCGTCCTGGCAGCGCTTTCCCTGAACGCATCCGCCCAGACCAATGTCCAGGTCTACGGCATCATGGATGCCGGCGTCGAATACGTGAACCACGCAACCGCCAGCGACGGCAGCCAGGTACGCGTCGTGTCGGGCGGCAAGAACACGTCGCGCTGGGGCTTCCGCGGCAGCGAAGACCTGGGCGGCGGCCTGAAAGCCATGTTCAACCTGGAAGGCGGCGTCATGCTCGACACCGGCGCCCAGGACGGCAACCTGTTCAAGCGCCAGGCCAACGTCGGCCTCGAAGGCAGTTTCGGCCGCGTCGTGCTGGGCCGCTCGTTCACGACGACCTATGACCTGGTCATCAAGTTCGACCCGATGGGCTTCGCGCCCAACTATTCGTGGGCGACGTGCGGCAACGCCACCGGCCCGTCGAAGTACGGCATGACGACCGCGTTCGACAACCTGATCAAGTACACCGGCACCACGGGCGGCTTCACCTACGGCGCGACCATCGGCATGGGTGAGCAGGCGGGCAGCCAGGCCGATGGCCGCAAGTATGCCGTCGGCGGTTCCTGGTTCGGCGGCCCCGTCGGCGTGATGGCGTCGTATGAGCAGATCAACGGCAACACGGTCGCCGCCACCGGCAACCGCGACAAGACGTCCGCCTTCCACCTGGGCGCCCTGTACAAGGCGGGTCCGATGACCTACCAGGCCGGCATGCGCGGCTACAAGCTGGAATCGGGCAAGGCCGCCACGGCGGACGTGCGCGGCGACACCTACTGGGCCGGCGCCACCTACGGGGTCTACCCGTGGACCCTGACGGGCGCCGTCTACCACGTCAACACGAAGAACCTGCCGGCCGCGAAGGACGCGGATCCGACCATGTATGTGGTACGCGGCATGTACTCGCTGTCCAAGCGCGTCTGGCTGTACGCGTCGGTGGCGCACGCCAACGCCGACCACGGCCAGCTGGTGGGCCTGTCGCGCGACGATCCGGGCTTCGCATCGACGCAGACGGGCGTCACCACCGGCATCCAGTACCGGTTCTGATCACGACCGCGGCCGCAACATCATGAAGCGCGCCATCCAGATCCTGACCGTGTCGGTGCTGTTTGCGGCTGCGGCTGCGGCTGCGGCCAGCGCCAACGCCGAATGCGTGGTGCCGTCCAAACCGGGCGGCGCCATGGACCTGACCTGCAAGCTGGCCCAGAAGGCCTTGCCGGACACGAAGCTGAAGCTGGCCTACCTGCCGGGCGGGATCGGCGCCGTCGCGTGGCACACGCTCGTCTCGCAGCGGCGCGCCGAGCCGGACACGCTCGTCGCGTTCTCGGGCGGTTCGCTGCTCAATCTCGCCGAAGGCAAGTTCGGCAAGGCGACGGCGGACGATGTGCGCTGGGTGGCGGCGCTGGGCGTCGACTACGGCATGATCGCCGTGCGGTCCGACGCGCCGTGGCGCAGCCTGGACGAACTGATGGACGCGATCCGCAAGAATCCGCAGCAGGTCCTGATCGGCGTGTCCGGCACGATCGGCAGCCAGGACTGGATGAAGGTCGCGCTGCTGGCGCGCCGCGCCGGCATCGAACCGCGCCGCCTGCGCTTCGTTGCGCTGGAAGGCGGCGGCGAGACGTTCACGGCGATGAGCGCCAACTACGTGCAGGTGATTTCGGGCGACGCGTCGGAAGCGGCGCTGTACGCCGACCCCGGCAAGGTGCGCGTGCTGGCCGTGCTGGCCGAGAAGCGTCTCCCCGGCGTGCTGGCGTCCGTGCCGACGGCGCGCGAGCAGGGCTACGACGTCGTGTGGCCCGTGATCCGCGGCGTGTGGATGGGCCCCGGCGTGCCGGATGCCGACTACCGCCGCTGGGTCGACGCCTTTACCCGCATGCAGGCGACCCCCGATTTCGCGCAACTACGCGCCCAGGCCGGACTGTACCCGTTCTCGCTCACGGGCGACGCGCTCACGCGCTGGGTCAAGCAGGCCATCAACGATTACAACCGACAGGCCAGGGAATTCAGCCTGGTCCGCGAACACTGACAACACCCTAGGAGACAACCATGAATTTCAAGAAGACCCTGATCGCTGCAGCAGCTTTCGCATTGGCCGCACCGGTGCTGGCCCAGGTCCCGGCAGGCTACCCGGCCGGCTACCAGCAACTGATCGACGGCGCCAAGAAGGAAGGCAAGCTGGTGATCTACGGCGCCACCGACAGCAAGGCCGCCGAACCGCTGATCAACGATTTCAAGACGATGTACCCGGGCATCACGGTCGAGTACAACGACATGAACTCGACCGAAGTCTACAACCGCTTCTTCTCGGAGAACGCGGCCGGCGGCGACACGGCCGACGTGCTGTGGTCCTCGGCGATGGACCTGCAGATGAAGCTGGCCGCGGGCGGCTACGCGCTGCCGTACAAATCGGTCGAAGCGGCGAAGATCCCCGGCTGGGCCGTCTGGAAGGACATGGCCTACGGCACCACGTTCGAGCCGGCCGCCTTCGTCTACAACAAGCGCCTGCTGAAGCCCGAGGAAGTGCCGCAGACGCACGCCGACTTCGTGCGCATCATCCAGCAGCCGAAATTCCAGGACAAGGTCACGACCTACGACATCGAGAAATCCGGCGTCGGCTTCATGTTCATGACGCAGGACGCGCGCGCCTTCCCGCAATACAAGCAGCTGGAACAGGCATTCGGCGTCGCCAAGGTGCGCGTGCAGTCGTCGACCGGCACCATGCTGGAGCGCATCTCGTCGGGCGAAAACCTGATCGGCTACAACGTGATGGGTTCGTACGCGCTCGTGCGCGCCAAGACCGATCCGTCGCTGGGCGTCGTGCTGCCGAAGGACTACACCCTGATCATCTCGCGCGTCCAGTTCATCAACAAGATGGCCAAGCACCCGAATGCGTCGAAGCTGTGGATCGACTACATGCTGTCGCAGCGCGGCCAGACCATCATCGCCAACGCGTCGAAGCTGTACGCGATCCGCGCCGATGTGACGGGCGAAACGACGTCGACCGACCTGATCAAGATGGTGGGCGAGAAGAACATCAAGCCGCTGCCGGTCAGCCCGGCCGTCGGCGAATACCTGGATCCGGCCCTGCGCCTGGCATTCCTGAAGGAGTGGAAGGCCACCGCGGGCAAAAAATAAGTCAGCCCAAAAACCGTCGTTCCCGCGCAGGCGGGAACCCAAGTGAGTGTCCTGGTCCGCTCAAAAATTGGGTCCCCGCCTTCGCGGGGACGACGGATCAGCTGCCGCTTTCAGGTTTCAATCGATCGGACATTCTCATGCCTACTTCAACCATGCCACTGGAATCCAAGGGCGCCGGCACCGGCAGCCTGCCGGCCGTGCGCGCGCCGCGCTTCAACTGGACGCGCGGCATCGTCGTGCTGCTCACCTGCGTGGCCATCTTCCTGCCGCTGTACCTCGTCTTCTACCAGAGCTTCCTGACGGCGCCGTTCTTCATGCCCGACAAGATGCTCGGGCTGGACGCGTACCGCTTCATCTTCGACGACGCCGACTTCTGGCTCGCTTTCAAGAACGGTCTCGTGCTGGCTTCCGGCCTCGCCGCGATCGCCGTGCCGCTGGGCGGCATGCTCGCCTTCCTGATGGTCCGCACCGACCTGCCGGGCCGCGGCGTCATCGCGCCGCTGCTGCTCGTGCCGATCTTCGTGTCGCCGATGGTGATGGGCTTCGGCTACGTCGTCGCCATGGGCCCCGTCGGCTTCTACTCGACGTGGGCGCACGACCTGCTGGGCTTCGTGCCGTGGAACGTCTACTCGTTCACGAGCATCGTCGTCATCGCCGGCCTCACGCACGTGCCGCACGTGTACCTGTACGCCTCGTCCGCGCTGAAGAGCCTCGGCTCCGACGTGGAGGAAGCGGCGCGCGTCTCGGGCGCGTCGCCGTGGCAGGTGATGTTCAACGTGTCGCTGCCGATGATCATGCCGGCCCTCGCGTATGCGGGCGTCCTCGTGTTCTTCCTCGGCTTCGAAGTGTTCGGCCTCGTGCTCGTGCTGGGCGACCCGGAAGGGCACCTCGTGCTGGCCACGTACCTGTACAAGCTGACCAATAAACTGGGCACGCCGTCGTACCACCTGATGGCCGCCGTCGCCGTGTGCCTCGTCGCCGTGACGATGCCGCTCGTGATGCTGCAGCGCTGGCTCCTGAAGTCGGCCAACAAATACGTCTCCATCAAGGGCAAGGGCGCGCGCCAGAAACCGCTCGCGCTGGGCAAGTGGAAGTGGGTGGCCTTCGCCGTGCTGGGCACGTGGATCGCCGTCACCATCGTGCTGCCGCTGACCGGCATCGTGCTGCGCTCGTTCGTCCAGTACTGGGGCGAGGGCGTGAAACTTGCCGACGTGCTCACCCTGCAGCACTTCCGCGACATCTTCGAACAGCCGTCGCTCGTGCGCGGCATCGTCAACACGATCCTGATCGGCGTGATCGGCGGCGCGCTGGCCGTGGCCTGCTACACCGCGATCGCCCTGGCCATGCACCGCAAGGCCGACGGCGTCACGCGCCTGCTGGACTACAGCGTGCTCGTGCCGCGCGCCGTGCCGGGCCTGCTGGCCGGCCTGTCGTTCCTGTGGGTGTTCCTGTTCGTGCCGAGCTGGCTGGACGGCATCCTGCACGGCATGGACAACGGCGTCGCCATGTGGCTGTCGGAGCACGTCATCCCGGCACTGCGCCAGCTGCGCTCGACGATCTTCGCGCTGTGGCTCGCGTACTCCGTCGTGTGGCTCGCGTACGGCATGCGTCTCGTGTCGACGTCGCTGCTGCAGGTGGGGCCGGAACTGGAAGAGGCGGCACGTGCCGTCGGCGCGAGCCGCGGCCGCGTGACGCGCGACGTGACGCTCCCCCTCATCAAGTTCGGCATGCTGGGCGCCTGGCTGATGGTGTTCCTGATCTTCGAGCGCGAATACTCGACGGGCGTGTACCTGCTGTCGCCCGGCACCGAGGTGATCGGCGCGATGCTCGTGTCGCTGTGGGCCGGCGGCTCGACGGACCTCGTGGCCGCGCTCTCGTTCATCAACATCACGCTCGTGGCCATCGGCCTCGGGATCGCGCTGCGTTTCGGCGTCAAGCTGCATAACTAAACCAATACGAGACACATCATGAACGTTTTGACCGTCAACGACCTGCACCTCGACTACGGCCACGGCGCCACCGCCAACCCGATCCTGAAGGGCGTGTCGATGCACCTGCAGCGCGGCGAAGTCGTGGCGCTGCTGGGCCCCTCGGGCAGCGGCAAGACCACGCTGCTGCGCGCCGTGGCCGGCCTGGAAAGCCCGAAAGCCGGCACGATCGACATCGGCGAACGCCGCGTGTTCGACGGCGGCAAGAAGCTGGAACTGCCGGCGGAAGCGCGCAACCTGGGCCTCGTGTTCCAGTCGTACGCGCTGTGGCCGCACAAGACCGTGTTCGACAACGTCGCCTACGGCCTCAAGCTGCGCAAGATGGCCGCGCGCGACATCGAACCGAAGGTGCGCGAAGTGCTCGCGCAGCTGGGCCTCGGCCACCTGGGCGAACGCTTCCCGCACCAGCTGTCGGGCGGCCAGCAGCAGCGCGTGGCGATCGCCCGCGCGCTCGTCTACAACCCGCCCGTGATCCTGCTCGACGAGCCGCTGTCGAACCTGGACGCCAAGCTGCGCGAGGAGGCCCGCGCCTTCCTGCGCGAGCTGATCGTGCGCCTGGGCCTGTCGGCACTGATGGTCACGCACGACCAGGCCGAGGCGATGGCGATTTCCGACCGCATCCTCCTGCTCAACAACGGCAAGATCGAGCAGCAGGGCACGCCGCAATCGATGTACGAGTCGCCGGACACGCTGTTCACCGCGGAGTTCATGGGCAGTAACAACCGCCTGCCGGCGCGCGTCGTGGCGCGCAACGGCGGCGCGGCCCGCGTGCAGGTGGAAGGCATGGCGCTGAACGCGACGGCGCGCGGCGACGGCGCGCCCGACGTCGACGGCACGGCCCTGATCCGGGTGGAAGAGGTGCGCATCGGCCGCGACCCCGTGGAGAACGGCATCAAGCTGCCGTTGTCGACCTGCATGTACCTCGGCGACCGCTGGGAGTGCCTGTTCAAGCACGGCAACGCGAGCGTGCGCGCCTATTCGAAGTACCGCGTCGATCCGGGCAGCTACTGGCTCGAGATGCCGGCCGAGAAGCTCTGGGTGTTCTGATCGGGACGTTCCTCCCGGCGCTGGTGCTGGCCTTCGCGGCGGCGCAGCTCTGCATCTTCCTCGACACGCCGCTGCCGTGGATGATCGGCCCGCTGTTCTCGACGGCGATCGCGTGCATGCTGGGGGCGCGCCTCTCCGCCCCCGTGCAGGCGCGCGAAGCGGGGCAGTGGGCCATCGGCACGGCGCTGGGCCTGTACTTCAGCGCGCCCGTGCTGGCCGTGCTGGCCCGGCACCTCGGCTGGATCCTGCTTGCCGTCTCCTTCGCCGTCTGCCTCGGCATGGCCGGCGGCGCGCTGCTGCGCCGGCTGTCCGGCAGCGACGCGGCGACGGCCTTCTTCGCGATGGCCGTCGGCGGCGCTTCCGAGATGGCGGTACAGGCCGAGCGCCACGGCGCCGTCGTCGAACGCGTGGCGGCCGCGCACAGCCTGCGCATCATGATGGTCGTCGGCACCATCCCATTCGCCGTGCGCTGGTTCGCGGCCCACGGCTGGGGCAACGGCCTGGATGCGTTCGTGCCGCTCGCCGGCCGGGTCGACGCGGCGGGCCTGTGCGTCCTCATCGCCGTCACCAGGTGCGCCGCGCTGGCGCTGAAGCGCCTGCGCGTGCCGAACGCCTGGGTGATCGGTCCGCTGGTCGTCGCGCTGATGCTGACGGCGGCCGGCGTGCAGCTGTCGCGTCTTCCGGAATGGATGATCCGCACGGGCCAGCTGTTCATCGGCGTCTCGCTCGGCACCCGTTTCACGCCCGCGTTCGTGCACACGGCGCCGCGCTTCCTGGCCAGCGTGGCCGCGTGCACCGCCGTCACGTTGCTGCTGGCGGGCCTGTTCGCATTCTGCGTGGCGGAGGTGACCGGCCTGCATCCTGGGACGATGGTGCTGGCGACGTCGCCGGGCGGTATCGCGGAGATGGCATTGACGGCACGCGTGCTGCACCTGGGCGTGCCCGTCGTGACGGCGTTCCACGTCGCGCGCATGGTGGTCGTCGTGCTGGGGATCGGGCCGTTGTATCGCGTGTGGACGCGCGTGGGGTGACATCACGCGCGACCAGGCGTGAGTCTGGTCGCGTATTCAGTCGCCCTGGGTAGCGGAATGCGCGACCATTGATTCACACCCAGCAACATTCTGTGTTCAACGTGCCGGTTGTGTTGTAGATTGTCGCATCCCCGACATCCGCATCGCTGAACATGAGCCACCCGAACCACACCAGCCAGTTTGCCCTGCTGACCCAGCGCCGCTTCGGCCCGTTTTTCTGGACCCAGTTCCTGGGCGCCTTCAACGACAACCTGTTCAAGACGGCGCTCCTTGTCGTGCTGACCTATGACGCGCTGTCGTGGACGACGCTGCCCCCCGCGCTGCTGAACAACCTGATTCCGGGCCTGTTCATCCTGCCGTACGTCGTGTTCTCCGCGACCGCGGGCCAGGTCGCGGACAAGGTCGAGAAGGGCCGGCTGGCGCGCTTCGTCAAGCTGCTCGAAATCGGCATCATGGGCATCGCGGCCGTCGGCTGGCTGACGCACAACCTGTGGCTGCTCGTCGGCGCCGTCGCCGGCATGGGCGTGCACTCCACGCTGTTCGGCCCCGTGAAATATGCCTACCTGCCGCAGCACCTGAAACCCGAAGAACTCGTGGGCGGCAACGGCGTCATCGAGATGGGCACGTTCGTCGGCATCCTGCTGGGCGAAGTGATGGGCGCGATCCTGGCCGGCCACGGCGCCGCCGGCGTGCACCTCGTCGCGTTCGGGACGCTGGCCGTCGCCGTGCTGGGCCTCGCCACGAGCTGGCGGATTCCGGCGTCGCCGGCCCCCGCGCCCACGCTGAAGATCAGTGCGAACTTCGTCGCCGAATCCGTGCGCAACCTGGCGTTCTCGAAAAAGAACCGCACCGTGTTCCTGTCGATGCTGGGCAATTCATGGTTCTGGTTCTACGGTGCCCTCGTGCTGGCGCAATTCCCGCTGTACGCGAAAGACTACCTGCACGGGGACCACAGCGTCTTCGTGCTCCTGCTGACCATCTTCTCGCTGGGCATCGGCACTGGCTCGCTGCTGTGCGAAAAGCTCTCCGGGCGCAAGGTGGAAATCGGCCTCGTGCCGTTCGGCGCCATCGGCCTGTCGCTGTTCGGCATCGACCTGTATTTCGCGAGCCTCGGCTACACGAACACGGCCCCCGTCGACTTCGTCGGCGTGCTGGCGCAACACGGCACGCTGCGCATCCTGGCCGACATCCTGCTGCTGGGCGTGTTCGGCGGCTTCTTCATCGTGCCGCTGTTCGCGCTGATCCAGACGCGCTGCGACCCGGCCCACGTCTCGCGCACCATCGCCGGCATGAACATCCTGAATGCGCTGTTCATGGTGGCGTCGGCCGGCGTCGCGGTCTTCCTGTTCAAGCGCGGTTTCAGCATCCCCGAGATGTTCCTGACGACCGCGCTGCTGAACGCCGTCGTCGCCATCTACATTTTCTCGCTCGTGCCGGAATTCCTGATGCGCTTCCTGGCCTGGCTGCTGATCCACACGATCCACCGCGTGTCGACGGTGGACGTGGAGCGCATCCCGGAAGAGGGCGCGGCCGTCCTCGTCTGCAACCACGTGAGCTACGTCGACGCGATCGTCATCCTGGCCGCGAGCCCGCGCCCGATCCGCTTCGTGATGGACCACCGCATTTTCAAGACGCCGCTGCTGGGCTTCATCTTCCGTACCGGGAAGGCGATCCCGATCGCCCCGGCGCACGAGGATCCGTGGCTGATGGAAAAGGCCTTCGTCGACATCGCCCAGGCGCTGCACGAAGGGGAACTCGTGTGCATCTTCCCGGAGGGGAAACTGACGCGCACGGGCGAGATGAACGCATTCCGCGGCGGCATCGCCAAGATCGTCGCGCGCAGCCAGGTGCCCGTGATCCCGATGGCGCTCCGTGGGCTGTGGGGCAGCGTGTTTTCGCGCGACCCGTCCAACGTGTTCGAGCGCTCGTTCGCGCGCGGGTTGCGGTCGAAGCTGGCGCTGGCCGTCGGGCGGCCGGTGCCGCCGCAGCATGTGACGCCGGAGGGGCTGTACGAGGAAGTGCTGGCGTTGCGTGGGGACTGGAAGTGAGTGGTCATGATGCCTCGTGACAAAAAGGCTAGTCATCCTGCGTGCCTCTGTTATAATTGCGGGCCGAGTCGGGGCGTAGCGCAGCCTGGTAGCGTACCTGCATGGGGTGCAGGTGGTCGGAGGTTCGAATCCTCTCGCCCCGACCAATAGAATCAAGAACATACAGCAAATGCTGTACAGATGAACAGCACTGTATATTAGATGATTATCTAATATACAGTGCTGTTTTTGTTCATGGTGACGAGGCAACTATATAGCTTTTGCGTATAGCCATAGCGTACAAGCATCGCGTTGCCCAGCCGTTATTAAAAGGTGAGCAATGGCACTCGGAATAATGGAACAGCTAACGCACAGTACGATCAGAATCGAATGTACGTTAGGGAATGGAGCAACATCGTGTGGGACGGGGTTCTTCGTAAATTTTCTGCGCCGGGAACAAGTGGGCGTCCCCACCATTGTGACTAATAAGCACGTTATTGCAGGTGCTAGACTAGGGCGAATTCATATCACACTTGCTGATGCGAATGGCGAACCAGATCTCGGCAGCCATCAACAGTTTCAAATTGACAATTTTGAACAGCAATGGATCCTCCATCCGGATCCTGATATTGACTTGGCTGTTTTAAGTGTCGCCCCAATTTTTCACGCTGTGATCAGCGCGACAGGACGACGTCCGTTCTATATCGGCTTGGATACCCACATGATTGCAACCGCTGCCGAGCGTGATGATTTTTCGGCAATGGAAGATGTCGTCATGATCGGATATCCAAATGGAATCTGGGATCATGTCCATAACCTTCCTGTGATTAGGAAAGGCATTACGGCAACTCATGTTCGTACCCGATGGGCTGGACGGGATGAGTTCCTTACAGATATTGCAAGCTTCCCTGGCTCAAGTGGATCGCCAGTTTTTATTGTTCATATTGGTAACTATATGGACAAGCACGGCGTTATGCATGTAGGTCGAGACATGATTCGTCTGCTAGGAGTACATTATGCAGGCGCTCAACATCGAGCCGATGGAACGATCGAGATTGTAAGAGTGCCGACAGATACACGACCTGTGCCTGTAACGATGATTCCTAATAACATTGGAGTCGTTATTAACTCACAGCGAATACTAGATTTCGAGCCAATTCTCGCTGCTATGAATTAATCGTAGGCTGAAATGCGAACGGAGCCGTCAATCCTACGTGGTTCTCTAACGGCTTTATCTCGGCGCTTGGGCCGTGGTGTGAACGACGATCTATTCTTGAAATAGAATCCGCGTTTACCGATGACGCGACTGGTACACAGGTTATTAATAGCAGAAGACGAGGATTATCTGAGTGCTTACTCATGATTTGTTCGAACTCTTTGTCACGCAGTTTTTTTTGCATTATCAATGCTTGACTCAAATTTAAGCTAGATCGACCAGATCGCAGCTCGACCGTCACTGGGCAACATCGACCATTATTGCACGTAAATGCCTTATGGGGTTTAGCAGTGCTATTGAGTATCGTCAACGGCAAGCCGTAGCCGCGGCCGTGACGATAGCGGTCAGCGGCGTGCCGGAAGAGGTTGTGGCACGGGTCCGGTCCCTGCCGCTAGAGCGCCGGCCGGTGCGAGTGCATATGCCGCCGGCGGCACGATGATGAGCTTGCCGTCGATCACCTGCATGACCAGCTCGACCGCCTCGCGCGTGACGACGTGATAGTCCATCAGGCGCCCGACAGCTTACTGATCGTCTCGTCTTTCTCGCGCGAGCTGCGCGAGCTGCCGAACTCGAAGGCGAAGTAATCCTTCAGGCAGGAACCCAAGATGCCGGCGATCGTGGACAGAATGCCGACTGCCTCGCCCGGCATCTGGCCCTTGAACTGTACCAACACCCACAGGCAGGCGATCAGGCCGGCCACGACAGCCATCACGGCCGCGTCGGCGCGGAAGTTGTGGCCGCCATTCAGCTTGCGCACTTCGGTATCGTACGCGCGTGCGTCCACCCGGTCAGCCAAATAGGCCTTCTCGAGGTCGACCTGCTGCGCGCCGACGGCTTGGCGGAATTCTAATACCTTGTTCGGGTCTGCCTGGATCGCGGCCAGCGCGGCCTCGCCGCTGTCGGCACTGGTGACGGTCTTCGCGATGTCGACGACCTTGCCGGCGACGTCGGCCGCCTTGTCGCTGCCTGTGATGAGTTTCACCAGGGACGGGGCGAATTGGGCCACGTTCAGCAGCGCTTCCGGTGCCTGGGGCTCCAAGCCTTGGGCGGACAGCTGCTCGAGGAACGTCAGCAGCGACTGGCGCGCGTCCAGCGCCGTGTTCGTGGTGGACTTGCGCAGGTCGAACCGGTCGAGCAGAGCGTCGATCTGTTCGCGGTATTCCAGCGCGATCTTCTCGCGCACGCTCGCCTTGTCGAACTTGCCCAAGTACGCCACGCCTTTCTGCACCTCGCCGGCGGCATCGGTGGCCGCCTTGAAGAGCCGGTTGTTCAGCAGGGCCGCGCGCTGCTGCTGTGCGGCGCCGGCCGGATCCTTCGCGGCCAGCTCGATGGCTTCCTTGTTGGCGCGTGCCTCGGCTGCGGCGTGCTGAGCCGGGCGCAGGTCGCGCACGCGCTTCGCAGCGACGGCGGCTTCCGCTGCCTCGCGGGCCGCCTCCGCCAGCTGTCGCGCCGGGATCGGCGACTTCGCCAGCATCTTCAGGCCGGTGGCGATGAAGCGCGCCCGGGTTTCGTTGTGCACGGCCGCCTCGGCCGCGCGCTCGATGCTGACCGGGTCGACCAGGTCGCCGTGTCGTTTCAGCATGCGGCGATCAGTTTCCTGCTCGATGCGATCCTTCAGCTTGCCGGCTTCCTTGATTGCCTTTCGCACGGCGGCGCCGTTCTCGAAGCCGAACATCTCGGCCACGATGTCGATGCCCGGATCCGCGCGGCCCGGGCGCTGGTTCTGCTGTTTCCATTCGATCAGGCGGCGCTCAGCCTCGTTGGCGATCGCGCGCTTATTCTTCGCCAGGAACTGGCCGCGCTTGAGACCTTTCGTGCCGACGCCTTCCTCGCTGGCCAGGTACTCGCCCTTCACCTCGTCCAGCAACCGGGCCTGCTCGGCGTCACGTGAAGGCGCGCGCACACCTGAAGGCGCTCTCGGCGCAGGGCGTCGGACGGCGCTCTGTCGGCGCAGCGTGCGATGTCGCTGATTCGATACTGGCCGACGTCATCGCCGGCCGCAAGATCAAGATCCGCGCCGCGACCCAGCGCGCCATCTTGAAGGTCACGACGGCGGCCGCCGGCGATGGTGCGCTGGTATCGGCAGCGGCCACATGGAAGATGCTCGACCAGCTGATCGATGACGGCTACACGCGAACGTACCTGGCCGCCCAGCTCGGCAGCAAAAGCAAGGTCCCAGCGCTGCAGCTCAAGTGCGCCTTCGTAACCGTGCGCAGTACGTACCTGGTCGAGCGCCTGTTCGAGAAGCTGAAATGCGAGTGCGCCAAGCCGACCATCAAGCTGCTGGCGAAACTGCGCGATGAGGGATACACGCAACACTAGATTGAGCAGCGGCTCGCCGCGCTGGCCGCGAAGCTTGGCGAAGACGTGCCCTTACTCCAGCCGAACAAAAAAGGGAGGATCAGCACGAAAGCCGCTGATCTCGTCGAACAGCTTTACCGAGAAATGACCGCCTGAAGATCATGAGCGAGAACAGCAAAATCGAATGGACCGATGCGGCAGCCGCACTGCCCGATGACCATGTCCTGGTACTCGTCGCGTTGAACGATGACGACGTCTGGCCGGCTTTCCGCAACGCGGGTGCCTGACACTACGTAGATGCGACGCCCATCGTGCACGAGCGCGTCACGCACTGGACGCGCATGCCGGCGGCGCCGGGAGCAGCAGCATGAACACTATGCATGCAGTTGCCGTACGCGACGACTCTACTCGGGCCACCCGCTTACCTGGTCATGTTTTGGCTTTGCTGTTCGAACCGGGATGCCTCCTGACAGACGTGGAGGGCGTCTTCCAAAAACTGCTTGGTAGACGTCAGCATGCGCAAAATATCGCGTCCCATGTGAAGACGGTAAAACGCATCTTCGTCTTGAACGACTTCGCCGCGAGATTCGCCGATGATTCTGACGGTTTTACGAGTAATCAGATCTGTGTCCGACGGAGATTCATTGCCAGCGTCTTTCATCTTGCGTTTGATTACACTCAGCTGCTCAGTAACTTGGGCCAGCTTTGGAGCTATTTCATTCGCCAGTGGAACTAGAGGAACAAGGTCCGCCACGTCCCATGTATCGAGCTCTTCGATAGCGTTTCGCGACCAAGCGAAAAAGCGAGCCTCAATTACTTTGTCGAGGACTGCGCCATTCAAATAGTGCCTGATGAGATTGACCACGTTGGAAGCCCGCTCGATTCGAAGCAGAAGGGCCGACGCATGCAGGCGAGCGAGCACAAGTTCTGCTTTCTCTCGGCGGCGGGTCTCAGCGGTCGCAAGGCGCACAGTCCATACCAACGTCGCAACCGTGCCGACTGCACCTGCCCATGTACCCCAGTCAGATGCACTCAACGGTTGCCAGTTGTGCGCCTTCATCAGCGCATTCGTACCCTGATGCACTGCGAAAAGTCCCCAGGCGGACATGATCGCGATGCCGAAACGTTCTCCGAATCTCATAGTCCCGCAATTGCAAAAATGAAAAATCTTAGCATGCCGTGCTGAACAGCTTGGCGAAACGAAAGGACAAGATGGACTACAAAGACCTTCGTGAGCAGACCAGAATCCGCCTGAACGCTGCGGCCGTCGGTCTGCAGCAGTGCACGAAGACGACATCGAACATCGTCTTCATCCCCGGCGGCGATCGCGTGATAGCGATCGGGACGCCGGCGCAGGTGGCAATGCTGCTGCGCGCACGTGCCGGACGCCCGGCCGATCATTGGCCAGGGTGACGGCGCCGCGCTTGCGGCCGCGCTGGGCGAGTGGATGACGCAGAGCGTCGTGCACGACGTGCCGGTCGACAGCGAAGGCGGCCACCACGATTGAACGAGGAAAAGACTGCCGCCAGCAGCGGGCGTGGTTCAGCAGTTTGACGCACGACCGACGCGGGCGCGATGGGCGCGCGTGCGCCGCGCAGCTGGCATGGCCGTCGGACGCGCTGCCGGGTGCGATCCGGGCGGCGTGGGCGTGGTGGCGCCGGCGCGCGAGCGTCGCAGGGTACCGGAATCGGGAATGGAATAGGGAGGGCAGAATGGAAGAGTTGACGCTGTCCAGCCAGGAGATCTACGCGATCACGCATTACAAGCTCCCGAAGAAGCAACTGGCGGCGCTGCGCGAATTGGGTATCCCCGCGCAGCTGCGCCGCATCGACAATACCGTGTGCGTGCTGCGTGCGCATGTGAAGAACCCGGGCGGCGCGCCGACGCCGGCAGCGCCCGCCGGACCGAAGAGGAAATCAGCAAGGCAATGAACAGGCAGCGCAAGACGAACCGCGGGCTCCCGCGCCGGGTCTACATCAAGTTCAGCGCGTACTATTACGTGGCGCCGGAAAAGATCCGAGACCCCAAGACGAAGGAAATGAAAACGTGGATCTGCCTGTGCTACGTTGACGACGGCGAGGTGGCCATGTTGAATGCGCTGGCTGCGCTCCTGGGCAGCAAGACCCACGTCGAGGGCACGATGCCGCACCTTTGCGCCGAGTTCAAGGCCAAGAAGCTGGGCAAGTACACGAAGGAGACACAGGACCAATACGCCCGGTTCCTGGACGTGATCGCGGACGAGTTTGAGGCATTCCACGTCTCCGAGGTCACGACGAAGGAATTTGCGGACTTCCTGCAAGATAAGTTCGCCGACAAGCCGAACACGGCGCGCAAGTATGGCGCCCTTGCGGCCAAGCTGTTCAAGTATGCCGTGTCCGGTCTCGGCCTGCGCCAGGACAATCCGATCGACCAGCTGGACCTGAGCGACTTCGAGACCCAACGACGAACGGTGCTACTCACGCACGACCAGGTGCAGAAGATCCGTGCCGGCGGCATGTACAGCAAGCCGCGCAAGGACAACGGGATGGAGATCCCAACGGCCAGCGGTCCCATGTTCGCCTGCATCATCGACATGGCCTATCTGCTGTGGGCCCGCGCGATCGACATCCGGACGCTGAAGGAGGACCAACTCGACGGCGGATACATCCGGATCCAGCCCAGCAAAACGAAGAAGAGCAGCGGCAAGGTCGTCAACAGCAAGATCACGCCAGCCATCCAGGGCGTGATCGACCGTGCGCGAGCCATCAAGAAGAGGTACGACCTGCCCGCGTCGAATTCCTACGTGTTCCCGAGCCAGAAGGGAACCCCCTGCGCGAAGACGGGCCTGATCTCGATGTGGGACCGCGCGAAGGAGCGCGCCGGCATTAAGGACGACGTCACGTTCAAGGACCTGCGTTCGCTGGGTGCCACGAATGCTGCCAAGGCCGGCCAGCACATGAAGGACATCCAGACCCGCCTGATCCACACGACGCCGAAGACGAGCGAAATCTACATCAAGGAAGCGATCCCGGAGGTTTCGGAGATCGACATGAAATTGCCCTGGAACGCATCTAATACTGCCCGATGAGCTCGGTGTTTGTGGGGCAAGGGTGGACGGAAACTACTGGATATTAGATGACTCTGGCGCAAAGCCAGTATCCATGCGGGTTTCAGGCGTTTGCGGTCGCGCATGGGGTGCACGTGGTCGGAGGTTCGAATCCTCTCGCCCCGACCAATGGAATCAAGAGCTTGCAGCGGAAGCTGTAAGGATCGACAGAACTGTATATTATCGCCGCGATAATGTCGGTAGAAGAAGCCGCCATAGAGCGGCTTTTTTGTTGCCTATGACCCGAATCGACGAGTTGAGCCTCGATAAGTTGCTGGCAGCTCGATAAGCGCACGATGTCCTCTTCGAAAATGGAGAGCATATGCCGCACGTGTACACAAAGGTCAGGGACTTGGCAGGACACGAACTCGTCGGCAGCGGTGATTGCGTCGAACTGGTCAAGGCCTTTGCGCCTGGCCTGAAAGGCACGACGACAAGTTCATGGCGGCCGGGCGAGCGGGTGGTCGACGTCGCGCACAAACTCGCGCCCGGCACGGCAATAGCGACGTTTGAGAATGGACGCTATCCTCATAGCGTCACGGGCCAGCACGCCGCGTTCTTCGTGTCGTCGGCCGGGGCCGGCATCTGGGTCATGGATCAGTGGAAGAACGACCCACGCAAGCCGGTAGTTTCACTGCGCCACATCGAGCGCAAGGGAAAATCCAAGGATGGAAAATGGAAGGACCCCAGCAACAACGCCGAAGCGTTTTCCGTTATCGAATGATGAGACTATTGGCCTTCTTTCTGGCGGCGCCAAATCTCGCGCTTGCGCAGACCGCCACGTGTCCGGAAGCGCTTCCTGAAGGCGCAGTCGAGGTGAAACGCGCGCCTGAGGGATGGGTTGCCTCGTCGCCCAGCGTGATACGGCTGGACGGCGGCGGCATGATGAGCGGAGACCCGAAGCAGATGCAGTATCTGGTTCCTGCGAGCTCGAAGAAGGTTCGAGGTGGAGGCGCCTCGACTTGGAACTTCGATCGTGGCGAGCAAAAGTGGTTGTACTGCACCTACGGGAAGATGGCCGTCCAGCTTGCGAGACGCATGGACGACAAATCGACGTCGTGCGAAGTTAAGGTAAAGCACGGACAGAAAGACGCTATCGTCGGGATCACGGCCTTTTGTCGCTAGATGTCGGCTAGCTTTCGAGCGGGCCTTTTTCGTTATGGTATTTGCCGCACGGAACATTGACGCAGCTGCATCATGAATTCAGTATATTGATCGCCGAATAAATACATCAGCGATCCTCCATGATCCGTCGACCCGCGCGAGCAATGACGATAGTCCAGTCCCTGGTTGGACTATTGTTGGTTCTGACGCCCACCTTACTGATCTGGCAGCACGTCGGGATGACCCGGGTCTTCGAGATCTCGCCCCGGCAGCCCTACGGCGCCACCGTCACCGATGACCGGCACGAGAACGGCAATTCCGTCGCGTCGCTGGTACGGACCGGGGATGCCCTGGTCATGCGTTGCGCGCTGCGTGCGGGCTATGCCTGGCCATTCTGCAAACTGCAGTTCCACTTGGGGCAAGGTGGCAAAGGCGTGGATCTCAGCCAGTTCGATTCGGTGTCGTTCGACCTGCGTTATTCGGGAGAGTCGGGCAGAAAAATCAGGCTGCACCTGACGAACTTCGAGCCGGAATTCTCCACCGTCGGCGACTGGAATTCGCAGCGGTACAACTCCGTCGAATTCGATGCGCCGGCGCAGGCCACGTTCACGATTCCGGTCAACGTCGTGCGCACCGCCGACTGGTGGATCGCGGCGCATGACGTCCCGCTCGAGAAAACGTATGCCCGGCTCGATAACGTCACGGCCGTGGAGATCTCGACGGGATCCGTGCCGCCCGGCCAGTCGATCGACATCGAAATGCGGTCCATCCAGTTTCGCGGAAAATGGATATCGAATACCGAGCTGCTGACCTGGCTGGTGGGCGCGTGGATCGGCTGCGGCCTGCTGGGATTGTCGCTGAGCCTCGTTCACATGCGCTCCAGTCTCTCCGCCAGCAACGCGCGCCTGGAACTGCTGGCCGCCGTCAACAACGCGCTGCAACTGGAAGCGCGCGACCTGGCCAGCAAGGCCCACACCGATCCGCTGACCGGCGCATTGAACCGCCAGGGCCTCAGGGAGGTGTTGATGAGGCGCCTGCACGTCGCCGGCCACGTCGACGAGGAAATGGCGGTCGTGTTCATGGATCTCGACCATTTCAAGCGGATCAACGACGAGTATGGCCACGACGCCGGCGACGAGGTGTTGCGGCGCTTCGCCGCGGTCATCCGCGGCGAAGTCCGATCGAGCGACAAGCTGGCGCGCTGGGGCGGGGAGGAATTCCTGCTCCTGTGTCCGGAAACCGATGTCCCGCATGCCGTGACGATGCTGGACAAGCTGCGCGCGGCGTTGGCGCGCCAGGATTGGCCGCACGGATTGCGCGTCACGTCATCCTTTGGCGTGACGTCGCTGAAGCCGGACGAAGACATCGGGGCGGCGATCAAACGGGCCGATGGGGCGTTGTACCTCGCAAAAGCGAACGGCCGCAACCGCGTGGAGATCGCCTGACCCTCAGGGCATGCGCCGCCACACCGAAATGGGAATGCCGCCATCCGGGCGCGCCGGCACGCGGTAGCGCAGTTCATCGCCATGCAGCTCGAAGCTGCGACGCTGCACCGTGCCCTCCCAGTTGGGAAACGAGGCGGCCTCGATGCGGAAGACCAGCTGGCCGTCTTCCAGCGCGAGGATGCCGTAGTGCGTGCTCGACCCGAGCACGGCGGCGCGGAATTCGTCGCTCGTGCCGGCCGCCTTGTCCGCGGACGCGAAGCGCGGGCGCTCGGCCTTGAAGATCTGCAGCGTGTAACGTCCTTGCGCATCGATGGCGAGGCGGCCCTTCGGTGCCGCGCCATAGTCACGCTCGATGCTGCCGTCGGGGCGCTGGACGTCGGCGGCGACGAGCGTCCAGGTGCCGGCGAGGTCGGGCAGGGCAGCGTGCAGGGTCGGGGCGACGCTGGCCAGCATCATGCCGGCGATCTGCTTGTTCATGTCGTTCTCCTTTCGGGTGAAAACGTCAGCGTAGCGGCGCCGTCACCTGAACGGAATTCCCGAAATCCGCACCTGTTCCGTGCATAATTGCACAATGCAGACACCTGACTGGGACGACCTCCGCTTTTTCCTCGCACTGTGCGAGGCCGGCACATTGTCGGGCGCCGCGCGTGCGACCCGTGTGGAGCACACCACGGTGGCGCGCCGCATCGACGCGCTCGAAACCGCGCTCGGTGCCCGTTTGTTCGACCGTTTTCCCAAGGGCTGGGCGTTGACGGCGGCCGGCACCGCGCTGGTGCCGCATGCGCGCAAGCTGGAAGACGACATGCACGCCTTGCGCAACGTGGCGCGCGGCGCGGCCGAGGTGGCGGGTGTCGTGCGCGTCTCGGCGCCGCCCGCGCTGACGGCCTGCCTGCTCGCCCCGCGCCTGCGTACGCCCTTGTCGCGCCTGCCCGGCGTGGAAATCGATTTGCGTGCGGAAGCGCGCACGACGGACCTGATGCGGCGCCAGGCCGACATCGCGCTGCGGTTTGCGCGTCCGACGTCCCCTGGCCTCGTCACCAAACTGCTGGCGCACGTCGATTACGCCCTGTATGCGCACTAAGACTACGTGGCGGGCCGGGCGCCGGCGCAATGGGAATTCCTCGGCTACGACGAGTTGCAGCAGGATGCGCCCCAGCAGGCATGGCTGGACAAGCTGCGCGGCGCGCGCCGCTGCAGCGTGCGCTCCAATGACCTGCTGACGTTGCTGCAGGCTGCGGTCGGCGGCTGCGGCGTGGGCGTCTTTCCGCGCTATGTCGCGGCGCGGGCGCCGGGCCTGGTCACGCTGGATCCGGCCTGCCCCGTGCGTCGCAAACTCTGGCTGGTGATGCACGCCGACGTGCGCCGTGCGCCGCACGTGCGCGCGGTGGCCGACGAGATCATCGCCATGTTCGAGCAGGAATAGGCGGCGTCTCCGTTTCCCCATGTGTAGCATTTTTTCAACCTACCTCACCGAACTGATCAATGTTCGTAGTAAAATTTCATAACATTGCATATCTTGCCGTGCCGCGCTGTCTATAAAGGCTGGTATATACAAGGTATCTGCCCGCCAACGCTGGTTAACTGGTGCGTGTTCTGTAAATTATTTACATTTTGGAGAGCTGAATGAGCGTTGAAGAGGCACGGAACTTCAAGGAAGAGCTGCTGGGGCGGGATATCCGCCAGCTCGGCCGCATGTTGGGGGAAACGATCCGGGCCCAGGAGGGCGCTGATGTATTCGATCGCATCGAGTCGATCCGCAAGAGCTGCATCGGTTTCCGGCGCGACGAGGACGGCAGCGCGCACGAGGAACTGGCCGCGATCCTCGAAGACATCTCGTCCGACGAGAAGACCCAGCTGATCCGCGCCTTCACCTACTTCTCGCTGCTGGCCAACATCGCCGAAGACCAGCACCACATCCGCCGCAGCCGCGCGCACCTGTCCGCCGGCTCGGCGCCGAAGAAGGGCAGCATCGCCCACGCCGTCGACGGCGTGTTCGCCGCCGGCCGCATGGACGACCTGCGCGCCTTTTTCGACGACGCGCACGTGAGCCCCGTGTTCACCGCGCACCCGACCGAAGTGCAGCGCAAGAGTGTCCTCAACTGCCAGATGGCGATCGCGCGCCTGATCGGCGAACGTGACCGCACGCAGCTGACGCCGGACGAAGAACAGGACAACGATGAAGCGCTCGCGCGCGCGATCCTGACCTTGTGGCAGACGCGGCTGCTGCGTCCCACCAAGCTGTCGGTGCTGGACGAAGTCGAGAACGGCCTGTCCTTCTACGACTACACGATGTTCAGGAGCGTGCCGCGCCTGTACTGCGCCCTCGAGGACACGCTGGCGCAGAAGGATGACGCCTGGGCCGACACGGAGCTGCCGTCGTTCATGAAAGTGGGCAGCTGGATCGGCGGCGACCGAGACGGCAACCCGTTCGTCACGGCCGACATCCTCCGTGCGACACTCCGGGCACAGGCAACCCGCGCGCTGGATTTCTACCTGCCGGAAGTGCACACGCTGGCGTCGCAACTGTCGCAGGCGCAGTCGCTGTGCGGCAGCACGGACGCGCTGCGCTGCATCGCCGAGCGCACGCCCGACCAGTCGCCGCACCACCAGGACGAACCGTACCGCCAGGCGCTGCACGGCATGCATGCGCGCCTCGTGGCGACACGCGACTGGCTCGTTTCCGGCGCCGCTGAACCCGACGCGACGGCCTACGCCAGCGCGGCCGAACTGCTGGCCGACCTGGACGTCATCCACGAGTCGCTCGTGGCCAACGGCGCCCGCCAGCTGGCGCGCGGCCGCCTGCGGCTGCTGCGCCGCGCCGTGAAGGTATTCGGTTTCCACCTCGCGCCCGTCGACCTGCGCCAGAACTCCGACGTGCACGAGCGCGTGCTCGCCGAACTGCTGACGCAGGCCCGTCCCGGCGTCGATTACCTGGCGCTGGACGAAGCCGCGCGCTGCCGGCTGCTGCTGGAAGAGCTGCAGTCGCCGCGCCTGCTCGTCTCGCCGTTCGAGGAGTATTCCGAAGAGACCGCGTCCGAGCTGGCGATCCTGCGCGAGACGAAGCGCGCGCACCTCACCTACGGCCGCGGCGCCGTCACGAACTACATCATCTCGAAGGCGGCTTCCGTCTCCGACCTGCTGGAAGTGGCCGTGCTGCTGAAGGAAGCGGGCCTGCTGCACCCGACGCTCGGCACGCTCGACGTCAACATCATCCCGCTGTTCGAGACCATCGACGACCTGCGCGCCGGTCCCGCGATCATGGCCGCGGCGTTCGGCCTGCCGTTCTACATGCGCCTGCTGCAGTCGCGCGACCGCCTGCAGGAAGTCATGCTGGGCTACTCGGACAGCAACAAGGACGGCGGCTACGTCACGTCCGGCTGGGAGCTGCACAAGGCGGAGCTGGAGCTGATCGCCGTCTTCCGCGCCCACGGCGTCAAGCTGCAGCTGTTCCACGGCCGCGGCGGCTCGGTGGGACGCGGCGGCGGCCCGAGCTACGAGGCGATCCTCGCGCAGCCGCCGGGCGCCGTGCAAGGACGCATCCGCCTGACGGAGCAGGGCGAAGTGATCACCGCGAAGTACGCCAACGCGGACGTCGGCCGACGCAACCTCGAGGTGCTCGTCGCCGCGACGATGGAAGCGACCCTGCTGTCGCACGCCCAGCCGCAGCCGGATGCGGCGCAGGTGGCCGCGATGGACCGCCTGTCCGCGGAAGCGCTGCGGGCATACCGTTCGCTCGTGTACGAAACGGAAGGCTTCGAGACGTACTTCTGGGAGTCGACGGTCATTTCCGAAATCGCCGCCCTGAACATCGGCAGCCGTCCGGCGTCGCGCAAGAAGTCGCGCTCGATCGAAGACCTGCGTGCGATTCCCTGGGTGTTCAGCTGGGCCCAGTGCCGCCTGATGCTGCCGGGCTGGTACGGTTTCGGCACGGCGGTGGAACGCTTCATCGCCGACGCCCCGGCCGAGCGCCTTGCGCTGCTGCGCACGATGTACAAGACGTGGCCGTTCTTCACGACGCTGCTGTCGAACATGGACATGGTGCTGGCCAAGAGCGACATCGCGATCGCGAGCCGTTATGCGGACCTCGTGTCCGACGCGGCGCTGCGCGACCGCATCTTCGGTGCCATCAGCGCCGAGCATGCGCGCACGGTGGAGATCCTCCGGAAGATCATGGAACAGGACGAGCTGCTGGACGGGAACCCGCAGATGCAGCGCTCGCTGCGCAACCGCCTGCCGTACATCGATCCGCTGAACCACCTGCAGGTCGAACTGCTGCGCCGCTACCGCGCCGGGGTTGACGATGATGCGACCCGCAATGGCCTGCACATGTCGATCAACGGCATTTCGGCGGGCCTGAGGAACAGCGGCTGACCGGGCAATGCATCTTCAATCGGCCGGAGGAGGGGCCGGCCGAGTCATGTTGCAAATACGCAGCAAACCGGTGCGTGCATATAAAAAAGTTGCATATTGTGAATATTAGAGAGTATTTACGGTAACAATCTGAACCAGAATTGCCGCCGAACATGTCTTTTTTGACATGAGTTGCGCTCGCGTGAGCGGGCTCGATTCTTTCTGGCGACGGTTATGACCTCTACAACTGGCAGTGCACGCTCCTTCCATTTCGCTTTCCCGCTGCTGTTCCTGATCCGCACGCTCGGTGGCGGACTGCGGCGGTGCGTCCTGCCGCTCCTGTTGGTCGCGCTTGGCATCGCGGGCCCGATGGCGTCGGCACAAACCAGTGGCGGCGTCACGTTCTCGAACGTGAGCGGGCCACCGACGAGCGCAACGGCAAGTTCGAGCGGTACATACCGGGCAAGCATCGTCGGGTCGGTTGCCGCAACGTCGTCGCTCGATGAGGTCGTGCTTGTTGAACTGCGCGAGGGCAGCAACGTTCTGGCAAGCGCCAGCTACACGCCCGACATCAATCCGAAAACGGAAGCACCGATCAACAATTCGCGCAGCTTCGCACTGTCGGCGAACATCCCGCCGGGAAGTCATTCCCTCTATGTGTATGCCGAGACTTACAACGGCGCCAGCGGCACGTCGCTGACGTATCCGGTCACGGTCGTTTCCGCCACGCCACCTCTGGGTGCGACGTTTATCGGGCAGTCTGCAATCCCTACGACGATGGTAGTGGGGCAAAGTTATTCTGTGTCCCTGACGTTCAAAAATAGCGGAAGCTCGTCCTGGGTGGCAGGCGGCACCGACCCTTTCCGTTTGGGGAGCCAGAGCCCGCAAGACAATTGGAATTTCGGCGTCGCTCGCGCCGATTTGACGAGTGACGTCGCTCCCAACCAGCAACGTACCTTCAGCTTCACCGTAACGCCCGGTCAGGTCGGTACCTTTACGTTCCAATGGCAAATGCTTTGGGAAAGGAACGCGTGGTTCGGCGACTTATCTCCGGCCGTGACGGTGACCGTCATTGCACCGCCTCCCGTCCCAACGTTCACCCAGCCCACGTCCAACATCTCCGTGATGGCATCGGGTACGTCCGCGACCGTGTCGTTTGCAGGCTCGGCCACCGCCTCCGGTGGCGCCACTATGAGCAAGCTGGAATTGATCGAGGCCGGTACGACGTTTGCGACCGGAACGAGCAGCGTCAGCGCGAGCAAGGCGTTGAGCATCGGCAGCCACACCATTCAGCTCAAGGCCACGGACAGCCGCGGCACGACCGCGACCGCAACGCGCACGGTCAGCGTGACGTCCACACCGCCGACCGCATTGATCTCATCCCCGACGAACGGCGCGAGTTTCAACCTGACGAGCGGCACGACGGTGAATGTGCCCGTGTCGGCGTCAGCCGCGTCGACGAGCGGCGCCGCCATCAGCAGCTTGCGTCTGTATGCCGATGGTGTCCTGAAGCAGACGGTCACGACGAGCACGATGAGCACGACCGTTGCGCTGACGGAGGGCGCACACACGCTGGCCGTCGAGGCGACGGACAGCTATGGCGCGGTCTCGTCGCGCAGCTCGATCAACGTGTCCGTCATCGGCAGTACGCCGACGGCGGCGTTGTCCTCCCCGACGAACGGCACCAAGACGGCCGCCCCATCCGGAGGAACGGCGGCCGTGTCGGTCACCGGAACGGCGACTGCGGTCGGCGGCTCGTCGATCACCGCGCTCGACCTGCTCGATAACGGTGTCGTGATCAAGTCGGCCGGCGCAACGACCAGTTTTGCCGCCACCGTGAACCTGGCGCCCGGCACCCATACGCTGACCTTGCGCGCGACGAACGCCGCGGGCAAGCAGGGGACAAGCCCGGCCGCGACGGTGACCGTGATGACCGCGACGGCAGGGCTCGGCGCGACCTTCATCTCGCAATCGGTACCGTCGTCGATGCGTGCCGGGCAACCCTACACGATCACCGTGCGGATGCTCAACTCCGGCACGTCGACGTGGACACCCAGCGGCGCCAATCCGGTGAGGCTGGGCACCCAGAACCCGCAAGACAACAGGAACTGGAACGTCACGTCGCGCGCTTACCTGTCCGGCTCGGTCGCGACGGGCCAGACCGCCACCTTCGCGATTCCCATCACCGCACCGTCGACGGTCGGTTCGTACAACATGCAGTGGAGGATGGTTGCGGAGTTCCTGAACTGGTTCGGCGATGTCACGACCAACCAGGTCGTCAGCGTGACCGCGGGCGCCGGGCCGACTGCATTGCTGTCGGCCACGCCGACGAACGTGCGGGTGTCGGGCACGCAGACCGTCACGATCAACTTCACGGCCAGTTCGACCGCGAGTTCAGGCACGACCCTGCGCAAGCTCGAACTGTTCCAGGGTACGTACGCCACCGACTTCACGAATACGACACCGGTCGCCACCACGACGTTGTCGACGGCCAGCTCGACGTGGACGCCGTCGATCACCGTGCCGGCAGGTGCCTACATCTTCAAGGTGCGCAGCACCGACAGCAACAACGTGGCGACCGATTCGAAACCGGTCGTCATCAACGTGACGAACAGCGCCCTGCTGGGTACGACGTCCGGTGTACGGACGAACGCTGCAAGTAATCTGGAGCTGTTCGGCTGGGTCTGCCAACCGGGCAATGCCACGGCATTGAATTACAAGGTCCTCCTCGATGCGCCGAGTCCCGACGCCGGCGGTTTCCCGCTGACGACGGGCGTGGCCAATGTCGCGACGGAACCGGATAATTCGGCCGTCCAATCGACGTGTTCGACACCTGGCGCGGCACACCATTTCGTCGTCAACCTGAGCACGTATCTTTCGCAATACGCCGGCCGGTCGATCTATGTCTGGGCCGAGACGGCGGATCACAGCCAGAGCGTGTCGCTGCCGTGCGCCGACAACGGGTGCACGATGCCGGGAACGCTGCGCGTCGCACTGACGACGCCGCTGAACGGCGACAAGGTCTCGTACCCGAACCCCGTATTCGTGCGGATGCAGACGACCACCAGTGCCGTATTCGACGAAGTCGGTTTCTACGTCAACGGCAAGTGGGTCGTGGGGCAGCCGGATGGAACGGCTGGCGCGTATTCGGCGTCGGTGAGCGGCTTGCCTGTCAGTGCGACGCCTTACACCGTATATGCCAGGGTGCGGCAGGGGAATACGACCGTGCTCAGTGTGCAGAACAGCTTCACGGTGGTTGGCGGTTCGACCATTTCGTTGACGAGTCCGAGTAATGGCGCTTCGCTGACGGTTGGAACGGCACAAAGTCTGGCCGCGACCGTGAGCGGTACCGCGCAATCGGTGAAGTTCCTGGCCAATGGCGCTGTCGTCGCAAATGGCACGGCCTCCGGATCGACCTGGACTGCGAGCTGGACCCCGGCCGCGGCAGGCACGGTCTCGCTCACTGCAATTGCATACGATGCTGCCGGTGCCCAACTGGCGCAATCGACCGCCGTGACGGTCACGGTGAGCAGTACCGGAACTGGCGCTGGAGGAAATCTCTCCCAAATCGTCGTGCCGCATATGAGTAATCCGACCGCTGGAACCCTGCCGGGCGAGCTGTCGGTAGATGCGCGTGGTAACGCGGTGTACCACTTGCCACTGGTTGTCCCGCCGGGAACAGCTGGGATGCAGCCGCAATTGAGTCTTGACTACAGTAGCGCCGGAACGAACGGTGTCGTTGGCGTGGGATGGACCTTGAGCGGCCTGTCGAATATCCATCGCTGCGGCAAAACCATTGCGCAGGATGGCGTCAACGGTCGGGTTGCGTTTGCGAAGAGCGACCGTCTGTGCCTGGACGGACAACGTCTCGTCCTGGTGTCGGCAGGGAATGCGCCTGCCGTCGATGCAAACTATTGGGCGGATGGCGCCGAGTTCCGCACTGAATTGAACAACATGGCGCGTGTGACGGCCCAGGGAACGTGGCCGAACCGGACCTTCAAGGTCGAGTACAAGGATGGCCGCATTGCGACCTACGGAACCGGAAACGCTGCGGTGCAGCCGATCATCGGAACGGTCAGCAGCGGTCTGACTGCGCCGCAGCCTGGGGCCAAGGATGGCGCGCGTGCCTGGGCCGTGGCGAGGATCGTCGATCGTAAAGGAAACTTCATCAATTTCAGTTACGAGCAGGATCAGACGACAGGTGAACACCATGTGTCCGCCATCAGGTATGGCGGTTCCGGCCTCGCTTCCCATGCCGCGGTGCAGTTCCAGTATGAAGCGCGTGATGATGCGTGGACGCGCTACGTCGACGAAACACGCGATGACCTGCGCAAACGGATCAGCCATATCAGGACCTACGCCGGCGCTAACCTTGACGGTACGTTTGCCGCCGCCGATGGCACGGTCGTGGACACGACCAACACTGTTGTCGTACGCGACTACATTCTGAAATACCAGAAGAGCGCGACGAGTGGGCGCAGCCTCCTGTCCAGCGTCCAACTGCAGGGTTCGAATGGACGGGCAACGGATGTGTTGCCGCCGACCTCTTTCCGTTGGGGGCAGCCAGACCCGGCAAAGACTGTCGGCTTCGAGTCGAAGGGGTATTGGACAAATGCGCCGATCCTGACGACGCACCAGTCCAGCCCGTACGCTGCCTTGCATCCGGAATACTTCAGTTTCATCGACTTCGATCGCGATGGGCGAGGGGACGCGTTGGAAAAACGCGTTACCGGCCCCGCCGCGCCGGCCGGGGAGACTGCGCCGAGCGGCAACAACCCGATCGCGGCGGGAACCATACAAAGCCAATATCGGTATTTCAGGAACACCGGCACGGGCTTCCAGGTATTCAATTACAAAATCAGTACCAATGAGGCATTCGCCGTACAAGATGTCGGCGATTTCAATGGCGATGGTTTGCCCGATCTGCTGGTCGCGACGCCGAACGGTGCGAGGATCTGTACGTCGCCGCTCACGAGCCCGGCCGCCTTCGTCGAGCCTATCGTATTCAATTGCACGTCACTGCCTGCTCAGGGCGCCAATCTGACGAGCCAGCCAGTGTTCGTTGTCGACGTCGTGGGCGACGGACGCTCCGCGCATTACGGCCATGTATCGGGCTACACGACCCTGGCCAAACTGTGTGTTCAAAATACCTGCGGTAATGTGCCCGCACCGTCCGCCGTCGCCAATCCGAAGGGGGATGATGGTTCCAGCGACTATTCGCCTCACTATTATTCGAGCCTGGCCATGGCCGTCGATTTCGCCGGCACGGGCAAGCCCTATGATGTCGCCTGGTCGAAGTTCCGCTACGTAAAGTACACGTATGACGGCGACAAACCCCAGTTCAATCCGCAGTTCCAGAACGCACAACCGATCGTAAGCATCAAGTCTTATGTCCTGTTGGACGGGACAAATCCCGGGCCCATGGCAAGCTATGCCTATCCGGCATATCCGGTACCGCCGGACCCGACTGCGACCAGCCCTACCTTGTTCCCCAAGGTGTTGCCGCCATACACGTTCGATACGCTGCAGGACGGCGCCGGCGTCTACAGCGATTTCAATGGCTCGGGTTACAACGGCCTCGCGTACGGCTTCCTTGAACTCGTGTACACGAATAGTCTGCTGAGTGGATACAGTAAAGCGGACTTCACGGTATGCTTGTCGACAGGCCGGGCGCTCGATTGCCGTGTCAGGAAAAAATACAGTGGAACTGCCTACCGCAAAATTTTGAGCTCGGGCGATTTTGTCGGCGACGGGATGCCTTCGTTGCTGGTCGGTACGCTGATCTATCCATCGAACGATTCGCCGGCGTTGAGCGGCAACCTGGAAATGTGCCGGCTGATGGGTGACGACACGACGGGCAGTACGAACGACGCCAACATCTCTTGCGCGCCGTGGCCTGGCGTGCAAATTCCGACGGCCGCGTACGACAAAATCCTTTACATGGATTTGCTGGGTACTGGCCGCACCCAGCTTGTGCTCTATCACGCAGGGTCCTTCGTAAACGGTGTCTGGACTGAAAACGGCAAGTGGGAAGTCTTTGCACCCAAGGACGTGGCGCGTGACGGGGAAGCGCTCGACCGTATCGTTGAGGTCGACAATGGTATCGGCGCGGTCGAAACCGTTCGCTACGACGACGGTATTGCGAGCAACATCGTTGCAGCATCTACCGACATGGGACTCGCCTATCCGCAACAGCCGAATCGTCCCGCCGGCAAGGTCGTTTCTCGCCTGAACCAGACGGTGGGCGGAAATTCGGTAATGAGCAGGAGCTATCAATACAGGAACAGCGCAATCGACGTGGTTGGCCGCGGTCCCTTGGGCTTTGGCCAAGTGGTGTCGACGGACGAGAATAACGGTATTGTCACGACCACTTCGTATGCGCAAACCTGGCCTTACACGGGGATGGTGACCCGCCTCGACGTGGCCGCACAGGGTTGCGTGGTGTCGAGCACGGTGAACCAACTGCAACTTGCGGATATCGCCGCTTCTTCTCCCGGGGCTTCGGTTTTCCCTTACGCCAAAACGAGCACCGCGACACGCAAGGATCTGGGCTCCGACGGCACATGCCGGCCGCTTGGTACCAGTACGACGACGCTGACCTATGGCGACGGCTGGGGTAACATGACTGCGCAGACCACGACCCTGACCGACGGCGCCCAAACGCTGACAACTCAGGTCAATACCGGTTATGAAAATCTGTCCTCGAGCTGGCTGATTGGCCATCCGGTATCGGTTGCGACGACGAAGAGCGACAGTTTGACGGGTAAGAGCGTCACCAGGACGACGACGTCGACCTATGACCAGAGTACCGGCCTGATGGCGACCCGGAAGGTCGAGCCCAACTCGACGCTCGAAGTCAGCACGGTCTTTGGCCGTAATAGTTTCGGCTTGGTCGAAACCCAAACCGATACCTGGGTCAATCCTGCTTGCGCGGAAACCCTGTGGCCGGAACCTGGCTGCGTCACCAACAAGAGCCGCACCACGACAACCCTTTGGGACGCGAAGGGTCGCTACATCACGACGTCGAAAGATGCTCTGCAGCATGCGACGACATTCGAATTCGACGCCGGGACAGGCGCGCGGCTCAGCCAGACCGATCCCAATCTGCTGAAGACAACGTGGACGATCGATGCGTTCGGCAGGACCACGACCGAGACGCGACCCGACGGCACCCAAGTCCGGACAGCCATCAAGCAGTGCCGAGGCGACTGCGCCGGTACCGCCACCGTCGGAACGATTACCGATACCTATCTGGGCAGTACGCGCATCGCGGTGCCTTCGATCGTGTATACCGACAGCGAAGCGCATCCTGTGCTGCTCAAGACGTGGGGTTTCGATGGGAGCGCGATCCTCGCTGAACGGACGTATGACAGTCACGGCCGGCTGGCTTATACCTACAGGCCGCGTTTCGACCAGGGATCGGTTTATATCGACACCTATCAGCAATACGATAACTTCGACAGGGTGGTCAGTGTCTCGTCGCCTGATGAACAAGGGACGCTGCATTCTGCAACGACTTCGTATCTGGGCGTGAACCGGGTACTCAAGAACCTGCTTGGACAGTCGCGTACCGAAACACGGAATGTGGCAAACCAACTTGTGAAAGTCGTGGACGCCATCGGTGGCACCACTTCGTTTGGGTACGAACCGTTCGGCGGATTGGCAAGTACCGTCGACCCTGGAGGAAATTCGAGTTCGATCGTCTACGACCGCCTTGGACGCAAGATCGAACTGCGCGATCCGGATCTCGGCTTTATCCAATACAAGGTCGATCCGATCGGGCAGACTTACGCGCAGATTTCGCCGAACCAGCGCCTTGCCAATACGCGGACTGCTTTCGTCTACGATTTGGAAGGCCGCATGACGGCTCGCTATGAGACCGACCTCGAAAGCCATTGGGTTTATGACACTGCGACCAAGGGTGTCGGTCAGCTCGCGCAGGCTTACACGGGCACACCTTCCGTACCCGACTACCAGCGTACGCACACCTATGATCAATATGGGCGCCCGGCTCTGGTAACACAAAAGATCAACGGTGTTACCTACACCGCCCAGATGGGCTACGACAGCGCTGGACGCCTGTCTCGGCAGGAGTATCAACGCGGTGCCACCGCCGCGAAGGGCTATGACCTTAAATACAATGGCATGGGCTATCTGGCGTCGGTGTTGCGCGGCACCCTGGAGCTATGGCGTGCAGATAAGCTGGACGCTGCACAGCAAGTATTGAGCTCTACGCTGGGTAACGGTCTTGCCCAGACTCGCGATTTCAATCCGTACACGGGGCGGCTGGCTAACAGCACCTTGAAGCAGGGTACCAACGCCGTCCTGACCGAGGGTTATTTGTATGATCTCATCGGCAGCGTGGGCCATCGTTCGCAGTACTGGAGCGATACAGGTTTCATGGAAGATTTTACCTATGACAACCTGAATCGCCTTAAAACCAGCACGCTGAATGGGCAGCAGCTCGTCTATCAATATGATGGCACCGGCAATATTTCGGCGAAGGGCTCCGCGACTTATACCTATCCTGTCGCGGGCAGCGCGCAGCCACATGCCGTGCAAACGGTGGCCGGTATCAGCGGCACCTTTGCGTATGACGCGAACGGTAACCAGCTGAGCGGCAATGGTCGCCGCGTGTGCTGGACCAGTTTTGACATGCCGTCGGTCATTACGCAAGGCGGTACCAACGCACAATGCACGGATGGCGCACGAACAATCTTTACTTACGGCACGGAACACCAGCGGGTGCGCCAAGTGCGTGGAGACGGCACGACCGTCATCTACGCCGGTGCGCAGGAGGTGGAGTCCAATGCGAGCGGCACGACGGTCAAAACCTATTGGCCGAACGGTCTCGGTGTCGAGATCGACAAGCCAGGCTCGACCGCGCCGGAACTCCACTGGACGCATGTCGACCGCCTCGGCAGCGTCATCGGTCAGACCGATGCCACCGGCGCGTTGGCAAGCCCCGACAAACTGAGCTATGACCCGTGGGGTAAGCGTCGGACTGGCGATACTACCAAGATGACGGATGACCGCGGTTTCACTGGCCATGAGATGCTCGATCAACTTGGCCTGGTGCACATGAACGGCCGGGTTTACGACCCGGTGGTCGGCAGGTTCCTAAGCGGGGATCCTTTGGTACAGGATCCGACGAATGGTCAGAGCTACAATCGCTACAGTTATGTCCTGAACAATCCTACGAACCTGACTGATCCGAGCGGATTTGTTGCAGCATGCTCCGGTAGCAAGGCTGAGCAAGATGAATGTACAAAACAATCGAATACCGCGGCGCGGCGCTCCGGCGACAGTATCTTCGGTACTGGCGCGGGCGTAGCGGTTATATTTGACAACTCCGGTGAAAAAGCCAAGACGACTAATCCTCAGGGAACGCCGACTGTTAGCGGGAAAACAGGCGGAGCCCAATATAATGACTCGGCAAACACTGCACCAAACGGTGGAATCTTCCAGCAACTCAAGGATGGATATACAGGTGCTAACCGAAGCGTAATGTGGGCGGAAACACCTGCGGAGATGGTCGGGCGTTATTTTGGTAATATTGTAACTTTTGGCATCAACCTATTGCCTGGCTCCTCCCTTCCTGAGGTCGGAAGACTGGCTGGCGAGGGTAGTTACGGTGCCGCTGCAATGACCTTAGGTAGCGAGTTTCTCGGACCTGTCGGTAAGGAAATACGTGGCTTTGGTGCAGTGGAGAAAGCTGCTACAGCGGAAGGCAAATTTGTTTATCGAGGACTGGCAGTTGGCGAAGATCCAGCTTTGGGGTTAAGTGCACGCATGCCCGGTGCCGGAAATAGTGAGCTGAGTCACGTTGCTGGTAAACGAGATACTCAATGGATTTCTACAACCAAAAGTTTGGATACGGCGCTTTCGAAATATGGCGCCAACGGAGTTGTACGGATTGATTTGAGTAAAGTTGGGTCAACCATATCAGACGTATCTGGCGGGATTAAAAATGGCGGTAGAATGTCTAACTGGGCAAAACGTGACCAGGAGGTCTTGATTCAAAATTCGATTCCTGCTAATGCGATTGAAAGAATAAAGTGAATCATATGGAAAATTTAGTTCAGAAGTTAGACGCGACTTGGGATGAAAATGGCTTTTTTGATCATCTAAGATCTGGCATTTTTAATGTAACGGAGGCGTCAGGTTTGTTAAGCATACTCCGGAGCATTGATCTCCGTGATCAAGAGCTGGTCCCAGCTAGGCTGCTTGCCCTCATTTGGTATATTCCAAGCTTTCTAGAATGGCAGCGTGGGAGGGTGTCAGAAAATGGCGGAGATGTGGAAGCGTACGATCGGTTTATCACTGATGTTACGAATACTCTAGAGGAAGTGATTGGAGTCCCTTGATTGCAAATACGACCTCTGTGGTTTATGTGGGCGCTGACGCGCCCCATACCCTGCCATATTTCCGATGCATCAGCAGGCACCTCAGCGGTGTAACGCTTACGATTTGGTGCGTAATTCACTGACAAGCTGTTCGTACGTGATGTCGCCAGCGATCATGCGGCCGGCCTGCACCGCGTTGTCGTCGGTGAGTTCGATCCCCTCGAAGGCAAAGGATGCTTTGACCTGCTGCCACTTCGGATCGGCATTAGCCAGGTCAATATAATGCCGGCGCTGACGGGCTAGATCAAGCGAAACGATATTGGCGGTTGCCGTTGGCTGGATATCCGACATGGTGAAATTTCCTGAAATAGTTTTAAAATCGGTGCAGTAAGATGAAAAATATTTGAAATTCTTTGAAATTATTTGCAATCCAGTTAAATTCTCTGAAATTCGGTGAAATTCTGGTGCAGCTAGTTGATAGGTGCCAAACCCGATTGATTAGATACGCTTTTTTGCCCTGTTCGCGATGGTCTGATACCGCGTTCGAGGGCAAAAATGATGTTCAAAAGGCTGCCCTAGGGAGCCGCTGATCAATTCATCCGCCCCAAGTGCCACCGGCCCTGCCCATCTGCGATAATTTCAACTCATCCAACGCAGTCGTGCCGATCATGCAGAAGAGCTTTTCCGACCTTGAATACGCGAACAAGAAGAAGCTGACGCGACGCGACCGCTTCCTTGCGGAGATCGAGAAGGTCACGCCGTGGGACAAGCTGCAGCAGGCAATCGAACCGTTTTATCCCAAAGTCGCTGGTGCGGGCCGTCCGCCAATCGGTCTGGCGCGGATGCTGCGCATGTACGTGGCCCAACAATGTTTTGGCCTTTCGGATGAAGGCATCGAGGATGCGATCTACGATAGCCAGGCGATCCGCGCTTTCGTCGGCATCGACCTCAATCGGGAGTCTGCGCCGGACGCGACGACGCTCCTTAAATTTCGCCATCTGCTCGAAGCCAACGGGCTGACGAAAAAGATCTTCGAGACCATCAACGGCCACCTTGCCGAGAAGGGGCTGATGATGCGTGAGGGGACCATCGTGGACGCCACGCTGATCGCGGCGCCGCCTTCGACCAAGAACAAGGACGGCAAGCGCGATCCTGAAATGCACCAGTCGAAGAAGGGCAACGATTGGCATTTTGGGATGAAGGCGCACGTGGGCGTGGACGCCGCGTCCGGTCTCGTGCATACCGTCATCGGCACTGCCGGTAACGTCGCCGACGTCACTCAAGCGGGATCGCTGTTGCACGGCGATGAATCCGCGGCGCTTGGCGATGCTGGTTACCAAGGCGTGGAAAAGCGCGCGGAAAATCTCGGCAAATCGGTGACTTGGCATGTGGCGATGAAGCGTTCCAAGCGTAAGGCTCTGCCCAAGAACAAGCTCGGCCGGATGCTCGAAAAACTGGAGCACCTCAAGGCGAGCGTACGGGCGAAAGTCGAGCATCCGTTCCATGTCATCAAGAACCTGTTCCGTCATCGGAAGACGCGCTATCGCGGCTTGGCCAAGAACACAGCACAACTGTTCACGCTGTTCGGTTTCGCCAATCTGGTACTGGCTGGCCGGCGATTTACGATCACTGACACCCGACGTGCGTCCTGAGTGCCGGAGGGCACAAGAAACACCGCCAACTTACTGAAAAATCGCCTGTGGCCGAGCCAAAAAATCGTATTTCAAGTACGAAGCAGCCGCATCGTCAAAAACACCAACGGCGCCGAAAAAATCGTCAATTGATCAGCGCCTGCCTAGGAGAGCCAATATGTTGGGCAGGATAATCGAGAGTGTCATTCAAGTGGTCTTTGATATTATGTTCCGTATCCGACACGGTGGACGTGATCAGTGGTCTGTTTCTATTGCGGATGATGTGATATCGCTGCGCAAAAATAGCCGGCTTAATGAAGTGGTACGTTTGTCCAAAATAAAATGTATTCGAGCCGTCGCCAAGGATATGGGTACGCGTGACGAGATTTTTTTGGTGCTCGAAACACCTGAAAAATGGTATTGGATAGGCGAATCTTTTGCGGGATTTGATGATTTTTCAAATCGTCTACAGTCTGTTTTGCAGTTCCCTAGCGTTGATTGGTACACAGAGTTGAATCGGGCCGAACCTTTCACTAATCCCGAAATTCTGCTTTGGAAGCGATAAAGTAGTTGTTTTTTCGAGCAGCATGATGTCTCGGCAAACACAGCAACTAGTCGAGGCGTTATTCGTGACTGCGCCCAAGAAACTTGCGTCGTTGGTGGAGTCAAATATACTAGTAATTTCACGATACCGGGAAATGAGCCGCGTCCGTTGAAGGATGCACTTGGTAACGCGGTGTTTGATTCGTTTGGCAATCAAATGTACGGCCCGGCTCGCGCCAACTTAGATAATGTTTCAGAGCAGCTCAGTCACGACTTGACAAAGATTTCGGAATTCCGTCAGGGTGGAAGGTGGGATTTCCAAAGGATGAGGGATGATAGTGGGCGATATATATTCACAGAGAGATACCGGGAATTTGCTAACGTGGCGATCGGCTACGGCCTAGCCGCTCAAGGCATGAACTGGGCTCTCACATCTGCGATCGCAAACACTTACGCTGCGTTTAAGTCGAAGTATCAGGAGCCCATGCACCCATTTTTCTTCGCATTATCGAACGCTTTAATTTACGATTATAGGCAAGGCGAACGTTTATGGGACTTGCACTACGGCGCATCCAATCCAGCTGCAGCGATGCCTGCGCTAAAAAAATCGGACTATAGTGGGATGTGAAAATGAGGAAGTCTGTTAAATTAAGTGCGTCCATCACCATGGTTGTCCTTGCGCTACTTCTATTTATCTTCTGGAAGCCGATTTATTTAACTGGACTACTTATGTCTGGGGCTCCATCTAATACATGTGAGAGCAAGGACGCACGTTCTGTTCTTGTTGAGCCTGGGATGTACATCATATCTGACGAGTTGATTTGTGATGATGGCTTGAATGTTACGGGCACATATCGGGTGTTTGTCCGAGTCCAGGGAGGAGAATCTCAGTCAAAGGATATCGAAATTTTGGCGCAGTCAAGTATGGGCTCAATTTCTCGCCGACCCTCTATCCCAGTCATTTCAAATTCGGAGGTGGTGGTAACGTCAGTAAGACAATTGATTGTTCGTCAAGGCCCAGAGAAGGTTGGGAAATTATTTGTTAAGTATGAAGATTTCTAAATAATCACGAGATTTCGGCGAATTGGATATCTTGTGGTGCGAACTATTTTGTACTTGTTCGTCGGAAAAGCCAGGTCGAATGCCGTGTCGCTAAGATAAAAAAGTATTCCATGGATTTGATGGGGCGGCTTGGAATACATAAGATGGAAGCTCGATCGAAATTGTGTTTAAGGCTGGTCTGTCGATGCGGATTGAAATCATTCGTCACAAATAAGGTGAAATGTTTAAGTGAACCCAGGTCTGCTGAGGTCGACAGGATTCGGTTGGCGCTACGTGCTCGCGTTACCTGTCGATGAGATTACGTGGAAATATACTTGACATCGCATGTCATCTAATGTGGGTAAGTCATTGATGTGATGCGGAGGCAAACAAAACTATTTTCAGTAGTTTCGCTCGTGCTTGCAATGGAAGAGATAAGGGGTATTGATTGAATGGGGTAATTAAAACAACTTGGTTATCTCTAGACGGCTGCAATTAAATGAGAGCTCGGTTAATGCGACCTATTTCCCCGGTAACCTCCCGCCTGTGGGTGACTTTGCGCTCTATACGTCGGTTCTCTTTATTTGTTGAAGACAGATCGTTCTGGACAAATCTGTCGCTCCCGCGCGACACTACGCCCTGTTGTACAGACATTTATCCCCATCGTTACATTCAGAGAGAATATGTGGATCTCTCCCCCATATAATTTCATGATCGCAATAATCATCGCCACGGCGGTCCCCGGTGTACCTCTCCCTTCTCTGCCGTTTCCACCTCAGGCGCGCCTACGCAGCCTACCCGGTGCAGCTGATCGGAACAGCGGCATGCATGGCGCTGCTGATCGCCATCCTGGCAGAATGGGCCATCGTCCAGCGGCAAGCCGGTAACCTGGCAGTCGAAAAGAGAGCGCTGCTGCAAAGAAGCCTAACTGCGCTGCAGACAAAACGCGCCGACGTGGCGGCGATCGAGCTCCCGCCACTGCAAAGCGCCGAAATCGTCAAGAACTTCAACACCATCGCCGATGACTTGCATGTGCCCCTGGAGGAGGTCGCCTACTCCCTGGACAATGCCGACCGCACGCCGTATCTGAAATACCGGATCACGCTCACGACTAAAGTCGGCTACAGCGAAATCCGCAAGTTCCTGTCCGTCGTGCAGTCGGAAATGCCGAACGCCACACTGGACAATATCCGCTGCAGCCGGACCGATGCCGCCGCACCGGTCCTCGGTTGCGAACTCGTGTTCTCCGCGTTCTTCAGCAAAACCGACCATGGATAAGCACGCGAAGATCAGATGGGTCGTGCTGTTTTCCGCACTTGTGGCAACGGTCGTCGCCATGTTTTACCCCGTCGATGAGCAGTTCGAGCCCCCGGCGCCGGTGACGCCGCGGCCCGGGCCGGATCCGGCGGTAAAGCTCGTGGCCGCACTGGCTTCGACAGATCAACCTCGTCCCGTCTGGATCGCGAGCGACGACAACCCGTTCGGCCCCCGCGTATGGGACGCGCCGCCGCCGGCGGTCGACAGCGCGCGTGCCGTGCAGCCCGTGGAACTGGCGCAGGCCGCACCCGCACCGGAAGCGCCCCCGCCGCCGCTGCCTTACCGCTTCCTCGGACAAATGCAGGACGGCGGCAACCGCATCATTTATCTGGGGCGCGGCGAGGAAGTGGTGCTCGCGCATCAGAACGACGTTCTGGAGGGGAGTTACAAGGTCGTTGCCGTCGACGACAGCACGATCGAGTTCGAGTCGGTTCAGTCAGGGGTCAGGCAGACGTTGCCGATCCCGGCTCAGTAAAGGCATTCATGAAGAACATGTTGTATCGCTGGAGCACCTTAATTCTCGCGACGGGAGCGCTGGGCGGCTGTGCCGCGCAAATGCATCACCGGACCGGTATGGAAGCGCTCGGGAAACGCGATTATCCGTCTGCCATTTCCGAATTGGCGCAGGCATCGAAGCTGGCGCCGGACGACCACGAATACCGCCGCGACGCACTACGCGCGCGCGAAACGTCGACGGATACGCTGCTGGCCGAGGCGCAGGACGCGTTGGCGAATGGCGACCGTGCCAGGGCCGCCCAACGTTACGCCACCATCCTGGGCTACGACCCCGCGAATGCGCGCGCATTGGCGGGACAGGAAAAACTGCGCGAGCTGGGGCTTGCGGATGCGGACGCCAAGGAGGCGCTCGGCGTGCTGAAGCAAGGCGACATGGCGCAGACCGCGGAATTGATTGCGCGTGCGTTGAAGCGTGCTCCCGGCCATGCCGGCGCACTGGCCGTGCGCCGTGAGCTCGACGCCGTGCAGGCAAAACAGACGATCACGCCGCCGAGCCTGAGCCAGGTGTACCGGAAGCCCATCAATCTCGAATTCCGCGACACCAGCATCAAGCTGGTGTTCGATGCGTTATCGCGCACGACGGGCATCAATTTCATTTTCGACCGCGACGTACGTCCCGATCAGCGCACGACGGTATTCCTCAAGCACACGTCGCTGGACGACGCCATCGACGTAATCCTGTCCACCGGCCAGCTGGAAAAAAAGGTCCTCAATTCGAGCAGCGTGCTGATCTATCCGAGCACGCCGGCGAAACAGCGCGAATACCAGGATCTCGTGGTGCGCGCGTTCTACCTGTCGAACGTCGAGGCCAAGCAGGCCGCCAACATGCTCAAGACCGTGTTGAAGCTGAAGGATATCTTCGTCGACGACAAATACAATCTTCTGGTGCTGCGCGAAAGTCCGGAAGCGATCGGCCTCGCGGAAAAGCTCATCCGGTTGCATGACCTCGACGAGCCCGAAGTGATGCTGGAAGTCGAAGTCCTGGAAATCAACCGTTCGCGCCTGCTCAACGCCGGTATCCAGTGGAGCAGCCAGTTGACCGTATCGCCGCTGGGCGGCACGACGTCGACGCCGACGAACGGCACGACGACGGCGACGATGAAGCTGAGCGACCTGAAGGCGCTGACGGCGGATACCATCGGCATCACGGTGCCCAGTGCGACGATCAACCTGCAGAAGACGGATGGCGATGCGAACCTGCTGGCCAATCCGCGCATCCGCGTGCGCGACCGCGAAAAGGCCAAGATCCTGATCGGCGACAAGGTGCCGGTCGTGACGACGACGAGCACGAACACGTTCGTCACCGAGAACATCCAGTACCTCGACGTGGGCCTCAAACTGGAGGTGGAGCCGGAAATCCACTTGCGCGACGAAGTCGGATTGAAGCTGTCGCTGGAAGTGAGTTCGCTGGTGTCCGCCGTGAAGACGAACAACGGGTCGCAGGCCTACCAGATCGGCACCCGGAACTTCAGCAGCGCGTTGCGGTTGCGCGATGGCGAAACGCAGATCCTGGCTGGCCTGATCAGCGACGAGGACCGCCGCTCCGCCAATCGCATTCCGCTGATCGGCGAGTTGCCCCTGCTCGGCCGCCTGTTCGGCAGCCAGAACGACTCGCGCCAGAAGAACGAGATCGTGCTGTCGATTACGCCTCACCTGATCCGCAATATCCAGCGCCAGAGCCCGGCCGCGGAATCGTTCTGGTCCGGTACCGAGGCGAGCCTGCGCGACCGGCCGCTGCAACTGCGCTCCGTCACGACGGAGGGCGCGGCCGAGGCGCAGGGCACGGCGCCCATTGCCCCGCCGGCCCCGCTGACGCCGGCGACCGCGGCGAACGCGCCGCAGCTGCGCTGGGAGGCCCCGTCGACGGCGAAAGTCGGGGAATCGGTCCAACTGGTCCTGACGATGGACAGTACCGATGCCTTGCGCGCCGCGTCGCTGCAGGTCGCCTATGATCCGGCCGATTTCGAACTCGTCGCGCTGGACGACGCCGGCTATTTCGGCAAGGACGGCAAGTCGGCCTTCAGCAAGTCCGTCGACGGTGCGAGCGGGCGTGTGTCCGTCGGTGTCAAAGCGCAGGACGACGCGCCGGCGAAAGGGCCGGGCCGCGTGCTGGCGCTGACGCTCAAGCCGTTGCGGCCGGGCCGCGAGGCGACGGTCTCGGTGATCTCAATGACCCCCGTCGGGGCGCAAAAGGCGATCGGCAGCCCGGCGCTGCCTGTCGCGCACGTCGTCACGGTGGCCAATTGAAGCGTCGGTCGCTCCAGTCCGCCGAGGGTTTCAGCCTCATCGAACTGCTCGCCGCCGCGGCCATTCTCGCGGTGATGGCGACGGTGGCGGTGCCCGTCATCGAAACGACCGTGCGGCGCGACAAGGAGCGGCAGCTGCGCCAGGCGCTGCGCGATATACGCGGCGCCATCGACGCTTACAAGGCGGCCGCCGCGAGCGGGCATATCGCGTTGAAGCCCGACGATTCGGGCTATCCGCCCACGCTGTCGGACTTGGCTACGGGTGTGCAGGACCAAGCCAACAAGAATGGGCCGCCGCTGTACTTCTTGCGGCGAATCCCGCGCGATCCGTTTATCTCCGATTTGTCCATTGCACCTGCGGATACGTGGGGCAAGCGCAGCTTCGATTCGCCGCCCGATGCGCCGCGCGAAGGCGTCGACGTATTCGACGTGTATTCGAACTCGCCACTGACCGGCTTGAACGGCCAGCCGTACCGGGAGTGGTGACATGCGCCGGCACGGGTTCACGATGATCGAATTGCTGGTGACGCTGGCCATCCTCGGTTTCCTCGTCGCGATGGCGGCTCCGCGCTATTTCGGCAACCTGGACAAGGCAAAGGAAGACGTGTTGCGCGAGGACCTGTACGTGCTGCGCGATGCGATCGACAAGTTCTATGCGGACCGCAACAAGTATCCGGACACGCTCGACGATTTGGTCAAGCAGCGTTACCTGCGCAAGGTGCCGGTCGATCCGTTCACGCAGAGCGCGCGCAGCTGGGTTGCCGTACCGCCGCCGGATCCTTCGATGGGTGCCATCGCCGACGTGCGCAGCGGCGCGCCGAATACCGGACGTGACGGCACGTGGCTCAAGGATTGGTAGCCGTGCGCCGCGAGCAGGGTTTCAGTTACGTGATCGTCATGTTCCTCGTGGCGGTGCTGTCGATTACGGCGGTGCGGGCACTGGAGAACACGCTGACGCGTGAGCGGCGCGACAAGGAGGCCGAGACGCTGTGGCGGGGCCTGGCCTACCGCGAGGCGATACGGATCTATTACGAGAGCTCGCCGGGCACGGGCAAGAGTTATCCGCAGGAACTGAAGGACCTGCTGTACGACAGCCGCCTGGTGCGCCCGACGCGACCCTTGCGCAGGCTGTACACCGATCCGCTGTCCGGTGGCGCCTGGACCGTCATCCGCAACGAAGAGGGACGGATCATCGGCGTCCATCCGGATTCGAATGCCGTCCCGCTCAAGCAGGCGGGTTTTCCGGACGCGCTGGCCGCGTTCACGGGCGCCAAGCATTACAGCGACTGGAAATTCGTTTATCAACCCAGGTAACGACCGCATGGCTTCATTCATCACACTCCGCATGCGCCGCGCGCCACCAGCCGGGTTCACGCTGCTCGAGCTGCTCGTGGTCATCGTGATCATCGGTCTGCTCGCCGCGTTCGTGGCGCCGAAGTACTTCGGCCAGATCGGCAAATCCAAGGCGCAGATTACCCGGGCCCAGATCGAATCCTTCGAAAAAGGGCTGGACCAGTATCGCATCGATACGGGCCACTATCCCTCCACCGAGGCCGGCCTGGTTGCATTGTTCGTCCAGCCGCCCAACGAGGCAAACTGGCACGGTCCCTATTTGAAAAAGGGCATTCCAACGGATCCATGGGGCCATGCGTACGCCTACAGGACGCCCGGCGGGGAAGGCCGCGAATACGAGATCGTTTCCCTCGGCGCCGACGGACAGCAGGGTGGCACCGGCGAGGATGTCGATATCGTCAACTGGGACTGAACATGCAATTCCACGTCAAGCAGCTCGATGCCGCGATGGCTGTCGTCGACAGCGTGATCGATGCCGCCAACGAAGCGGAGGCGCGCGAACTGATCGCCAACTCGGGCGGTCGCATCATCGAACTGAAGGCCGCACGGGGCCTAGTGCCGATCGCGAAAACCGGGCGGGATTTCAACCTGAATGTCTTCAACCAGCAGATGCATTCGCTGCTCGAGGCTGGCCAGACCGTCGTCGACGCGATCGAGATCCTGGGCCGGAACGACCGCAAGCCGGCGAGCCGGGCCGTGTACGACGTCCTGCTGCGCAGCCTTCGTTCGGGCAAGCAGCTGTCCGATGCCATGGATGGCCTGCCGTCGATTTTTCCGCCCTTGTATATCGCGATGGTCCGGTCGAGCGAAACGACCGGCACCGTGCGCGCGTCGATCCGGCGCTACCAGCTGTACCGGCAGCAGCTGGACACGCTGCGCGGCAAGCTGAAGGCGGCGGCAACCTACCCGGCGATTCTTCTCGGTGTCGGCTTCCTCGTCATCTCGTTCCTCATGCTGTACGTGCTGCCGCGGTTCAGTGCCGTGTACGACGACGTGGGGACGATGCGCAACGGCAGTGCGGCATTCGTGCAATGGTGGGGCACCTTCGTCCGCAACCACCAGGTCGTGGCATGGGGCGGATTCGCCGCGTTGACGCTGGCGCTGGTTGTGCTGGTATTCCATCCCACGGTCCGCGGCGCCGCGTTTCGCCGCCTGCTGGCGACGCCCTGGGTCGGTGAACGCGTGTGGGTGCTGCAGCTCGGGCGGCTGTATCGAACGCTCGGCATGCTGCTGCACAGCGGCGTCAGCGTGCTGGCGGCGATGCGCATGACACGCGCTTCGCTGCCACAGGCCATGCATGACCGCGTCGACGAAGCGGCACGTCTCATCAGCGAAGGCATGCCGATGTCGGCGTCGCTGCGCGATTGCGGCCTGGGCACGGAGGTCGCCGTGCGCCTGCTGGTGGCCGGCGAGTCGTCCGGCAACCTGGCGCAGATGATGAACCATATCGCCGATTTCTACGACCAGGAGACGGCGATGTGGGTGGATACCGCCGGCCGCCTGATCGAACCTGTCCTCATGCTGGGCATCGGCCTGGTGGTTGGTGCCATCGTGCTGATGCTGTACAGCCCGATCTTCGACCTCGCCAATATCGTGTGAAAAGGATCCCGTGAGTTTTACGATACAAGACCTTGCGTCGGCCAGCAGCACGCATCCCGTGGAATGGCTCGACGTCCTGGCGCAGCGCCGGGACATGCCGCGCGATGCCGCGTTGCGTCACGCGTCCGACCTGCTGGGCTATGAACTCATCGCGGACGATGCGTTCGACGCGCTGATGCCGGACTTCGAGACCGTCGCGTACGCGCAGATGGTGGCGCGCGTCGTTTTCATTGCGCGCGACGAGGGCGGCAGGCGGCAGGCCGTCATCGGTCAGCCCCTGTTGCCGGCGCTCGGTGCGTGGCTTGCCACCCTCGACGTCGCCGACGTCCGCATGGCCGATCCCCGATTGCTGCTCGCCAGGCTCGAATCTCACGAGGCATCGTTCAGCGCCGTGGCCGACGCGGTCGGGGAAGAGGTTGCCGGTGTCATCGAACGCAGTTCGGGCGCCGAGCTGACCCTGACGTCCATCCAGGGCGAGGCCAGTCCCGCCGTGAAGCTCATCAACTCGACCGTGTTCGATGCATTGCGGCTGGAAGCGAGCGACATTCACCTGGAATCGCTGCCGCAGGGATTGCTGATCAAGTTTCGCATCGATGGGGTGCTGAACAAGATCGCGATGGTTAATAACCCCGTCCTCGCGGACCAGTGCATCGCGCGCATCAAGGTCCTGGCGGAGCTGGACATCGGCGAGAAGCGGGTGCCGCAGGATGGGCGCTTCCGCGTCGCGTCGAAAGGCCGCGACATCGACATCCGCGTGTCCATCATGCCGAGCATTCACGGCGAAGACGCGGTGCTGCGCGTGCTCGACAAGAAGGCGCTGATGGACAGTGTGCAGCGGCTGACGCTCGATTCGCTCGGTTTCGACGCGCGCACGATCGCGCTGCTGCGCCGCCTGGCCGCGGAACCGTACGGCATGATGCTCGTGACGGGACCGACCGGCAGCGGCAAGACCACTACGTTGTATGCGGCGCTTACCGAGATCAATCACGGCGAAGACAAGGTCATCACGATCGAGGATCCGGTCGAGTACCAGCTTCCCGGCGTGTTGCAGATTCCCGTGAACGAGCGCAAAGGCCTGACGTTCGCAGTCGGCCTGCGCTCGATTCTCCGTCACGATCCCGACAAGATCCTGGTCGGCGAGATCCGCGATCCGGAAACGGCGCAGATCGCGGTGCAATCCGCGCTGACCGGACACATGGTCTTCACGTCGGTACACGCCAATAACACGTTCGACGTGATCGGGCGCTTCATGCACATGGGTGTGGACCCGTACAACTTCGTGTCGTCGCTGACGGGCGTGGTCGCGCAGCGCCTCGTACGCCAGAATTGCCCGTATTGCGTGGCGGACGTGGAAGTCGATCGCGCGCTGCTGGAGGAATCGGGCATCGCCGACCCCGGCCAGTATCGGTTCAAGGCCGGACGCGGTTGCGCGCAATGCCGGAATACCGGCTACAAAGGGCGCCGGGCGATCGCCGAGGTGCTGCGTTTGACCGACGAGATCCGCGAGATGATCGTCGCGCGTGCGTCGATCCGGTCGCTCAAGGAACAGGCGCGCAGCGAGGGGACGCGGTTTCTGCGTGACGTGGCGCTCGACATGGTCAGGGAAGGCCACACAACCTTGCAGGAGGTGAATCGTGTTACGTTTGTGGCCTGAGCGCTTCACGGCCCTCGTGTCCCCCGACGCGTGCCGGCTCTTCGGCGCAGGCGGCAGGGAGGTCGGCAGGTCCACGCCCGCCTCGGCGCCGGTCTTCGACGTGATGGACGGCCTGAACCGGATCCTCGATGCGGGGGCGCTGCGGGGCCGTGCGCAGATCGACCTGATCGTGTCCGATGGCGTCGCCCGTTCGATACCGCTGCCCTGGCAGGACAATCTCCGGAGCGAAGAGCAGTACGAGGCCTATGCCCGCGCCTGTTTCGACCAGGCCGGTTTCGAACTGGAAGGAGAGTGGATCGTGCAGGTCGCGTATCGTCATTTCCGCGGTGTGGGCGTCGGCTATGCGCTGCCCCGGCCGCTCGTCATGGACGTGCGGAATCGCCTGCTCGAACGCGGTATCCGGCTGCGTTCGATCATGCCGATGTCCGCCCACGCCTACTGGCGCAACGCGTGCGGCGCGCGCGGCACCCGGAGCATCCTCGTCCTGCGCGAATGGGGGCGCCTGAGCGCGCTGATGTTCGACGGGACGGCGTGTGCGGGTATTCACGTGCAGCCGATGGGGAGCGGTCTGTCCGATGCTGCCCGACGGCTGTCGAACGGCATCGAGGCGGTATTTCCATCGGTGTCGCGCGTCCAGTTCTGGGCGGCCGGTACCGACGACATGGAGACGGAAATGATCAGGAACCGCTTTCCGTCGTCCAGTTTCAAGGTCCTTCCAGGACTGGCATGGGGTTGACCATGGATCACGCAAAACGATATCTCAGACCTGTCCCACGACGTGCCTCGCTATGGTGGCTGCTGTTGGCGGCGTCCATCGCGGCGCCGGCCTGGAGTGGCTTGGCGCTGTATCGACACCATGAGAACCTGCTCAGGCAAGAGCGTATCTTGGCTGCGCTGAGACAGACGACGTCCAGCCGCCAGCCTCCAAGGCCGTCGCCTGCCGATCTGGAGTCGCAACGCCACTGGAACGCATTGCGCCAGGAGCTGGGCTTTTCGTGGTACCCGATGTTTGCGGCGCTGGAGCGCACCAGTCATCCGAACATCGCATTATTCGAGCTGCTGCCGGACAAGGTGGCGCGGCGGTTGGCGTTACGGGGGACTTCGCGCGACATGAAGTCGTTGGTGGACTATCTCGCCGCCTTGTCGGCCGAACCGTATTTTTACGACGTTTATCTTTCGCATCAAAAGAAGAACGTTCAAAACAATGTCGAGGTCATCGCGTTCGAAGTGCGGATGCAGCTCCGTGGATGAGACATCCCGGATTAACTCCGGCCCCGTCACCCGCAGCGGCGCCGCCAGCCGCTGCGCAACCTTGCGCACGTGGACTTCCCATGCCTGCGTATCGGGGAAGTCGCCGCGGTACTTGACGCGGTAGCCGGCCAGGAGGCATATGTGTCTCTGTTGTTGTTGAACGTTTTCCTAAAAGGTGGGCCAACTCTACCGGCGAGAAAACGGCGGCGGGGGATCAGGGACGGCGGGCGATCGTCGACGCGCGCAGGATCAGTTGCGGCGCGACCTTGGTGAGCTTCTCGACGTGCTCGCCGCGGATCACGGCCAGCAGCTTTTCCATAGCCGTTGCGCCCATGCGTTCGCTCTGCAGGTCGACGGTGGTGAGTGCCGGCGTCGTGTATTTGCCATAGGGGATATTGTCGAAGCCGACGACGGAGATGTCCTGCGGAATCGAGATGCCGAGGTTCGACGCTTCCTTCATGAAGCCTAGCGCCATCAGGTCGTTGTAGCAGATCAGGGCATCCGGGCGCTCGCTGCCCAGCACGATGGCGGAGCAAAGGCGCTCGCCTTCGGCCAGCGACGGCGCCTCGGCGTCGAAGACCGTGAGGTCCAGTCCGGCCGCGTTCAGCGATTCGCGGATGCTGCCCAAGCGCTCGTCGTCGCGCCGCGACATGGAGAAGCCCAGGTAGGCGATGCGACGGTGGCCCAGCATGCGGAGGTGTTGCGCGAGCATGTATGCGCCGGCGCGATCGTCGCTGACCACGGTGGGCAGCGGCAATGTGGCCAAGGTGCCGAAGAACACGAGCGGCTTGTCGATCTCGGTCATCCACCCCATCTCGTGCTCGCGCATGCGCGAGGACACGATCATGCCGTCGACGCGCCGGCTCAGTTCTTCCAGCGTCCGCCGCTCGCGGCTCGGCGTTTCCTCGGTGTCGACGAGCAGCACGGAATAGCCCTGGTCGTGCGCCACGCGGTTCGCGCCCTTCAGGATGCTGGAGAAGTGCGGGTTGGTGATGTCCAGCACGGAGAGGCCGATGGTGTTCGTGCGCCCCGTGATCATCGACTTCGCCAGTGGATTCGATTTATATCCAAGGCCCGCGATCGCGGACTCGATCGCCGCCTCGACCTTGGGCGAAAAGCGCTGTACGCCATTGATGAATTTCGACACCGTGGCAGTGGACACGTGGGCTGCTGCGGCAACGTCGCGGATGGTCGGGACGGTCTTTTTCATGGCAGTTGATCGTTACTCAGCGGCACATCTTAGCATGCGTCCCAATGGCTGGGACTGAGCTGGGGCCAGTCCCGCCGCGCGCCGCCTTCAGGCGTGCCGCCTGCATGCGCAGCAGCGCCTCCAGAAAGTAGTAGTCCGCGTAATTCAGCGGTACGTCGATTTCCGAATTGGCCGGCTTGTGGCCGGTCGCATGCTTGAGGAGGAAGCCATGGTTGTCGCCAAGCGCAGCGAGATAGGCGTCGGACGACAGGCTGCGCAGCGTCTGTTCGGCGAAGTCGCGGTAGCGCGCCGCCGTCTCGTGGTCGGAGAACGTCGCCAGTTCCAGCAGCGCGGAGGCGGCGATGGCGGCGGCGGAAGAATCGCGCGGGGCGTCGGGAATGGCCGGGTCGTCGAAGTCCCAGTAGGGCACCTTGTCGGCCGGCAGGCGTGGATGGGTCATGTAGAAGCGGGCGATTTTTTGCGCCTGCCGGAGATATTCTTCGCGATGCGTTTCGCGGTACATCATCGTGTAGCCGTACAGGCCCCACGCCTGGCCGCGCGCCCACGCCGAGTCGTTCGCGTAACCCTGCACGGTCACGCGCGCACGCACGGCGCCCGACTTCGGGTCGTAGTCGACGAGGTGGAAGCTCGATCCGTCGGGGCGGAAGTGGTTCTTCAGCGCGGTGTCGGCATGGGCGATGGCGACCTCGCGGTAGCGCGGTTCGTTCGCGGCTTTCGATGCCCACATCAGCAGTTCCAGGTTCATCATGTTGTCGATGATGACGGGGAAGGCCCACGTCGTATTCGGCCACAGGTCCCACGACTGGATGCTGCCGACGTTCGGATTGAAGCGCGTGATGAGCGTCGTCGCGCCGGCCAGCAGGGCGTCGCGGTAGGCCACGCGGGTGGCCGTGTCGTCGACGAGGCGCAGGCCGTTGCCGTAGCCGGCGCCCAGCATGAAGCCGAGATCGTGCTGGGACTTGTCGAATTTGGCGGGCGCCGTCAGCGCCGTGTAGCGCAGCGCGGCCGTTTTCCATGTCGCGTCGCCGGTGGCTTCGAACAGGTACCACAGCGAGCCCGGAAAGAAGCCGGCCGTCCAGTCGCCCGGACCGACCATCTTCAACTCGCCGCGCTCCACGGTGCGAGGGAAACCTTGCTTGCCCGCGGCCTTGTCCAGCAGGACACGGTATTGCGCGGTGGCGACCCTGAAGTCCTTCGCGATGACGGCGTCGATCGGTTCCGCGGCCGTTGCGGCCAGCGTGCCGCAGGCCGCCAGCAGGATGCCGCAGAAAATCGTTTTCGCTGTCATCGCGCCGTCTCCTTGTTAGTCTGATTATTGAGTAAATCGTAATCAGAACGCGATGCGGTGTCAACAAAAATAGGAAAACGCTTAACTACATGTTTTCAGGGCGTGAATGCGCGCGGACGGCCACTGGCGCGAAATCGTTTGCCGGCCGGATGACTAGAATGGCGGCGGCTCGTCCGGCGGCGTCGGCGGCACGTCGAGGTCGATCGTCGTGCGCGCCAGGTGCGCGAGATCCGCACCGTCGACGAGCGCCTGCGCCTGGAACGCGGCATGCGCGCGCACGCCATGCTTTTGCACGGCGACGAGCAGGATGGGCAGGGTAGGGAACCAGGGGCGGAGGCGTTCCAGCAGCACATCGCCGACGCCGGGCGCGACCCAGGCCGGCGGCGGAAAGGCCAGCGCCACGCGCACGCCTTTCAGCTCGGCCTGGGCGACCTCGAGTTTCATATCCGGTCGCTTTCCTTGCGCACGACGCGGCCGATGACGATGCAGGCGTTGCCCTGGCAGAGTTTGCGGTGGTATTTGCGCTGGTCCGGATTGTCCGAGGTGAGCCACCATTTGCCGGCGTCGCGCGACAGCCGCTTCACGACCGCTTCGCCTTCGTAGTTGAAGGCATACACGGCGCCGTCCACGAGCTTCGTGTCGAGCGTGTTGATGATGACGATGTCGCCCGCGTACAGCGACGGTTCCATGCTCTCGCCCTTGACGAGGATGGCCATCAGGTGGTCGGGGTGGTAGTTGTGCCGTTCGATCCACGTGCGGCGCATGCCGAGCGTGCCGCCGTCGCGGCGTTCCGGCTCCGCCTGGAAGCCCGTGATCCCGGCCGACAGCCGCAGCTTGACCATGCGGATCTGGACGAATTCGCTGTCGTCGTTGTCGGCCGGGCGCACCGGCATGCCGTCCTTCAGGCCGTGGAAGGGCGCCTGGCGCGGGTCGCCTTCGCCGGTCATCAGCCAGATGTGCGAAAACCCGAGCTCGCGCTCGATGTTCAGCGCGTAGCGGATGTCCATCGACTTGATTTTCCCGGTCAGCCACTGGTTCACCACGCTTTTCGAGGCGCCGGAGGCTTTGACGAGGCCCGTCTGGCCACGCTCGCCTTCCAGGTGCGGCGTGGTGCGGTAGATGTGGTCGAGGCGTTCGGATAAGCGGTTCATGTTAAGTATTCTAAACTTTTTAAGGTTTAGTGTTCTTGACTTCGATCAGTTTAGAGTTCTATACTCTACGTCAAATACTAAACCTTTGAAAGGGTTTTATGGGAGATACGCACACACCGCGTTCGCGCCGCGCCACGGACCCGCTGGAAACGGCCATCGAGGCGCAGCTCGGGACGGGACCGCGGCTCGCCGACCAGTTGGCGCACGACGCCGGCTATTCGCTGGCGGCGACGCGCCTGCGCCTGGAGCGCCTGCTGGAAAGGGGCCGCGTCCACCGCGAGAAGGTCAACCTGGGCCAGCCGCGCTGGCAGTACCTCTGGCATGCCGGACCTGCGCCTGCGGCGCCGGTGGAACAGGCGGAAGAGGCAGCGGACGACGACGCCTTCGCGCCGGTGCAGACGACGGTGCGCAGCTACCCGCGCGTCGGACGGCGCGATCCGCTCGTGACCGCGCTGTTCGGACCGGCGCAGGATCGATAACGACGAAACACAATGTCCCGGCATCGTGCTGGCGGAGGGCCGGCATGGCCGGGAGACCGAGGAGGAAGTGATGGGGTTTGCAGACCGCTATATCCGGGCGCTGGGCGCGCCGAATCTGACGAACGACGACCGGCACCACCATGCGGATCCATTGATGGCGGCGGCGTTCGCGGCCGCCGAAGCGACGGGCGACATCGGCTTGCTGCTGTACCGCGTGAAGTATGCGGACCGCCTGACGTCGCAGGCGTTCGAAGGCAATACCGCCAACCTGGCGCAGCTACTGCGCCTGTGGACGGCGCAGGTGACGAAGCGCGGCCGCGCGCGCCGCTGGGTGCCCGAGAACACGGCATGGGATGCGCAGGCCGCGCACAAGCTGTACCGCACCGTCGCCGAGCATTCGCTTGCCTATTGGCTCGACAGCACGTGCAAGACCTGCGCCGGCACCGGCCACGCGCAGGCGGGCGTGTGCGCCGCATGCGGCGGCAAGGGCGAGGCGCCGATCGACTGCGCCGGCGGCTTCGTGCGCGAGCGGGTCAAGGACATGGTGAGCGAGCTGCACAACATCGCGGCCAGCCAGGCGCGCCTGGCGAACCGTCGCCTGCGCAACCGCTAGGCCGTCCGGCGCCGTGGTCACCAGCCTGAAAATATTTCGTGTTTTAGGCTGATACTGTATAAAAACACAGTAGTTTTGTTTATACTTCTACCTACATTCTTTCGGCACCCGTAATGCGCGGCACCCCCGCCACCGATAGCCGAAACACGCGACAGACCACGACAGCGGCGACGCTGTCCGTCCATCGACAGCCCGGACCCGATCCGGGCTTTTTTTTTACCCCGAACGAAAGGAAGTCATGTCCACCCTCATCATCCGTACGCTGCTGGCCGGCGCGGCCGACCTGGGCGTGCCGGCCGGCCAGATCCTGTCCGGCGCGCCGCAGCCGGATCCGGCGGCATTGCCCGCGCTGTACGTGGCCGAACTGGCCGGCGTCCCCGAGCCTGGCCGCGGCGGCCGCGGAGAAGCGGCACTCGTCACGGCACGTGTGCAGGTGACTGCCGTCAGCGCCGGCTATGACCAGACGAAGACGCTGCTCGCGGCCGTGCGCCGCGCCTGCCACCTGCAGAGCGGCAGCATCGCCGGCCTGGACGTCGTCAGTGTCGTACGCGGGCCGTCCGGCCCGGACGTCACCGACGCCGGCGGCACGTTCCGCCAAACGCTCGAATTCGGCGTCACGTACTACGAAGCCGATTGAAATACCAAGTTCGTCAACCAGCCCGCACAGCATGCGCTTGCGGGCTTTTTTTATGTCCTAAAGGAGAAACATGGGAACCGCAAGCGGAGTATTCAAGCAGGTCACTTACAAGCCCGAGACCACTTATGGCGTGCTGCCGGCGCAATCCGCCGCCCAGGCGCTGCGCCGCGTGACCTCGTCGCTGAACCTGTCCAAAGACACCTACCAGAGCAACGAGATCCGCACCGACTTCCAGGTGGCCGATTTCCGCCACGGCCTGCGCAAGGTCGGCGGCACGATCGCCGGTGAACTGTCGGCCAAGACCTATGCCGACTTCCTTGCCGCCGCGCTGAAGAAGGATTTCGCCGCCGGCGTGGCGATCTCCGGCGCGTCGATCACGGTCGGCGGCACGGCCGGCGCCTGGACGCTCACCCGCGCCGCCGGCTCGTTCCTGGCCGACGGCGTCAAGATCGGCGACGTCGTGCGCCTGACCGCGGGCGCCTTCAATGCCGCCAACCTGGGCAAGAACTTCCTCGTCACCGGCGTCACCGCGACCGTGCTGACCGGCCGCACGCTGAACGGCAGCGCGCTGGTCGCCGAAGGCCCGATCGCCAGCGCGACCGTCACCGTGATCGGCAAGAAGTCGATGGTGCCGCAGACCGGCCACACCGACAAGTCGTTCTCGATCGAGCACTGGTTCCCGGACGTCCCGGCGAGCGAAGTGTTCAGCGGCTGCAAGGTGTCGAAGGTGTCGCTGGCGATGCCTGCCACCGGCATGTCGACGGTCTCGGTGGAATTCGCCGGCAAGGATGCCACCGCCGGTGCCGCCCAGTATTTCACGAGCCCGTCGCCCGTCACGGTGACCGGCACGATGGCCGCGGTGAACGGCGTGGTGTCGATCGGCGGCGTGTCCGGCGGCACGATCACCAGCATGAGCATCGACATCGCCTGCGGCCAGTCCGCCGAGCCGGGCATCGGCGCGAACGTGGCCGACCAGGTCGCGTCGGGCCGCGTCGTCGTGACCGGCCAGTTGACGGCCAAGTTCGATTCGACCGTGCTGCGCGACGCGTTCTTCAACGAGTCGGAGATCTCGGCCTACGCCGTGTTCACCGCCGATAACTCGGCCGGCTCGGACTTCGTCGCCTTCAGCATCGGCCGCCTGAAGCTGAGCGACGCGGCCAAGGACGACGGCGAGAAGATCCTGATCCAGACGATCCCGTTCCAGGCGCTGCTGAACGTGAACGGCGGCACGAACGCGCCGACCGATCTCACCACCATCGCCGTGCAGGACAGCGCGGCGTAATCCGCGCCCACGCCGGCCGTCCGCGTGACGCGGGCGGCCGGTCCCGCCATCCCTTTATTTTCCATGAAAGAGAAACCATGAACGCACAACCGTCCCCGCTGCTGAACAAGCTCGTCGCCAACCTCGACATCGACGCGTATGACGACGTCCCGAGCGGCAAGCTCGTGCTGCTGAACCCGAAGACCAAGGAGCCGACCAATACCTGGATCGAACTGGCCAGCCCGGAACACGAGTCGCGCAAGCGCATCGACCTGGCGCGCACGCGCAAGCTGCGCGCGGAGTTCGCGGCGACCGGCAAGATGCCGGCCTCGGACCCGCTCGAGGACCACGAGGACGAAACGGATTACCTGGTGGCGGCCTGCCTGGGCTGGAACGTCACCCGCGCCGGCCAGCCGCTCGAGTGCACGGCGGCCAACGTGCGCGCGCTGTTGACCGACCCGAAGAAGCAGTGGATCCGCCAGCAGGTCCGCGCCGGCATCAACAAGACGGAGCTTTTTATCGCCGACTCCGCGAAAGCCTAGCGGAGTGCTGCCGCGCCGAGTACGAGCTCGCCGCGCGGCAGGGTGACGGCGCGACGCTGCGCGACCACCTGCAGCGCGTCGCGCACAACACGGGCGACGTCGACCCGCGCCTGCACGTCGCCTGGCCGCGGCTGGGGCGCCCTGTCTGGGACGCCTTCCGGCGCATGGGCCGCTCGATGACGATCAACGGTCCCGGACCGGTCACGCCGCAGGACATCCTCGCGTACCAGGCGCTGCACCGCGTCGAGTTCAGCGCGTGGGAGCTGGACGTGATCGAGGTGTTCGATGCGATTGCGCTGGAGGCGATGCACAAGGGCGAATGAAGGCCCGGCCACGAAGGCCTTCGCAGATTTTATTCGAGCCACTTTCGGGTGGCTTTTCCAATGGGAGAAAGCATGATCATCAGTGACATGGAAAAGAGCTTTCTCGAGTCGATCAAGCCGCTCGCCGAATTGAAGGAAGCGGTCGAAAAGCTGGAGAAGGCCTTCGAGGCGTTCGTCAAGTTCTTCGATGCCCAGCGCACGTTCGACAAGCTCAACACGCAGCTCATGGTCGTCACCGGATCGGTGGCGAACGCGTCGCTGGCATTCAAGGAACTCCAGGCGATCGCCGCCGTCACGCCGTTCAACGTCGAGGAAACCGCCAAGGCGTTCATGAAGTTGAAGACGTCGGGCCTGGATCCGTCCGAGAAGGCATTGCGGGCCTACGGCAACACGGCGGCAGGGCTGGGCCAAAGCCTGGACACGGTCGTCGATGCCGTCGCCGATGCGGCCCAGGGCAATTTCAAGGAACTCGAGAAACTCGGCTTCAGCGCCGAGGAAAGCGGCGGCCGCGTGTCGCTTGCGTTCGACGGTGTGAAGGCCACCGTCGGCAACAACGCGAAAGAAATCGAAGCCTGGCTGCAGCAGCTTGGACAGACCAGGTTCGGCGATGCCATGCAAGTCCAGGCCGCGAGTCTCGATGGCGCCCTCGGCAATCTCCACGATGCGTGGGAGGCATTCAAGCTGAGCCTGTCGCAAGCTGGCCTTGGCGAGGTCGCCCGGGCCGGGATCGAGGCCGTCACCGACGCCTTGAAAGTATTTGCCGAACATGCGGATGCCATTGTGTCCGGTCTGAAGTACGCGAGCGAAATCGTCGCCGCGTACTTTGCCGCGTTCGTTGCCGGTCCGGCGATCGTCACGGCCGTCACCACGGCGTTTGTCGCCCTCGAACAGCAAGTCCAGCTTACCCGTCTGGCATTGGCGATCGGCGCGAGCGCCACCGATGTCCTGACGAACAGCTTCGGAGGCATGAGCGTGTCCGCGCAACTGGCCGAAGGCTCGCTGACGAAGGTCAGGCTCGCCGGCAATCTGATGATGGCGGCATTCGCCGGGTACGAGATCGGCAGCTGGCTGAACGATAACTTCGTCGAAGCGCGCCTGGCGGGTCTGACGTTCGTCGGCGTCATGCTGACCGGCTGGGAGAACCTGAAGTATGGCGCCCAGGTGGCGTGGGAAACGATCAGCTTTTCCTGGGATGCGGTCATCGGGACCATGCGCGAGAAGTTCGCCGATTTCATGTCGGCCACGGCCAGGGGCCTTGCCCGCGTCGGCGCGACGGATACGGCCAAGGACGTCGACGCCTACGCGAACCAGTTGCGCGCCGCGTCCAATGCGCAAGGTTCGTACTCGGACCGCATTGCGGTGATTACGGCGGCGCACAAGGCTGCGGTGGCCGAGATCGACAACAACATCGTCGAATTGATGCGCTATGAAATGACGGTGAAGAAGGTAGCGGCGACCACGACCTCGGCGCTCGCCAGGAAAGGGGCGGGCACATCGAAAGAGTCGAACGCCCACGACAAGGCGGCGGTCGCGCAGCAGATCGAACAGAACCAGCAACTGGCCTGGTCGTACGGACTGACGAGCGACAAGCTTGCTGAAATGACCCAGGCGCGCATGAACGCGCAGCAGGCTGCTTTCTCGACCGACGTCGGCAAGGCGCTCGACGAACAGATCGAAGCGGACCGGAAGCTGGATGCCGCCAGGCGCAGCGCCCCTTCGCCCGCGACGAAAGAGGAGACGGAATCCCTGAAGAAGATGTGGGAATCCGTCGAGCAAAGCGCCCACAAGGCGTTCACGAGCATCTTCGAGAAGGGCAAGAACGCATTCAGCGGATTGCGCGATACGCTCAAGAACGGCCTGATCGACCTGCTGTACCAGATGACGGTCAAGAAGTGGGTCCTGAATATCGGCGCATCGCTTGGATTGACGGGCGCCGCGGGACTGGCGCAGGCCGCGGGTGCGGACGGTGCCGGCGGCGGTGGGGCCGTCGACCTGGTCAAGACTGCCTCCAACCTGTTCAAGTCCGTCAAGGACAGCTTCACGGAATTCAGCACGACGATCGGCAAAGGCATCTCGAATGTCGGCAATATGCTCGGATCGGACTCGGTTGCCAGCTTCGGCCAGGGCATGCAAGGGCTGGGGGCGAGCGGGAACGCAGTGGCGGGATACGGCCAGATGGCAGGCTCCGTATTGAGCGCGGGCGCGGGTGCGATGGCCGGTTACGGCATCGGCACCGCGATCTCCGGACAATACGGCAGCAAGGGCGTCGTCGCAGCCGGTACGGCCGTCGGCGCGGTCGTCGGCAGCATCATTCCCGTCATCGGGACCGCCCTGGGTGCCGCGATCGGCGGTGCGATCGGCGGCGTGCTCAATCGCGCCTTCGGCATGGGCGACAAGGAAGTGACCAGCCGCGGCATCCGCGGGACGCTGACCACGTCGGGCGTGACCGGTTCGAGCTACAGCAACTGGCACCAGGATGGCGGATGGTTCCGCTCCGATCGAAACGGCACGGATACGTCCGCACTGGGTGCCGACATCGTCAAGCAGTTCTCCGATGGCTTGGCCGCGCTCGTATCGGCGTCCTCGGGATTTGCGGCGACGCTCGGCGTGTCGGCCGATGCCATCAAGGGCTATTCGACGTCCTTCGACATCGCGCTGACGCAGGACGCGGCGAAAAACCAGCAGGCGGTCGCGGATTATTTCACGGGTGTGGGCAACGACATCGCCAACAAACTCGTCCCGAACCTCGACCAGTTCGCGAAATCGGGCGAATCGGCGTCCGCCACGCTGCAACGCCTGGCCGGCGACTTCCAGGCGACGAACCAGGCGGCGCAACTGATCGGCAAGACCGCCCAGGAAGCGTTCGGCGCCATCGGCCTCGCGTCGGCCGCGGCACGCGAACGCCTGGTCGACCTGGCCGGCGGAACGAATGCGCTCGGCACGCAGACCACGTTCTATGCGCAGAACTTCCTGACCGAAGCGCAGCGCCTGGAACCGGTACAGGAAGCGCTGACGGCCGCGATGGCCGGACTCGGGCTGTCGTCGGTGCAGACGCGCGCGCAATTCAAGGCGGTGATCGATTCGCTCGACCTCACGACCGAGGCCGGCGCCAAACAGTTCGCCGCGATGATGAAACTGGCGGAAGCCTTCGCCCAGGTGCATCCCGCCACCGCATCCGCGACGGACAGCGTCGCGTCCGCACGTGCCGCGCTGACGGCCGCCTACGAGAAGGAGGCCGACGCGCTCCAGGCGACGGTCGACCGCATGTCGAACTTCGCGGCGAGCCTGCGCAAGCTGCACGACAGCGCGCTGCTGGGCAACCTGTCCACGCTCACGCCGCAGCAGAAGTACCTCGAGGCGAAAGCCCAGTACGAAAAGACGCTGGGCGCGGCGCGGGCCGGCGATGCCGACGCGCAGAACCAGTACCAGGGCGCCTACCAGGCGTTCCTGAGCGCGTCGCAGGCGGTCAATGCGTCGGGTGCGCAGTACCAGCGCGACTTCGCCTATGCGCAGGCCGCGACCGAGGAAGCGATCCAGTGGGCCCAGCAGCAGGTCGACGTCGGCAAGGCGAGCCTGACTGCCTTGAACCTGCAGGTCGCGGGCCTGATCGACGTGAAGAAGGAAGTCACGTCGGTCGCGCAGGCGATCCGGGACCTGGCCGGCCTCATGGGCCCGGCCGGCGCGGGGGCGGTGGCCGCGTCGCAGGAAAGCGCGATCACGTCGCTGTACCAGTCGATGCTGCACCGTGCACCCGATGCCGCGGGCCTGAAGTTCTGGGAGCAGGCGCTGGCATCCGGCATGTCGATCGCCGACATCGCGCAGGAGTTCAGCCGCAGCGACGAATACCAGGGCCTGGTCGCCGGGCAGGGGACGATGTCCGGCGGGGGCGCCGACGTCCGGCTGCAGGACACGGCGGCCTATCTGGCGCCGTCGGCGCCGGTCGACTACAGCGCGATGGGCACGTCGAACATGACTGCGCTGGTCGGCGAGATCAAGGCGCTGCGCGCCGACAACCAGTCGCTGCGCGACGAAGTGCGCGGCTTGCGCAGCGATGGCGAGCGCCAGACCGGGGACCTGATGGCGGCCAATGCGGCCGTGTCGGACAACTCGGCCGGCAAGATCGCCGAGGCGACCACCAGGGCGGCGCTGATCGCCGCACAAACACGTGAAACGAGGGTAATGCCAACATGACCGATGACCAATTCGTGGCGTGGCTGAAGCATCCGGCCGCGCTCCGCGTGGTGCTGATCGAGGCGACGGCGCAAGTCGCCGGCGTCGAGACCACGCTCTACCTGGCCACGCGGCCATACAACACGGCGCCGGGCGACGTCCCGGCGAATACCCACTACCGTCCGATCGCCCAGGTCGGCGTGCTGTTCACCGAGCAGCTGTCGCTGGAGGGCGACGGCGCGCTGTCGGCCGGCGACATCGAGATCGACAACGTCACCGGCGAGCGCGATGCGTGGACCTCGTACGTCTGGACCAACCGTCCGGTCAAGGCCTGGATCGGCGACGTACGCTGGGCCCGCGCCGACTTCCGCATGATCTTCAACGGCATCGTCGCGGACATCGCGCCGCGCGGCGCCGACAAGCTGGCGCTGCGCCTGCGCGACAAGCTGCAGCGCCTGAACACGCCGATCACGGAAGCGAAGCTGGGCGGCACCACGCAGAACGCCGACGCCCTGCTGCCGGTGGCATTCGGCGAGGTGCACAACGTGACGCCGTTGCTCGTCGATCCGGCCACGCTCGCCTACCAGGTGCATGCGGGACCGGTCGAGGGCATCTTCGAAGTGCGCGACAACGGCGTGCCGGTCTCCGTCACGGTCGACAACGCGGCCGGCAAGTTCAAGCTGAACCAGGCGTCCGTCGGCGCGATCACCGCGTCCGTGCAGGGCGACAAGCCAGGCGTCTACGCGAACACGGTGGCGCAGCTCGTGCAGCGTCTCGTGACGGGCTACGGCAAGGCGGCGGACCGCTTCACCGCGGCCGACCTCGACGCGGCGAACCTGGACGCGTTCGATGCGGCCCATCCGCAACCGGTCGGGCTGTACGCACCGGACCGGACGAACATCCTGACTGCCTGCCAGGACCTGGCGGGCAGCGTCGGCGCGCAATTGGTGATGTCGCGCCTGGGGCAGCTGCGGCTGATCCAGGTGGCGCTGCCGGCGCCCGGCAACGCCTTCGCGATCGGTCCGCAGCACATGGTCGAAGGCACGCTGGCGCCCACCGCGCGCACGGACGTGGCGGGCGCCGTGAAGCTCGGCTTCGACAAGAACTGGACCGTGCAGGAAGGACTCGTGACGAACATCCCGGAGGAGCACAAGACCTTGTTCGCGACGGCGTGGCTGACCAGTACGCGGAGCGACGCCGCCGTGCTGGCGACGTACCGCCTCGACGCCGAGCCGGTGCAGCAGGACACGATGCTGCTGCGCCGGGTCGACGCCGACGCGGAAGGCGGCCGCCGCCTGGGCGTGTGGAAGGTGCCGCGCACGGTCTATGAATTCGAGGGCATGCCGGAACTGCTGCAGCTGGAGCTGGGGCAGGCGGTGACGTTGCGGCATCCGCGTTACGGGATGCGCGATGGCGTCGCCGGCATGGTGATGTCGCTGGCGCCCGACTGGAGTACCGGGCGCGTCAAGGTGGGGGTGCTGGTATGAGTGCGATTGTGAATGATCGGGATGTGCTGTTGCAGGCGACGAGTGGGCGGATGACCGCGGACGGGGACAGTCGTAACCTGCTTCTGTATGCCGACTCGCCGGTGTTTCATGTCGACGTCCAAGGTAATACGTCGCCGTCGACAATCGTCCTGACTGCGCTGCCAAATGGCATCCCGGGCCAGGTCAAGTTCAGCACCGTTCCTGCAGTGACACTGGGTGGTACCGGAAACAGCAGGACGCTTGCGGCTTCGATGATGGCGGACAAGGACTCTTTGATCGTCAACGCAACCGTCGACTACGGGGGCAGGACTTATAGCCGCTCGCTCGTCATTCAGAAAATTCGAGACGGAATGGTTGCCTATACGTGGATTAAATACGCCACGTCGGCCACCGGGGCCAACCTGTCGGATAGTCCGGACGGGATGACATACATAGGCTTCGCCTACAACAAAAGTACGTCGACCGAATCCAATAACCCGGCGGACTATACCTGGTCGTTGATCAAGGGCACGGACGGCGTCCAGGGGCCGAAAGGCACGGACGGCGTCACGACCTACACGTGGATCAAGTATTCAGACAACGCAGATGGCTCCGGACTTTATGACGTGCCGACGGCCAGCACGATGTACATCGGCATTGCGGTCAACAAGACCGTGAGTGTTGAGAGTACGAGCCCGGCCGACTATGTGTGGAGCAAGTTCAAGGGCGATCAAGGTGTGCCAGGAAGCGCGGGACCGAGAGGGCTGACAGGGCCGGAAGGCGCCCCAGGTATGCGCGGCACCATCGATATTGCACTGGGTGGTTACAACGGCTGGGACGATAATACGGCGACCCAGGCTGTGATCAATGCTGGATACGGGTATCCGCAGAACCGCGACCGGGTAACCATGTACAACACTGCTACCCGGTTTTCTGCGACCTGCTTTTGGGACAGTAGTCAAAAATGGTTACCGTTGACTGCCTACATTAACGGCAACATGCTCGTGTCGGGCACGCTGTCTGCCAGTGTAATCTCGGGTGGGACAATGTCGGCGGACTTGATCTCTGGCGGGACGCTGAACGGCGTACGCATTGGAATCGGGTCTGGTAGTACGTTTAATGGCTATGCTTTTGAAGTTGGACCGGGAGGCGTTGTCAGCGTCGACAATATTTTTGGCGGCATTGGCTCATTCTTGAATAGCGCGAAATTGTCCGGCCCCGCAGTTCAAGGCTTGAGTAACACGTCATCTGCTGGCGTGAGTGGTCACGGGACCTATGATGGTTGCGGTGTCGATGGAGTCAATACTTCGTCATGGTCCGCTGGGAAGATCGCCACTGCAGGGTATGACTTCTATGCGTATGGGGCAGGAGCTGCGGGCCCGTTCACAGGCGCACACGATGCGCTTGTACCAAACGACGCGCTCCCCGAGCTGGGCGACCTGATGATTGATTCCACGTTCGTCACCGCGCGCGATTGGGCAAATGGCCTTTTTACGATGACGCGATCGAGTGAGCCTTACCAGAGAGGTGTACGCGGCCCGGTTTCTTGCATTATCGGACCACTGCGCAACCATGCACCGGCGGCTCTAGTGGAGGGCTGGCACCAGATACCGCAGGATGGTAACCGCATGAGTCGCATGGAAATCATGGCCGGTCCGTATTACGAAATGGCAGACACCCATACGCTGCTCGCAGTCAACGGGGTCGGCGAGGGCCTGATCAAGGTCTGCGGGGAGGGCGGTCCGATCGGCCCGGATGATCTGCTGGTCACCTCGTCCACTCCCGGCGTGGCAATGCGCCAGAACGTGCGTATCGACGGCTTAGCGACGCGGGAAGCGGACGACGTGGTGCGCGGCTATACCGTAGCGAAGGCACGGGTCGATAAAGGCCAAGCCATTACGTTCGCGTCAGATGACACTGTCATCGTCATCCCCTGCATCTACCTTGGAGGCTGACTCATGCCAAACCTACGCATCATCTACGACAACGCCGCCGACCGCGCCACGCTGATGGCGTCGAGTTCGGCCGGCGCCATGACGGTGGATCGCCTGCTCACCGACATCAAGGCCGACGTCTGGCGCAGCACGGGCACGGCGGCCACGATCACGGCCACCTGGCCGGTGGCCGAAGCGATCGCCGGCGTCGTGCTGCCGTTCTGTAACCTGACCCCGCGCGCTACGGTGCGCGTGCGCGGCTACGCACGGGCCGGTGACGGGGCACCCCTGTTCGACACGGGCGCCGTCGAAGCCTGTCCGGCACCGGTACTAGGGCTGTGGGACTGGGGCGCTGTCCCGCTCGGCAGCAACGCTTACGCTTACGGCGGCGGCACCTATGCCCGCGTATGGGTGCCGGTGCCGGGGGCGGTCGAAAAGCTCGTGATCGACATCGCCGACGGCACGAACCCGGCCGGCTACATCGAAGCGGCGCGCCTCGTGTGCGGCGCCTATTGGGAGCCGAATATCAACGCCGAATTCGGCGCGCCCGTGCAGGCCGTGGACACGAGCAAGCACGTCCGTACGGATGCCGGCGACCTCGTCACCGATGTCGGCACGCGCCACAAGACGCAGTCGGTCAGCCTGGCCGCGCTGAGCGCCGTCGACCGTGCCACGCTGTGGAGCATCGTGTGGGGGAACGGCATGCGCCGTCCCATTTTCTTCAGCCTGTATCCGGACGCCGCCGACGCGCGTCTCGAGCAGACGCACCAGTTGTACGGAAAGCTGTCGGGCACTGCGGCGATGAATACGCCGCTCTTCCAGCAATACGCAACCACACTTGATATCGAGGAGATTTGATGGGCAATCGTTTTTATTACGGGATGCCGAGCACCCAGGCATTCCAGGCCATGAATGCGCTCGATGACGACATGCAGGCAAAGACTGCTGCGGCCACGGCCGCGGCCCAGGCTGCCGCCAGCGCGGCCCAGTCGGCCGCAAGCACCGCTGTGCAGGCCGGCAGTGCGCGCGATGCGGCTCTCGCCGCCTGGCAGGCGTCGACCGCGCCGAACGAACAGCTGGCGGCGCTGAGCAAGCAGTTTCACACCGGTAACGTCGCCGATACCGTCTTGTATGACACCGGCCGTGACAGCGACGGCGGCCAATGGCGCTACCGTTGCCAGCACACGAGCTGGGAGAACGAAACCCTGGCCGGGGCCTACCTGGGCATGTTCGCCAGCGAAGTGGCGGCACGCGGCGACAATCTGCTGGCCAATCCCGAGGACATGAGCCTGGCGCCGTGGCAGACCAATGCCGTGACCGTCACCAGAAACGCGATCATCACCGCAGATGGCACGCCCATGCACCTGCTGGCCGTCACCAATACCAACTCGCGCTCGATCAGCCAGCCGATTACCGTACCGGTGACGGGACTGCATGCCATTACGCTCACACTACTGGCGGGAAACAGTTCGACAGTATCCATCGGCGTGTATAACGGCGCCTTCCTGAGCTTCGCCGGATTCACCGTGCTGAGTGGCCCCGGCACGCTGGGTGCCAATGCCGCAGGCTTCCAGAACATGGCCAATCTGTCTCCGACAGCGCCAACGAAGATCCTTGCCTACGTGTACCTCACGGCGGGCGTCACGTATTCGTACCTGGTCTACCCCGGCACGACGGCCAATACCTCGGGCAACTCGATCTACACCGGCGGTGCCAAGGCCATGGCGGTCGGCATGTCGGCGTCGGCGTACATCAACTCGACTGAATTGCTGAGCAATGGCAACTTCGATTATGGCAAGGGTGGCTGGGTCTCGGGATCGACGGCCTCGACAGCCACGGTCGTCGGCAATGAGTTCCAGGTGACCGCCACCGCCGATTACGGCCGCCAAGTCCTGGCGATTACCGGCCTTGTGGTCGGCAAAATCTATAGCTTGTCCGGTACGGTGCGCAAGATCAGCGGCAGCGGCACTGCATTGTTGGGGATTACCCCGAACGCCAACGGCCAATCCACGGTGGCGGCGCTGCTTGCCACGACCTCGACCACTGGAGCGGTGGCGTTCTATGCCACGGCCACGACGATGTACGTCGCCGCCGGTTGCACCGACGCCGGCTCGGCCGGTTGCGTGGCAGGCTTCGACATCCTCAGTGTGAAAGAAGTTACCGCCCCGATTACGCTGTCCATTCCGTATTCCCAACAGGTGGGCCAGTACTTCCAGAATACCAGTGACGGCAAGTTCTACCAATTGGGCCCGACGTACGGCGCCACCGAGACTTTTCGGGGCAACAAGCGCGAATTCCCGGCCGTGGCATTGATCGTGCTGGAAGCGTATCGGATGGTCATCTACGATGCCACCGTACCGTCCTTGCCGATGTGGATGGTGTTCAACGCGGCCAACACGGTTTTCCCGGCCGTGCCCCTGTTGGGGCGGAGTACCGTCAATCGCAGGTGTGTTGCAGCAATGAATGCCGAAATCCTTGTCGGATCAAACAATGCGGCCGAGGGCTGCATGCGGATCTCGTTCATTGACGAACGTGTGACGGCGCTGGCCAACGCGCTCTACACGTATTACTGGCCGGGCTGTATCGCCCAACGCAATGCCGTCATGACGGTGTCTTATCCGGCGTCTGCAATCAACAGCATCGGCTATCCGGCGGTAACGGATTTTTCCATGGCGGTGTTCCCTGATGCGCCTGTGAACCCGGTTACCGGCCTGCCGGTGCCGAGCATTGCTGCAGCCTGCAACAACGTGCTCAGTCTCATCCGGCACGACCTTTCCGTGACTTCGCTGACGATCACCAACAACACCGTCAGCACGGTGGCCTTGCATTACCCCTACCTGAGCTTCGACGTCACCAACAGCGCCAGCCATTACTTGTCGGCCTACGACGTGCGGACCTTTGCTACGCACACCATCGTTTATGTGGATACGACCGATGTACAGCGTGCCTGGCAATTCCGCTCCCCCAACGGGACCGGTAATGGGGTGTGGATGTTGCCGAATCGCACAGGTTCCGGTACCCAACCGCTCGTACGCACCAGGGACGCCTACGCGGTGGGCGACAGTAACGGATTTGCCTTCCTCAGCGAGAACCCGGCAAATCCCGCCAACAGCATGGTTGCCTGGATTAGGCCGGCCAGCAACAGCGGCTGGATGGTGGGCGATTGCCGGGGTGCGTGGCTCGCGGATACGGTCCCGGAGACGTTCACCTCGGCGGACGAGCTCGTAACCAACGGCACGTTTACCACGAACACTGCGGGCTGGGCAGGCGCCAGTGGAGGCACGCTATCGGTGTCCAGCGGCGCCCTCGTCATCACCCAGGGCACCGCCGGGCAGTTCGGCCAGGCCCAGCAGAGTCTGACGCTCGTACCGGGCAAAACCTACCGGTTCACCTTCACGGTGGGCGCGAACGGCGGCATCGTGCAGATGCAGTTCAATGGATTTACGTATGACTACAGCACTCTCCCGGCAGGCGATTACGTGCGTTACTTCGTTGCGATGGGGGCCGCCGCCACCATCGTTCTGGCCCACCGCAATGGCGACGCCGTGGGGAGCACGGTTTCTTTCGACAACATCAGCGTCAGGGTGACCGATGCGGACCGCAGCGTAAAGGGGGCCGGACTGCTCCTCAACGGGAGTCTCGACAAGACTGCCGTGGCGCCCGGTGCGCAGTTGGTCGGCTACTCGGGCTTCGGCGCATCGGACTATCTGGAGCAACCCTACACCGCCAACATGGACTTCGGCACTGGGGATTTCTGTGTGATGGGTTGGGCACGAAGCGACGGTGTAGCCGGTTCGACGCAGACCTTGTTCAGCCTGATCGGCACGAACGGACGGGGCATCAACATCGGCCGGGTGACGTCTTCGGGAGCAACCTATCCCCTTACGCCGTACGTGAACGTCATCGGGTCTTCCGGCTCGGCCGGCGCGGTCGGGAATGTGGCGAACCTGCCCCAGCTCCTTCAGGGGGTGTGGAACCACATCGCCGTCATGCGCAGCGGTTCCGCCATCTGCCTGTATGTCAACGGCGTCCAGGTGTGGTCAAGCAGCATCGCGGTGGGCGACATCTCCACGCTGGACGGCAAGCTGCGCCTGGGCTATGGATTCACCGTGTCCACCATCTACGAGATGTCGCTATCGTTGTGGAGGGTCGGCGCAACCGCACCCAGCGCGGATCAGATCGCGCAGATCTATCAAGACGAGATGTCGTTATTCCTCCCTGGCGCGCAGTGCACCATCGACGGCGCGTCCGCCATTTGCAATGCGCTTGCCTACGACGAATCGTCCGAGGCCCTGCATGTCGGTACGGCCTGGGGGCGTTCGGCGTTCCGCGGTCTGCAGCGCACGGACAGCGTGGCGACATCGGTCGGGTCCGTGACGGCGTTGTCGGCAAGCTGCGGCGCACACCTGACGGGCGGTCCCGGCGGGGGGCGCTACCAGCAGCCGCCGATCGTGCTGCGTGACGAATTGCGACGCAATAGAGACGTGCGCGGCACGAGTGCGCGGGATACGATGCCGTTCGATTTCGACTCCACCGCCGGCACGACCGACTTCACGCTCCCGCCCGGCTGGAGCGTAAAGGACGTCCTCGTCGCCGGCATCCGCAAACGCCTGGGCGCCGCCAGGGATTACATCGTCAGCTCCGACGGGTATCGCGACACCGTCAGGTTCGCGGCCTCGCCCGGGGCCGCCTGGGTCCAGGTCGTGGCCACCCGGAGCAATCCGGGCTGATGGGCTTTCCCGGCATGACGATGCAGCTGGACGCGTGCATCCACCCCAGCCCGCTCCGGCGGGCTTTTTTACGTCGAACCGAAAGGGACTGTATGAGCAAACCGAGCCCCTCGGAGGTGATGAGCTACGCCGGCGGCATGACGTCGATCGGCGCCTCGCTCACGCTGACCGAATTTGGCGTCCTGGTCGGCATCGTGACGGCCATGCTGACCTTCGTCATCAACGCGATCTACGTGTACCGCCGCGACCGCCGCGAACAGCGCGAGAGCGATGCCGCGCTGGCGCACATGGACGATCCTCCGTGGGAGGATTACTCATGACGCGCCGTATTCCCGGACCCGGCCTGGCCGGGCTCGTGGGCGCGACGGCGGCCGCCGCGCTGGTCGCGTTCACGCCGGCGCAGGAAGGGCGCGTCCTGACCACGTACCGCGACATGGCCGGCGTCCTGACGTATTGCGATGGCGCGACCGAGCATGCGGCCTGGGGCCGGACGTACACGCCGGCCGAGTGCGACGCTCAACTGGCACGTGACCTCGAACGCCATGCGGCGGGGGTGCTGGCCTGCATCCGCGTACCCCTGACGGACGGCCAGAAAACCGCGTTCGTCGACGCTGCCTACAACATCGGCGTCCCCGCGTTCTGCCGTTCGAGCATGGCCCGGCGGGCGAACGCCGGCGACATGGCGGGTGCCTGCGACGCCCTGCTGTTGTGGAACAAGGTCGATGGACGCGAAGTCGCCGGCCTGACGCGGCGGCGCCAGGCCGAGCGCGCGCTGTGCCGCGGGGAGCTGCGATGATCGCCGCCATGCTCGCCCGCCTGGGTATCCCGGCATGGATCGCGGCAGTGGCCCTGTGCCTGCTGGGCGCGGCCGGGCTGCTCGCGTACCGCGATCATCTCGTCGGGGTCGGCATCCGGCAGGAAGCCGCACGCCGCGACCTCATCGAAGCCGAACGCATGCGCCGGGCGCAGGACGCTCTGCGCCTGGCGAACGCCCGCGTGCAAGCCGCACAGGAGCGGCTCGATGCCGCCATGGCCGACCTCGGCAAACTTCAACAGGAGCTTTCCCATGTCCAGATCCAGGGGACTGCGCTGCAGTCCGATCTTGCTGCTGGCCGTCGCCGGCTGCCAGTCCTTGTCCACGCCCGGGCCGCCGATCCGGCCGGACCGGTTGATGCCACCCGTCCTCCCGGCGTGGATACGGGAGCCGCCGCTGCAGCCGAACTTGACCCGGCAGTTGCCGCAGGTCTTGCTCGGCTCACCGGCGAAGGCGACGGTGCCATCGTCCGCCTCAACGCCTGTATCGCCGCCTACGACGCCGTGATTCGCGCCTACAATGAAACTGAGTAGGTCGGCGACGATCCAACAGGTTTTGCGGGAGGGAACATGGACGACGCACGGAAATCCATGGGCGGCAAGCCGGACACACCCGAGAATGGAGGCAAGACGCTCCGTCCCATGTTGTGGTACTGGATGTTTGCCATCGTCCTGTTCATGCTGTTCCAGTCGGTGACGGACGTGATCACGTCGTCGCCGCTGGCGTACAGCGAGTTCAAGCAGCTCCTGCACGGCGGCAAGGTCAACGAGGTCACGCTGGCGGAGACGACCGTGTCCGGGACGCTCAAGTCCGGCGGCCTCGACGCCATCCTGCCCCGCAACCGCGCCGAGTCCGTCAAGTGCAATGCGGATGGGTTGTGTCCGTTCAATGCCGTCCGCGTGGCCGATCCAGATCTCGTCAAGGACCTCGACGCGGCGCACGTCCGCTACTTCGGCCAGCAGCACAGCGAATGGCTGAGTACGTTGCTGTCGTGGGCGCTGCCACTGCTCCTGCTGTTCTGGATGTGGGGTGCCATGGCGAAGCGGGGTGGCGTTGCGGCCGGGTTGTTTGATGTGGGCAAGAGCCGGGCCCGCGTCTACATGCAGAGCAAGACCGGCGTCAGCTTCAACGACGTGGCCGGCATCGACGAGGCGCGCGACGAGTTGATGGAGATCGTCGAGTTTCTCAAGAATCCGCAGCGCTACCGGCGGCTCGGCGGGCGCATTCCGAAAGGCGTGCTGATCGTCGGGCCGCCCGGCACCGGCAAGACCCTGCTGGCCCAGGCCGTGGCCGGGGAGGCCGGGGTGCCGTTCTTTTCGATCAGCGGCTCGGAATTCGTCGAGATGTTCGTCGGCGTCGGCGCGGCCCGCGTGCGCGACATGTTCGTGCAGGCGCAGAAGGTGGCGCCCTGCATCATCTTCATCGACGAGCTCGACGCGCTGGGTCGTGCGCGCGGCGTGGCCGGCGTCGTCGGCGGCTATAACGAGCAGGAGCAGACGCTCAACCAGCTGCTCGTCGAAATGGACGGCTTCGACACCAACAAGGGCGTGATCATCCTTGGCGCCACCAACCGCCCGGAGATCCTCGACCCGGCGCTGCTGCGTCCCGGCCGCTTCGACCGCCACGTCGCGCTCGACCGGCCGGACCTGAAGGGCCGCCAGAAGATCCTGCAGGTGCACGCCCGCGAGGTCAGGCTGGCGCCGGACGTGGACCTGGGCGCCGTGGCCGCGAAGACGCCCGGTCTCGCGGGCGCCGATCTCGCCAACCTGATCAACGAGGCGGCGTTGCTGGCCGCGCGGCGCGGCAAGGAGCGGGTCGAGCGCAGCGAGCTGGAGGAAGCCGTCGACCGCGTCATCGCGGGCATGGAAAAGCGCTCGCGCCTGATCAATCCAATGGAAAAGGAAACGGTGGCATTCCACGAGGCGGGACACGCGTTGACGGCGGAATTCCGCGCGCATGCCGATCGCGTGGCCAAGGTGTCGATCATCCCCCGCGGCATCGCGGCGCTCGGCTATACGCAGCAACTGCCGACCGAGGACCGCTACCTGCTGAAGAGGAGCGAGCTGCTGGACCGGATGGACGTGCTGCTCGGCGGACGCGTTGCGGAAGAGCTCGTGTTCGGCGACCTGTCCACGGGAGCGCAGAACGATCTGCAGATGGCGACCGATCTCGCGCGCCACATGGTCGCGCAATACGGCATGAGCGAACGCGTGGGCCTGGCCACGTTCGAGCCGCCCCCCGCCGCACCCTATGCGCCGCCCCAGCCGCCGAATACGGCGTATAGCGAACGCACGGCGCGCCTGATCGATGCGGAGATCGCCCGGCTGCTCGATGAAGCACATGAGCGCGTCCGGGCCACGCTGCGCGAGCAGCGGGCACTGCTGGATGCGCTGGCCCGCCAGTTGCTCGACCACGAGACCGTCGAGCGCGACGCGCTGCAGGCGCTCGTGCGCGAACATGCGGCGCGCGCCGCCGCGCCGCCTGCCGCGACGCCGGCGGTGGAGCGTGTGACGGACAAGCAGTCCGGACGGTGATCGGCGCAAAGGCGAGGGCAGCATGGCGTCTCGCCCTGGTCAGGTGGGCACGTTCGCCGTCACCGCGGACGGCACTGTGGCCGGCGCCGCTTCCAGCAGGTCGCGCACGGCATCGACGACGCGCTGCGGCTCGACCCCGGCCAGGCATGCCTGGTGGCGTTCCGGACACGTGCTCCTGTAGCAGAAGCGGCACGGCACGTCGTGGAACAGGACGCGGCTGCGCACCTTCCACGGCGTGTGCTGCGGGTTGGTCAGGGCGTACAGGTCGACGACGGGTGTGCCCACGGCGGCGGCCATGTGGGCGGGGCCGGTGTTGTTGGTCACCGCGACGGCCGCCAGGCGCAGTGCAGCGCCCAGCTCGCCCAGCGTGAGCCGGCCCGCGAGCGAGACGGCCGGCACGGCGCTGGCGAACTGGATGCCGTCGACGAGCTCGCTTTCGTCCGCGCCGCCCGTGAGCACGAGGGGCAGCCGCAATGCCTGCGCCAGCAGGCGCAGCACGTGGGCCCAGTGTCCCGCCGGATAGCGGCGCGAGGCCGCGCTGGCGCCCGGGTGCAGCAGGATCCAGGGCCGGTCCGGATCGATGCCGGCGGCGTCCAGGCGTGTCCGCGCCGCGGCAACGTCCGCCGGACGGGGCACGAACGACAGGCCGAGGTCGGCGCTGCGGCATCCGACCCGCTGCACGAGGGCCAGCTGGCGCTGGACTTCGTGGCGCACGAGCGTGGCCGGCTCGGGGTCGGGCACCCAGTCGGACAGCAGGTCGTACGGGTTTTCGCGGCAGTGCGCGAGCCGCAGCGGGATGCCGGCCAGCTGGCACAGCAGGGCGGCCGGCAGCGCGCTCTGCGTGTAGGTCGTGAAGATCACGGCCGCGTCGAAGGCGCGTGCGGCGAGCGTGGCGATCGGGGCCGGGGTGGCAGCTGGCGTGGCGGCCGACGTTGCGGATTTTGTCCACGGCGCCGACCAGGCGATGGCGTCATCCAGCTCGGGAACGAAAGGCAGGGCGGCGGCGCCGGACGGGGAGCTCAACAGGGTCAGCGTGCGGCCCGGCACGGCCCGGCGCAGCGCGCGCATGGCCGGTGTGCACATCAGCACGTCGCCGAGCGAGTCGAGGCGCACGCACAGGATGCGCCGGGCGCGTTGCCATGTGGCCGACACGGCCGTCATGGCGCGTCTCCATGGCTGGCGATCAACACGGCGGCCGTGTACAGGTCGGGGGCCATGCGCGTCGGGACGCGGCGGGGGCCGAGCCGCCATTCCGTCTCGTTGCCGTTGTCGATGAGGATGGTGCGGCAGCCGGCCCGGTTGCCCGCCTCGACGTCGTGCAGGATGTCGCCCACCATCCACGACGCGCGCAGGTCGATGCCGTGCTCGTGCGCCGCCTTCAGCAGCAGGCCCGGCAGCGGTTTGCGGCAATGGCATTCCACCGACCAGGGCTCGACCGTGCCTTCCGGGTGGTGCGGGCAGAAATAAAAGCCGTCGAGCGCCAGGTGTTCGCGCAGCAGCAGGTCGCGGACGCGCGCGCTGACGGCGTCCATCGCGGCCGCGGCGAAACGCCCGAACGCGATGCCCGGCTGGTTGGTGACGACGAACAGCCGGTAGCCGAGCCGCGCCAGCAGGCGCAGCGCGGGGCCGGCGCCGCGGCACAGCGTGATGCAGGCGGGCTCCACGTTGTGGGGCAGGTCGGGCACGAGTGTCCCGTCCTTGTCGAGAAATATGGCTTTCAAGGCGCGGCTTTCATGTGGGAACAGCATCAGGGCCAGGAGGTTTCCTGCATGGGCAGGACGGTCAGTTCCGCGATCACGCTTTCGCGCGGCAGCAGCAGCGCATGGCGGATCGCCTGGGCGACGCTGGCGGGATCCTGCAGCCGGGTCGGATCGAGGTCGGGAAAGCGGTCGAGCAGGAACGGCGTGCGCATGCCGCCCGCGACGACGGCCGTGACGCGGATGCCGTGCGGCCGCAGTTCGGCGTGCAGTGCGTGCGACAGCCCCAGCAGCCCCCATTTGCTGGCGTGGTAGGCGCTCGCGTTCGGCCAGGCCCGCTTGGCCGCCGTGGAGGCCACGTTGACGATGTCGCCGCCGCCCTGGCTGCGCATGTGCGCGGCCGCGTGCTTGGCCAGCAGGAACGGCCCGTTCAGGTTCGTGTTGATGACGCGCAGCCAGTCCTGCTCGGACAGGTCGGACAGGGGTAGCGTCACGTCCGTGCCCGCGTTGTTGACGAGGATGTCGATGCGGCCCATCGTGGCGACGCAGCGTTCGATGGCGGCGCGCGCGGCGCCCGGGTCGCCGACGTCGAGGGGCAGCGCGCTCGCCCGCACGCCGTGACCGAGCAGCGCCGGCATGGCCATCTGCAGCGCGTCGGCGCGGATGTCCGCGGCCACGAGGTCGCATCCTTCGGCCGCCAGCACGGCAGCCAGTGCGGCCCCGAGCCCGCTGGCGGCGCCCGTGACGAGTGCGACCTTGCCGTGCAGGGGCCGTTGCCAGCGGACCGGATCCGGCGAGGGATCCGGAAGGGGTTCCACGGACGGTTGCGCTGCGGTGGTGGGAGATGGGTTGAGGTCGGCCATGCTTACTCCTGGGGTTGGGTCACGGCGATGGGCGCGCGCGCTTCGGCGAGGACGGCGGCGTAGATGGCCGCGACCTGCTGGGCGACGGTGCGCCACGTGTAATGGCGGTAGGCGCGGCGCAGCCCGGCTTCGCCCATTGCGCGCGCAAGCAGGGGATCGCGCTGCAGGCGGGCGAGGCGCGCGGCCAGCGCGTGCGGGTCGCGCGCCGGCACGAGGAAGCCGGTGGCGGCGTCGACGACGGTGCTCTTGATGCCGCCCACGTCGGCGCCGACGACGGGACGGGCACACGCCATCGCCTCGACGGGCGTGATGCCGAACGGTTCATACCACGGTGTCGTGGCGAACACGTCCGCCGCGCCGTACCAGACCCGCAGGGCCGCGCGCGGTTGCTGGCCGGCGAAATGTACGTGGCCGGCGATGCCCAGCGTGTCGGCGAGGGTGCGCAGCCGTGCCAGTTCCGCGCCGTCGCGTCCGCCCGGCTGGGCGTCGCCCCCGACCACGAGCAGTCCGGCGTCGATGCCGTACGCGGCGCGCAGCAGCGCGACGGCTTCGATCACGGTGTCCACGCCCTTGCGCGGCACCATGCGGCCCAGCTGCAGCACGGTGAAGCGGTCGGGGGGCAGCGCCAGCGCGGCACGGGCCTCGGCGCGCGGCATGGGCCACAGCTCGTCGGGGTCGAAGCCGCACGGCGCGATCGCGATGCGCTCGGCGCTGGCGCCGTACAGGTGCTCCATGTCTTGCCGGTCTTGCTGGCATTCCGCGATGATGCGGTCGGCGTGTCGCATCAGGCCGCTTTCGATGCGCGTGCGCGCCGCCGGAAACGCGTCCGCCGTGCCCTGGGCGAGGCGGCGCACGCGGCCGAGCGCGTGGAAGGTGATCACGAACGGCAGGCCCAGTGCCTGCTTGAGGTGACGGGCGACCATGCCCGACATGAAGAAGTTCGCATGCACGATGTCGTACGGGACCGGCTGGTGGCGCGCGAAGCGGGCCGTGAAGCGGGAAAACGACGGGATGTGCGGCAGCATCTGCTCCTTGGGCACGTAATGGGCCGGTCCCGCGGGCACGTTGATGACGCGCAGGTTCTCGCGCCAGCGCACGAGCTGTTTCTGCTTCGCGTCGTCGCGGCGGGTGAAGACGTCGACGAGGTGGCCGGCCAGCGCCAGCTCGCGCGCGAGGTGCGCGACGTAGACGTTCTGGCCGCCGCAATCGATGCTGCCCGGTGCCGCGAGCGGCGACGCGTGGTCGCTGATGAGGGCGATGCGGCGCCGGCCTGCTGGGTGGGCCGGACGGGCGGCTGCGGCGCGCGGCTGATAGTCGAGTTTCATGGCGCGAGTTTCATGGCGCGAGTTTCATGGCGGCCTGTCAGCTGGTCACGGCACGCAGCGCGGCATCCCAGTCGGCGCTGAAGCGGGCGATGCCGAAGCGTTCGCGCGCCCGCTGGCGCGCCGCGTCGCCCAGGCTGCGCGCCAGGCCGGCGTCGCCGAGCAGCGCGCGCATCGCGACGGCGAGCTGGCGCGTGTCGGTCACGGCGAAGCCGGACATGCCGTGCTCGATCACGGTCGCCATTTCGGCCGTCGCCAGGGCCACGACGGGCATGCCGATCATCATGGCTTCGATCACGGACAGGCTGAGGCTGGAATAGCGGACCGGCGAGAACAGGAAGCGGTAGGCGGCGGCGAACGCGGGCAGTTGCGGATGGTCGATCTCGCCCAGGCCGCCCAGCGCCGTCGCGCCCATGCCCACGAGGTCGAGGGGCAGGGTCGTGCGCAGGCGGGCGAACAGGTCCGCCCCCATGCGCCGGCCGCGCCGCGCCAGGTGGTTCGTGATCACGAGGCCCCGTTCGACGTCGCCCCGCCAGCGCACCCCGTCCGGTACGGCGACGCCGTGCTCGATGACGCGCGTCGGCGTGCGGCCGCTGTCCCACATCAGGTCGTTGAACGGCGTGACGTGCACGAGCAGCACGGCGGGATCGTCGACCGGATGGCGTACGTCGGTGGGCCACAGCGGCGCGCGGGCGTCGTCGGCGCGATCCCCGGCGGGCAGTCCGGGCGGATCGTGCTCCAGGTAGATGCGGGGCAGCGCACGCTGCGCGGGCGTGAGGAGTTCGTACTGGTCGCGCTCCCAGTGATGGTCTTCCTGGAACAGGATGCAGTCGAAGGCCTGCGTGCGCGCCTGGTCGGCGGGCAGGTCGCGGACGTTCGGGCCGAACGGAAAAGGGCCGCAGCGGCCGCCGTACCCGGGCGGCCGGCCCGGTTTCACCAGCACGTGGAAGTCGTGCGGCGCATGGGACAGGTAGTACAGGTAGCTGCCATGCGTGTGCCACGTCAGGACGTTCAGGCGGCGCATGACGCCTCCCTTGCCCGCATGGTGGCGGCACTGGCGGCAGCACTAAGCTCGAGTGCAATCCCGTTCTGGTTTGGCATGCTTCGCTCGCGGTCTGGCAATGTGACAGCTTCGACCGCGAGCGAAATGGCTGGGTTCCGGAACTACTCCCTGGCTTGAATCTGGATCAAGAACAGGTGGGACGCTTCAGGGCTTGCGCTTGAAGCCGGTATCGTCGTCCATGTTGTCGTCGCCGTGCAGCTTGTTGGCGAAGCCGGGGCTGCGCGGGTAGCCGCCGGAGGCATCGTTCGACTCGTGCACGGGCGGACCGTTGTGGGAACCGGTCTGCGAGCCCTGGCGGTCGGTGCTGGCCGCGCCCGTGTTGCCCGGCGAGCGCGGCAGGCCGCCGGCCACGTCGTTCGACTGGTGCACGCCGCCCACGTCCGAGTTCTGGTTGGACATCGAGCGCGAGCCGGCCACGTCCAGCTGCGTGTTGCCGCGCTGGGCTTCATGGCCGCCCGCGGCGCCCGGGCCCGGCATGCCGCCGCCCTGCGTCGAGCCCGAGGTGCCCGGCGTCGACTGGCGGTTGCCCATCGAGCCGCGGGGCGGCTGCGACGGCAGTTCGCTGCGCGGGCCGTGCATGCCGCCGCCGTGCGTGTGCGTGGAGGCCTGCAGG
>CBIHOW010000015.1:0-99530 GCA_966211695.1 uncultured Massilia sp. | reverse complement strand
ACACCATGCGGTTGGCGAAGGCGCGGAACACGCGCGGGTCCGGCTTCGTCTCGGAACCGTCGCCGAAGGCGTGGACCTTCGAGCCCGGCGGCGTGAACTGCGTCGCGAAGTCGAGGAAGCCCAGCGTCCACGGCTTGGCGTACAGGTTCACGCCGGTCGCCTGGACGATCGGATCCCACAGCGCCGTCATGTAGCCGGCCGCGTACTCGGCGTAGGCGGTGCCGTTGGCATAGCCGCCTTCCGCACCCGACCACGGCGACGGGGTGTTCACGTAGGCGCGGAACGTGAAGTCGAACCACGTCTGCGCTTCCGGGATGTCGCCCAGCGCCAGGGTCGAGATCAGCGCCATGTAGATCATCAGCGTATTGCCGTGCGAATCGAACGGGTACTGGTCGAGGCGGCCGTTGTCGCCCGCGATGTTGCCGTACATTTCGGTCACGCGCGTCTTGACGATGGCGAGCCATTTGGCCTTGCGGGTCGCGTCCATGTCGCCGGCGATCAGGTCGATGCCCTTCAGCAGCGACAGCGCGATCTGGCGCGTCGCCTGGTCCTGGTTGGCGTAGCTGGTGGGGCCGGTCGGGTTCAGCGATGCCAGCTGGTCGCCGCGCTTGAGCGCTTCGGCCAGGTGGACCGGGTCCTTCTTCAGGCGCCACAGCACCGCGGCCGCTTCCAGCTGGCGCGACGATTCATTGATGCGGTTGCGCACGTCGGTCTGCTGCGCCGCCATCTGCGCCGTCAGCGGCGTCGAGATCACGATCGGCCAGCGCGCGTCCGACAGGTCGGGCAGCGCCGTCATCTGCAGCTTGACTTCATTGATCAGGCGGCTGACGTACGGATCCAGGTCGGCCTTCTTGGCCGAGCTCCACGTCGAGTACGCGGTGAAGGACGGGGCCAGCGAACGGGGACGCGCCTTGTTCAGGATGCGCGAACGCAGCGCGGCGTTGTCGGGCACTTCGAACACGGTCGACTTGCTCGTGATCGCGAACGCGCGCGGGGTCGACCATTCGGTCGAACCGGCCGGACGCACGCGCCACGTGTAATTGCCCAGTGCCAGTGCCTTGGTCGGCAGATACCAGTTGCGGTCGACCGTCGCCTTCACCGGCGAGCCGCCATTCGGGGTGATCTCGATCTCGTAGCTGGACGGACCGGTCGGATGACGCGCCCAGGCGAAACCCGGCGGATTCTGCGCTTGCACGGCGCCGTTGGCCGGCGCGGGCTGGACGACCAGCGGATCGGTGGATTGGGCCCAGTCGGCGCGAGCGCTGAACGACATCAACAGCGACGACAATGCAGCGACGGCGACAACGCCCTTCCGGTGAAATTTCATGTACTTGCTCCGAGAAATATTAACTGGACGACTAGAAGGTCAGCCCGTCGGCAGGAGGCCAGGGCCCGATTTGCTTGAAGCGCTTTGCGGATGCAAATGAGCGCTGTTCGATACGAGAAATAGTACCGCAAAAAAATTTTCTTGCGGAAAATTTTCCCTTAAAAATCAAAGATTTTCTCGTTCGGAACACAAATCCAACGGTGCCATGAACCTCTTATTAACAGTAATATTTCCAGGCAAATAAAGGCCGTTTTTCTACAGAAAAGACTTTTTGAAAACTGTGCGAATAAACCGTCAAGGTTTATTGAACCGCCATGAATCGAATAACTTCGACAATCATGTTATTACGCTAATTCGGAAAGAACATTACGATCGCATTACATGCGCGCCGGCGCGGGCATGGCGCCATGCGCGGCCTCGGCGCGCAGTGCGCGCATGCGCTTGTAGTAGCGCAGGCAATAGATGCCGAAGGCGAGCGGCGCCTGTTTCAGGTAGCGCCGGCGGACCTGGAACTCTTCCTGGCGCGCCTTGATCTTGTTGGCGGACGAGACGCTGCCCGCATGGTCGCGGAACACGGTCAGCGGCCGGTCGATGGTAGCCGGCCGCGCCACCTTGCCCAGGCGCAGCCACAGGTCGATGTCCATCGCGTATTTCAGCGTTTCGTCGAACATTCCCACGCGGCCGAACGCGCTGCGGCGGATGAAGACGGCCGGATGCGGCACGGACGCCCGCCCCGCGGCGAACGCGTGGTAGCTGAACGGCACCATCCGGTACGGCGGGATCAGCTCGCCATCCTTCAACACCTGCACGGTGCCGAACACCCAGTCCACGCGCTCGCTGGCGAAGCGCTGCGCGACGGTCTCCAGCACGTCGTCGCTGGCGTAGTAATCGTCCGAATGCAGGTGCGCCACGTATTCGCCCGTGGCCGCTTCGATGCCCTGGTTCATGGCGCGGCTGATGCCGCCGCCCACGTCGCGCAGCACGCGCTTGCTGCCCGGGTACGCGGCGATCATCTCCAAGGTGCCGTCGGTGGAGCCGCCGTCGACGAAGATGTGCTCGACGTCCTGGCAAGTCTGCCGCTGGACGGACGCGAGGGTGTCGGCCAGGGTGGCGGCGCTGTTCCAGGTGCAGGTGACGATCGAGAAGGTCGGTGTAGTCATCATTCACTCGTGATAGAAGTCCAGGATCTGGGGAATGGCGTGGAACACGTCCATCGGGAAGGCATCGGGCAGCGGCACCGTCAGCGGCGCTCCGCCCAGCGTGTGGGCCAGCCGCTCCACGAGCCGCGGCATGGTCTCGGCCAGTTGCAGCTGGCCGTCGTAATACTGGTAGGCCGCCAGCTCAGGCGTGCCGCCCCGTGCCAGCGCAAGGCACTGCTTGCCGAGCGCCAGCGCTTCCAGCACCGTGGTGCCGCACGGCTCTTCCCACACGGATGGGATCACGAGCACGTGGCTGCGCGCCGACATGCGGATCACCTCGTCGTATGGCAGCCAGCCGAGGAAGCGCACCTGCCCGCCCGCGTAGCGGCTCTCCAGCTGGCCCCGCAGCGGGCCGTCGCCGATGATGCTGACGCGCGCATGCTGCGGGAGCCAGCCCTGCACCTGCGCGAGGAATTCGCCGAAGCCCTTGCCGGCATCGATGCGGCCGACGAGCAGGACCTCGCCCGCCCGCACTTCATCCGGCCGCGCGGCCCGTTCCTTCAGGTAGGGGTAGCGGATGAAGTTGTGGATCACGCGCGCGCGCGACAGGTCCGCGTCCGGCACGGCGCGCAGGAATGCCTGGCGCAGGAAGTCGGATACGAAGATCGTCTTGTGGCGCGAAAACGCCTCCGCCGTTTCGGAGCGGTAGCGGCGCACGGCCAGCCCGGACATCTCGCGCCGCACCACGTTCGGCGCCGGATGGATGCAGGCGGCGCAGTCGCGCGCGTCGAGCGTCGTGCACACGTGTTCCTGCTTGAAGCGCAGGTGGATCACGCACTCGCTGCCCTGGTCGTGGCGCGTCTGCACGAAGTTGACGCCCTGCGGCACGTAGCGCCCCGCCATCGGCAAATGGCCGTGGTAGTGCACGACGTCGTATTTTTCGGCCTCGCGCAGCAGCGCGCGCGCGATGCTGCGCGCGAACCACGGCCGCTTGACGGGATTGAAGAAGCCCAGCTGCGACTCTTTCCACCCCGGCCGGGAAAAATCGAAGCCCGGCAGCACGCGCCCTTTAAAACCGATCTCGGCCGCGCTGCCGCCGTGGAACCGGTCGCTGCGTCCCATGATGTCGACCTCGTGCCCCAGCTCGAGCAACGCGTTCGACAACGTCACGACATGCTTGCCCAGGCCGCCCACCTGCGTGCCCGGCAAGTCTTCCGAAACCATCAGGACCTTCAAGCCGCTTTCCTCATCGATAACAATCCCTTCACCCTCGTCCACGCCATGTTCTTGTCGTCCTTGTCGATCACGAACAGGCTGCCGTACGCGAGCAGCAGGCCCGCCGTCAGCAGCACGAGGAGAACCAGGTCGACCGGGCCGCCGTCGAACAGGCGGTTGCCCGCGTTCGCGACGACCGCGACGACGGCCACGCCGGCCACGCTGGGCAAATAGGCTTTACGGACGAGCTCGCCCAGCCGCGCGGGCACGGTGCGGCCGTGCACGGCGACGAGGAAGGCGCAGGTCAGCAGCACCGAGGCGATCAAATGCCCCCATGCGGCGCCGTCGATGCCCCAGCCGGCGACACCCAGGTAGACGACCAGCAGGCCGAAGGCCGCCCGCGCCAGCGCGAACATGCCGGAAAAACGGGGGTGGCCCATGCCGTCGTTCACGAGCGACGGCAGGCTCGTCAGCGAATCGATGAATTGCGACAGCGCCATCACGGCCAGCACGACCTGCCCCGCGCGCGCGAACTGCGGGTTCATCCAGTAATACAGGATCTGGTACGAGAACACGGCCACGAGCACGAGCACGGAGGCGTTGATGAACACGACGTAGCGGCTCGCCTTCAGGTACAGCCCCTTCAAACGCTCGAGCTCGCCGCGAGCCGCCAGCGCGCTCGCGGCCGGGAAAAAGACGCCGGACAGGCGGTACGTGAGGCTCAGGATGCGGTTGGCGAGCGTGGACGCGACGGTGAAATAGGCGAGCCCCGTCACGCCGACGAGCGCGCCGATGATGAGCTTGTCCGCATACGCGTAGGAGAGTGTCGCGAAGCGGCTCAGGAAGGAGTACGCCGAAAAGCCCAGCAATTCCTTGCGGATCGCCGCGCCCGGCCGGCGGTAGCGCAGGTCCGGCAACAGGCGCCGGATGCAGCGCCACAGCACGGCGCAATTGATCGCGCTCGCGACCACGCGCAGCAGGATCACTTCGAACAAGCCATACCCCAGCATCAGCACGGCCACCGTCAGCAGCGGCACACCGGTGCCGAACAGCATCTCGATGCGGCTGGCGATGTCGTAGCGCATCAGCGATTGCGGCACGCTCTGCAGGTAGCTCTGCAACTGGCCGAGGAAGAAGCCGAGCGCCGCCAGTTGGAGTGTCGCGACCGCCTCGTGTTCCAGCGCGGCCGGTACGGAGAACACGCGGGTGACGAAGAAGTGGGCGCCGAAGAACAGGCCGAGACCGCCCACGAGGCCCAGCAGGGAATACACGGACAGGCCGAAGAACACGGTCTCGTCGATGCGTTCCTGGTCCTTGTGGGCATTGAATTCCGCGATGTATTTCACGGAACCGGCCGTGACGTTGATGTCGATGACGGCGAAGTAGCCGACGATCGCCGTCACCAGCGAGTACACGCCATAGTTCGCATCGCCCAGGCCTTTCACCACGAGCGGCACCGTGCCCAGGGCCACCAGCGCGGGGATCACGGCGCCCAGCAGGTTCGAGAACGCGTTGCGGACGAGGCTCAGGTTCATACGTGCGCCGGCACCAGGTTGACGTGGCGGCGCTTGCGGGTCTCGACAGGCTGCACGGCCGGCTGCGCGCTCGCCACGGCCATCGCCACGTACGGCAGCGCGAGGCAGATCGCCAGCATCTGCGTCGTGCGCACCTGCGGGAACGGCGTGCCGACGAGCAGGTCGGGCAGCATGAACGCGAGGCCCGCGGCGCCGGCCGTCGCCAGGCCCAGCAATTCGGGCGGCAACGTGCGCAGCGCGTGGCGCGCGAAGCGGGTGAATGCCCAGATCGTACCGAACAGCAGGATCAGCCCCGGCAGCCCCGCCTTCAGGGCGATGTGCAGCACGCCGCTGTGCAGGAACAGGCCGCCGTCCTGCCCCGCCTGCCACGAAATGTGCTGGTAGCCCGTGTAGCGCCCCCACGTGCCGATGCCCGTGAGCGGGTGCGAGATGAAATCGGCCAGTGCGAATTTCAGTTCGAGCACGCGCTCGCTTTCCGCGCCGAAGCGCTTCGATTCCATGTCGTAGAACAGGCTCGACAGGCCGCCGCCGGCGCCCTTCGTATGCCCCAGGCGCTTGAACGCCGCATACAGCAGCCCCGCCCCGATGACGGGCGCGCCCAGCGCCATCATGTGGATGCGGCGCTGCAGCGGGAAGCGCATCATGATGATGAGGAACGCGAGCACGAAGCCGATCCACGCGCTGCGGCGGTACGACAGCACGATGCATGCGGCCGTCGTGAACAGGGTGGCCCAATCGATCGCGGTCCAGAACAGCGAACGCTTGTTTTTCACTACCTGGAACAGATTCACGGCGGCGATGGCGAACGCAATCGTGCACAGCAGGCTGTCGTTGATGTCGAAGAACGTCAGCTTGATCTTGATGGCGTTCATGTTGGCGTACACGTTGTTCGGGTCGCCGCCGAGGAATGCCCAGCGCGCGAGGCCGAACAGGGCGCGCCCGAGGCCCGCCAGCATGATGAAGCGCGACAGCTCGACGGCGTGCTCGCGGGTGCGGAACGACAGCAGCATCAGCGACACGAGCGGCGCCATCCAGATGATGTTGGAAAAGCCGGACGGCGCCAGCGCTTCCGCCAGCGTCACGTTGGAGAACAATGCCACGGCCACGTGGCCGCCCAGCAGCAGCACCCAGGCGAGGAACCACGGCCGCAGGTTGCACGGCGGCGCCGGATAGCGCTGGAAGCCGGCCGACACGCGCGCGCAGCACCACGCCCCCGCCATGCACCACAACAGCAGCGGGAAGAACAGCACGCCCGAGCCGCGGCTGTAGATGCCCGGAGCAGCGGCCGCGGCCAGCGAACCGTAGCTCGTCGAGTTCTTGAAGAAGAACACGGCGATGTAGACGTAGGCGAGGAAGCGCGGCCACACCATGCCGACGCCCATCCCGACCACGGCCATGATGGCCAGCACGACGACGGCGATGAACGGCAGCGAGGTATAAAAGTACAGGAGGAAGTTCTGCATTCGACGTCAGCCCTTGTTCGTTGCCGCGCCCAGCAGTTTCGTGCGGTCGTGTGGGGACATGGCGTCCAGCATCTGGTTCACGAAGCGGTCCTGCACGCGGTAGGCGCTGTGCTCGTCGGCCTCGATGGTGGACACGCGCACGAGCATGCCGTCGGGGATCTTGCCCGTCAGGCCGTACAGGAAGCGCTGGTATTTCTGGCCCAGGCCGGACATCACGGCCTTGTCGCCGACCGTCACCCAGTACGTGATCGGTTCGTTGCGCGCGTTCTGGCGCGCGACGAGGCGTTTCACGGGCACGCTGCCGTAATGCGTGGGGAGCTCGCCCTTGTGATCCTGCACCATGTCGAAGCCTTGCGCCACGTAGCAGACCTCGGGCAGGTGCAGCTGCAGCTGCTTGCTCTGGTCGCCGCCGTACGCGATCGACAGCATCACGCGCTGGCCGGCATCGTTCACATACGTGCGCGCCAGGGTCTGGTCGTACAGGGTGGCGATGAGTTCCTTCTGCGTTTCGTCGGGCGTCAGCGGCACGACCGTGTTGTCGACCGTCCAGTTGCCGAAGCGTTTCGGAATCATCGCCTCGAGATCGAACCGTTCCTGCACGGCCGCCACCTTCTGCTTCGGCGTGAGCGCGCCCGTCAGCGCGGACGTGCCCGCCATCGCCACGCCCAGGATCACGCTGGCCACGAATCTGCGGTTCATGCCGCCTCCCTGCGCCGAATGAACCACTGCAGCGCGGAGTCGATGGACAGGATCAGCACGAGCGCCGTGACGAACAGGACCATGCCGGCGAACCCGTGCAGGAAGCCCTGCCCCGCCGCGTCGCCGAAGTAATACGTGATCAGGGTCAGCACGATCACGCGGATGACGTTGGCGGAGAACGAGATCGGGATGATGAACAGGGCCAGCCCGATGTTGCGGAACGCGGACGGGTGGCGCATCAGGTTCAGGTAGAACAGGCCCAGCGCTTCCAGCGTCAGCAGGGTCTGCAGGCCGGCGCACGCGTCCGCCACGAGCAGCTGGTACTGGCCGATTTGCAGGATCACGCCGGAGCGGCTGATCGGGTAGCCGAACGCGAACAGCAGGTGCTCGGTGGCCCACGACACGGCCATCTTCATCGGCATCGTCACCGCGGCGACGAATTCGCTGGGCAGCGGCACCATGAACAGCATGAAGAAGAACGGGAACCACAGCACGCGCAGCGCGCCGCCGCCCCGCTTGACGAGCAGCACGGCCGCCATCACGAAGATGATCGCCACGATCTGCAGCATCAGGATGTTCTGCGAACGGCCCAGCAGATGGGCCAGGAGGCCGATGGCGAGGATGGGCCAGCCGGCCCAGCTGGTGCGCGGCGGTGTCGTCGCCTCGAGCACGTCCGGCCACTTCCGGTAGATGAGCCACAGCGCGAGGCCGAAGATGATCGGCCCGTGGCCCTGCTCTTCCCCGACCCAGGCGCCGGTGAACAGGTCGTAGAACGTGGGGACAAACAGGATGGCGAGGCCGAGGAAGACCGGCCACCATTCGGGCAGGACGGCGCGCAGGGCACGCAGGTCCGGCGCATGCTGCCGCACGGTGCTGGCGCGTGCTCCGGTGTCCATGTCAGAACTCCATCACCACGGAGCCGAGGACTTCGCAGCCGGCGTCGACGAGTTGCTCGGCGGCGCGGCCGATGTGCGAGATCCGCGTGTAGTTCTTGCGCGTGACCAGCAGGGCGCCGCCCGCGCGGCTCGCCACCGCGATGGAATCCATGCCGAGCTGGAATGGCGGCACGTCGTACAGCACGACGTCGTAGCGGCTTTCCAGCTGCGTGTTCAGGTTGCGGAAGCCTTCGCGCGCCAGCAATTCGCCCGGGTTCGGTGGGAGTGTCCCGGCCGGCATGATCGACAGGTCGACGAACGCCGGCACCCGCGCGATCACGTCGAGGTCGGCGCGGCCGGCCAGCAGGTCGGACAGGCCCTGACGCGGCTTGAGCGCGAACGCGTCCTGCTGGCGCGGGGCGCGCAGGTTCGCGTCCACGAGCAGCGTCTGTTCGCCCAGCTGGGAAAACACGATCGCGAGGTTGGACGTGAACAGCGCCGCCCCGTCTTCCGGGTCCACGCCGACGATGGCCAGTGCCCGGCGCCCCCGTGCGAACCAGCGCAGCATCAGCTGGCTGCGGATGGCACGGAGCGATTCGACCTGCGGGCAGAATGGATCGTAAGCCGCGAGCAGCTTGGGCGACAGGCCCGCCTGGCCTTTCTGCAGGTACGGATACGAGAACTGGCGCGCCAGCACCTGCTGGATATCGTCCTCGCTGACCAGGCCCAGCCGCACGGCCGCTTCGCCGAAGCGGATGCCGGTTTCTTTTTGCATGCGCAGCACGCGTTCCGCGTCTTCCGGCTTGAGCTTGCCCGAGTCGAGCAGCAAGGCGCCCATGCTTGTCTCAGGACCGGGGCCCGCAGGTAGCGTGTTGAATATCGGAGAATTCATGGTGAAGTCCAATGGTCAGTTAAGACGGAGCAGGCGGCGCGGCGTCATCAGCGATCGGATGCCACCCGTCCGTCCACGCGGCGACTTCCATTCGATCGTGCCCAGCACGGGGATGCCCAGCATGTCCTTGACGTCGCTGGCCGAACGCACCGGACGGTTCAGCAGTTCCAGCAGCAGGGCCAGGCCGACGCCGAGGATCGTGCCCAGCAGGAACGCGATCAGGGTGTTCAGCAGCACGCGCGGGCCCGACGGTTCGGTCGGCGCCACGGCCGGGTTCAGCAGCGAGATGTCGGACTGCTCGGACTGGGCTTCGATGCGCGTCTGCGAGAAGCGTTGTGACGCGGAATCGAACGCGCGCTGGGCGCTGTCGAGGTCTTTCAGCAGCACGCCCAGTTCGTCGCGGGCGCGGTTCATTTCCAGCACCTTCGCCTTTTGCTCGGCCACCGCCTGGCGCAATTCCGCCTCGCGCTGGCGCAGCACCTGGGCGTTCGCGCCCACGCTGCGCGACACGGTGCCCAGCGCGGCGTTCAGCTCGCCCTGGACCTTGTCGAGCTCGGCCTTGGCGGCCTGGTATTGCGGGTGGTTGCGGCCGTAGCGCTGGGACGTGTCGGCGAACTTGCCGCGCGCCTGGGCGACGTTGGCGCGCATCGTCTGGATCAGGGCGTTGTTCGCCACGTCCGGCGACGTCAGCGCGGAACCGGCGGCCGCCTGGCGCGAGTTGCCCTCCATCGCGGCCGTCTGCGCGGCGACGAGCTGGGCGGACAGATCGTTCAGGCGCGCCAGTTCGACGTCCACGCGGTTGTTGTCGAGGCTGACGATGCCCTTCTCCTGCTGGTACTTGGACAGGCGGGCCTGCGCGGCCTCCAGGTTGTCGCGCAACTGCTTGGTCTGTTCGTTGAAATACGCGGCCGTCTTCTTGGCCGGATCCGTCTTCAGCTGGACGGTGATCTTCTGGTACTCGTCGGCGAACGCGTTCGCGACGGCCGCCGCGAACGCGGGGTCCGCACCCTTGAAGCTGATCTCGACGACGGACGATTCGCGCGACGGCACGATCTCGAGTTTCTTCAGGAGCAGGTCGGCCAGCCAGTCGCGCACCGAGCCCTTGCCGTCCGTCGCATCCTTGAACTGTTCGATGACCGCCGGACTATTGGCCAGGTGCAGGGCATCGACGACACGCAGGGCCACGTTCTTGCTGCTGATGATGTCGATCTGCGTCGCCATGTAGCCCGGCAGCAGCTGCCCCGGCATCGTCAGCCCGGTCAATGGATCCACGCCTTTGTAGTTCAACAGAACGGATGCCGTTGCCTTGTACGTCTTGGCCTGGATCAGGCTGAACCCGAGGGCCAGCGCGACCGTGACCAGCAGGGTCGTCAGGATGATCTTCTTCCGTGCAAGCAAGATCAGCAGGAATTGATGGACGTTCATGATGAACCTTTAAAACGGAGTGGAACAAAAGACCGGGCGCTGCCCGTGCGTTAGAACCAGCTTTCCTTCACGGTGATGACGTCGTCCACTTGCACGAGGTCATCGGCCTTCGCTTCGATCGTGTGCGGCGTGCCGCTCGCATCGCGGCGCGTGATGCGCAGGCCCCGTTGCGTGCCGCGCTGGGTCAGGCCACCGCCGGCAGACAGGGCCTGCTGGACGGTCATCGCACGCTCCAGGCGGAACGGACCCGGACGCTGCACCTCGCCCGTGATGTAGGCACGCGGCGCGCGCTCGACGAAGATGATGTCGCCGCCGGCGACTTCGTAATCGCGGTTCAGCTCACCCTTGCGCACCATGTCGACGACGTCGATCGTTTCGCGCGTGGTGACGCCGTTGCGGGTGCGCACCAGGCTGACCATGTCGCCGCCTTCCGGGCCGATGCCGCCGGCCAGCGCCAGCAGGTCGAGCACCTTGCGCGGACCGTCGACCGGATAGCGGCCCGGACGGTTGACCTGGCCCAGCACCGACACCTGCTGGCTCGCCAGCGTGGTGATCAGGAGGTTGACCTGGGCCTTCTTGAGATAGCCGCCCTTCTCGAGCAGGCCGCCGATTTTCTTTTCCGCCTGCTGCGTCGTCAGGCCACCGACCTGCACTTCGCCCAGCAGCGGGAACGTCATGGTGCCGCTTTCCGAGACACGCGTTTCGATCGCGAGGTCGGGGCTGCCGTAGACCGATGCCTTGACCACGTCTCCCGGGCCCAGCAGGATTTCCGCCGCACCCACCATGCCCGCGCTGAGCGTGAGGACTGCCGCAATCATCCAGTGTACGAGTCGTTTCATGTTCACTCCTTCTTGTTCGTCAATGTTGGGATTACTTCAGTCCGGCGACGCCGCGGTCTAGCGCCGCCTTGTCGGGTCCGGATCCGTTCTCGGCCGGGGCGTTGTCGGCCGCGGGGGTCACGGCCGGTGCGGCGGGATCGGCGTTCGCCACCGCGCTCGTCGGGCCTGCGCCAGCCGGCAATGCCGGCGCGGCCTTGGGATCGGGCATCATCGATTTGTTCAGGTATTCGATCTTCGCGGTGGAGCGCAGGCGCTGCAGCTCGGCCGCGGCCAGTTCCTTGTTCTTGCGGTTCACGAGAAATTGCTCGATCTGGTTGGACGCGACCTGCAGCGACACCGGCGCATCCTTGACTTCCGCGACGGAAATGAACATCGCGCGCGGCCCTTCCTTGACGACGAAGAGCTGGCCCTTGGGCATGCCCAGCAGCTTGGACGACAGTTGCGGCGGCACGTCCGCCGTCGAGCGCGTGACCTGGTTGCGGCCGTACTTGATCTTGTGCGTGTCCAGCCAGACCGCGACCTCTTCCAGCGACTTGGCGCTGTCGGCCGCGCTGCGCAGCTCGGGCGTCAGGTCGTTGGCGGAGATCACGAGTTCGTTCATGCTGAACTGCTTACGGTTGGAAAAGAACTCCGGATGCTTGTTGTAGTAATCCTCGACTTCCGCCGGTGTCGGCTTCGCCACGTTGCCGACGCGCTTTTGCAGATAGGCCTGTGCGATGATCAGTGCCTTGGCGCGGTCGATCGCCTGCATGACCTTCGGGTCGCGGTCGAGGTTTTCCTTCGCGGCTGCTTCCTGCAGCAGCTGGCGGTCGATCAATACCTGCAGCAATTGCTTGCTGGCGGCATCCTGCTGGGCGGCGGAGACGCCCGCGCGCTGCAATTCCTCGTTGAGCTGGAGTACCGTGACCTCTTCCCCATTCACGCTCGCCAGCGCCTGGCCGGGTTTCTTTTCTTTCGCCTTGTCGCCGCACGCGCTCAAGGTTGCCGCAACCAGGATCAGCGCGGCGCACAGCACGCGCTTCGGAGTCGTAGGGGAGGATGTCTTCATGATGGCAGCCACATGGTTGTTGTTCAATGGGTTTCCTTGGGATGGGTGGAACTCTTTTTATAGCCCGCTCATTCTGGGAGCCGCACGGCTCGGACTCTGTTCGTCAATTAACACTCTGCCGTACGGGTCCCATGCAATGCTTCAGGCGGCCACGCGTTTTTCCTGGTCGGCCATCAGGTCGACGAAGGCCGCGTACGCGCGTCGCAATCCTTCCGGCAATGGCGTGCGTGCCTGCCATCCGAGGGATTTCAGCTTGGACACATCGAGCAGCTTGCGCGGCGTGCCGTCCGGCTTGCTGGTGTCGAACGCGATGCGGCCGCGGTAGCCGACGACGTCGCCGACGAGGCGCGCCAGGTCGGCGATGGTGACGTCCTCGCCCGTGCCCACGTTGATGTGCGAATGCATCGGGTCCGTGTACGAGGCGTAGGTGGCGTGGTCGAGGTTCATCACGTACACGCTCGCCTCGGCCATGTCGTCGACGTAGAGGAATTCGCGCATCGGCTTGCCGCTGCCCCAGATCACGACCTCGGGCGCGCCTGCGAGCTTCGCTTCGTGGAAGCGCCGCATGAGCGCGGGGATCACGTGGCTGTTTTCCGGATGGTAGTTGTCGCCGGGACCGTACAGATTCGTCGGCATCACGCTGCGGTAATCCGTGCCGTACTGGCGGTTATAGCTTTCGCACAATTTGATGCCGGCAATCTTCGCCATCGCATACGGTTCGTTGGTGGGCTCCAGCATGCCGCTCATCAGGTACTCCTCCCTGATCGGCTGCTGCGCGAGACGCGGATAGATGCACGACGAGCCGAGGAACAGCAATTTGTTGACCCCGTTGCGCCACGCTTCGTGCACGACGTTCGCCTGCACCATCATGTTGTCGTAGATGAACTCGGCCGGATACGTGTTGTTCGCGTGGATGCCGCCGACCTTGGCGGCCGCCAGGTAGACCTGGTCGATGCGCTCGTTGCGGAAGAACTCGCGGACCTGGGCCTGGTCGGTCAGCTCGAGTTCCGCGTGGCTGCGCGTGACGATGTTCGTGTGGCCTTGCGCGCGCAGCACGCGCACGATGGCCGACCCGACCAGCCCGTTATGGCCGGCCACATAGATGCGGGGTTGAGTATTCAACGTTCACTCCAGTGAAATTGCAACGTTGTAGCCATGCGATGCGAGCAGCTTGTGGCGGCGCGCCGTCTCGAGGTCGTGCGCCACCATTTCCTGCACCATCGCTTCGAAAGAGGTCCGGGGCTCCCAGCCCAGGCGGCGGCGCGCCTTGCCCGGATCGCCGAGCAGCGTGTCGACTTCCGTCGGACGGAAGTATTGCGGGTCGACGGCGACGATCGGCTGGCCCACCACGACCCCGGGCGCCTTGTCGCCATGGATGGCGGCGATCACGCCGCGTTCGTGCACGCCCTCGCCCTGCCACGCGATCTCGATGCCCAGCTCGCGCGCGGCCACCTCGACGAAGTGCCGCACGGAATATTGGCGGCCCGTGGCGATGACGTAGTCCTCCGGCGTGTCCTGCTGCAGCATCAGCCATTGCATCTCGACATAGTCGCGCGCATGGCCCCAGTCGCGCAGCGCGTCGAGGTTGCCGAGAAACAGTTGCTGCTCCAGGCCTTGCGAGATATTCGCGAGGCCGCGCGTGATCTTGCGCGTGACAAAGGTCTCGCCGCGGCGCGGGGACTCGTGGTTGAACAGGATGCCGTTGCACGCGTACAGGCCATACGCTTCGCGGTAATTGACGGTGATCCAGTAGGCGTACAGCTTGGCGACCGCATACGGGCTGCGCGGATAGAACGGCGTCGTCTCGCGCTGCGGGGTCTCCTGGACGAGGCCGTACAACTCGGACGTCGATGCCTGGTAAAACCGCGTCGTCTTTTCCAGGCCGAGGAACCGGATCGCTTCCAGCAGGCGCAGCGTGCCGATGGCATCGACGTCGGCCGTGTATTCCGGCGATTCGAACGACACGGCCACGTGGCTCATCGCACCGAGGTTGTAGACCTCGTCCGGCCGGACTTCGCACAGGATGCGGTTGAGGTTCGACGTGTCGGACAGGTCGCCGTAATGCAGGTGGAAGTGATTGTCCTCGACGTGCGGGTCCTGGTAGATGTGATCGATCCGCTCCGTATTGAAGAGCGAGGCGCGGCGCTTGATGCCATGCACTTCGTAGCCCTTGGCCAGCAGGAGTTCCGCGAGATAGGAACCGTCCTGGCCGGTGACACCCGTGATCAACGCTTTCTTCATTGGCTGTTGTCCTGGCGAATTGTTATGCTAAATCAATAAAAAATTGCAATCTCAGCAATTATTCTCACGCAGCCCATCGGGCGCCGCAAGCGGCAATCCGATTGAAGCTGCCCCTTTAAGCCGGCCCTAAGCGACCCAACATGTTCATCCCTCAAAACGCGTTCTCGCGCGTCAGCACCACTTTCACCGTCTTGAGGACGATCCACAGGTCCAGCCACAACGACCAGTTGCGCAGGTAATCGAGGTCGTACTGGATGCGCGCTTCCATCTTGTCCAGCGTGGCCGTTTCGCCACGCAGCCCGTTGACCTGCGCCCAACCGGTGATGCCCGGTTTGACCTTATGGCGCAGCATGTATCCCTTGATGAGCTTGCGGTATTGCTCGTTGTGCGCGACCGCGTGCGGGCGCGGCCCCACGATGCTCATCCTGCCCTGCAGCACATTGACGAACTGCGGCAGTTCGTCGAGCGACGTGCGGCGCAGGAAGCGGCCGATGCGCGTCACACGGTCGTCGTCCTTGCGCGCCTGCACGACGGCGTCGCCGTTTTCCATCACCTTCATGGAACGGAATTTGTAGACGATGATCTCTTCGCCATACAGGCCGTAGCGGCGCTGGCGGAAGATCACGGGGCCCGGCGAGCTCATCCTGACGGCCACGGCGATCGCGAGCATCAGCGGCGCCAGCAGCAGCAGGATCAGGCACGACAGCACGATGTCGGAGCCGCGCTTGATCGTACTGTTCAAGCCCATGAACGGGGTCTCGCAGATCGCGATCACGGGCATGCCGCCCACGTTGTCGAAGCGCGCCTGCATCAGGTCGAAGATGTAGACGTCCGGGAGGAAATAGACGGACGCGGTCGTGTCCTGCAGCTCGTCGATGAGCTTGCGGATGCGCGGCTGCGCCGAGATCGGCTGGCTGATGAAGATCATCTTGATGCCGTTGTTGCGCACGTACTGCGCCAGCTCGTCCGTCTTGCCCAGCATCGGGTGCGGCAGCTCGGCCGGATGCCGTTCGGCGTCGCGGTCGTCGAAGAAGCCGCGCACCTGCATGAACAGGTTCGGATGGCGGTCGCAGATGCCGGCGAATTTCAAACCCACGTCGTTGACGCCGACCACGACGACGGACCGCACTTCCTTGCTCTTGCCGGGCCGGTTGGCCACGCGCACGGCGATGTGGCTGCCCAGCAGGATCAGCGGCGTGGCGACGGCCCAGGCCAGCAGCACGCGCTCGTCGTAATAGTATTTGAGGCCGCTGGATGAACCGAGGAACATCAGCACGGCGATCGTCACGCACCAGCCGAAGATCGTGTCGCGCGCATACGCCCACATGCGGCCGCTGCGCCACGTGCGGTACGGATCGACGTGCTGGTACACGGCCGACGAGATGAAGAACGCCAGCACCATCAATACCAGCAGGTAGCCCGAGAATGGCTCATGGAACAGCAGCGCCGACAGGTACAGCGTGCCCATGATGATCAGCGGATCGAGTACGCGCTGGAAGAACGAGATCAGCGGTATGTCATTGACGGTCATAAGGACGATCAGAACTGCGCATTGGCCGACAGCGTCACGCTGTTCGACTTGAAGCTGCCCGTACCGAGCACGGGCGATCCGCTGCGCGCCTGGTGGGCCAGCCCGGCCGACACCTGGATGGTCGGCCGCGGCGTCCACGTCGCGGACAGGCTTTGCGTGCGGATGGAGTCGCGGATGTCGCCCGCGCCGGCGAACGACTCGCGTGCGTTGTAGTTGCGCCGCTCGTAGACGGCATCGGCATTGACCTTGATCTTGGCCGTCGCATCCCATTGCGCGCCCACGCTGGCACCCTTGTTCAGCGTATAGCTCACCACCGTGCTCTCCAGCGGCGCAAAGTCGCGCCAGACGGCGGCCCGGTACGTCATCTTGCCGCGCGGCTGGTACGTGGCCTTGACCTTGCCGGCCACGCCGCTCGTCTTGCCCGTGCCGAACGACGGCTGGTCGCGCCGCGTGTAGCCGACCAGTGCATCGAACGTCGTGGAGCCGGTCGCGATCCACAGCACGCGCGCCTTCAGTTCATCCTGCGTGAAGTTGTCGTTGAGAAGGTTCGGACCGATGGGGCGCGGATACGGATACTTGCCCTTGACCCGGCGTGCCACGAGGCCGACCGTACTGCCGCTGCTGGGCAGGTAATCGAGCTCGACTTCGCTCGAATCCTCCGTGCGGTTGTTGTAGCGCTGGGCGAACAGCTCGTAGTCGTACTTGTCGCGCTGGAAGCCCGTGCGCACGCGCCAGGACGAGTGGAAGCGCCACGCGCCTTCCGCGAACTTGCTCCGGCTGCGGCGCAGGTTGCGCTCGTTGCTCTGGAAATCGGTGTACGGGGCCAGCACCTGCTGGTACGTGGTGCCGACCTTGCCTTCGAGGTGGTTGCCGAGTTGCCAGAACCAGGTTGCCTGCAAGTCCTTGCCATCGTAATTGAGCTGTTTGAAGTGGTCGAAGTCGTACTTCGACAGCTTGGCCACGATGGAAATCCGCTGCCGGCTATAAGTCTTATCGAAGATCAATCCGCCCTCGCGCTCCCACCACGAATCGGCACGGGTGCCGTCGAAGGCGGGCTGGCCTTCCGGCACGCGCAGCAGGTTGTCGTCGTGGCCGTAGCCGACGCCGGCATACAGGTGGAGCGCATCGCTGGGACCGGCACCGGCCGGCAAGGTGAACAGGGTGCAGAGCAACAGGGCAAGGGGACGCACGCGGGATTTCAGCATGATTGTTTGTCTTTTTCTTGAAGTTAATGGCGGACGGCTTACCAGTAAGACCAACTGCCGGTCCGAACCACCCACACGCCCAGCAAGCCGTTGGTGACGGCGTGTGCCAGGATCGGCGACCACAAGTTGCGGTGACGCATGTACAGCAGACTGTAGGCCGCGCCCGCAACGATCCCGGCAAGCCAGAGGTTATGTTCGACACCGAACAGCACGACGGTGATGACGAAGCTTTTGATGGAAAGTTGAGAGGGCTCAACCGATTCGAAATCGGGCGCATCCACCCACCGCATCAGGAACGAGCGCCAGAACAACTCTTCCATGACGGGCACGACGAGCGCGGCGCCGGCGATGCGGATCGCCACGAGCAGCCAGTCGATGCGGCCGCCCTCGCGCGGATCGAAGCCGGAGGGGGAACCGACGATCATCCAGCCGGCGTCCAGGCTGATCCACAGCACGAGCACGAGCACGCCCGTTGCCAGCGCGGTCAACGCGTGCAGTGGTGCAAGATTAAAGCTGGAAAGTTCTTTGTACTGGCGCCAGGACAGCGCCAGCAACAGGGCCACGAGGGCGATCTTGGCGGGGTACAGCCAGCGCAGGGCGTCCTGCGGGACACCCAGGCGTTCCAGCACGTCGCCGATGACGATGAAGGCCAGGTAGGCGGCGAACGGCAGGATGCGGAGCCAGGCCGCGCGGTTGAACATGGGAGCGTCGGCGGGGATGGCTGCCGTGGCGGGCACGGCGTAGCGGTCGTCATGCTCAGTCATGTCTCTCCGTCAGCGGGCGCCTGGCCCGCGCTCAGCGATGCGCTAACGCATGGGCTAGTCTCCCCGCGCGCGCGCTTCGAGGCCTTCCCAACGCTCCAGGGCGTCGAGCAGCAGCTCCTCGATTTCCGCGTAACGCGCATTCATCCTGCGCGCGTCAGCGGGATTGGTCTTGTAGAAGTCCGGCGCATTCAGCTGTGCCGTGATGGCCGACTGCTCGTCTTCAAGGCTGGCGATAAGCTGCGGCAACTCCTCCAGCTCTCGCTGCTCCTTGTAACTCAACTTTACCTTCTTGCCGGGCGCGTTCTGTGCGTTGGATGACATATCCTGCGCTTTCGCCGGCGGGGCCTTTTGTGCTACCGCGGGCGCGGGCGCCGGGGCCGCCTTCACGCGCTCCCAGTCGCTGTAGCCGCCCACGTATTCGCGCCACGTCCCCTGCCCTTCGGAAACGATGACTTGCGTGACGACGTTGTCGAGGAACGTGCGGTCGTGGCTGACGAGGAACACGGTGCCCGTGTAATCTGTCAACAGTTCTTCCAGCAATTCGAGCGTGTCGATGTCGAGGTCGTTGGTCGGTTCGTCCAGCACGAGGCAGTTGGCCGGCTTGGCGAACAGGCGCGCCAGCAGCAGGCGGTTGCGCTCGCCGCCGGACAGCGACTTCACGGGCGAGCGCGCGCGCTCGGGCGCGAACAGGAAGTCGCCCAGGTAGCTCATCACGTGCTTGCTCTGGCCGTTGATCTCGACCCAGTCGCTGCCCGGAGAAATGGTGTCCGCCAGCGACGCTTCCTCGTTCAGTTGCGCGCGCATCTGGTCGAAGTACGCGACGTTCAGGCGCGTGCCCAGCTTGACGTTGCCGCTGTCCACCGTCTCTTCGCCGAGGATGATCTTCAGCAGCGTCGTCTTGCCCGCGCCGTTCGGCCCGATCAGGCCGACCTTGTCGCCACGCATGATCGTGCCGGTGAAGTTCTTCACGATCACCTTGGCGCCATACGACTTCGAGATGTTTTCCAGTTCCGCGACGATCTTGCCGGAGCGCTCGCCGGTCGCGACGTCGATGCGCACCTGGCCCTGCTGGTCGCGGCGCGCGGCGCGCTGCAGGCGCAGGTCTTCCAGGCGGCGCACGCGGCCTTCGTTACGGGTGCGGCGCGCTTCCACGCCCTTGCGGATCCACACTTCTTCCTGTGCAAGCACCTTGTCGAACTTGGCGTTCTCGACCTCCTCGATCGCGAGCAGTTCTTTCTTGCGTTCCTGGTACTTGCTGAAGTTGCCGGGGAACGACAGCAGGCGGCCGCGGTCCAGCTCGACGATGCGCGTGGCGACGTTGTCGAGGAAGCGGCGGTCGTGGGTGATGAACAGCACGGAGCCGCGGAATTCGCGCAGCAGGCCTTCCAGCCACTGGATCGACGTGAAGTCCAGGTGGTTCGTCGGTTCGTCCAGCAGCAGCACGTCCGGGCCGGACACGAGCGCGACAGCCAGCGCCACGCGCTTCTGCATGCCGCCCGACAACGTGCCCATCTTCGCATCGCCCGCCAGGCCCAGGCGGCCCAGCGTCGTCTCGACCCGGTTGCCGAGGTTCCAGGCATCCGTCGCATCCAGCTTGGCCTGCAGATCGTGCATGCGCTCCATGATCGCGTCGTCATTGCCCTGACCAAATTGCCCCGTCAGCGATTCGTACTCGGCCAGCATCGCCTGCTGGTCGCCCATGCCGGTGGCGACGGCGTCGAACACGGTCATGTCCGGATCGAACACGGGTTCCTGCTCGACGTACGCGATCTTGACGTTCTGCTGCATGACGAGCAGGCCGTCGTCCAGCTTCGAGCGGCCGGAAATGATTTTCAGCAGCGAAGATTTGCCGGTGCCGTTGCGGCCGATGAGGCCGACGCGTTCGCCGGCTTCCAGCGAGAAATCGGCATGGTCGAGCAGCGCGACGTGGCCGAATGCCAGTTGCGCGGAAGAGAGGGAAATGACAGCCATGGTGTAAGCGGCCGCGACGCGGATCGGTGCGCGGATATCGGTAAAAGTATGAAAGCAGGCATTGTACCGAAGCGCTCGCACGTTCAGCCCGGAACTTTACTCTCCCCGCGTGCGCCCGCCCATGGGCTGAGGCTAGCGGCCACTTTCGGTCGGCATATTGGCGCCGACCCATCCATGAATACCGGCAGACATCACGATCGCATTGGAATAGCCCAGTTTCCTTGCCCGGCGCGCGGCGCTTGGCGCCTTCCGGCACAGCGGGTTGGAACAGTAGAAGACGATCGTGGACGCCTTGTCGGCCGGCAGGTCGTTGGCGCCATACGCCGTCGGGTCGAGGTTGATCGCGCCTGGAACATGGGCTTTCAACCAGCTTTGGCGGGAATTGACGTCGATGACGGTAACGCTTTTTTCGCGAATCAAGCCGTGAAGTGCAGCGGGCGAAATACTGCCGAGGCCCATCAGTAGCGCAAACATCTTTGCATGCTCCTTTCGATCAGGATGTGGCGCGGCGGCGCACCCAGGTGCAGCGGACGGCGACGCCGGCGATGACGAGGGCAGCCGGTGCCAGGAAGCACATGGCCAGCTTGGCGGCAACCGCGATCGGCGCGAGTGCGTACGCGAGCGTATAACCCAGGCCGCCCAGCACGCCGGCCCAGCCGCAGAGGCGACGCAGGGCTTGCTCGCGTGCCGGAGCGCACGACAGACGCGCCAGCGGCACCAACTGTTTGGGGATCACATTCGCGGAAACGACGACCACTGCGCCCATCAGCATGCCCATCAGTCGTACGACCGCCTCGTCGCCGACAACGTGACGCAGCCGCAACGCATTGAGCACCTGGGCCGTCAACAAGTAGATCGCAGCGACCAGCAATGCGCGGCGAAGCGGGTGTTGCAGCATCATGAATTCTCCTTTGTTTGCCCAGGGGCGGTCGTGGTCGGCGTCTCGGGCGTCACCTGCAGCCCGAACGCTTGCGCGAAACCCATGAGCGCCTCCTCGAGTACCGACATCTTCAGCCGGTACGTGATCGTGCGCCCGCTCTTCTCCGCCTCGATCAGGTCGGCCGCCACCAGCACGGCGAAGTGTGCCGACATGGTCGGCTTCGACACGTCGAAGGCATCGGCCAGGGCGCCGGCCGTCATCGGTCCGGCTCGCAGCATTTGCAGCACCTGACGGCGGGTGGGGTCGGCAAGCGCCTTGAAGATCGAAGTCATGTTGCAATGATTAGCTAAATATCGAAATATTGCAAGAATTTTTCGCCTGTTCAAACGGGGGCGGCAATGATCAGGTCGTCGCAGTGACGCGGACGTGGCGGGGATTTGCGTAGAGGGGAGAGAACAGTGGTGTCGCCAGCAGGAATCGAACCTGCATCTAAGTCTTAGGAGGACCTTGTACTATCCATTGTACTATGGCGACACTCTGCGTACTGCAGCCAGCTATTCTACCCGACCCACGCGCCTCTCACAACGTTCGGCAATGCCGGACGTCTATACGACCTCATCCGCAGGTTTAACAGAGTCCCAATCCGGCGTTATTCAAAGCAATAAAAATAAACCGGAGAAAATCGCTTTTATCCAAATCTATTCAGCCGAAAGAATTGTAACGTTTTGATGTGCATGCTGGACGCATTTGCAAACTGCATGTTATATTTTTTCCCCGTCGTTTTAACAATCGACGTTCCTGAAAATGCATCAAAACGGTGCATTGCACCGTTTTGATTCACCCCAAATCAAACGTTCATGAATCCCGATTCATCGGCAATCCGCTAATGAATCGTTATATCGCCATGCGCAGAATAAATACGCGCATTCTGACTGACAACCATCGTTCTTCCGCGAGATTCCCATGCATACGAATACCCTCAAGTACGATTTGCCGGCCGGCATAGTAGTGTTTCTTGTCGCCTTGCCCTTGTGTCTCGGTATTGCCCTCGCCTCGGGCGCACCTTTGTTTTCCGGGATTATTTCCGGCATTATCGGCGGCATCGTCGTGGGTGCCATCAGCGGTTCCCACACGAGCGTCAGCGGCCCCGCGGCCGGGCTGGCGGCCGTCGTCCTCGCCTCGATCACCAAACTCGGCGCCTTCGAAATCCTGCTCGCGGCCATATTGATTGCCGGCGTAATGCAATTGGCCATGGGTTTCGCACGCGCCGGCTTTATCGCCAATTACATTCCCTCGAACGTAATCAAGGGACTGCTCGCGGCGATCGGCATTCTGCTGATTCTCAAACAGATTCCCCACGCAATCGGCTACGACGCCAATTCGGCCGATGAAACCTCGTTCGTCCAGGCGAATGGCGAAAACACGTTTTCCGCCATTGCGCATGCATTCAATGCGATCACGCCCGGTGCCATGATCATTGCGCTGGTCTCGATGCTGATCCTGGTCTATTGGGACAAGACGCCATTAAAAAACATCAAATTGCTGCCGGCGCCATTGTTCGTCGTGGCACTGGGCGTTGCATTGAATGTGACATTCGATCGTTTCTTTCCGGCACTGAGCATCGATCCGGAACACCTCGTCGATATTCCGCCCGTCGATATCGGGAACCTGGGCGCCTACCTGCATTTCCCCGACCTCGCCCATTTCACGAACCACGACGTCTGGATCGTCGGCTTCACGATCGCCATCGTCGCGTCGCTGGAAACGCTGCTGAACGTCGAGGCGGTCGACAAGCTCGATCCGCACAAGCGCGAAACGCCCACGAACCGCGAACTCGTCGCGCAAGGCGTCGGCAACATCTGCGCCGGCCTGCTGGGCGGCCTGCCCGTCACGTCCGTCATCGTGCGCAGCTCCGTCAACATCCAGAACGACAACCGGACCAAGGCCTCGACCATCATCCACGGCCTGCTGCTGCTCGCCAGCGTGCTCGTGCTGGCGCCCATGCTGAACCTGATCCCGCTGGCCGCGCTGGCCGCAATCCTCATCGTGACGGGCTACAAGCTGGCCAAGGTCTCGCTGTTCCGCGACATGTACAAGAAGGGCTGGTCGCAGTTCGTGCCGTTCGCCGTCACCGTGGCCGCCATCGTGCTGACGGACCTGTTGACCGGCGTGCTGATCGGCCTGGCCGCGAGCCTGTTCTACCTGATGCGCAGCCACTTCAAGAATCCGTTCTCGATGGAGCAGTACCGCCTGCACATCGGCGAAGTCGTCAAGATGGAGCTGCCGAACCAGGTGTCGTTCCTGAACAAGGCGACGATCAAGAGCGCGCTGTGGGAAATCCCGGAGAACGCGAACGTGCTGATCGACGCGGCCAACTCGGACTACATCGACCACGACGTGCTGGAAGTCATCAACGATTACCGCGTCGTCGCGGCCGAACGCAACGTCAAGCTGAACGTCGTCGGCCTGCGCGACGAGTACAGCCTGCACGACCCGATCCAGTTCGTCCCCGCCCTCGACAAGGACACGCAGACCAAGCTGCGCCCGGAAGAGGTGCTGCAGCTGCTGCGCGACGGCAACGAGCGCTTCCGCGCGGGCCGTACGACCAAGAAATACTACCTGCACCAGGTCGAAGCGACGGCGGCCGGCCAGCACCCGATGGCGGTCGTCGTCAACTGCATCGACTCGCGCACGTCGCCGGAAATCATCTTCGATGCCGGCCTGGGCGACCTGCTGACGATCCGCATCGCCGGCAACGTGATCAGCCGCGAGATCATCGGCAGCCTGGAGATCGCCCATAAACTGGGCGCGAAACTGATCGTCGTGAAGGGGCACTCGAGCTGCGGCGCGATCGGCCTCGCCCTGCAGAACGAAGGCGCGCACAGCATGGGGGCGATCACGGGCAAGATCCGCAAGGCCGTCGACCAGTGCCGGTGCGGCGCCCACCATCCGCCCGAAGGCAAGGCCCTGCTCGAGGAGGTCACCCGCCGCAACATCGAGAACTCGCTGGACGAGATCATCGCCGGCAGCGCCTTCCTGCGCGAGCGCATCGCGCGCGGCGAGATGGGTCTCGTGGGCGCCTACCACGACATCGCCACGCGCACCGTGCACTTCGGCGAGCTCGTCACCCTGGACGACGGCCGGACCGACCTGGCCGCCTGATCGCTAGTAACGCCAACATATCGCAAACGTCACGCGTGGGCACGGGGTGCCCACCCTACGCGGCTTCGGCGCCGGTCTCCACATTCGCGCCCAGGGCCAGCATGCAGCCGACCTTCTCCACCAGCGCGTTCATCGCGAACGGCTTGGTCAGGATTTCCATCTGCGCGGGCAGCTTCTCGTTCTTCATGACCGTGCTTTCCGCATAGCCCGTCACCATCAGCACGGGCAGTTGCGGCCATTGCACCCGCACGTGGTCGGCCAGCTGGCGCCCGTTCATGCCGTTGGGCAGGCCGACGTCCGTCACGAGCATGTCCGGCCGCGTCTCCTTCAACAGGCGCAGCGCCTGCGGGGCGTCGCAGGCGACGAGCACCGTATAGCCCTGCAGTTCCAGCACTTCGGTCATCACGGCGCGGATGTCCGCCTCGTCGTCGACGACCATCACGACGCCCTTGCGGGTGCCCGCTTCCAGCGGCGGTTCGGCGTCCGGGCTCGCGGCCGGCTGCGTCTCCACGAGGTGGCGCGGCAACAGCAGGCGCACTTCCGTACCTTGTCCCGGCCGCGACTCGATGCGCACGTTGCCGCCCGACTGGTGCGCGAAACCGTACACCATCGACAGGCCCAAACCGGTACCCTGCCCCATCGGCTTGGTCGTGAAGAACGGGTCGAACGCGCGCGCGACCACGTCGGGTGCCATGCCGGCACCGTTGTCGCGCACGCTCACCTGCACATATTCTCCGGGTCGCAAATCGCCGTGGCGGCGCGCCTGGGCTTGTGACAACGTGACGTTCTCCGTCTCAATGACGAGCAGGCCGCCTTCCGGCATCGCATCGCGCGCATTGTTCGCCAGGTTCAGCAACGCGCTTTCCAGCTGGTTCGGGTCGCACAACGTCGTCCACAGCGCGGCGGCGAGGCGCGTGCGCACGGCGATCGACGGGCCGGCCGCGCGCTCGATCAGGTCCGTCATCGACATCACGAGCGCGTTGACGCTGGTCGGCTTCGGATCGAGGGCCTGGCGGCGCGAGAACGCCAGCAGGCGGTGCGTCAGGGCGGCCGCGCGCTGGGTCACGCCGAGGGCCGCGTCGATGCGCGTCAGCAGATCGCCGGTCTGGCCCATGCGCAGGCGCAGCTTCATCAGTTCCAGGTGGCCCGTGACGCCCGCCAGCATATTGTTGAAATCGTGGGCGAGGCCGCCCGTGAGCTGGCCCACGGCTTCCATCTTCTGCGACTGGCGCAGCGCTTCCTCGGCCTGGCGCAGCGCGTCGGCCTGGTGTTTTTCCGCCGTGATGTCGCGCGCGACGCCGTACAGCAGCTCGCCTTCCGGGGAAATCGTCCACGACACCCAGCGGTACGAACCGTCCTTGTGCAGCACGCGCGTCTCGTAGCCGACGAGCGGCGTGCCGTCGGCCAGGATCTGCATCTTCCGTAACACGTCCTCCCGGTCGTCCGGGTAGACCATCTCCATGAACGGGCGCGTGGTGGCCTCTTCCGATGTCCAGCCGAAACAGGTCGTGAACGCCGGGTTCACGGTGAGGAAGCGTCCCGTCGCCAGCGAGGCGGCCGCCATCACGTCGGGCGAGATGCGCCACAGGCGTTCGTGGTCGCTCGTGTGCGCTGCCACCTGGTGCGCCAGCGCCTCGTTCATTCGGCGCAGCGATGCGAGCGCGCGCATCTTGCCCGTCGTCTCGACGGCCGTGCACAGGATGCCGCCGACCGTGCCGTCGTCGTCGCGCACCGGGCTGTACGAAAACGTGAACCAGCTCTGTTCCTGGCAGCTGTGGCGCGCCATCGGCACGGGCATGTCTTCGTGGTAGCAGGCTTCGCCCGCATAGGCTTTCGTCGCGATCGGTCCGACGGTGTCCCACACTTCCGGCCAGACCGCGCGGAACGGCCGGCCCAGCGCGGCTTTGTCGCCGAGCAACGGCGTATAGGCATCGTTATGAAAGCTGATCAGGTCGGCGCCCCAGCACAGCAAGGTGGGGAACCGGGAATTCAGCGCCAGCCCGAGGGCCGTGCGCAGTGCGGCGGGCCAGTCCTCGACGGGGCCGAGTGGCGTGGCGCGCCAGTCATGTGCGGCGATACGCGCGGCCATCTGGCCGCCGCCGGTAAGGAAGGTCAGGCTGGGGGAAACCGTGGTCTTCATAGTCCTCGCTCATGCAATCCCTGGTCAAAGTCCGTCCCGACAGTTCTCCGCTGCCGTGCAAAGTCGACTATTTTAGTGACAAGCTCGTGACGGACGGCGCGCGCTTGGCGCGGTCCGTACGGGGGCAAAAAAGACGCCCGACAAGTTGCCGTCCTGCCTGGGAAGTGCTGCATGCCGGCCACGGCAAAAGATCAGTATGCCGGATTCCGCAACCGTTTGGAGGGGTGATTTACAACATTTTTTACAACTATTTTTCGCGTTTTCCAGCAGGAATTCAACGTTGCGGACAGGCGCGACACGTTACATTGCCAGGTGCCGCGTGGCATCGGTCTGGCGCAGGACGGCGCGGTGCGCGGCTTCCAGTTCGCGCGTCAGGGCGGCGCCGTCGGGCGCGTCGCGCAAGGCATCGAAGCCGTTCGCGGCGCCGTGCAGGCCCAGCGTGCGGCAGCCCTCGCACAGGCGCGCGAGGTGGGCGCGGGCGGCGTCGAGCTGGCTCGTGGCCAGCAGCGCGGCCAGGTCGGTGCCGGCGCTGACGAGCTGGCGCTGCAGGCCGCCGAGGTACAGCAGCAGGCGCGTCGCGTCGATGCCGAGGCGGCGCAAGGTGGCGTCGGGCTGCTCGTCCGCCGCGCGCATCAGGGGTTGCAGGTGCTGCGCGACGCGCGCGGCGTCGAACGGCTTGACGATGTAGCCGGCGGCGCCCAGGGACAGGGCCTGCTCCATCGTCGCGCCGTCGGCCGCGGCCGAGACGAGGACGAACGGCAGGCCGGCGAAGCGCGCGTCCGCTTTCACGCGCGCCAGCAATTCCATGCCGGACAGGCGCGGCATGCGCAGGTCGCAGAACAGGAGCGCCGGGTCCGCGCCGCCGTCCAGCTGCGCCCAGGCGTCCTCCCCGTCCTCCGCTTCCAGCACGTCGAACACGCCGCTCGCGGTGCTGTCGATCATGTGCATCAGCATCATGCGCGACACCACGTCATCGTCGACTATCAATACCTTCATCCCTGCCCCATTGTGTCGCAATTGTTAAATGGCAATTATACAGATAGTGTGACACGCGCACGATTCAGACAGGCGCCGCCTCGAAACGGGCCAGCAGGTCCCACAGGCGCGGCAGGCCGGCGCGGACGGCGTCGAGCTGGCCGGCATCCGCCAGGCCCTCGAGTTCGGCGCACAGCGCGCGCAGCCCATCCTCGCCCAGGTAGCCGGCGCTGCCCTTCATGCCGTGCATGACGCGTCCGGCCGTGTCGTGGTCGCCCGTCGCCAGCGCCTTGTCCAGTTCGGCCCGGCGGCGCGGCAGGTCGGCCAGGAAGGCGCCGCGCAGGCGGTCCTTCAGGTCGCTTGCGGTCCGGATCGGCTGCGGCGCCGGCACGGTGGGAGGAACGGCGTCGCCCGGCACGTCGAACATGGCATCCAGTTCGGCCGTCGACGGCGTGCGCGCGGCCGGCTCCGGCATCGGCGCGAGCTCGATGCCGCGCTGCAGCTGGCGCTCGATGGCGCGGGTGAGGTAGTAGTGCAATTGCGAGTCGTCGATGGGCTTGGTGATGAAGGCGTCCATGCCGCAGGCCAGGTAGCGCGTGCGGTCTTCCTCGCTGACGTTCGCGGTGAGCGCGACGATCATCAGGTGCTGGTCCAGCACGGGCGCTTCCAGCGGGCCGCCGGCGCGGATCAGGCGCGTGGCCGTCGCGCCGTCCATTTCGGGCATGCGGCCGTCCATCAGGATCAGGTCGTAGCGCGTGCGCGCGCACGCCGCCACGGCGAGCAGGCCGTTCTCGACGACGTCGACCTGGTGGCCCAGCTCTTCCAGCATCATGCGCACGATGATCTGGTTCGTCGGATAGTCTTCCGCGCACAGCACGCGCAGGCGGTGCGTGTGCGGCGCGCGCGGCTGGTCGGAGACCATCGGCGGCTGCACGCCGTCCGCCAGCGGCAGCACGAAGCTGAACGTGGAGCCCACGCCCGGCGTGCTGGCGACGCCTATCGTGCCGCCCATCAATTCGACGAGCTGGCGGCAGATCGCCAGGCCCAGGCCCGTGCCGCCGTAGCGGCGCGTCGTCGTCGCGTCGGCCTGTTCGAATTTCTGGAACAGCCGCGGCAAGGCGTCCGGCGCGATGCCGATGCCCGTGTCTTCCACCGAGAAGCGGATCATGTTGCGGCCCGCGCGGTCGTGCTGGTCCTGCGGCCGGCGTTCCACGCGCACCGTGACGGAACCGCTCTCAGTGAACTTAAAAGCGTTGCCGACGAGGTTCACGAGGATCTGGCGCAAGCGGGTCGGGTCGCCCACGACGAAGCGCGGCAGGTCCGGGTCGAGGCGCACGGCGAAGCCCACGCTGTGCGCGCCGGCCTGTTCCTCGAACAGGGTCGCCACGTGCGAGATCGCTTCGTCGAGCGCGAAGTCGATGTTCTCGATGGTCAGCTTGCCCGCCTCGATCTTGGAAAAGTCGAGCAGGTCGTTGATGATCGCCAGCAGCGACTGCGCGTTCGCCTGGCCGCGCAGGATCTGTTCGCGCGTGGAGTCGCGCAGTGCCGTGTCGCGCAGCGCGAAGCCCAGCATGCCGATCACGCCGGCCAGCGGCGTGCGCATCTCGTGGCTCATGTTGGCGAGGAATTCGGATTTCTGGCGCGTGGCGTCTTCCGCGCGCTGCTTCGCCTGGTACAGCCGCTCCTCGTTTTCCTGCAGCGCGTCGTTGGCGAGCGCCAGCTCGTTCGTGCGGCGCCGCACCTGCCGTTCCTGCTCGCGCAGCTCCTCGGTCTGGCGTTCCAGCAGGCGGTTCTGCTGTTCGATCCGCTCCGTGCGCGCGCTGACCTGCTGCTCCAGCATGGCCTTCTGGCGGCGCAGCACGTCCACGCGGATGCGGTACGCGCCGTAGCCGCAGCCGACCACCACCAGCCCGCACAGGGTGCGGAACCACCACGTCTTCCAGTACGGCGGCAGCACCGTCACTTCCAGCGTCGCCGCGGCATCGCTCCAGACGCCGTCCTTGTTCGCCGCCCGCACCTGGAACGTGTAGCTGCCCGGGTCGAGGTTCGTGTAGGTGGCGAAGCGCTTGCCGGCGTCGACGCCGATCCAGTCCTGGTCGAAGCCGACGAGGCGATAGGCGAAGCGGTTGCGGCTCGGGGCCGCGAAGTGCAGCGCCGAGAACTCCAGCGAGAACACGGAATCCTGCGGCGTGAGCGTGATGCCGGACAGCCGTTCGATGGGACCCGGCAGCATGCCCGGGCGGACGTCCTGCCACGGCTGGCCGAAGATCTGCAGGCCCGTGATGACGGCGCGCGGCGCGATCAGGTTGTCGTGCAGCGCGCGCGGATTGAAGGCGGTGATGCCGTTGTTGCCGCCGAAGTAGAGCGTGCCGTCGGCCACCCGCAGCGCCGACGCGTCGAAGTATGCCCCCTCGATCGTGCCGTCGGTCGCGTTGTAGTTGCGCCAGGCGCCGCTGGACGGGTCGAGCCGGTGCAGGCCGCTCGAGCTGGAGACCCAGATGAAGCCGTCGAGGTCTTCCTGCATCGCGGCCACGACGTCGTCCGCCATGCCGTCGCGCACCGTGTAGCGCTGGAAGCGCGGCGTGCCGTCGGCGCCGATCACCATGCGGTTCAGGCCCACGGCCGTGCCGACCCACAGGTCGCCGCGCCGGTCTTCCAGCAGGTAGTGCACCTCGTCGTGCGACAGGCTCGTGGGATCGTCCGGGTCGTGGCGGAAGTGGCGGAACTTGCCGGTGGTGCGGTCGAGCAGGTCCAGGCCGTCGAACGTGCCGACCCAGAACCGGCCGTGGCGGTCTTCCAGCATCGGGCGCACGATGTTGTCGGCCAGGCTCGCGGCCGCGGTCGGGTCGTGCTGGTACGTCGTCTGCCTGCCGTCCGGCGCGATGCGGTGCAGGCCGCCGCGGCTCGCGGCCCACAGGGTGCCGTCGCGCGTGACGTGCACGTTGCGCACGTAGTTGGCGTCGACGTCGTCGGCGGAGAGCACGCGCCGCGTGAAGCGTTCCGTCTTCGGATCGAAGTGCGCGAGGCCGTTGCGCGTGCCGACCCACACCGTGCCGTCGCGGCCGAGCGCCACCGACGTCGCCATCGCGTCACCCGACATCCCCGCTTCGACGGACGCCAGGCGCCAGACCTGGTCCGCGCCGGTCGCCGGATCGAACAGGTGCAGGCCGCCGTTCGTGGCGAGCCACAGGCGGCCGTTGCCCTCGCCGACGATGCCGCGCACCTTGTTGTCTTCCAGCGCGAGCGGCGTGTCGTCGCCGCGCACGATGCGCGCGAAGCCGCCGCTGCCCATGTCCGCGCGCGACACGCCGCCGTACCACGTGCCGACCCAGAACGTGCCCACGCGGTCGCCGTACAGCGCCGTGACCTGGTTGTCGCCCAGGCTGTAGCTGTCGGTGATGCGGTGCGGATGGCGCTCGAAGCGGCCCAGCGCGGGCAGCCAGCGGTACAGGCCGCGATCGTGCGAACCGACCCAGACCTGGCGCTCGGCATCCTCGTACAACACGCTGATCTCGCCGGGCGGCATGCCGTCGTCCAGTCCGAACGTGCGCACCTCGCCCTTCGGCCCGAGCGGCAGGCGTTCCAGTCCGCCCATGCTGCCGACCCACAGGCCCTGGCCCGCGTCCACCATCAGCGTCTGCACGAAATCGTACTTGCCGCCGCGCGGCGACGGGTGGTGGCGGAAGTGCATCCGCTCCGGATCGAGGCTGTCCAGGCCCGCCGCCGTGCCGATCCACAGGCGGCCGTCGCGCCCGCGCGCGAGGGCCGTCAGCTTGTCCGACGCGAGGCTGTCCGGCACGCCCGCCACGTGGTGCCACGTGTCGAAGCGGCCGGTCGGGATGTCGAAGTGCTGCAGGCCGTCGGCCGTCGCGAGCCACAGCCCGTCCTTGCCGTCGTCCAGGATGGCGCGGATGTGGCGGTTGCCGTTGCCCCGCTTGGCCGGTTCGTCCGGCAGGAAGTGGCTGAACGTGCCGGTCTTCGGCTCGTAGCGATCGAGCCCGCCGTCCGTGCCGATCCACAGCCGGCCCTTGCGGTCGACGTACAGCACGCGCACCCAGTTGTTGGCGAGCGTCTTCGGATCGCCGACGACGTTGCGGAAGTTCGTGAAGCGGTACCCGTCGTAGCGCGACAGGCCGGACTGGGTACCGAACCACATGAAGCCGTCCGGGTCCTGGACGATGGCCAGCACGGACTCCTGCGCCAGGCCGTCGTCCACCGACAGGTGCTCGAAACGCAGGGTCGGCGTCGGCGCCGCGTGGGCGACGACGGCCCACAGCAGCGCGAGCACCAGGAACAGGCATCGTCTCATGCTTCGAAAAACTCCAGTACGTCGGCACGCCGGGCATAGGTGTCGCGCTGGCCCAGCGCCATCAGTTCGCGCGTGTACCCGCCTTCGAACAGCAGATAGGACGCGAGCGCGGCGCCGCGCCGTTCGGTCGCGCCGATCCCGCCCAGCAGCGTGCGCACGGGCCCCGGCAGGTCGTGCGTGTGGCGCGCGGCGATGTCGTCCAGGCGCTCCGACGGCACGATCGCGAGCAGGTCGATGCGGCGCAGCGGCGTCTTCGCCAGCGCCTCCTGCGGCAGCATCGACAGCGTCTCGTTGACGCGCTGCAGGCGCTCGATGTCCATCGCGAGGCCGTCGAGGAAGATCGACGACAGCGCGTGGCCCGCGATCTGCGCCACGCTCGGATAGTGCACGCGCGCCGGCAGGTGGTTCACGGTCTCGTTCATGCGCCCCGCCCCCACGACCAGCACGCGGCGCGCGCCCAGGTGGATCGCGGGCGCGATCGGCGCCAGCTGGCGCATCGAACCGTCGCCACAGTATTCCATGCGTCCGTCCAGGTACAGCGGCACGGCCGGGAAGATGAACGGCAAGGCGCTCGACGCGAGCAGGTGGTCGACGCCGATCTGCCCCTGCAGCGCGACGCGCTGGTGCCGCTTCCACGGCGCGATCTCGCGTTCGCTCTGGTAGAACGTGACGTGCTGGCCGCCGCTGTACGACGACGCGGTGACCGCGAGGGCGTCCAGGCAGCCGCTGGCCAGCGCCGCGTCCAGGCGCGGCAGGTCGAGCATGTGGTGCAGCAGGCCCACGAGCGGTGTGTTGTCGAGCAGCGAGGCCGGCGGTGCCGCATGCCACTGGCGCAGCATCCACCCGAACGACAGCAGCGACAGCCAGCGCGCCCCGGAGCGCAGCACGCCCAGCGAATCGGCACGATAGACCTGCGTGACATCGATGCTCTCCCACACGTCCGCCAACTGGTCGACGGCGTCGCCGAAGTCGTCGGCGCGGCAGGCCAGCCCGGCCGCGTTGAGGGCGCCGGCCGACGTGCCGCAGATGATCGCGAACGGATTGCGCGCAGCGGGCCAGCCCGCCTCCCCCAGGATGCGGGAGATCGCCTGCAGGACCCCCGCCTGGTAGGCCGCGCGCGCGCCGCCACCGCTGAGGATCAAACCCGTTTTACATTCAATATCCACAGAGCAAGATTAGCAAACTCTGCCTAGCTTGCGTTGAATAAATAGCTTCTCGACAAATACTTCGTTGTATTCGGGTCTCGACCAGTAGGGTGGGCACCCTGTGCCCACGTGTAACGCCAGGGTAACGCCAGCGTATTGCCGGCGTCCGCGTGGGCGGGGGCCGCCCACCCTACTCTCCTTTTGCCACACCTTCCCGACGGGGGTCAGCGCCACCGAACCACAGGGGCACGCCGTGGATCTCCATGCGCGCGATGCCCTGCAGGCCGGACGTCTGCTCGAACACGCGCACCGCGTGGCCACGTGCCTCGAGCGCCTTCACTTCGGACAGCGGGAACCGCCCCGCCTCCAGTTCGGTCGGACCGTTGCGGCTGCCGAAGTTCGGCAGCGAGATCGCCTGCTGCATGTCGAGGCCCCAGTCGAGCGTGCCGACGAGGACCTTGGCCACGTAGTTGATGATCAACGGGCCGCCCGGCGAGCCCACCGCTTCGACGAACCTGCCCGTCTTCTTGTCGAACACGATCGTGGGGCTCATCGCGCTGCGCGGGCGCTTGCCCGGTTCCACGCGGTTGGCGATGGGGCCGTTCGCGTCGCGCGAATCGAACGAGAAGTCGGTCAGCTGGTTGTTGAGGATGAAGCCGTCGACCATCTGGCGCGAGCCGAACGCGTCTTCGACGCTCGTCGTCATCGACAGGCCGGCGCCATACGGATCGACCGCCACGATGTGCGACGTCGAATGCGCCTCGATCGAATTGTCCAGGCCCCAGTGCCACGCCATCTCCACGCCCGGCGGATGGCCCGCTTGCGCCTTGCCCATCGAACGCTGGCCGACCAGGGCGGCGCGCTGTTTCAGATAGCCCTTGTCCAGCAGCGCGGGCACGCCGCGGCCGGGCAGCGGGACGAAATCCGTGTCGGCGGCGTAGCGGTCGCGGTCCGCGTACGCGAGGCGCCCCACTTCCGAGAACACGTGCACGGCATCGGCGCCGGGGATGCCGTTCGCGGGCGCCAGCGCTTTCATGTCGCGCGTCTCGAACATGCCGAGCATCTGCGCGACGGCGATGCCGCCCGACGACGGCGGCGGCATGCCGCACACCGTGTACGCGCGGTAGTCGTTGCAGACCGGCTCGCGCAGCTTCGGCTTGTACGCCGCGATGTCGGCCGCGGTCAGCAGGCCCGGATTCGTCGGATGGCTCCTGACCTTCGCCTCGATGTCGCGCGCGATGCGGCCCGTATAAAACACCTCGGCGCCGCCGACGGCCAGTTCGCGCAAGGTACGCGCCAGTTCGGGATTCTTCAGCACATGGCCGACCGGCCACGGGTTGCCGTCGGGTGCATAGAAGTACGCGCGCGCCGTCGGGTCGTTGCGCAGGTACCGGTCCTCGGCCAGCAGGCTGTTCAAACGCGGGCTGACGGCGAAGCCTTGTTCGGCAAGGCGGATCGCGGGCTGGAACAGGGTCTTCCACGCCAGCTTGCCGTGCTGGCGGTGGGCCAGCGCCAGCATGCGCAGCACGCCCGGCGCGCCCGTCGACCGGCCGCCCACGATGCCCTCGGCCCGCGACATCGGCGTGCCGTCCGGACGTTGGAACAAGTGCTCGTCCGCCTTCGACGGTGCCGTTTCGCGGCCGTCGAACGCCTGCACCTTCTTGCCGTCGTAGTACACCAGGAACGCGCCGCCGCCGATGCCGGACGATTGGGGCTCGACGAGCGTGAGCACCAGCTGCGTCGCGATGGCCGCGTCGATCGCCGTGCCGCCCTGCTTCAGCATCTCGTAGCCCGCCTCGACGGCCAGCGGATTCGCGGCCGCCACCATGTACTTGCGCGCGGTCCAGCCGGCCTTCTCGGTATAGCCGCTGGCGGCCTCGGGGGCCCGCTGCAGGGACGAGGCGTCCTGGGCGAGTGCAATCGATGGAAGGACGGCTGCGGCAAACGCGCTGCCGAGGACGAGGGCGAGCAACTTCTTGGTCATACGATTCTCCGGAAATACCTTGGAGCATCGTACCCGAAATCGCTCAAGGGCTCACTTCGGCTGCATGCGGATCGCGCCGTCCAGGCGGATCGTCTCGCCGTTCAGCATGACGTTTTCGATGATGGTCTTCGCCAGGTGCGCGTACTCGCGCGGCATGCCGAGGCGCGGCGGGAACGGCACCATCTTGCCCAGCGAATCGCGCACTTCCTGCGGCATGCCCATCAGCATCGGCGTCTCGAAGATGCCCGGTGCGATCGTCATCACGCGGATGCCGCTGCGCGACAGGTCGCGCGCCATCGGCAGGGTCATGCCGGCGACGCCCGCCTTCGACGCGCCGTACGCGGCCTGGCCGATCTGGCCGTCGAACGCGGCGACGGACGCCGTGTTGATGATGACGCCGCGCTCGCCGTGCTCCAGCGCCTCTTCCTTGCCCATCGCATCGGCCGCCAGGCGGCACATGTTGAAGGTGCCGACGAGGTTGATGTTGATGGCGCGCTGGAACGCCTCCAGCGGATGCGGGCCGTCCTTGCCGACCGTCTTGATGGCCGGTGCGACGCCGGCGCAGTTGACGAGGCCGCGCAGGCTGCCCAGCTCCAGCGCCGCCGCGACGACCGCCTGGCCGTCCGCTTCCGACGTCACGTCGCATTTCACGAAACGGGCACTCGCACCCAGTTCGGCGGCCAGTGCCGCGCCGGCTTCCTGCTGCACGTCGGCCAGCACGACCTTGCCGCCCGCCTCGACGATGGTGCGCGCGGTGGCCGCGCCCAGGCCCGAAGCGCCGCCCGTCACGATGAACACGTTATTCTGGATTTGCATCTGTCTCCCTTTCTTATCCGCTGGATTTTGATTTTCCGTTTACGTAAACGTCAACCAGCGGATTCTAGCGGGATTTGGGCCGCCACGTCAAAAACACGTGACCGTGGTCCCGTTCCGTACGCACGCGCGGCCGGTACTGCTGACGCCGGCATTGCCCCCGGCGTTGAACGTATTGCCGGCCGCGTCCGTGCAGACGATGCCCTGGCAGCCGCGGATGACGCTGGTACTGGGCACGGTCGGCTGCGGTGCCGTCGCCGGCGGCGGGATCGGCACGGCGGTAGGCACGGCGGCGGTGGCCGGCGGCGTCACGCCGGACCGTAGCGGCCGCGGCGCCATCGCCCCCTCCCCCTGCCACGCCGGGTGGCGGCGTGCCGCGCGGCGACGCAGTTCCTCGATCTGCTTGTCGGTTAGTTGCTTATCGGGTGGCCGGGCCTGGCGAGTCAACGTATCCGCTTCGTCATGCACTTCGGCCGGATCCTTGCGGACGGCATCCGCGCCCTGCTGCGCGCGCGGGTTCAGCACGGGACCATAACTGAGCGGCGCCGGCGGCGGCGTGCGCGCCGGCTTGGCCGTGCTTGCTTCGTCGGGCACGGCAGCATCGCGGTTGGCTTGCTCGGTGCGCTGGGTCTGGTGCTGCGTGGCTGCATCCTGGGCGTGCGTCATGCCCGTCCACGCGAGCAGCGCGCATGCAGCCAGTACATATCGTTTCGGTTCCATGATTCGTCACTCCTCGCGTTCATTATCGGCCGCACTGCGCCGCGCCGGCGCGCCGCTGCGGATCAAGGATGCGTCAGGTGCGCGTCAGTTTCCTGCGCCACGCTGTTAAGCTGCCACGGTGCATGTTTTACAAACAAAAACGACACAGGAGACGACCATGCAGACCCTGCAGGAGATGTATCGCGCCAAACGCGGCAGTGCCTTCGATGCCCTCAACCACGTACGCGACGGCGACATGATCGTCGTCCCGACCGGTGTCGGCGAACCGCCCACCCTGCTTCACGCGTTGTCGCAGGAATGCCGGGGCTTTCACGACGTCCAGGTGGCGCAGATTCTTGCGATGCGCAAGTATGACTATTTCGCGCCCGAATGCCGGCCCCACGTGCGCCACGCGGCGCTGTTCTTCGGCGGGGCATCGCGTGCCGGCGGCCAGGGCGGCTGGTGCGACTTCATCCCGAATTATTTTTCCGAGATCCCGATGCTGATCGAACGGGGCCTGATGCCGGCGGACGTCGTGTTCGCGATGGCGTCGCCGATGAGCGCCTCCGGCCACTTCGCCCTGAGCCTCGGCACGGATTACACGATGGCGGCCGTCGCGAAGGCGCGCGCCGTCGTGCTGGAAGTGAATCCGCACGTCCCGTTCACGCACGGCCAGTGCCACGTGCACATCTCGCAGGTCACGGCGCTGGTCGAAAGCGAGGACCCGATCATGGAAGTGGGCCTGCCCAACATCGGTCCCGTGCAGGAAGCGATCGGCCGCCTCGTGGCCGAACACATCGAGGATGGTTCCACCTTGCAGATCGGCTACGGCGGCATTCCGGACGCCGTCGTCATGCAACTGACGGACAAGCGCGACCTCGGCATCCACACGGAAATGATCGGCGACGGTATTTTAAAACTCGTGGAAGCGGGCGCCGTCACCAACCGCCGCAAGACCCTGTTGCCGGGCAAGATGGTGGCGACGTTCGCGCTCGGGTCGCGCCGCCTGTACGATTTCATGCACCACAATCCGATGCTGGAAATGCATCCGTCGAACTTCACGAACGATCCGTACATCGCGGGGCAGAACGACAAGCTCGTGTCGATCAACGCGAGCCTGCAGGTCGACCTGCTGGGCCAGTGCGGCAGCGAAAGCATCGGCCACCTGCCCTATTCCGGCACGGGCGGCCAGGTGGATTTCGTGCGCGCGGCGAACCGTTCGCGCGGCGGCAAGTCGTTCATCGTGCTGCCGTCCACGGCGAAGGACGGCACCGTCTCGCGCATCGTGCCGACCCTGTCGCCCGGCACGCATGCCACCACGAGCAAGAACGACGTCAACTACGTGGTCACGGAATGGGGCGTGGCGCAATTGCGCGGCAAGTCGGCCAAGCAGCGCGCGCAGGCACTGATCGCCATCGCCCATCCGGACTTCCGGCCGTGGCTGCGCGAGGAAGCTGACCGCATGTGCGTGTTCTGAAATAAAAACGGGACCGCGCGGGTCCCGTTCGTCCGTCGACGCGGCGGCGTCAGACGCGCGTCTCGTTCATGGCGCTGCGTGCGTGGTCGGCGCCCAGTGCGCCGGCCATGCCGTAGACCAGCAGCGCGCGCTGCAGTTCGGCGCGTTCGGCGCCATCGGCCTGCTGCATGCTGTCCTGGCGCGGTGCGTCGGTGGGCTCGAGGCCCAGGGCGTCTGTCACGCCTTTTCTTCCCAGATTGGTCGTCATGGTTTTCTCCATTTGGTTAGTAAGCTGGCGCGGCTTGTTCGATGAACAAAACCGCTGATGACGCTACTGTACCGCAACGGAGGCTAACTCGTCGCCATCTGTTTTGTTTTTACACCTATCTTCTTACCGGGTGAAAATTTACTACACAATTTCGCACCGCATGTCATGATGGCGCCTCGACGCGACCAGGAGACATGCATGAAACGAGTTGACGAAATCGGAAACGACGAACACGTGCGCGGCCCGGCGGATGCCGCGCTGACGGTGATCGAATATGCTGACTTCCAGTGCCCGTACAGCGCTCGCGCCCACTTCGCGCTGCGCGACCTGGACGGCCCCTTCGGCGGCATCCGCCTGGTCTACCGCCACCTGCCGCTGACGCACCTGCACCCGCTGGCCGAGCTGGCGGCGGAAGCGGCCGAGGCCGCCGGCAGCCAGGACCGGTTCTGGGAGATGCACGACGCGCTGTACGAGCAGCAGCGCCAGGTCGTCGACAAGCAGGACCTCGCCGTGCTGGCGGAAAGCCTCGATCTCGACATCGAACGCTTCCGCACGGAAGTCCTGGAACGCCGCCACCGCGCGCGCGTACAGGCGGATGCCGAACGCGCCCACCACGACGGCGCGACCGGCACCCCGACCCTGTTCATCAACGGCGTGCGCTACCGCGGCGATTCGGACCGGGCCTCGCTGGAAAGTGCGCTCAGCGAGGCGCTCGGGCGCTGAGCCGGTGTGACCGCGGTATGTGCAGTCGCCGCGGGCTTGCCGTACAACGCCTGCGGTTCCGACACGGCCAGCCAGCCGCCCGCGGGCAGCAGCGGCACGAGCAGCAACGCCACGATGTTGATGATCTTGATGAGCGGATTCACGGCCGGCCCGGCCGTGTCCTTGTACGGATCGCCCACCGTGTCGCCCGTGACGGCGGCCTTGTGCGCATCGGAGCCCTTGCCGCCGTAGTGGTTGTCCTCGATGTATTTCTTGGCGTTGTCCCAGGCGCCGCCGCCCGTCGTCATCGAGATCGCCACGAACAGTCCGGTCACGATCGTCCCCATCAGCATGCCGCCCAGCGCCGCGGGCCCCAGCAGCATGCCGACGAGGATCGGCACGATCACGGGCAGCAGCGACGGCAGCACCATTTCGCGGATGGCGGACGCCGTGAGCATGTCGACGGCGCGATCGTATTCGGGCTTGCCGGTGCCCGTCATGATGCCGACGATGTCGCGGAATTGTCTCCGCACCTCCAGCACGACGGCGCCCGCCGCCCGTCCCACCGCTTCCATCGCCAGCGCACCGAACAGGTAGGGCACGAGGCCGCCGATGAACAGGCCCACGATCACCATCGGGTTCGACAGCTCGAACGCGAGGCGCGTGCCGTTCGCTTCCAGCGCATGCGTGTAGTCGGCGAACAGCACGAGGGCCGCGAGCCCCGCGGAGCCGATCGCGTACCCCTTCGTGACGGCCTTCGTCGTGTTGCCGACGGCGTCCAGCGGGTCGGTGACGGCGCGCACCTGGTCCGGCATGCCGCTCATTTCGGCGATGCCGCCGGCGTTGTCCGTGATCGGGCCGTAGGCATCCAGCGCGACGATGATGCCGGCCATCGACAGCATCGCCGTCGCCGCGATCGCGATGCCGTACAGGCCGCCCAGCTGGTACGCGACGAGGATCGCGGCGCACACGACGAGCACCGGATACGCGGTCGACTTCATCGACACGCCCAGCCCCGCGATGATGTTGGTGCCGTGGCCCGTCGTCGACGCTTCGGCGATGTGGCGCACGGGGCCGAACTCCGTGGCCGTGTAGTACTCGGTGATGTAGACCATCAGGCCCGTGAGCGCGATGCCGACCGTGGCGCAGCCCAGCATGCGCCAGCGCATCGCATCGTCCGGCCACACGAGCCACGTGACGGCGGCGAAGCCGATCAGCGACAGCGCGGCCGACCACCACAGCCCCGTGTACAGCGCGTACATGATCTTGTGGCCCGGATGGTTCTTCACGAGCGAGCAGCCGACGATGGACGCGATGATGGAGATCCCGCCCAGCAGCAGCGGATACACGGTGCCGGTGCCGCCCATGCCGGGGATGACCAGTGCGCCGAGCAGCATCGTGGCGACCAGCGTGACGACGTAGGTTTCGAACAGGTCGGCCGCCATGCCGGCGCAATCGCCCACGTTGTCGCCCACGTTGTCGGCGATGACGGCGGGGTTGCGCGGATCGTCCTCGGGAATGCCCGCCTCGACCTTGCCGACGAGGTCGGCCCCGACATCCGCGCCCTTCGTGAAGATGCCGCCGCCCAGGCGCGCGAAGATCGAGATCAGCGACGCGCCGAACGCGAGGCCCACGAGCGGCTGGATCACCTCATGGTGGGTCAGCGCGGCATCCGCGCGCAGCACGAGGATCCAGTAGAACAGCGCCACGCCGAGCAACCCCAGTCCGACCACCAGCATGCCGGTGATGGCGCCGCCGCGGAAGGCGACGTTCAGCGCCTGGTCGAGCCCTGTCGCCGCCGCCTGCGCCGTGCGCACGTTGGCGCGGACGGACACGTTCATGCCGATGAAGCCGCAGGCCCCGGACAGCAGCGCGCCGGCCAGGAAGCCGCCCGCGGTGGCCCCGCCGAGTAGAAAGTAGATGGCGATCAGCAGGACGACGCCCACGATGCCGATGGTCCGGTACTGGCGCGCCAGGTAGGCCGACGCCCCCTGCTGGATGGCCAGCGAGATTTCCTGCATGCGGCCGTTGCCGGGATCCTGGTGCAGGACCCAACTGCGCGACCACAAGCCGTAGAATACCGCGATGACGCCGCACGCGACGGCGAAGATGAGCTGCGCGGATGCCATGTCGTCCCCCTCGTTCTTCGATCAAACCACCACAGAGTCGAAAGGCCGCGTGCGCTTGGTTGAGCTTAGTTGAGCTGATCTGCGGTACGGCCCGCCTTGCTGCATTCGCCGCACAAAAGCGCGACAAAACTTTGATCTAAAAACCTGGACGGATGGCATGAGTCATCCGGAGCCAAAAAGAGCGGCTTGCGCCGCTCTGGAATGCTCAGCCTGCGAGTGCCGCGAAAGCGGCGTCGCGCACCTGCTCGACCGGGCCGACGCCCGAGATCTTGCGGTATTTCGGCGCGCCCGGCAGGCCCGATTCCGCCCACTTGTTGTAATAGCCGAGCAGGACTTCGGTCTGGTTGTGGTACACGGCCAGGCGTTTCTTGACCGTTTCTTCCGTGTCGTCGTCGCGCTGGACCAGCGGTTCGCCCGTCACGTCATCCTTGCCTTCGACCTTCGGCGGGTTGAACTTGACGTGGTAAACGCGGCCCGAAGCCGGGTGGCTGCGGCGGCCGCTCATGCGCTCGACGATCAGTTCGTCCGGCACGTCGATTTCCAGCACGTAGTCGATCTGCACACCGCTGTCCTTCATGGCGTCGGCCTGCGCGATCGTGCGCGGGAAGCCGTCGAACAGGTAGCCGTTGGCGCAGTCGGCATCCTTCAGGCGCTCCTTCACCAGGCCGATGATGATGTCGTCCGACACCAGTTGGCCAGCATCCATCACTTTTTTCGCAGCGAGGCCCAGCTCGGTGCCGGCCTTGATGGCCGCACGCAGCATGTCGCCGGTGGAAATCTGGGGGATGTTGTACTTTTCTTTGATGAAGTTCGCCTGGGTGCCTTTACCGGCGCCGGGGGCTCCTAACAAAATGAGACGCATGAAGGATTCCTAAAGGTATTTAATAATTCTTGTAGAGGCGGTTATAGTTGGGAACAGATAACCGCATTGATGCATGTCTGACTAGCTGATACGAAACTTACCACAAAAGCAGCATCAAACGCCACTGAGGGCGGCCGATCTCTCAGCCGTTTGACCTGGCGCAAGCAGGCTGAAGAGTAGTTTCCACGCGGATCAAGACGTATAGAAAAGTCGCACCCGCTCCAGATCGGCCGGCGTATCGACGCCGGCATGGGGCGCCTCGGCCGTCACGTGCACGGCGATCGGCACGCCGTGCCATAGCACGCGCAATTGTTCCAATGCTTCGATGGATTCGAGCGGCGACGGCTCCAGCTGCGGGTAGCGCTGCAGGAACGCATTGCTGTACGCGTAGAGGCCGATGTGGCGCAGGGGTACGTAGCCGGCCGGCAGTTGCTCGCGGGTGGCGGCAAAGCCGTCGCGGTGCCACGGGATCGTGGCGCGCGAGAAGTACAGCGCGCGCCCGAGCTTGTCCAGCACGACCTTCACCACGTTCGGGTTGAAGGCGTCGGCGACATCGGACAGCGGATGGGCGCAGGTCGCCATCGGCACGTCGGCCGCGATGCGCGCGGCGCAGGCGGCCAGCAGCGCGGGGTCGATCAGCGGTTCGTCGCCCTGCAGGTTGACGACGACGGCATCGGGCGCGAGGCCCAAGGTATGCGCCACTTCGGCGATGCGGTCCGTGCCGGACGGGTGGTCGGCGCGCGTCATGCAGGCTTCCACGCCATGCGCGGCGCAGGCGGCGGCGATGTCGGCGTGGTCGGTGGCGACGATGATGCGCGCCGCGCCCGATTGCTGCGCGCGTTCGGCCACGCGCACGACCATCGGCTTGCCGCCCAGGTCCGCGAGCGGCTTGTTCGGCAGCCGCGTCGACGCCAGGCGTGCCGGGATGATGACGACGAAACTCATGTTACAGCGAGGGCTCGACCTTGCGCGCCTCTTCGGCCCACATGATCGGGATGCCGTCGCGGATCGGATACGCGAGGCGGTCGGGGCGGCAGATCAGTTCCTGCGCTTTCTTGTCATATTCGAGCGGTCCCTTGCACAGCGGGCAGACCAGGATATCAAGCAGTCGGGCGTCCACGACATTTCTCCACGATTTGGGCAGCCAGCGCGGCATCGATCTGCGCGCCGACCGGCACGACCCACACGCGCGGGTCGTTGTTGATTGTTTCAAGTTGCCGACATTTTACTGCATCCTTCTCCGTCACCAGGATGACGTCGGCGTCGACGGCGGCAAACGGGTCGTCCAGGAAGTCGTGGTGGTCGGGCAGCGGCAGTTCGGCGATGTCGAGGCCGGCGGCGCGCAGCAGCGCGAAGAAGCGCCCCGGATTGCCGATCCCGGCCGCCGCCAGCACGCGTTTCCCACGCAGACCGGCCAGCGGCACGCGTTCGCCCGCATCCATCAGGCGCTCGGCATGGTCGCCCGCGAGGCGCATCTGCCAGGGTGAGCCGCCCACCGCCGCAGCCAACGCGGGGGTGATCTCCGGGGCGTTGACGACCGTGAAATCGCGCCGGCGCGACGGCGCTTCGCGCAGCGGACCGGCCGGCAGGGTCCAGCCGTTGCCGGTGCCGCGGCCGTCGAACAGGATGATCTCCACGTCGCGCGCGAGGGCGTAGTGCTGCAGGCCGTCGTCCGTGATCAGGACGTCGACGTCCGGATGCAGGTCCAGCAGGTGGCGCCCGGCCTCGACGCGCTTGCGGCCGACGACGACGGGACAGCCGGCGCGCGCCGCGATCAGGAGAGGCTCGTCGCCGACGTCCCGCGCGCGCGACGCCGCCAGGACTTCACGGGGTGCGTCTTCCGCGCCGCCATGGCCGCGCGAGATGACGCCGGGCCGCATCCCGGCCGCGCGCAGTTGCTGCGCCAGCCAGATCGTGAGCGGGGTCTTGCCCGTGCCGCCGATGAAGATATTGCCGACCACCACCACGGGCACGGGCAGGCGCCCGGCCTTCAGCACGCCTGCGCGGTACAGGGCGACGCGCAGCCCGGCCAGCAGGCGGAACAGCAGGGACAGTGGCCACAGGGCCACGGCAAGGGGCCCGCGCCGGAGCCAGGCGCGGGTGAGTGTGGATTCGAGGGAGGATGCCATGTAAAAGCCAAAACCGTCGTCCCCGCGCAGGCGGGGACCCAATTTTGCCGGCACGTCGTCAGCACATGCAGAACTTGGGTCCCTGCCTTCGCAGGGACGACGAAATGTTTACTTCTGCCCGCCCGTCTGCGCCGCGAACGTCAGCTTGTCGTACCCGGCCATGCGCGCCGCTTCCAGCACGTTGATGACCATCTGGTGCATCGCGAACTGGTCGGCATTGACGATGATGACGGGGTCCTTCACGGGCGCCGCCAGCGGCTGGCCGTCCGGACCGGTGGCGGCCGCGCGCTTGAGGTCGTCGGCGAGGCTCGCCACGCCGTGGAATGCGACGGGCACGTTGTTCACCGTGTAGTTACCCTTGGCGTCGACCGTGACGTTGATCTCGAACGGCTTCTCGATCGCCTTCTCGGCATCGGCCGTCGGCAGCGTGATCTGCAGTTCGGTGAACTTGCTGTACGTGGTCGTCACCATCAGGAAGATCAGCACGACCAGCAGCACGTCGATGAACGGGATCAGGTTGATTTCCGGATCCTCGCGTTTGCGGCCGCGGCGGAAGTCGATCATTTGCGGGCACCGTGGACGACGTCGACGAATTTCACGGCCTGCAGCTCCATGTCGATGATGAAGCTGTCGACCAGCGCGCGGAAGTGGCGGTAGAACACGAGGGCCGGCATCGCGATCGCCAGGCCGAAGCCCGTGTTGTACAGCGCGACGGAGATACCGTGGGCCAGTTGCGCGGGGTTCGTGCCGCTGGCGTTCTGCGCGCCGAAGATCTCGATCATGCCGACGACCGTGCCGAACAGGCCCATCAGCGGCGCCAGCGACGCGATCGTGCCGAGCGTCGTCAGGAAGCGTTCCAGCACGTGGGCGACGCCCCTGCCCGCCTCCTCGATCGATTCCTTCATCACGTCGCGCGGCGCGTCGACGTTGCGCAGCGCGGCGGCCAGCACGGCGCCGAGCGGGGAATTCGTCTGCAGCTTGTCGATGATATCCGGAGTGACCTTGCCGCTGCGATAGACCTGGATGACTTCATCGAGCAGCTGGCGCGGCAGGATCTTTTCGCGGCGCAGGTAGATCAGGCGCTCGATGATCAGGGCCAGGGCGATGATCGATGCGATCAGCAACAGCCAGATGGGCCAGCCGGCGGCTTGAAGAATGGCGAGCAAATGGGACTCCTGGAGAGGTAAAAAACAATGAAACAAGGTAGTTGCGCAATGTAACGTGTTGCCCGGATTGCGGCAAGTAGAGTTCTGCACACTTTCTGTGGATAAAAGTGTGCGCAAGACCGCCGGGCTGCGCCAAGTAGCTTGATTTTTAAAGGATATTTTTCCGTGCGTAAAAACTTGGCAGGACCGGGGCCGATTCCTCCGAGGACACCAAGGGCATGCGGCGAGCGCCGGCTGCGTGTAGTTGCCCACAATTTCTGTGGATAAATTTGTGAGAAATCAGCTTTCCAAGTGGTAAGTATTTGATTTTACTCAGAGAAATTTCTGAGTCCAAAAAATAGGCAGGGTTGAGCGTGACTACAATGCCCACTTGTCCTCGCCTTCTGCACATTTTTTGTGGACAAAATTGTGCGCAAGCGCACAAAGCTGACCGTAAGCCATTGATTCTTAAGATAAATGGATGCCCGCCCGTTTTTTGGGCAGGTGTTTATCCACGTGCCGAGGCGGCACGCCCGGCGGATTTTTCACACAAACTGTGGAAAAAGATGTGAGCAAGCGCATCGTTCGAGCACTAACTCATTGATTTCTCTCAGCATTGCTAGCCGAGCCCATTTTTTAGGCATCTTGGAGTTGTGCACAGCGAAGACGCCTCGGAGGTCGCCTGTTCCGGCCATGCGGCCACCTGGGTTATAGTCGCGTCCCGGTGCCGGCCGGCCTTCTTCACAAATTTTGTGGAAAAGATTGTGAGCAAGGCCCTTGATCAAGGACAAAGCCCTTGAATTTAAACGATATTTTTTCCATGCGGATTTTTTAGGCAGTGGAAAACTGTGCCTGCCGGCGCGTCCTGAAGGGCCTCTGTTCACATAAACTGTGGAAAACGATGTGAGCAAGGGCCGGGACAGCAGCCTAAGTGTTTGATTGCTCTAGGAAAATATATTCAAGCTGAATTTTTGAGCACGGCCGACTTGTCCACTTTCGCACACAAACTGTGGATAAGATTGTGGCCAAGTATCCGAAGATGCACTCAAGCCATTGATACGTAAGGCAATTTGGTTGCTGCATCGAAATCGGGCAGCATCGTTTTACTATAAAAATCAGGTGTTTACAAAAACTACTTGTTGTTTTACAGCAGATGTGTCTTACACTGCGCGCAGCCATGTTTTTGTGGACAGTTCAAACCAGCTCATCCTATGTTCCCCACCGAAGACGCCGATCCGGCCTATGCCGCCCCGCCCGTACTGACCGTCACGGCCCTCAACCAGCAGGTCGCGCGCCTGCTGGAGCGCACCTTTCCCCTCGTCTGGATCGGCGGCGAGATCTCGAATTTCACGCGCGCGGCCAGCGGCCACTGGTATTTCACGCTGAAGGACGACGCGGCCCAGGTGCGCGCCGTCATGTTCCGCGGCCGTGCCCAGTACGCGGGCTTTACCCCGCGCGAAGGCGACAAGGTCGAGGTGCGCGCCCTCGTCACCCTGTATGGCGCGCGCGGCGATTACCAGATCAACGTGGAGGCGATCCGCCGCGCGGGCGTGGGCGCGTTGTACGAAGCGTTCATGCGCCTGAAGGAAAAACTGGGCGCCGAGGGCCTGTTCGACGAAGCCCGCAAGCGTTCCCTGCCCCTGTTCGCGCGCACGGTGGGCATCGTCACGAGTCCGCAGGCGGCCGCGCTGCGCGATGTGCTGACGGCCCTCAGGCGCCGCGTGCCGCACGTGCACATCGTGCTGTATCCGGCGCCCGTGCAGGGCCAGCTGGCCGCGCAGAAGATCGCGGAAGCCATTGCGATCGCGTCGCACCGGCGCGAGGTGGACGTGCTGATCGTGTGCCGCGGCGGGGGCTCGATCGAAGACTTGTGGAGCTTCAACGAGGAAGCCGTCGCGCGCGCGATCGCGGCGTGCAGCATGCCCGTGATCTCGGGCGTGGGCCACGAGACGGATTTCACCATCGCCGACTTCGCGGCCGACCTGCGCGCCGCCACGCCGACTGCCGCCGCCGAGCTCGCCGCCACGGCGCGCGCGGACTGGCTCGCCTCGCTGCAGGCGGACGCGGGCGACCTGCGCCGCGCGATGGACCGCGTCCTGTCCGACGCCAGCCAGGGTCTCGACAACCTGTCGCGCCGCCTGCTGAGCCCGTCGAGCCAGATCCAGCACCAGCGCCTGAAACTTCTTGGCATGGCCAGCAGTCTCACGCATGCCGTCCGTACGCCGGTGAACCGGCATGGCCTGCTGCTGGCACAGCTGCAGCAGCGCTGGGCCCGCCATCGCCCGGACTGGAGCGGCCTGCGCACGCGGCTGGAATCCGACCGGCGCCACCTGGTGGCCAGCGTCGGCAACCAGTTGCGCGCGCGGCGCGAGGCACTGAACGCCCTGGCGGCGCAGCTGGAACTGCTGAACCCGCAGCGGACGCTGGAGCGTGGCTATGCGATCGTCAGCAACGCGAAAGGCAAGGTGTTGCATTCGCCGGGCCAGATCAAGCCGCGCGACGTATTGCGCATCCGCCTGGCCGAAGGCAGTGCCGAAGTCAGTGTCGCCGGCGTACAGGACTTACTGGAATGACAATCTGATGTATTCGCAAAGTCATATCTGCAACGTTTAGCTAACCGGTTTAGAATAAGCGCCCGAATTGATGTACCGCAGAGACTTCGAAGTCTCCCGTCAACTTACTAAGGAACAAGACATGGAACATACCCTGCCCCCACTGCCGTACGCTAAGGACGCCCTGCAGCCGCACATCTCGGCCGAGACGCTGGAATACCACTACGGCAAGCACCATCAGGCTTACGTCACGAACCTGAACAACCTGATCAAGGGCACCGAGTTCGAAAACCTGTCGCTGGAAGAGATCATCAAGAAATCGCAGGGCGGCGTGTTCAACAACTCGGCCCAGGTGTGGAACCACACCTTCTTCTGGAACTGCATGACCCCGAACGGCGGCGGCGCCCCGACCGGCCCGGTCGCCGATGCGATCAACGCCAAGTGGGGTTCGTTCGACAAGTTCAAGGAAGAATTCCAGAAGTCGGCCGTCGGCAACTTCGGTTCGGGCTGGACCTGGCTGGTGAAAAAGACGGACGGCACCGTCGACATCGTCAACACCTCGAACGCCGGCACCCCGCTGACCACCGACAACGTGGCCCTGCTGACCTGCGACGTCTGGGAACACGCCTACTACATCGACTACCGCAACGCCCGTCCGAAGTTCGTCGAGGCATGGTGGAACGTCGTCAACTGGGATTTCGTGAACAAGAACTTCGCGTAATCACTGCTTCGGCACGATCAGCACAGCCCGCTTCGGCGGGCTGTGGCCGTTTACGTGTCCGGCCTGGTCGTGGTCGTGCTTCCGGCCGCCAGGCACGATACCGCATGCGGTCCCGACCACTCACACAGGAGTCCCTATGTCCATCCAACGCGTTCTGGCGGTCGCCATCCTTGCGCTCGCAAGTGCCGCCACCTCGTCCGCATTCGCGCACGCGAGACTGCAATCGTCGGACCCCAGGGCGGGCAGCGCGCTCGACACGGCACCTAAGCAGGTCCGCCTGAAATTCAATGAAACCCTCGAGCCCGCGTTCAGCAAGATCAGGCTGACAGGTCCGCAAAACAACGAGATCCCGATCACCGCAACGGCCGTCGACAAGGCGGATCCGACCGTCATGACGGCCCCGCTGCCTGTGCTGTCCAGCGGCATGTACCGCATCCAGTGGTCGGCGATGACGCACGACGGCCACAAGGTCAAGGGTGAAGTCACGTTCAAGGTCAAGTGATGGGAACCGGTCCGGAGACCGCCCAGCATCTCGTCACTGCCCTGCTGAACCTGGCGGTAGCGGTGCTCACCGGGGCGACCGTCTCCCGATCATGGCTCGGCAGCGACGCATCCGGCTGGGCCGAGGCGCGCCGGCGGCCGGTTCGCGGCGTCGCGGTCGCGGGCGCCGTGGTCGCGCTCGTCGCCGACCTGGCATGGCTGTGGCTCGAGTCGGCGGCGATGGCCGAGGTTCCGGTCACCGCGGCGGCGGACGCCGCCTGGTCGATGGTGACCTCGACACACGTCGGCGCCGCGTACTGCGTCGGGTTCGCCGGCCTGCTCGTTGCAACCGCCGGGGCCGTCTCCCATGGCGGACGGGGCGCGGGGCCGGCACGCGCGACCCTGGCAGGTCTCGCCGTGTTCTGGTACACGCGCAGCATGGTCAGCCACGCAGCGAGCGACGGCGACTTCAGTGTGCGCCTGCTGGCGGACTGGGTCCACCTCGGCCTGGTCAGCCTGTGGGTCGGCGACGTGATCCTGGCCGGCTGCGTCGTGTTGCGGGCAAGCGCCGACATGACCGCCGCCGACCGGCGTGCCCGGGCAACTTATGTCGCGTCCTTGTCCAGGTCGGCGACGTTCGCCCTGGCCGGCATTGTCGTGACAGGCATCTACGCCGCCTGGCGCAGTCTCGGCGGGCTTGGCGGCCTGGTCGGCAATCCCTACGGGAACACGCTCGTGGCAAAGCTGCTGCTCGTGGGGGTCGCCGTGCTGTTGGGCGGATTCAACCGCGTCGTCGTGATGCCGCCCTGGCTGGCACGCGAATCCGCAGGCGGCGCGGCCGCCGAGGCTTTTCCTCGACGGTTCAAGCGCATCTTATGGATCGAGGCGGCGATTTTGCTGGCGGTTGTCGTGCTGGCGGCCTGGCTCGCATCGACGCCGCCCCCGGGCGAACAGATGTAAGGCGTGCGCGGTATCTTTAGCGCCGATCAGGAATATCCATGTTCATGAGGAATGCACAACATGCACGGGCTATTTCGCCGTGCCGCGCAGCCGCAGCGCATTGGTGATGACGGAGACCGAACTGAGGCTCATCGCCAGCGCGGCGATCATCGGCGACAACAGCCTGCCGGTGAAGGGATACAGCAGGCCCGCCGCCAACGGGATGCCGAGGGCGTTGTAGACGAAGGCGAACGCCAGGTTCTGCCGCATGTTGCGCACGGTTTCCAGCGACAGCGTGCGCGCCCGCGCGATGCCGCGCAGGTCGCCCTTGACGAGGGTGACGTGCGCCGAATGGATGGCGACGTCGGTCCCGGTTCCCATCGCGATACCGACATTGGCCTTGGCCAGCGCCGGGGAGTCGTTGATGCCGTCGCCCGCCATGGCGACGATCTTCCCCTCGGCCTGCTTGCGTTCGACGAGCGCCAGCTTGTCCTGCGGTTTGACTTCGCCATGGACTTCCGGGATGCCGAGCTTCGCGGCGACCGATGTCGCGGTGGTCACGCCATCGCCCGTCGCCATGACGACCGTAATGCCGGCTTCCTTCAGCGTCGCCAGGGCTTCCGCGGTGGTCTGCTTGACGGGGTCCGAGACGGCAACCAGTCCCTGCAGCTGCCCGTCGGCCGCGAGGACCATGACGCTGGCGCCCTCCAGCCGCCACGCTTCGGCCTGCCCCGCCAGCGGCCGCCAGTCGACCCGTTCGGCGTCCATCAGCGCCGTATTGCCGAGCGCAATCCGCTTGCCGTCGACGACGCCCCGCACGCCGATGCCGCTGGCCGATTCGAACGTTGCGGGTTTCGATAAGGCCAGGCCGCGGGCGCGCGCCTCGGCGACGATCGCATGGGCCAGCGGATGCTCGCTGCCCTGGTCGATGCTGGCCGCGATCCGCAGCACGTCCTGCTCGCTGCCGCCGCGTACCGCCGCGACCGCATGGAACGCGGGCTTGCCCTCGGTAAGCGTCCCCGTCTTGTCGACGATAAGGGTATCGACCTTGCGCATGCCTTCGATCGCCGCCGCATCGCGGAACAGGATGCCCTGCGTGGCGCCACGTCCCGTCGCGGCCATGATCGACATGGGTGTCGCCAGGCCCAGCGCGCACGGACATGCGATGATCAGCACCGAAACGGCGTTGACGAAACCGAACACCCAGCTCGGTTCCGGTCCGAACACACCCCACCCGACCAGCGTCAGCAAGGCAATCGCCACGACGATCGTCACGAAGTAGCCGGCCACCACGTCGGCCAGGCGCTGCATCGGCGCGCGCGAGCGCTGTGCCTGCGCGACCATTTGCACGATCTGCGCGAGCATCGTCTGTGCACCCACTTTTTCCGAACGCACGACCAGGCTGCCGCTGGCATTGATGGTGGCGCCGATCACCTTGTCGCCGGGGCGCTTGGTGACGGGAACCGGTTCACCGGTCAGCATCGATTCGTCGACCGCGCTTTCGCCCTCGAGGACGACGCCGTCGACCGGCACCTTTTCGCCGGGGCGCACGCGCAACGCGTCCCCGACGTGCACGTGCGTCAACGGAATGTCTTCTTCCGTGCCGTCGGCGTTGATGCGGCGCGCCGTCTTCGGTGCGAGGCCAAGCAGCGACTTGATGGCGGCGGAGGTCTGCGACCGTGCACGCAATTCGAGGATCTGGCCCAGCAGGGTCAGCGAGATGATGACCGCGGCGGCCTCGAAATACACCCCGATGCGTCCATGCATGACGAACGTTTGCGGAAACACCCCGGGCGCGACGGTGGCGACCACGCTATAGCCGTAAGCGGCGGCGACGCCCAGGCCGATCAACGTCCACATATTCGGCTTGCGATTCCTGATCGATTGCACCCCGCGTACGAAGAACGGCCATCCGGCCCACAGCACGACGGGCGTGCCGAGCGCAAGCTCGATCCAGCTCTGCCCCGGCAGGCCGGCCGTGAAGATGCGATGCCCGGCCATGGCCAGCACGGTCACCACGACGGTCAGCGGCAGCGTCCACCAGAAACGGCGCGTGAAATCGACCAGTTCCGGGTTGGCTTCTTCTTCCAGCGACGGCAGCATCGGCTCGAGCGTCATGCCGCAGATCGGACAATTGCCCGGTTGCGGCTGGCGGATCTCGGGATGCATCGGGCACGTATAGATCGTGCCCTCTGGTGCGGGGCCGTGCTCGTGATGATGTTCGTGGCCATCGTGGAGGTGAGACGACACGTCGTTCATAACCAGACCTTTTCTTATCTCGCAGAATTCCCTGATCGAATCACGCTCCTCCCAGCCGGTCGTCGCCACTCGATGCTGCGCCTGTGCGAATTCAGGATCACCGGCGACATGTGATCGCCTGACTGCACTGTAGACGTTCCCACTATTGGAAGGTCAAGCCCGATCTGCAGTGTCCGCAAGGTTCGTGCTCACCACCTTCCAGACGCGCCGCCACCACCGAATCCGCCACCGCGCCCTCCCCACCTGCCGCTACCGCCTCCTCGACCGCGTCCATGCGCCATGTAAAAGCCCGCTATCCTGGCACCGCCGACGAGCGTGACGAAGAAGGCGAACGCCCCCACGATCAAGCCGATCGTCGCCGCGCCTGCCACGAGCCAGGCCGCAACGCCCATGAGGCCGCCGGTAACGGCCGCCCCGGCGACACGGCCCAGCAAGGCGCGCAGGATGCCGCCGATCAAGACGATACCGACGAGGACGAGCGGCAGGACTTGCGTCAGCCCGGCACCACCTCCGGCTGGACTGGCGCGGTCGGCAGGAGGCAGCGGCTCGCCGTCGATCAGTTTCATGATGCTGTCGACCCCGGCCACGATGCCGCCGTTGAAGTCGTCCCGGCCGAAGCGCGGCGCGATCACCTCGTCGATGATGCGTTTCGCGGCAGCGTCGGTCAGCACGCCTTCGAGGCCGTATCCGACCTCGATACGCACCGCCCTGTCCTCCTTCGCCACGACCAGGATCGCGCCGTCGTCGATTTTCTTGCGGCCGAGCTTCCACTGCTCGGCGACGCGGATTGCGTATTGTTCGATGGGCTCGGGCCGCGTGGTCGGGACGATCAGTACGGCCACCTGGCTGCCCTTGCGCGCTTCGAACGCGCGCAGTTCGCCGTCCAGTGCGGCCTGCTGCTCGGCGCTGAGCGTCCCGCTCAGGTCCGTCACGGGGGCCGTCAAGGGCGGCACCGCGACCAATGTGTCCTGCGCGAACGTCAACCCGCCCAGGACCCACATGACGATGGCGAGGAACCACGCGAACCTGGACGCAATCATGAGTTCGGGCCGCGCGCTACTTCATCTGCATCATGAGATGGTGCTCGCCCATCATCTGATCCATCATCTGCTGCATGAGCTTCTGGTGTTCATCGATCCAAGCCTCGTGCTCTTTCATGCTCATGCCTTCTTTCGGTTTCATGGCAGCCATCTTGTCCATGGTCTCCTTCATCATCGCCATGTGTTCTGCCATCAGCGCCTTGCGCTGTTCGCCCTTCGCAGCCTCCGCTTGCTGAAGCTTTTGCTTGGCAGCCATCACGCGCTGAATCATTTGCCGCTGTGCCTCGTCCTGCCCGGCCGATGCGGAAAACGAGGTGCCCAGCAGGGCAAGGACGACCGCAACAAGTAATTTAGTTTTCATTTGACTCTCCGCCGTGAAAGTGGAAACGCCAGACCATTCTAGGGAGGCGGGTCAATCAATTCCTTTGATGTGCGTCAAAAACTGGGGTCACTGGAATTGCCATCGAAAGCGCCGACAGCTTTGTCGCAAAACTGTACGATTTTGTCGTGGCGACCCACCAAACATGCTCCAACCTTGCCCACTCTTATAAAATGTCGAGCTCAAGGAGAACATCATGTATCGCGTACTGTTGGTGGAAGACGATCCGCGCCTCGCCGAACTGGTGACGGAATACCTGTCCGGCTACGAATTCTCGGTCGACCTCGTCACGCGGGGCGACGCCGCGCTGGAACATTTCAAGACGGCCGCGCCCGACATCGTCGTGCTCGACCTCATGCTGCCCGGCATGGACGGCATGGTCGTGTGCCGCCAGATCCGCGACGTGTCCGACGTGCCGATCCTGATCCTCACGGCGCGCGAGGATACCTACGATGAGGTCTCGGGCCTGGAACAGGGCGCGGACGACTTCGTCAACAAGCCGGTGCAGCCGCGCGTGCTGCTGGCGCGCCTGCGCGCGCTGCTGCGCCGCACGCAGACGAAGACGACGACGGATTCCCGCGTGCTCGAGTTCGGCGCGCTGCGCATCATGACGAGCGACCGCAGCGTCACGTGGCGCGGCCAGCCGTGCGTGCTCAGCAACACGGAATACAAGCTGCTGCTCGTGCTGGCCGAGGCCGCCGGCCGCGTGCTGTCGCGCGACGAGCTGCTCAAGAAGATGCGCGGCATCGAATTCGACGGCCTCGACCGCAGCATCGACAACTGCATCTCCAAGCTGCGCCGCAAGTTCGACGACAACCTGTCCGAGAAGATCAAGACCGTCTGGGGCGAAGGCTACCTGTTCTCGCCATCGGCCTGGAATTAGGAGCTGACGTCGTTCCCGCGGAGGCGGGAACCCAAGTTTTCACGCACCGCGGTAACGCATGCAACTTGGGTCCCCGCCAAGGGGGGCGCCCAGCCCGGGGACGACGAGAATCATCAACGCCCACCCGACACGTCGATGAACGTCCCGGTCGCATACGACGCCTCGTCCGACAACAGCCACAGCACGGCGGCCGCCACCTCGTCCGCCGTGCCGCCGCGCGCCATCGGCACGGACGATTGCAGGCGCTGGATGCGGCCCGGTTCGCCGCCGCTGGCGTGCATGTCCGTATCGATCAGTCCCGGCCGCACGCCGTTCACGCGGATCCCTTCCTGCGCGACTTCCTTCGACAACCCGATCGTCAGCGCATCCACGGCCGCCTTCGACGCGGCGTAATCGACGTATTCGTTGGCCGATCCGAGCACGGCCGCCCGCGACGACACGTTCACGATCGCGCCGCCGTTCCCGCCATGCCGGGTCGACATGCGCCGCACGGCTTCGCGCGCGCACAGGAAGCTGCCCGTGACGTTGGTGGCGAGGATGCGGTTGATGCGCGCGGCGTCCATGTGTTCGACCCGCGTCTGGCGCGCGAGGATGCCGGCATTGTTGACGAGGGCGTCGAGGCGGCCGCAGCGTGCGTCGACGGCCGCGAACAGGCGCGCGACGTCGTCTTCGTCGGCCACGTCGGCCGCGACGGCGAACGCGTTGCCGCCGGCCGCTTCGATGGCCTGCACGACGGCACTTGCCGCCGCTTCGTTGTCGCGGTAGTTCACGCAGACCGTGTAGCCGCGCCGTGCGGCCAGCAGCGCGCAGGCGGCGCCGATGCCGCGGCCGGCGCCCGTGATCAGTACTGTCTTGTCCATGCTCGTCCTTGTCGTATGCAACCGGACGAGCATACCGCGTTATTCGAAGATCGGGACGATCGCCAGCGGCGCATTATAGGTGACGACCTGGGCCCGTCCGGGCGCCGTGCCGAAGCGCCAGGTCACGATGGGGAAACCTTCGTCGGGATCGCCCGTGAAGGCGGCGCCGGACGTCACGGGCAAGGCCTGCTCGCCGCCCTCCGCGTGGCGCAGGCGGGCGCCGACCGATTCGGCCGGTCCCTTCCTTGGGAACACGAAGCGCACGCCGGCGCACTGGCGCGCGCGCTGCGAGGCGTCCACGTAGCGCACGAAGCCGAGCGCCTGGGCGCAGGCCGTGCGCAGGTCGGCGGCGTCGTACTGGCCGTCGGCGCGCGGCGCGATCGTCACCTGCGGGCGCAGCACGAACGGCATGCCCTTGCGGTTCAGGATGAGCGCCGCGTTCTCGTCGTACGCCGCCTTCTGCAGCGGGAACACGGTGCGGCCGAGGGCGTCCAGCGGCAGGTTCAACTGCGTCGTCTTGCCCGTCAGCGTGAGCTGGGCGCCCTCGCCCAGTCCGGCGTGGTCGCGCGACTGCACCTGCAACTGGCTTTGCAACAGGTTCTTCGGGCCGCCGTATTTCTCGAACTGGACCATGGCCCGGTACGCATCCCGGTAGCTCACCCATTCGCCGGCCTGTGCCTGCGCCTGCACGACGGCCGGAGCGGCCGCGAGCAGCGTGACAAAGGCAGCGATGAGGTGGCGGGATGCGCGCATCATCAGAACCGGTAGGCGAAGGCGGTCGAAACCGTCAGGTTGGTGGACCGCTCGACGAGCGGGCTCTTTGCGACATTGCCCAGCAGGCCCTTCGCCTGCAGGTTCGACGTCAGTATCCACGAGGGCGACAAGGTCCAGTTCCAGCGCACGCCGATATGCGCTTCCTGCAGGCCGCCGCCCGCCTCGTAGTACGAGAATCGGCTGCGCGACGCTTCTTCCCGCGAGACGCCGAAATACGTCTGGTTGGTGTTGCGGTTCACGATCGACACCCCGGCCGACAGCGACACCCGGTGCTGGCTGCCGAGCTCGAACGCGAGCCGCTGCACGCCCAGTTCCAGGCGCGCGCCATCGTGGTCGTTGCCGGCGCCGTAGAGCACGCTGCTCGTCAGGCGCCATTGCGGCGTCAGGTAATAGTTCGCGAACGCGCCGCCCTGCAGGCGGGCCCCGATCTTGTTCATGCCATGCAGGCCCGTGGCCGCCATGCTGCGCTTGTCGATCGGGTCCGGGACCGGGCCGATCAGGGTCGTGCCCCAGGTGCTGGCGCCGTCGACGGTCTGGCCGGTGCCGGAATCGTCACGGCCGGGCTGCACGGCCACCAGCGGGCCGTATTCGAACGTCGGGCTGTCCGTCAGGTGCATGCCGGCGCTCATGCCGGAAATAAAAAGGCCGTTGCTCCATTGCACCTGGAGCACCGGCAACGCTGATACCTTGCGGCTTCCCGTCCCCTCCCAGCGCGGCGCCGACTGCACGCCCAGGCCCACGTACATGTCGCGGCTGCCGTCGGGCATGGGGTTGGTCGCCGGCGTCTGGGCCCACGTCGTGGCGCAGGCGCTGCTGAGCGCAAGGAAGAGAAGCTTGTTCATGTTCAGGGTTAAAAGATTCGGGAAGACAACATTCTACGTCCTTGTCTTCCTTCCTCCCATATCCTTTCCTGCATTAATGCCTTGTTACTACTTCTGTCGAGAACACAACCGGCAGGTCGCTGCGCGGCATCACGGCGAGGTGGGCCGGGGTCGTCACGTGCATGGCGCACATGATGTCCGGTCCCGGCACGGAACGCACCTCGCGCACGAGGATCTTGTCGGCCGTGCGCAGGATACCGTCGATGGCCGTCGAGTAGCAGCTGCTGGCGCCGGTGCCCATGAAGACGCCGACGACCATCTGCGCTGCGAAATCGACGGCAGGCTTGGCGCGGCCCGGTGCGTGCTCGCTCCACAGGCGGGTCCAGGCGGCCTCGTCCTTGATGACGACGGTGCGCGCTTCGTGGACACCCGACAGGCTCGTCGCGTCCGCGGTCTGGAACAGGATATCCGTGGCGGCCACCTTGTTGAACGCGACATCGGCATCCACGCGGTCCACGGCCACGACCTGCATCGGCTGGACCACGACGGGTACGCAGATGGCGACCGGCGTCACGTCGCGCTCGTCGATCTCGACTTCCAGCTTGCTGGCGCCCGCCGCCACGCGGCCGATGACCATGCTGCGGCAACCGCTGGCGTAGTCGCCCGCGAACACGCCGATCAGCATCTTGCGCGTGAAATCGACCTTCGGCTGGCCTGGTGCCGACGTGCGGCCGGCCGTGTGCTGGGCCCACAGCTTGTCCCAGGCGGCCTGGTCCTTGATGACGACGGTCTGGGGCGCCGTCACGCCCGAGAACGTGTCTTTCGCCACCGTGTCGAACGTGATACCCGTGCCGGCCGCCGGCAGGAAGTTCAGTTGCTCGACCTTGTGGTCGCTGCCCAGGCCGAGATCCGGCTGGTCGGCATTCTTGACGATCGTCTCGAACAGCTTGCGGGCGCTCTCGTCCTGGCAGGCCGTCTTCGGTCCGGCAATCGTGTCGCCGTACGAGCACAACCGCGATTCCGGCTTGTTGCCGAACAGCACTTGTTCATAGGACGCGTCGGCGCAGCGACCGGCATGGTCCCAGAACACTTGCTTGCCATCGATGACGAACAAACGGTTCTTCGTCTCGGCGCAGGCGGCATTGCGCGCCATCTCGACGAACGGGGCGGTGGCCAGGGCGGCCGGGTTCGGCTCGCCGACCGCGATGCCGGGGCTGGCTTGCTGGTCATGCATCGTGCTTCCTCCACCGCAGGCGGACAGTGCCGCGGCAACGACGACGGCGCCCAGTGGCGGCATCACGCGTCCAAACATGCTCATTCTCTCCCTCTCCCATGAAACGATGGCGCCGTGTACCCGGCACGCATCCCGAATTAAAAAAGGGTCCGCCCTCTCTCGCGCATCAGGCGGACCCAAACGGAAAACCTGATACTTCGCATCGTACGGACAAGGGGCAAGAACTTCATCCGCGGACTGTCGGGCATTTGTCCTCAATTTGTAAGGGATGGTTTTTTATATCATTGCTCCTATACAATTTCGATATGTGTAAGACCAATCCAGGCCCAGGCCGTAGCGACGCGCGGAGGACGGCGGCGTGAATCGCCTGTTCTTCCGTTTCTTCGTGCTCGTCATGCTGTCGATCACGGCGGCGACGTTCGTCATTTATTTCGTGTTCGCACGCCTGTTCGGCGACCCGCTCGACGACATCGCGCGGCGCCAGGCATCGGCCCAGATCTTCCTGCTCGAACAATATGTCGACCGCGCCCCGGGCGACGAGTGGCTGGCCCGCCTGAACAAGGTGCGCGAAGTGTCCGAAGCCCATTTCGACCTGATCCCGCTGGACCAGGCGCGCGCCGCCCTGCCCGCCCGCCAGCACGAAGCGCTGGAGCGGGGCGAGGTCGTGCTGGATCCGCAGCACAAGGCGTTCTTCCGGCGCGTCGACCTGCACGGCGACCGCTACATCGGCAGCAACGAGGAAGCGATCCGCGCCTACAACCTGCCGATCGACCTCGGCCAGGCGCTCGCGATGGAAGTGGTGCGCTATGTCGTCGTGGCGCTGGCGCTGCTCGTGCCGATCGCGCTGTGGTCGCGCTCGCACTGGCAGGCGTTGCAGACGCTGTCGCGCGTGGCGGACGAGTTCGGCGCCGGACAACTGTCGGCGCGGGCGCACCTGAAACCGGCCGACGCCGTCTATCCGCTGGCCGAACGCATCAATGCAATGGCCGAGCGCATCCAGGGGCTATTGGAAGCGCAGAAGAACCTGCTGCACTCCGTGTCGCACGAACTGCGCACCCCGATCGCACGGCTGGAATTCGCGCTGGAACTGCTGGCCGAGCGCGCGGGCGATCCCGCGCTGGTCAAGCGCATCGCGGCCATGGAAGGCGATTTGACGGAGTTGAACGACCTCGTCAACGAACTGCTGTCGATGAGCAAGCTGGACAACGCCCAGGGGCCGCAGCGCGCCCTGTTCGAGCTGGAACCGCTGCTGCGCGAATGCACGGATGGCCTGCATCCGCGGCCGCAGCGCCTGCACGTGGACCTGGGCGAGCGCCTGGGTAGCGTGGACGGCGACCGCCGCCTGATCGGCCGCGCCATCGGCAACCTGCTGCGCAATGCCCAGAAGTACGCGGCGCACGAGGTCGCACTGCGCGTGCGGCGCGACGATTGCCGCATCGAGATCGCCGTCGAGGACGACGGCCCCGGCATCCCCGAAGAGGAACGGGAACGCATCTTCGAACCGTTCTACCGCCTCGACCGCAGCCGCGACCGGGCCACCGGCGGCTTCGGCCTGGGCCTGTCGATCGCGCACAAGGCGATCGCGCTGCACGGCGGCCAGCTGAAAGTCGAGCAGTCGACACTGGGCGGCGCCCGCTTCGTGATCGACCTGCCGGACGGCGTGCTGTCCGCCTGACGCCTTATCTGGCCTGCGCGGCCTTGTCGATGAGCTTGTCCGCCACCTGCAGCGTGGCCTTGAACACGGATTCGCGGTCGGCGCCTTCCATCTGGCGGGACAGCAGCCCCGGGTTCGTCAGGAAGCGGCCGCCGACGATGAGCGTGGGCGCGGAATCGACCTGGTAGTTGGCCGCGATCTTCTCGAGCTGGCGCAGGCGCGTCGTCACGCCGAACGAATTCCACGCTTCCAGGAACGCCGCGCGGTCGATGCCGTTCTGCGCCGCCCAATCGATGATGACGTCGTCCTTGTTCAAACGGATATGGTCGACGTGCACGGCCTTGAACACTTTCTCGTGCATGTCGCCGAGCCGGCCCAGCGCCTCGAGCGTCAGGAACAGGTGCGCTTCCGGATCGGCCTGTCCCGTCGACGGGTAGTGGATGCGGCGCACCGTGATGCGGTCGCCCTCTTTCTTGATCCACTCCTCGAACAAGGGTTCCAGTGCATTGCACACCGGGCAGTGGTACATGAAGAATTCGATGACCTCGACCTTGTTGCCGTTCGCCTGCACGGGCTGCGGATGGGCGAGCGTGGCATAGTCGACGCCATTCTGCGGGACGGCGGGCGACGCACAGGCGAGGGACACCGACAGGGACAGCAGCAGGCCGAGGCCGGCGGCACGCAGGAAAGTCATGGGCAATCCTTCAGGTCGTGGAAAACCTGAAGGTTACCATTTCCTTAAGGAATTATCGACGCCCGACCGGTGCCGGGGATTCCGGCTTCACATGGCGCATCGCGTACGCCAGGTGTTCCCACCAGTGTTCGCGCGAATGCACGGTCAGCAGGCAGTGCCGGTCGATTTCGCCCTTGAACACGGGGTCCGGGCAACGGTTCGTCATCAGCGCGTTGCGCTGGTTTTCGGCGTTGATCAGCGCAACGGCGAGCCAGAATGCAAGACCTGCGAGCACGACCACGAGGATCCAGGCCGCGTGGTTCCAGTTACTCGAATCAAACAGATGCTCCTCGTCCGGCTTGGACTTGTCGTACATCCTCAGGATCTTGCCTTCGACATCACTCATTGCGCTGTTTCTCTACCTTTTTATTTCGACTTGGCCGCTTTCGCGACCAGGGCGTCCATCACCTGCAGCGTGGCTCCGAACAGGGCCGGCTCGTTCTGGGTCTTGACCGAATTGTAAACGGTCGCGGGCGACGTCTGGTACTTGCCGTCGATGATGATGGTCGGCACGCTGTCCACCTTGTAGTCGCTGGTGATCTGCGGCAGGCGGCGCAGCTTCGTCGTCACGCCGAACGAGTTCCAGGCTTCGAGGAACTTGTTGCGGTCGATACCATTCTTCGAAACCCAGTCGATGATGGCTGCATCGGTGTTCAGGCGCAGGCGATCCACGTGCCAGGCCTTGAACACTTTCGGCTGGAACTCCTCGGCCTTGCCCAGCGCTTCGAGCGTCAGGCGCAGGTGCGCTTCCGGATCGTTCGGACCCGACGACGGCAGGTGGACGCGCTTGAACACGATGTTGTCACCCTGCTTTTTGACCCACTGTTCGAGCTGCGGTTCCAGCGCGTTGCAGTGCGGGCAGTGGTACATGAAGAACTCGATCACCTCGACCTTTTTACCCGTGGCCTGCACCGGTTGCGGCTGAGCGAGCGTCACGTACTCGACACCGTTCTTCGGGTCGGTCGGCGAAGCGAACGCGGTGCTGGCGGCGAGGACGGTGGCGAGCAGGGCAAAACGCAGGGAACGCATAGATTTCCTTCTAGGGTTGGTTAAGCGAACGACGCGAGATTACCACTTTTTCGGTCGCCATCCTTAGCCCTGGCTTATTTATTGCAATTGGTTACCGTCGTAACCAACACCGGGGTCAGAAGTCGTACCGGGCCGACAGTTTCAGTTGACGTCCGTCGCTCGGGTAGATACCGCCCTTGCACGAGAACGCATTGCTGAAGTAGTGACGGTCCGCCAGGTTCAGCCCTGTCGCGGCGACGTCCCACGCGCCCAGCTTGATGCTGTAGCGCGCGTCGAAGGTCGTGTACGACGGGATGCGCGCGCCGCAGGTGTTGCTGAAGTCGCCGCCATAGCGCTGGCTGTCGACCCATTGCACACCCACGTCGGCCGACTGGCCATTGCCCGGCACCCACGCCAGGCGCGCCGTCACGACGTTCTTCGGCACGAGCGCCAGTTCGCGGCCGGCGTTCGGGCCGTCCGTGAAGTGGGCGATCACGTGCTGCAGGTGCGCGCTGGCGCGCCAACCTGCGGCCAGCGCGGCTTCGGCGTCGATCTCGAAACCTTTACGCTCGGTCGGATCCAGGTTCGTGTTCGCGCCCCAGCCGCCGTTCAGCGTCGGGTCGTAGAAGATCTCGTTGTTCAGGCGATGGCGGAACACGCGCGCCGTCAACGTGCGGCTGTCGTCGCCCGGCGCATGGCGCAGGGTCGTGCCCAGTTCGAGGTCGTGCGACGTCTGCGCCTTCAGGATGTCGGCGCTGGAGCGGTAGCCGTTCTCGTCGACGTTCGCCACGCGGTAGCTCTGTCCCGCCTTCGCGTACACCTCGACGAGCGGGTGCACGCGGTAGCTGGCCTGCGCTTCCCACGCGTTCTGCGATTGCGAGCGGTCTTCCGGCGCGACGCCGGCCAGGACATCCACGACGTCCTTGTCGAAGTACTCGTGGCGCGCGCCGAGGGCGATGCGGCCGTCGTGGGCGGGGTCGAAGCGCAGCTCGTCGCGCAGGTACACGGCCTTCGACGACTGGCTCGCGTCGGCGCTCGAGAACGAGGCCGTCGTCTTGCGCTTCCAGCGGGTGAAGTCCACGCCGCCCACCAGTTCATTGAGCATGCCGCCGACGTCGGACAGCCAGCGGGCGCGCGGCGAGAACTGGTCCTGGCGGCCGTCGTACGCGTTGATCGACGTGAAGCTCGTGGACAAGTAGTTCGAGCGCACGTTGCGCTCGCGGTGCGACAGGTCGGCCGCCAGGTCGACGGCGCCCAGGCGATACTCGGCGAAGACGTTCGCGCGGTCCGTGTTCAGCGAACCGAAGTCTTTCGGCGTCAGCGTCTGGCGCGGGTCCGCGTCGAACTGGTCCAGGCTCAGCGCGCCGGGGAAGCGCATGTCCTGGCGCGCACTCTCGACGTGGATGCCGGCGCGGCCGCCCGTGAAGCGGGTCTGCACGTTGAGCGAGGCCGTCGTCTGGTCGAAATCGCCGTTGCGACGGTAGTTATTGGAACCCTGGCGCGCGACGGCGATGTCGGCGCTCACGTTGCCCGCCGTCTGCGACAGCTGCGCGCGCACGTCGTGTTCATGGAACGAGCCGCCTTCCGCAAACACGGAACCATGCAGGCCGCCGGCCACGTTGCGGCGCGTCGTGATCTGGATGACACCGCCGGTGGCGCCTTCGCCATACAGGACGCTCGCGCCGCCGCGGGTGATCTCGATGCGCTCGACCGTGTCGATCGGGATCGTCGACAACACGGTATTCGTGAGTTCGTTCTCGTTCAGGCGCACGCCGTCGACCATGATCACCATGTTCTGCGCGCTGTTGGTGCCGAAGCCGCGCAGGTCGAGCGCGAAGTCGGGCGACTGGTCGAGGCTCTGGCGGCCGTACACGCCGCCGATCTTGCGGATCGCGCTGTTCACGTCGTTCGCGCCCGCGCGGCGGATGTCGTCCTGCGTGATGACGGTGGCGCCGATCGGACGCAGGGTTTCCACGCTCGGGAAGCGCGCACCGGTGATGACGACGGTCGATGGGTTGCCGTCCTGGGCGCGCACGGCGCCGGTGGAGAGGGACAGGACGATGGCACAGGCCAGCGCGATCGGCTTGAGAGCCGGCGCGCCGCGGGTGGAGGCGGCAGTATGCATTGGATGTTCAGTGTTCGTTTGGCGCCGGCAAGCGTCCCCGCACGCCGGCGTACACAAAAGCGCGGCGCGACGCCGGCTTCCCCTGTCTGGCCGGTCTCCGGGCTCCAAGACGGACCGTCCCACCTTCCTGTGCGAGCACAGTGGTCGTCGGGGCGGCCTGTCGCCATGCGGCGACGCTTGTTTACCGTTGCGGGGGCAGCACACGTTGGCACGCCGCCGGAGGCGACGCCGCTTCGTGTTTCCCGTTTTACTGCACGCGCAGACGCGCATGCGGGCACCAGAACCCCGAGATTATAACCTGTATAGTGTGGGCACAAAAATAACATCCATCAAGGAACCCGCATGCATTTCCGTTTCCGCGTCCGCTGCGCCATCGCCGCCGCGCTGCTGCTGGCAGGCGCAGTACTGGCCGCGCCAGCGTCCGATGGCATCGCCCTCGCCCCGCCCGATGCGGCCGCCGTGCGCGTGCCGAGCAGCCCGGATGCCTGGGGCGGTCCGCGCACGGGCCGCGAACCCACGCTGTCCGACCGCGTCGTCCATTACGACATCGCCGCCACGCTCGACCCGGTGAAGCACACGGTCACGGGCCGCGAACGGCTCACGTGGCGCAACCGCAGCAACGTCGCCGTCACGAGCGTCTACCTGCACCTCTACATGAACGCATTCGAGAACGCGGGCAGCACGTATTTCACCGAGCGGCGCGAACGCGACGGCACCTTCCGCTCGGGCGTCGACATCAAGGATGCGTGGGGCCGCATCACCCTGCGCCGCGTCGCCCAGGGCGCCGACAACGTGCCGTGGACCTTCGTCCATCCCGACCACGGTCCCGCTTCCGACCACACCGTCGTGCGCTTCGACCTGCCGCAGGCCGTGGCGCCGGGCGCATCGACGACGCTCGACATCGACTTCGTCACGCAACTGCCGCGCGTCGTCGCCCGCGCGGGATACTTCGGCACCTTCCACCTGGTCGCCCAGTGGTTCCCGAAGATCGGCGTGCTGGAACTGCCGGGCGAACGGGGGGCGACGGCCCCGCGCTGGAACGTGCACGAATACCACCTGAATTCCGAGTTCTACGCGGACTTCGGCAGCTACGACGTCAAACTGACCGTCCCGCGCGGCTACACCGTGGGCGCGACCGGAGAGCCGGCCGGGGCGCCCATCGACAAGGACGGCATGCGCACGTGGCGCTTCGTGCAGGGCGATGTCCACGACTTCGCCTGGACGGCCGACAGCCAGACGGCGAAGCCGCTCGTCGACACGTGGTCCGGCCCGGGCAGCCCGACCGTGACAGTGACGGTACTGTATCCGCCCGAATTCGCCGCCAGCGCGGCGCCCGCGCTGAAGGCGGCGAAGGAATCGCTGACCTACTTTTCGAACACGCTGGGCCCGTACCCGTACAAGACGCTGACCATCGTGATCCCGCCCTACAACGCGGAAGAAGCGGCCGGCATGGAATACCCGACGTTCTTCACGGCCGAGGCCTACCGGACGGTCGAACCGCGCACGGCGAACCAGTTCGCCCTCGCCTTCGTCACGATACACGAATTCGGCCACGGCTATTTCTACGGCCTGCTCGCGTCGAACGAATTCGAAGAACCGCTGCTGGACGAAGGCCTCAACGAATACTGGGACAACCGCATGATGCGCGACCAGGGCCAGCTCGCCTACATCGCGACGCCGCTGCTCGCGCGCCTCGGCTTCGCGCCCGGCTACCCGACCTTCGACGCCGAACGCACGGCGACGCCGCGCCACGACCCGGCCGATCCGCCCGGCGCCAACGCCTGGAACCGCCTGCAGGACATCGGCCCCGTCTACACGCGCACGGCGATCCTGATGCGCGACCTGGAAGCGCGCATCGGCCGCGCGCCGATGGAGCGCGCGTTCAAGGAATACTACCGGCGCTGGAAATTCCGCCACCCGAGCACCGCCGACCTGCGCGAGACGCTGGCCGAGGTGACGGGCCAGCGCGCCATCATCGAGGATGCGTTCGCACGCCAGGTGTACGCCGTCGGCCGCGTGGACGACAGCATCGCCGACCTCGCGAGCACGGAGCAGGTGCCGCTCCCCGGCGCGCACGAGAGCCAGGCCGCCGTCGACAAGCGCATCGAAGCCGCGCGCGCGGCATGGCGCAAGACGCATCCGGACGGCACCGGACCTTACCCGTACCGCACGGACGTCACGGTGCGCCGCCGCGGCGCACCGGTACCGCAGACGCTCGTCGTGAAATTCGCCGACGGCAGCACGGAAACCGCGCGCTGGGATGCCGACGAACGCTGGCACAAGTTCACCTGGATGAAGCCGGCGCAGGCCGTCTCCGCCGAACTCGATCCGCGGCGCCTGCACTACCTGGACGTGAACAAGCTCGATGACAGCCGCACGCTCGACCCGGACGCGCGCGCATCGCACCGCTGGGGCTTCGACTTCGCGGCCGTCGTCAACTACCTCCTCGCCCTGATCGCCACCTTATGACGACCGAAACGCTTATTCCCCCTTCCCTCGCGCCCCGCGCCGCGCCGCACGGTGCGCTGCACGGCGTGCTGCACGGTGTGCAGCACGCGAAACGCGCCGCCCTGCAATGGCGGCTGCTGCTGTGGTGGGCCCTGCTCCTGCTGCTGCCGACCGTGGTCGCCGCACTGCCCATGTGGGAGCTGCTGTCCGCCAGCCTCGATCACTCCGTGTACGCCGCGCGTCTCGCCGAACGCCTCGACATGATCGCGTACGCCGACATCCTGCACGCCGCGCGCGACCAGTACGCGCCGGCGCTGGGCGCGGGCAGCCTCGTCGCGCTGGTGCTGACGTTGCTGCTGTCGCCGCTGCTGGCCGGGATGGCCCTCGCCGCTGCGCGCGCACCCGAGCCGCTGTCCTCCGGGACGCTGCTGGCCGCCGGTGCGCAGTTCTATCCGCGCATGGCGCGCATGCTGGCGTGGTCCATCGTGCCGCTCGGCGTGGCCGGGATGGTCGGCAGCGCGGCCCATCATCTGGCCGGTCAGGTCGCCGAGACGGCGCTGCTGGAAACCGACGCCGAACGCGCGTCGCACCTTGCCCTGCTCGCGACCGCCGTGCTGCTCGTGCTGGCCCACGCGACGATCGACATCGGCCGCGCCATGCTGGCCGCCGACCGCCGCCGCACGTCCGCCATCGGTGCGTGGTGGCAGGGCTGCGTGCAACTGGTGCACCGGCCGCTGGCGCTGCTGGGCACCTGGCTCGGCATCACCGCGGCCGGTCTCGTCGTGGCGGCGCTGCTCGCATTCGCGCGCGTGCACGTGCCGGCGCTCGGGATCTTCGGCACCATGGGCGCCGTCGTGCTGGCGCAGCTCGTCGTGCTCGTGCTCGGATGGATGCGGATGGCGCGCCTGTTTGCGCTGACAGCATTGCTGCGATGAATCGGCTACCATGACCGTTTCGATAGCCGCCCGAAGGAGCCCGCCATGACCCGCCTGCCCACCTATTTCGTTTCGCACGGAGGCGGCCCGTGGCCGTGGATGAAGGACCAGTACGGCGCCACGTATGCCGAGCTGGAAGCGTCGCTGGTCGACATCAGGCGGCAGATCGGCGTGCGTCCGAAGGCCGTGCTCGTCGTGACGAGCCACTGGGAGACCGACGAGTTCACGGTGTCGTCCGGCACGGCACCGGGCATGATCTACGACTACGGCGGCTTCCCGCCGCACACGTACCAGATCCGCTATCCGGCGCCGGGCGATCCTCAAATGGCGGCGAGAGTGGCGCAACTGCTGAACGATGCCGGCCAGCCCGCCCGCCTGGACGCGGAACGCGGCTTCGACCACGGCACGTTCTCGATGCTGGCGCCGATCTATCCGGACGCGGACGTACCGGTCGTGCAGCTGTCGATCCGCCACGGCTACGACCCGGCCGTGCACCTGGCCGCCGGCCGCGCGCTGGCCCCGCTGCGCGACGACGGCGTGCTGATCCTGGGCAGCGGCCTGTCGTTCCACAACCTGCGCCAGTTCGGCCCCGGCGGCGCGCTGGCATCGAACGCATTCGATACGTGGCTGCAACACGTGCTGCTGGAGTTGTCGCCCGCGGACCGCGAGCAGGCGCTGCTGCACTGGAGCGAGGCGCCGTACGCGCGCATGGCGCATCCGCGTGAGGATCACCTCGTGCCGCTGTGGGTGGCACTCGGGGCGGCCGAGCAGGAGCCGGCCGCGTGCGTGTATCACGAGGAAAGTTTTTTTGGGGCGTTGACGGTGTCGAGTTTCAGGTTCGGTGCGGCGGCCGCTTGACGTTCAGGAAGACGCTGGTTGACTGCGGCCAAATTCTGCTGCACGAACCGCGCTCGAAGTGATGTTCCGAACGGTGCTCCAAGCCGTATCTACATTGTAGAATCTTGTTGTACGAACGACCTTTGGGTAATACAATGTATCTACATTGGAGGTATAGCGATGGAACTCTCGATTCAAAAATGGGGCAATAGCGCCGCTGTCCGACTGCCGTCTACTTTGCTGAGTCAACTAGGCGTTGCGCTTGGCGACAAACTGAGCGCTGACATGCAACCGGAAGGGCTGGTATTGCGGCCGGCTCGCAAAGCCTACTCCCTCGCCGATCTGATGGCGCAATGCGATCTGAAGGCGGCGCCTCCTGCAGACGCGACGGGGTGGGAAGGCAGCAAACCGGTAGGCCAGGAAGTATGGTGAGGCGTACCACGTTCGGCCGTGGGGATATCGTTCGCGTGAATCTCAACCCAACGATCGGGCGAGAACAGCAAGGCGACTTTCGCCCCGCGCTCGTACTCTCGCCGGCCGCGTTTAATCTCATGGGGGTGGCTTTGGTGGCCCCGATTACCCAAGGCGGCGATTTCGCGCGCTATGCAGGCTTTGCGGTGACGCTGAGCGGATCGGGCACCGAGACGCAAGGCGTTGCGCTAGTGAATATGATTCGCACGATGGACCTGGCTGCTCGCGGTGCCAAGAAGATCGAAACGGCACCTGATTTCGTGGTCGAAGATGCACTTGCGCGGTTGCGGGCTATTCTTGAGTAAGGAAAGGCCTGGCAGACTCGAGCCTGGCCCATTGATCACGAAAAACATGGGCAACCGCGATCGCTTCACCGAATCGCTCTTGGAACCGGCCGACGAAATACAGCGGTACTGTGCCAGCTACGACGCGGAACATGATCACACGAAACTAAACAAGTAGGCTCCGGTCGGAATCGAACCGGCACGCAATCAGGTGCCCCGCTTCCCCCGCGCCGCCTCTTCCGCCTTGCGCGCCGCCTTCTCGGCCGCGATACGGGCCTTTTCTTCCATCTCGATGCGGTGCCGCTCCAGCGCCTCGGCGCGGGTCTGCGGGGTTTCCAGGCTGATGCGGCCCAGCGCGCCCTGGCGGTAGTCCTGCAGCAGCACGTGCGCCGCCTTTTCGTAGTCGTAGTCGCCGCCGCGCACGCGGAAGGCGCGGCGCTGGGCGACGCCCTCGATCACGCCGAAGCCGTCCAGGCCTTCCGTCTTGATGCCGTAGCGCGCGGTGAGCAGTTGCGGGTAGCGCTGCAGCAGCAGGCCGCCCAGGAATTCCGCCACTTCTTCCTCGATGACGGCGTTCGTGCCGATCGCGTGGCTGGCCGCCAGCATCAGGCCGTCGCTTTCCATTTCGATCTTCGGCCACAGCATGCCCGGGGTGTCGACGAGCACCGTGAACTTGTCCAGGTAGAGCTTTTGCTGGGACTTCGTGACGGCCGGTTCGTCGCCCACCTTGGCGACGCGCTTCTTCAGCAGCGCGTTCATCAGCGTGGACTTGCCCACGTTCGGGATGCCCATGATCATGATGCGCAGCGGCTTCGTCGGCACGCCGCGGTGCGGAGCCAGCGCCTTGCACAGGTCGGGGATCTTCGCCACGTCCGACGGCTTCTTGGTCGTCATCGGATACGCGGTCACGCCTTCCTGGGCGTCGTACCACGCGGCCCAGGCCGCGGTGGCGGCGGGATCGGCGAGGTCGGTCTTGTTCAAGACCTTCAGGCAGGGGCGCTGGCGGAACTTGCGCAATTCCTCGACCATCGGGTTGCTGCTCGCCTGCGGCAGGCGGGCGTCCAGGACCTCGATGACCACATCGGTGTTTTCCATCTGCTCCGCGGCCTGCTTGCGGGCGGCGGCCATGTGGCCCGGGAACCATTGAATCGACATGCTCTACCTTCTAAAATTTGCGTGCAACCGGCTATTTTACCGCAGTTCCCGCAAATCTCCCTACCGTGTTGCAGGCATGCACTCGCTCGGCGGCAGCGGCGCGGACGGGTCGAACGCGGACAACCGGGCCCGCGCGTCGCGCAGGTCCTTGCCGAATTCGGTGAGGTAACGCGACCGTTCCTCGCTCTGCCATTCGGCATCCGAATAGTTTTTCGGCGAGTGCGATGCCGCCGTCAGGACCTTGCCCTGCATCCGCGGCAGCAGCGCGCGGTCGGGGTCCGTGTTTTCCTTGAGCAGGTAGCCGTCGACGTCGCGCAGCGTGAGCGGCGCGGCGGGTGCCTGGTCGCGCAGCAGCTTGCCGAACATCGTCAGCTTGATGTCGTTCGGGCCGGGGCCCAGTACCTCGTTGAAGGTCAGCAGCGCGACGGGCTGGCCGCGGGCGTCGTCGACGCGGCCGTTCACGATATAGCGGCCGGGCATGCGCACGTCGAGCGGCAGGTGGAACACGAGCGAGCCTTCCTCGACGGCTTCGCGCGGGGCGCCTGTCCACACGGCCGGCAGTTCGGGCGTGTAGATGACGTCGAATTGCACGACGCCGGTCTTGCCGCCCACGTTGTAGCGCACCTCGGTGCGGATGGTGCCGTTGAATGCGGCGAGGCCCGTCTGCGCGGGTGCCAGCACGCCGGCGAAGGCGCCGTCGTTCGGCACCGGGTCGGCCCCCGTGCCGTCGTCGGCGAACGGGATGCTGACCTGCGGCGTCTGGCGCGTGCCGGCATACGTGATGCCTTGCGCGAGCGCGCGGGTGATCACGAGGGGCAGCGTCTTGCCGTCGGCGTCGACGGCGCGCAGCGAGAACGCCACCGATTCGCCGGACGCCATGTAGACGCGCGACTGCGACGTCTGCAACTGCACGTTGGTGTTGGCGCCGCCGCCGTCCAGGCGCATCGGGTTCATCGAGGCGACGGGATCGTTGGGGCGGTTCTGGTCGGGGTTCTCCGTCATGGGGCGCGAACCGACCGGATACTGGCTGGACGTGCGGTAGCTGCAATACGTGTGGTCGGCCAGCTGGACGTTCTCGACCAGTTGCCGGCGCCGGTTGTTGCGGTCGTCCGGCAGCGGCAGGTCGCTGGCCTGGACCTGGCCGAAGAAATGGGGCCCGCGCGGGGCGGGTGCCTGGGCGACCGTGGCAGCGGGTGCCGACGCGCCGTGATCCATGGCGCTCCAGACGAGCACACCGATCACGGCGATGCCGGCCGTCGCCAGCGCCAGCCGGCGCAGGCGCGGCTTCGGCGCCGCAGCCGGGCGCCGTTTTGGTTTGTCGTGACGGCTAGAGGGCACTGTTCACCATCGCATTGCGTACGACCGACACGATGCCCTGCCAGTTACCGCTCGTGTAATGGTTGTAGGCTTCGCTGTCGTCGCGGAACGATACGGAGTGGTAGCTCCACTTCGTGCTGCCACCCTGGTTGGCGCTCGTGCCGAGCGTCAGGTCATTGCACAGCCAGTCGCTGGGATTGCAATACGACCCGCCCGAACTGCCGGCCACGCCGCCCGAGCTGTGGTAGGCGACGGCTTCGTCGTCCTGGCCGGGCAGGAAGCCGGAATAGGCCGTGCCCTTGGCGCCCGCGTACATGTAGAACCAGATGCCGCGCGTGTCGTTGTGGTTGTACATGGCGCGCGCCGTCGTCGTCTTGAGATCCTGCGTCAGCGGGTCGGAGACGGCCCAGGAGCCGTAGTCGGCCAGTTCGGAACCACCGCCCGCGCCGGATGCCGCGCGCACCCATTTGATGTTCCAGCCGGTCTGCGACGTGCCGTCGCTGTTGCCGCACACGCCCGACGAATTCGGCGCCGCGTTCTTCTTCATGCGCGTGGAACCGCCGTAGTTCGCGAGCGTGTAGCCCATCATGAGGTCGCCCGCGCTGTGGGTCGCGATATAACACCAGTTGCTGCCGGTGCAGAAGCAGTCGAGGGCGTCGCGGATGTGGTAGCTCTGCGATGCGATGCTGTTGTAGCCGTCCCAGTTGACGGCCTTCTTGTTGACGCCCGCCGCAGTCGACGACGGCCCCCAATACGTGAAGCTGTTGTAGTCACCGATCGTGCCGCCGCCCGTGCGGCCATTGATCCACAGCGTATAGTTCGTCGCCGATGCGAGCCCAGTGATCATGAGCAGGCACAGCGCCGTCAGCCAGCGCATCAGTTTCATCTCCACTCCTCCATGTTGTCGTCGTTGGATGGTGCGCCGTACGCTGGGCCGGTGCCGATGAGCTTACGGCCGAATCGACTGTAGAGAGGGTTGGTTTGCGTGTCAATTGCTTTGCGAGCCAGTGTGGTGGCTCGCACATCCATTACTCAGCGTGCATTCTGCGCAACCGTCGCCCGCATCACGGCGACGATGCCGCCCCAGTGCCCGTCCGTGTGGTGGTTGTAGTTCTCGCCGTCGTCACGGAACGCGACCCAGTGATTCGCCCACTTTGCATGACCTCCCTTGGTCGGACCGGCCCCCAGGGTCAGCACACGGCAGAACCAGTCGTGCGGGTTGCAATAAGTCCCGCCCGACGCGCCGGCGATGGCGCCCGCGCTGTGGTAGGCCTGCACGCCGTCGTCCTGGCCCGGCAGGAAGACCGACGTCAGGCCGCCGTCGGCGCCGGCATACATCCAGAACCAGATGCCGCGCGTGTCGTTGTGGTTGTACATGGCGCGCGCCGTCCGGACCCGCAGGTCCTGCACGAGCGGCTCCGACGTGACCCAGGCGCCGATGTCCGCCAGTTCCGAGCCGCCGCCGGAACCCGCGGCGGACGCGATCCACTTGATGTTCCAGCCGGTCTGCGAGGACCCGTCGGCATTGCCGCACACGCCCGCCGCGTTCGGCCGGGCGTTCTTCTTCACGCGCGTGGAGCCGCCGTAGTTGGCGAGCGTGTAGCCGATGAGCAGGTCGCCGGCGCTGTGCGTGGCGATGTAGCACCAGTTATTCCCCGTGCAGAAGCAGTCGAGGGCGTTGCGGATGGTGCCGCTCTGCGACGCGATGCTGCTGCGGCCGTCCCAGTTGACGGCCTTCTTGTTGACGCCGGCGTCCATCGACGCCGCGCCCCAGTAGGAAAAGTCGGCGTAGTTGCCGATCGTGGCCCCGCCCGTGCGGCCGTGGATCCACAAGGTGTAATTCGTCGCGGACGCCAGTCCGGCGAACGTGAGCAGGCATAGCATCAACAAGAACCGCAGCGGTTTCATCGAGACCTCCACTCATCCATATCGTGAAGGTTAGAGTCCGGCGGTTCAGTCGAGTTCCGCGAGCGCCTTGACGTGGGCCACGACACTGCGTCCCAGCGCCGACAACGCGTAGCCGCCCTCCAGGCAACTGACGATGCGTCCGCCCGCGTACCGCCGCGCGATGCCGGCGACCTGGTGCGTGATCCACGCGTAATCCGCCTCGACGAGGGCCATGCCGCCCATGTCGTCTTCCTTGTGGGCGTCGAAGCCGGCCGAAATGAAGATCATCTGCGGGCGGAACGCGTGCAGCGCGGGCAGCCATTGTTCGGCGACGAGCTTGCGCACGACGTCGCCTCCAGTGTAGGCCGGCACCGGCACATTGATACTCGTAGCGGTGATCGGTTCCGGTTCCGTGTACGGATAAAACGGATGCTGGAAGAAGCTGGCCATCAGCACGCGCGGATCGTCCTTGAACGACTCCGCCGTGCCGTTGCCGTGGTGGACGTCGAAGTCGACGATGGCGACGCGTTCCAGGCCGTGCACGTCGAGCGCGCGGCGCGCCGCGATGGCCACGTTGTTGAAGAGGCAGAAGCCCATGGGCTCCGTCGGCCGCGCGTGGTGGCCCGGCGGGCGGACGGCGCAGAACGCGTTGTCGACGGTGCCGGCGATGACGGCATCCGTCGCGGCCACGGCGGCGCCGGCCGCGCGCAGGGCGGCGCGGTAGCTGTCCTTGCACAGCAGGGTGTCGCCGTCGAGCGGGTAGAGCTCGCCGGCTGCCTGCGGCAGGTTCTCGCGCACGAGGTCGAGTGCGCCCTGCGTGTGGTTGCGCAGGATGTCGGCTTCGTCCGCCAGCGGCGCGCTCACCTGCTCGACGAGGCCCTCCAGGCGCGCGAGGATCAGCTGGTCCTCGATCGCACGCAGGCGCTCGGGGGCTTCGGGATGCCAGCTGCCCATCTGGTGCAGGGCGCAGTCCGGGTGGCTGTAAATGGCTGTACTCATGATTCCTGGTTGATGCTCATCGATACCGCAAGTCCCTCCGTTCTCGCATAGAATCGACGGGAAAGGCAACCGCACGCATATCAAGATTGCTAACAACGTTAATCTACCACGCCTGCGCACCCTGCCGCCCCCGAACGATGACCGGAAGCCCACCCATGTTCAACAAATTGCACGCCGCCGCCCGCCAGGTCAGCCAGATCGTGGTCGGCAAGGACCAGCAGGTCCGCCTCGCGCTGACCTGCCTCCTGGCCGGCGGCCACCTGCTCATCGACGATGTGCCCGGCGTCGGCAAGACGACCCTCGCCCATGCGCTCGCGCTGGCGCTGGGCCTGAAGTTCAACCGCGTCCAGTTCACGAGCGACCTGCTGCCGGCCGACGTCGCCGGCATCTCCGTCTACGAGCGCGAAAAGAACGGCTTCGTCTTCCACCCCGGCCCGATCTTCACGCAGGTACTGCTCGCGGACGAGATCAACCGCGCCACGCCCAAGACGCAGTCGGGCCTGCTGGAAGCGATGGAAGAGCGGCAGGTCACGGCCGACGGCGTCACCCGGCCGCTGCCGGAACCCTTCTTCGTCATCGCGACGCAGAACCCCGCGCACCAGGTCGGCACGTTCCCCCTGCCGGAATCCCAGCTCGACCGCTTCCTGATGTGCCTGTCGCTCGGCTATCCGGACGCCGCCGCCGAGCGCGCCCTGCTGATGGGCGAGGACCGGCGCGCGATGCTCAAAACGATAGCCCCCGTGATGCGGCCGGAAGAACTGCTGGACGCCCAGCGCTCGCTGCGCGCGATCCACGCGTCCGACAAGCTCATCGACTACCTGCAGGCCCTCGCTCAGGCGTCGCGCTCCGGCAAGCTGTTCGCGGAAGGACTGTCGCCGCGCGCCACGCTCGCGCTGTTGCAGGCCGCGCGCGCATGGGCCGCGCTGGAAGGCCGCGACCACGTGATTCCGGAAGATATCCAGGCCCTGCTCGTGCCCGTCTGCGCGCACCGCCTGCGGCCGCTGCGTTCGGCGCAGGGCGTGGCGATGGCCAGCCGCGACCTCGTGCTGCAGCTGCAGAAATCGGTCCCGGTCTGATGCCACCGGCAGCCGATCCGGCGATGGCAAGACCCAGCGGCTGGCCGCATCGATGGCTCGCTCGCCAGCGCGCCCAGTGGCGCACGAAGACGACGGCCCGCGACAAGGGCAGCGTGCTGCTGAACCAGCGGCGCGTCTACATCCTGCCCACGCGCGCGGGCCTCGGCTTTTGCGCGCTGCTGGTCATCCTCCTGATCGGCTCGATCAACTACAACCTGGGCCTCGGCTTCGGCCTCACGTTCGTCGCCGGGGCCTGCGCCATCGTCGACATGGTGCAGACGACGCGCAACCTGGCCGGCCTCGTATTGAGCCCCGGACGCGCGCCCGACGTGTACGCGGGCGAGGACGCGCCGTTCGAACTGCGCGTCGACAACCCCACGCGTCTCGCGCGCTACGCCGTCTGGATCGACTTCGAGCACGTGTCCGAACCGAGGCAAGCCATCGACGTGCCGGCCGGCGGCAGCACCACGCTCGTGCTGCGCACGGCCACGCGCACGCGCGGGTGGATGCGCCCGCCGCGCGTGCGCCTGTCCACGCACTTCCCGCTCGGCCTGTTCCGCGCGTGGAGCTGGTGGCAGCCGGACAGCCGCGCCCTCGTCTATCCTTTCCCCGAGCAGGACGCGCCGCCGCTGCCGATGCTGGGCCGTCCCAGCCCCGATGGCGCGGGCAGTACCGGCAGCGACGATTTCGCCGGCGTGCGCAGCTACCAGCCCGGCGACCCGCTGCGCCACCTCGCGTGGCGCCAGATCGCGCGCCTCGATCCGGAACAGGGCGGCCAGCTCGTCACCAAGCATTTCGAGGGCGGCACGGCCGACGAACTGGTCCTCGACTTCGACGCGCTGCCGCCCCGGCTCGACGTCGAGCTGCGCCTCGCGCGCATGACCCGCTGGGTCCTGGAAGCGGAGCAGCGCGCCCTGCCCTACGGCTTCATCCTCGGGCGCATCCGCTACGACGCGGGCCTCGGCACGGCGCACCAGGCGGCCTGCCTGCGCGCGCTGGCGCTGTACGGCTTGCCGGAGGAGCCGGCGTGAAGATGCTCCTGTCACGCGACAAGCAGGATACATTGCTGCTGATCGCCAGCAGCCTGCTCGTGCTGGCCCCGCACGCGGCCCACCTGCCCGTGTGGGTGAGCCTGCTGTGCGGCGCCACGCTGGCCTGGCGCGCCGCGGTCACCTTGCTGGGCCGGCGCATGCCCTCCAATGTCATCCTCGTGCCGATCGCGGCGGCGGCCATGTTCGGCGTGCTGCAGAGTTATCACACCCTGCTGGGACGCGATGCGGGCGTCGCCATGCTCGTGCTCCTCGTCGCCTTCAAGATGCTGGAGATGCATGCGCGGCGCGACCTGTTCGTCGTCGTGTTCCTGTGCTACTTCCTTGTTCTCACCAATTTCTTTTACTCGCAGACGATCCCGACGGCGCTGCTGATGCTGGCCTCGCTCGTCGCCCTGCTGGCCACGCAGCTGTCGTTCCAGCTGACGGGCGCCGTGCCCCCACTTCGCACGCGTCTGTGGATGGGGGCGAAACTGCTCGGACTGGCGCTGCCGCTGGCGGGTGCCGCATTCGTCCTGTTCCCGCGCATCGAAGGCCCGTTGTGGGGCATGCCGGACGACAGTCATAGCGCGAAGAGCGGCCTGTCCGACACGATGGCGCCCGGCCAGATGTCGAACCTGGCGCAGTCGGAAGACGTCGCGTTCCGCGTGAAATTCGACGGGCCGGTGCCCGCGCAATCGCAACTGTACTGGCGCGGCCCCGTGCTGGGCAGCTACGACGGCCGCACCTGGACCCGCGTTCGATCATCCCGCCACACACGCCCGCAACCGCTGTCGCTGTCCGTGGGCGGCACACCCGTCGGCTACGCGGTCACGCTGGAACCGTCGAACACGCGCTGGCTGTTCGCGCTCGAGATGCCGCGCGCCATCCCCGAATTGCCGGGGCACGGCGTGACACTGTCCGGCGAACTGGAGTTCCAGTCGCTCGACGCGATCGGCGAGCGCGTGCGCTACGACCTCGTCTCCTTCGTGCACTACAGCCTGCAGCCGGACGCGTCGCCCGTCGACGGGCAATGGCTGATGCTGCCCTACGGCTTGAATCCGCGGACGCGCGCGGCCGGCCAGGCGCTGGCGTCCGAACCCGATCCGGCGCGCCGCGTGGCGGCCGTCCTGCGGCAGTTTGCCGAAGGCGGCTTCGTCTACACGCTGCAGCCGCCGCTGCTGCCAGGGTCGGACTCGATCGACGATTTCCTGTACGGCACGCGCGCCGGCTTTTGCGAGCACTATGCCGGCGCCTTCGTGTTCCTGATGCGTTCGGCCGGCGTGCCGGCGCGCGTCGTCACGGGCTACCAGGGCGGCGACATGAATCCGATCGACGGCTACCTCACCGTGCGCCAGTCCGATGCGCACGCGTGGGCCGAGGTGTGGCTGCCGCGGCGCGGCTGGGTGCGCGTCGACCCGACGGCCGCCGTGGCGCCGGAGCGCGTGCAGCGCAGCCTGGCGCGCGCGCTGCCGCCGCCGGCGCCGTTCGGCTTCGAAGGCCTGGGCCGGCTGCTGCAGCCCGATCCGGATTCCCTGCTCGGCCAGGTCCGCTATGCGATCGGCGCCGTCAACAACGGCTGGAACCAGTGGGTGCTGAACTACACGCCGCAGCGCCAGCAGCATCTCGTGCAACGCTTGCAAGAAGGATTGTCCCATTGGCAAAGCCTGGCGCTGATTGCCATGCTCTGCACCCTGTTGTTCCTGGTGAGAAAATTCTCGCAGAGGCGGAAAGCCGACCCCGTCGATGCGCTATACTCGGTCCTGTGCCAGCGCCTCGGCCAGCTTGGCCTGCCGCGTGCGCCGGACGAAGGGCCGACCGCGTACGCGCAGCGCCTCGCCGCTGCCGGCCTGGCCCCCGAGACTGGCGCGGCCGCGACGGAGTTCCTGCGCCGCTACAGCGCCTACCGCTACGGACCGCAGAGTCCGGGCACCGGCCTCGTTCCCATCCTGAGAGATTTGCTGTCCCGAGTTCGATGAAATCCTTCGTTCCCCTGCTGCTTGCCCTGGCCGTCGGCGCCGGGCCGGTGGCGGATGCGGCCGCCGCATCCTCGCTCCATCACACCAAGGCCACCGCCAAGGCGGCGAAAAAGGCCGGCAAGAAGGCGAAGCCCGCCGCCCCCGCCCGCCCCACGATCGACTACGACGGCGAGGCCGTCAATTTCAGCGACTGGCAGGCCGTGCGCGATTTCGAGGACGATATCGTCGCCCGCAACGGCTTCGAGCGCGCGCAGGTCGAGGATGTGATCAAACGGGCACGCCTGATCGATTCCGCCGTCCAGCTCGTGAAACCGGCGCCGCCCGGCAAGCCGAAGAACTGGGCCGCCTACAGCGACCGCTTCATCGAGCCGATCCGCATCAATGCCGGCGTGCGCTTCTGGAACGAGAACGCCGACCTTCTCGCGCGCGCCGAGGCGACCTATGGCGTGCCGGCCGAGATCATCGTCGGCATCCTGGGCGTGGAAACGATCTATGGCCGCGACACGGGACGCTTCCGCGTCGTCGACGTGCTGACCACCCTCGCCTTCGCCTATCCGGAAGCGCCGAACCGCGCCGACCGCATGGCGTTCTTCCGCGACGAGCTGGAACACACGCTGCTGCTCGCTCGCAAGGAGAACATCGACCCGTTTTCGCTGATGGGCTCGTTCGCGGGCGCCGTCGGCATGCCGCAATTCATGCCGGGCAATATCCTGAAATATGGCGTGGACTTCGACGGCGACGGCATCGTCGACCTGCGCGGCTCGGCCGCGGATGCGATCGGCAGCGTGGCCAACTTCCTCGTCCAGCACGGCTGGGACCGCAACAACACGGGACCGGCCGTGTTCCCCGCCGACGTCGCGCCCAGCCTCGCCTGGCAACCGCTGCTGGGCGGCCTGGAAGCGCGCTATCGCCCGGCCGAGCTGGACGGCGCCGGCGTCGCCACGCGCACCGCGCTGCCGGACGGCCGCCTGTACGGCCTCGTCGATTTACAAAATGGGGCGGACCCGACGGAGTATTGGGTAGCAAACGCTAATTTTTTTGCTATCACTAAATACAACCGCAGTTATTTCTATGCCATGTCCGTGGTCGAATTAGGCCGTGCGGTGCGGTTGGCGCGCGGAATCTAGTGTCCTCCAACCAACAACTTTGTATCAGTTTGTAACAGGATTGTCATAAATACGGCTGAGAAATGCAGTCGTGACAACCTTATACCCCCGGGGGTATGCTTATTTCTTCTAGACAGTTCTCCTGAGAAACATAGCATCCGCCCCGATACCCCCTCACAAGTTGTCATTCCACCACTCAATTCCTAAACGTGCGGCGGCGCATCGTTAATTGCTCTACACTTAAGTTTAAATAAAAAACAATGATATTCTCAGTGAGTTTGTGAGAGAATTGCATTGCGGCTATTGTTGCGATGGGACAACGAACTCAACGAAAGCCACTGATCTTTATTGCTCTTAAGTACTAAATTGGAAATTAGTTGTATAATTTAGTAGAAACTTTCATATCCTTACAGGAGTGGAAGTTCCGCCGCGAGCTCTGACAAACCCTCATAGGAATAGTGAATCATGACGAACCAAGTCGGTATCGATATGAACAGCGATTCGGAAAATGACGAACTGCTGCAATACAACCCGAATCGCCTGCTCGACACCCTGATCGAGAACCTGCGCCTGAAGAACGACGCAGCACTGTCGCGCGCCCTGGAAGTTGCGCCGCCGGTGATCTCGAAGATCCGCCACCATCGCCTGCCGGTCGGTGCTTCGCTGCTGATCCGCATGCACGAAGTCTCCGATCTGTCGATCCGTGACCTGCGCTACCTGATGGGCGACCGCCGTGCCAAGTTCCGCATCAGCGACAAGCAGTTCAAGCCGAAGGACAAGGACAGCAACGCAGGCGGCACCGAGCAATAATGGCACGCACCGGACCGGACGGCGGCCATTGATGCCGCCGCACCGCCCGACTCTGCCGGCCTCCCGAGCCATCGGATTGCCGGACCAGGGGTAGTTTTTCCCCGCATCGGATGCGGGATGGGGAAGACCCAGCGCCGAGAACCCGCGCCGGGCAAGCAAACAATCAGGCGGGGAACACACCCGTCGACAGATAACGATCACCGCGGTCGCAGACGATGAACACGATCGTCGCATTCTCCACCGTCTGCGAGATACGCAAGGCGATTTCGCAGGCGCCGGCCGCGGAAATACCGCAGAAAATACCCTCTTCGGCCGCCAGGCGGCGTGCCATCTGTTCCGCCGCGGCCTGGGTCACGCTCTCGACCTGGTCGATGCGCGATTTATCGAAGATCTTCGGCAGATAGGCTTCCGGCCATTTGCGGATGCCGGGGATCGACGATCCTTCCTCCGGCTGCGCGCCGATGATGCGGACCCCCTCGTTCTGCTCCTTCAGGTAGCGCGACACGCCCATGATGGTGCCGGTCGTGCCCATCGCACTGACGAAGTGGGTGATGCGGCCCTCCGTGTCGCGCCAGATTTCCGGACCCGTCGTCTCGTAGTGGGCGCGCGGGTTGTCCTGGTTGCCGAACTGGTCGAGGATGATGCCCTGGCCATCCTTCTGCATCTGCTCGGCCAGGTCGCGCGCGTATTCCATGCCGCCCGTCTTCGGCGTCAGGATGATCTGGGCGCCGTACGCGGCCATGCTCTGGCGGCGCTCGATCGACAGGTTGTCCGGCATGACCAGCACCATCTTGTAGCCGCGGATCGCGGCCGCCATCGACAGCGCGATCCCCGTGTTGCCGCTCGTCGCCTCGATCAGCGTGTCGCCCGGCTTGATCTGGCCGCGCGCCTCGGCCCCGCGCAGCATCGACATCGCCGCGCGGTCCTTCACGGAACCGGCCGGGTTGTTGCCTTCGAGCTTGCCGAGAATGATGTTGTTGCGGGCCGCCGCTTCCGGCCCGGGGATGCGCACCAGCTGCACCAGCGGGGTATTACCGATCGTGTCTTCGATGGTCTTGTATGCCATTGCCTACTCTTTTGCGAACGCGAAAGCGACATTCTAATCCGAGACGGGGCGGCACGTACGGGACCGGGCCAGGGAGGGGGGCCGCGCCAAAGAAAAACCCCGCGCGCGGCGGGGTTCGCATGCGGCCAGCGGCGGATCAGGCGGCCGATTTGGCGGCCTCGGGTTTCGCTTCCGGCTTGGCCTTCATGTCGGCCGGCTTGGCGCCTGCCTTGGCCGGCTTGGCGGCTTTCTCGGCCGGCGCGGCGACCATCGGCGCGCCATCCTTCGACTGGCCGTTCACCTGCAGGCCGGCCTTCGACAGCTGGGCGGCGCGCTTGTCGGCCACGCCCTTCACGCGCTTCTGGAAGTCGGCCCAGTCCTTGAACGGACCGGCCTTCGTGCGCTCGTCGATGATTGCCTTCGACATGGCCGGACCAACGCCCTTGACCGAATCCAGCGCGGCGGCATCGGCCTTGTTGACGTCCACCTGGGCGAACGCAAAGCCCATCGACGCCACCAGCGTGGCGACTGCAAGCATCAGCTTCTTGATCATCTCGTTTTCTCCGTTATCGTCGTGGTGGCCGGGGATGGCCGCCTGTTGCCATAACGGATCAATACGAGCGTGGGTTGACGGCGCGGTTTGCGACCACGCAATCACGCGTGGCCGTCGTCCTTGCGCCGCTGCGCGAACAGCTCGTCGCGTGTGACGGTCGCCGTACCCAGCTTGCCGACGACGATCCCGCCCGCGCGGTTCGCCATCGCCAGCGCTTCGGGCAGCGATGCGCCCGCACCCAGCATGGCGGCCATCGTCGCGATGACGGTGTCGCCGGCGCCGGAGACGTCGAACACTTCGCGCGCGTCCGCGTGCACGTGCAGGACTTCGTTCGCCGTGTACAGGCTCATGCCCTCTTCCGAACGCGTCAGGAGCAGCGCTTCCAGGCCGAGATCTTCACGCAGCTTCTGGGCCTTTTCCGTCAGCTGCTCTTCCGTCTTCCAGCTGCCGACGATGCGCTTGAGTTCCGACTTGTTCGGCGTGAGCATCGTGGCGCCCGCGTAGGGCGTGAAATCGTCGCCCTTCGGGTCGACCATGACGGTCTTGCCGGCCGCCCGCGCGGCGCGGATCATTTCGGCCACGTCCACGAGGCTGCCCTTGTTGTAGTCGGACAGGATGATCACGTCATAGTCCGGCAGCAGCGCCTTGAACTGCGTGAGCTTGTCGCGCAGGATCGTTTCGGTCGGCGCGTCCTCGAAGTCGATGCGCACCATCTGCTGCTGGCGGCCGATCACGCGCAGCTTGATGATCGTGGAGATCGCCTCGTCGCGCTTGAGGTAGCTGTGGATGCTCGATTCGCGCAGGATGCGTTCGACGTGGTCGCCCGCCTCGTCGGCGCCGACGACGCCCAGCAGGCCGCAATGCGTGCCCAGGGCCGCGGCATTGCGCGCCACGTTGGCGGCGCCGCCGAGACGCTCTTCGCGGCGCTCGATGCGCACGACGGGCACCGGCGCTTCCGGGGAGATGCGCGAGACGTCGCCGAACCAGTAGCGGTCGAGCATGACGTCGCCCACGACGAGCAGGCGCACGCTTTCCAGTTGCGGCGCTTCGGCCTGGCGGTAGCTGTCGGTCGGCAGCAGGCGGCTGGCGATAGTGCTGGTCATGCTTGCCTCACTTTCCCGGCAGGGCGGCCGGCGAGGACCGAGCGGCCGATGCCGTGGTATTCGATGCCCAGGCCCGTCATCAGCGGCGGCTCGAACAGGTTGCGGCCGTCGATGATCACCGGGTGCTTCAGGCGCGCCTTGATCTGCTCGAAGTCCGGGCTGCGGAACGCCTTCCATTCGGTGACGATCACCAGGGCCTCGGCGCCGTCCAGCGCTTCCATCGGGGTCTTCTTGAAGTCGATGCGGTCCAACTGGGCTGCGGAGAGGTCGAGCGCCAGCACGCGCTGCGCTTCCTCCATCGCGACGGGATCATGCACGGCGACGCTGGCGCCCCGCTCGATGAGTTCCTTCAGCAGCACGCGCGACGGTGCTTCGCGCATGTCGTCCGTGTTCGGCTTGAAGGCAAGGCCCCAGACGGCGAACTTCATGCCCGTCAGGTCTTCGCCGAAGCGCTGCACCACCTTGCGGCCCAGCACCTGCTTCTGGCGGTCGTTGACGGCTTCCACGGCGCGCAGGATCAGGAGTTCCTGGTCGTACTGGCGCGCGGTGCGCTCGAGCGCCTGCACGTCCTTCGGGAAGCACGAGCCGCCGTAGCCGGCGCCCGCGTACAGGAAGCTGTGGCCGATGCGCGGGTCGGAACCGATGCCGTGGCGGACGGCTTCGATGTCGGCGCCCACCTGGTCGGCCAGGTTCGCCAGTTCGTTCATGAACGAGATGCGGGTCGCGAGCATCGCGTTGGCCGCGTACTTCGTGAACTCGGCCGAGCGCACGTCCATCCAGTAGACGCGCTCGTGGTTGCGGTTGAACGGGGCGTACAGCAGCTTCATGAGGTCGCGCGCGCGCTGGCCCGCGGGGCTGTCGTCGTGGCCGATGACGATGCGGTCCGGACGCATGAAGTCGTCGACGGCGGCGCCTTCCTTGAGGAATTCCGGGTTCGAGACGACGGCGAATTCCATGCTCTCCTCGCCGCGGGTGCGCAGCTCTTCGCGCAGGGCGGCGGCGACGCGGTCGGCCGTGCCGACGGGCACCGTGGACTTGTCGACGATGACCTTGTAGCCGTCCATGTGGCGGCCGATGTTGCGGGCGGCGGCCAGCACGTACTGCAGGTCGGCGGAACCGTCTTCGTCCGGCGGGGTGCCGACGGCGATGAACTGGAGCTGGCCATGCGCGACGCTGGCGGCGACGTCGGTCGAGAACTGCAGGCGGCCGCTAGCGCGGTTGCGCGCGACGACTTCTTCCAGGCCCGGTTCGTGGATCGGGATGCCGCCGTTGTTCAGCAGGTCGATCTTGCGTTGGTCGACGTCGAGGCAAAAGACGTCGTTGCCGAGTTCCGCCAGGCAGGCGCCGGTCACGAGGCCGACGTAGCCGGTGCCGATAATCGTAATCTTCATGGTTCGCTTTAGCTTAGTTCATCACGTTCAGTTCTTCGGTGCGGCGCGGCGGGTAGGTTTCCCACTTGCTGCACCCCGGGCATTGCCAGTAATACTGGCGCGCCTTGAAACCACAATGGCTGCACTGGTAGCGCGCCAGCTTCTGCGTGTACCCGTGCACCAGGTTCTTCACCATCGACAGCTCTTCCCACACGTTCGCCGGCGCATCCATCAGGCGCGCTTCCAGCAGCTTGTCGAGACCGAGCAGGGTCGGATTGCGGCGCAGCTCTTCCACCACCAGCTGTTTGGCAGCGTCCACGCCGTTGAGTTCAATGACGGCCTTGAAGACGACCTCGATCAGATCAATCGACGACGCTTCTTCCAGGTAGGAGCGCAGCAGGTTGACGCCTTCCTGCGGGCGGCCGACGGCGCGGTAGCCATCCATCAGGCGCGTGGCGACGAGGGCCACGTGCGGCACGCTTTGCTGCTCCACGCGGCGCCACGTCTTGAGCGCGCCTTCGATGTCGCCTTCCGCCTTGAGCGCATCGCCGCACAGTATCGTCGCGCGCACGCTCTTGCGGTCGGCCTGCAGGGCCTTGTCCAGCAGCGTCTTCGCTTCGTCCGACTGCATGTGCACGAGGGCGTCCTGCGCCAGCTCGCAATAGAATTGCGCGATTTCCTTGTGATACGCGCCGGCGCCGGATTCCATCAGGCCCTCGGCGGCGGCGATCGCGCGGCGCCATTCCTTTTCGCGCTGGAAGATCTCCAGCAGCGCGCGGCGGGCCTGCACGCCGTACTGCGTGTCGACGAGCAGGTTGAACGTCTCTTCGGCGCGGTCCAGCAGGCCCGCCTTCAGGTAGTCCATCCCGAGCTCGTACTGCGCGTGCACCTGCTGCTCGATCGGCAGGTCGGGACGCGACAGGAGGTTCTGGTGGACGCGGATCGCGCGCTCCGTCTCGCCGCGGCGGCGGAACAAATTACCCAGCGCGAAGTGCATGTCGGCCGTTTCCGGATCGAGCTTGACGATCTCGATGAAGGCGTCGATGGCCTTGTCCGGTTGTTCGTTGAGGAGGAAATTCAGTCCCTTGAAATAGCCGCGCGGGAGGCTGCGCGATTCGGAGACCAGTTGCTTGATGTCGACGCGGGCGGCGATCCAGCCGAGGGCAAAAAAGACGGGGATGCCGAGCAGCCACCAGATTTCAAATTCCATATGTTGTTCTTATGATTACTGAAAACGTCAGCCACGCGGCGCGACGCTGTCCGGCTGCGGCGCATTGGCGGCGGTACCGGCCGCGCTCTGCAGGGCCTGGATCGTGTGCTTGTGCTGCGAGCTTTCGCGGCGGTGCCGGAACACGGTCGGCGTCACGGCCAGGATCCCGAGGAAGGCGCCGGCGATGAAAAACGCGAGCAGCATCAGCACCAGCGGACCCCGCACCTCGTAATTCAGGAAGAAATGCAGGTCGACCTGGTGCGTGTTCTTCAGGGCGAAACTGAAGAACAGGACGAACAGCAGGCATCCGACGATGGTGGAGACGAGTTTCATCAGCAGGTCCCGAGTGAAAAGACGGCAAATGCGCAGTGTCGCATATTTGAAACGATATTCCTAGGACGGCTGCCCCGGCCGTTGTGCGCATGCGGCGTGATTATACGTGGGTTGCACGAATGGCATCGGGACTGCAATGTGCGGTTACATCTTTGCCGGTCCGGCATCAAAACGCGGCAATCGCGGCGCGCAGCCGGGACACCAGGTCGGGCACGAGACGCAGCCGCCCGGCCTCCTCCGCCATCACGCATTCGAACCCTGCCTTCTTCAGGGCATGCAGGTCGATCGTGTTCCGGATCGGGTTCGGCAACGTACTGGACAAGATATCGAACAGCCGGTCGACCGCATGCAGCCGGCCCCACAGGTAGTCGTTTTCCCGTGTCGCACGGTTGAGAAAACCACCGAACCCGGCGAACGTTCCGCCCAGCAGGACGCGCGGGTTGCCCGGCGGCGCCAGGCTGGGCGCGTCGTCGGGGCTGATGCGGTCGACCAGGATCTCTTCGATCGGCCCGGTTTCCAGCGCCAGTGCGGTGACGGCCGGGTGCAGGATGACGTCCCAATAAAAATAGCCGAGGTAGCCGGTGAGGATCGCCGTGCGGTAGCGCGGATCCAGGTTCTGCACGAGGCTCGACGACAACAGCGTATCGGCGTCGTCGTTCTTGCCCGCCAGGTCGCATTCGATGCCCAGCCGCCGGACCAGCCCCGTCAATTCCGCGTCGCGGCCGGCGACGAACTGGTCGACGTCCATCCGGCTGGCAGTCATGGGCTGGAACAGCGTGCGGCACATGGCGACCGCGCGCTCGCTGAGGAAATCGGCATCGTCATACATCGACAAGGCATCGATGAGCTTGTGGACCTGGATCTTGATGAGATCGAGATCTTCGGCGGGCGTTGCGTCATACAGGTCGCTGATCTCGTGCAGGACGAAATTCAGGCGGCGTTTCTTGTACACGACGCCGAAGTCGATCGTCATCTTGGCGAACGCGGGCATGTCGACGTTTTCATAGGCGTTTTCCGCCGCCGTGTACGAGTCGGCAAGGAGAATGCCGTGCCTTGCGGCCCACAGCTCGATCGCTTCCTGCACCCGGTGCGACGCCGTCGATTCCCGCGAGAAGCCGCATGCGCCGGCGATCAGTTCGGCGACGAAATCCAGCGCTTCCAGCACCAGCGTGCGGATGAACGAATCGTAGACGATCGGCGTGCTGGCCAGCGCGTTGGTCGAGCTGAGGCGCCAGTGCCGGAGGTCGTTGACGGTGTACCCGCCCCTGGCCCTGCCTTCGGTGACCTCGTCGACCAGTTTCGCGACCTGCGGCCGGGCGTAGGCAATCGCCTGTTTCAGGCGCCGGACCTGCTTGTTGTAGCGTCCGACGTCCGCCAGCTCCTTGTAGGTCGGGTCGGTACGCGGCAGGTCGGACAGCGCCCCGCGCAGCGTCGCGAAAAAGCCGGGCGGGTCCGTGCCCGGCGGCGGCTTGTCGAGCTGGGAATGCGGGTCGACGAAGATCAGGCGGCGATCGACTTCGCGGACCGCGCTGTGCATGCGGATCGCCTCCAGCGTCGCCTTGATCGGCTTGTTGTCGAGGATGCTGCCGTCGACCAGCACGGCATCCTCGGGATCCTTGCGCTGGTCGCGGTAGCCTCCGAAGTTGTGCTTGATGAACTGGTCACGCGTCGGCCATGGCCGGTGGCGCGCCGCCAGCAGGTCGTCCACTTCGCGGATCCGGGCCGGCGGAAATGCCCCGGGGTACGACGCGGATGCGCGTGCGGCGAACGCGAGCGACGGGACGTTGTCGAGGTCGAAGTCGCTGCGCAGGTGTCCGCTTTTCTCGTGGTAGAGCTGGAAGTGGAACGGACGCCTGTGCTCGCGCTCGGTAAGCACGGGCGGGTCGTGGATGAAGATCGCGCGATCGAGGCCGCGGAAATCCGTCGCCGTCACCAGCAGGTCCAGCCGGGTACCGGGCGGCAGCAGCGATTCGCCGGCCGCACCGGCGCGCTCCATCGAAGTGAGGCCGTCGAGGATCAGGGTGGCGAGGCGGCCGCCGTCGAGCGGCGGCTTGAACCAGCGCGAACGGAGGAACATCGACGCCCTTTCCTGCATTTCGCGATCGATGGGGCCGATGATGAGGCCTTCGCGTTTCAGCCGCGACAGCAGGGGCCGGACGAACGGCCAGAAAAACCATTTGCTCCAGCGCTTCGCCCTGGCGTCGGCGTGCAGCAGGTGGCCGATATCCGCGTCGGCCAGCCACATGTCGGTCAACGGCGCCAGGCTGAGATCGTGCGCGAGCGCCCTGCCCAGCGCCACGCCGTTCATCGCGCCGGCCGAGGCGCCGGACACCACGTCGACGATCACCTGCAGGTCGAGCTGCTTGCCGACCGCTTCAAGGAACTGGTAATACACGTCGCCCGTCGAGCGCTCCGGCTCGTCGGGATAGTGGTCGTGCATGGAGGGGGTGGCATCGTGCCGGTGACACCACTTCGACGCGCGCACGAGGTTGAGGATTTCGCGGTTGATGCCATGCTGGTAGACGGCCAGCGACACGCCGCCGAAGAACACGATTGCCAGCCGTAGTTCTTTCTGTTTCATCGCCGAAGTCTGCGCAGCACACGGGAAATGGCGAGATCATTCTATTCCCATGGGTACGAGGCTGCAAAAAAAAACGGCGCCCCGAAGGACGCCGTTTCGTGAGTCTGTCGCAGACGAATCAGTCTTCGATGATCGGTTGCCCGACCATCGCGTCGACCCGCTCGCGCAACTGCTTGCCCGGTTTGAAGTGGGGCACCCGTTTTTCGGGCACCATCACCTTGTCGCCGGACTTCGGGTTGCGGCCGATGCGGGGCGGCCGGCTGTTCAGGGCAAAGCTGCCGAAACCCCGGATCTCGATGCGCTGGCCGCTCGCGAGAGCGTTGGTCATCGCATCGAGGATGGTCTTGACGGCGAACTCGGCGTCTTTTGCCACCAGCTGAGAATAGCGCTCGGCCAGGCGGTTGATCAGCTCGGACTTGGTCATCTGCTTACGTTCTCAGGTGATTAACCCTTGTTGTCGAACTTGGCCTTCAGCAGGGCGCCCAGCGAGGTGGTGCCGGTTGCTGCGCTGTTGTCCGAAGCCAGCTTCTGCATGGCTTCCTGGGTGTCGGCGTTGTCCTTGGCCTTGATCGACAGCTGGATGCTGCGTGCCTTGCGGTCGATGTTGATGACCATGGCTTCGACCTTGTCGCCCACTTTCAGGTGGGTGCCGGCATCTTCCACGCGGTCGCGCGAGATTTCCGAAGCGCGCAGGTAGCCTTCGACTTCTTCCGTCAGGGCGATCACGGCGCCTTTCGGCTCAACCGACTTGACCGTACCGGTGACCAGCGAACCCTTGTCGTTCAGCGACGCGAAGGTGTTGAACGGGTCGCCTTCCAGCTGCTTGACGCCCAGCGAGACACGCTCGCGCTCGACGTCGATCGCCAGAACGACGGCTTCCAGCTCGTCGCCCTTCTTGAAGCGGCGGACGGCTTCTTCGCCCGGCTCGGTCCACGACAGGTCGGACAGGTGCACCAGGCCGTCGATGTTGCCCGGCAGGCCGATGAACACGCCGAAGTCGGTGATCGACTTGATCAGGCCCTTGACCTTGTCGCCCTTCTTGTGGGTCATGCCGAAGTCGTCCCACGGATTCGCCTTGCACTGCTTCATGCCCAGCGAGATACGACGACGCTCTTCGTCGATTTCCAGGACCATGACTTCGACTTCGTCGCCCAGCTGGACAACCTTGTTCGGAGCCACGTTCTTGTTGGTCCAGTCCATTTCCGAGACGTGCACCAGGCCTTCGATGCCCTGCTCGACTTCCACGAACGCACCGTAGTCGGTCAGGTTCGTGACCTTGCCGAACAGGCGGGTGCCTTGCGGGTAGCGACGCGACAGGCCGGTCCACGGATCGTCGCCCAGTTGCTTGACGCCCAGCGAGACGCGGTTCTTTTCCTGATCGTACTTGAGGACCTTGGCGGTGATCTCTTGACCAACCGACAGGACTTCCGACGGGTGACGCACACGGCGCCATGCCAGATCGGTGATGTGCAGCAGGCCGTCGATGCCGCCCAGGTCGACGAACGCACCGTAGTCGGTGATGTTCTTGACGACGCCGGTGACGACGGTGCCTTCCTTCAGCGTTTCCATCAGCTTCGCACGCTCTTCGCCCATCGATGCTTCGATGACGGCGCGACGCGACAGCACGACGTTGTTACGCTTGCGGTCCAGCTTGATGACCTTGAATTCCAGGGTCTTGCCTTCGAACGGGGTCGTGTCCTTGACCGGACGGGTGTCGACCAGCGAACCCGGCAGGAATGCGCGGATGCCGTTGGTCAGGACGGTCAGGCCGCCCTTGACTTTGCCGTTCACGGTACCGGTGACGATCTCGCCCGATTCCATTGCTTTTTCCAGAGCCAGCCACGATGCCAGGCGCTTGGCCTTGTCGCGCGACAGGATGGTATCGCCGAAACCATTTTCCAGCGATTCGATGGCCACGGAAACGAAGTCACCCACTTTGACTTCCAGTTCGCCCTGGTCATTCTTGAATTCGTCGATGGGGATGAAAGCTTCCGACTTCAGGCCGGCGTTGACGATCACGAAGTTGTGATCCAGGCGCACGACTTCGGCGGAGATGACTTCGCCCGAACGCATGTCTTGACGGGCCAGCGACTCTTCGAAGAGTGCTGCGAAGCTTTCCATACCGGTATCTTGATTTGCTGCAGTAGCCATAAGTTTTGAGATGTTAGCCAGCAGACCGGCAATATGCGATCTGAACTGGGTCAAGTTGAACCACACCCGGGACACCCCGGGCACCAAAAAACGCCGCTCTCACGGCAGTCCCCACGACATCAGGGATGAATTCTTGTTAGGGATGCGCGTACCAGGCGAGTACCTGTTCGACGGCTTCATCCGCCGTCATCTGCGAGGTATCGAGGATGTGCGCGCCCTCGGCCGGCACCAGCGGGGCCACGGCGCGCTGGGTATCGCGCGCGTCGCGGGCCTGCAAATCCGCCAGCAGATCGTCCATATTAGCAGAAAATCCTTTGTCAATCAATTGCTTATACCGGCGTTGCGCACGGGCCTCAACACTTGCTGTCAGGAACACCTTCAACTGTGCACCGGGAAAGATCACGGTGCCCATGTCGCGGCCGTCGGCCACGAGGCCCGGCGTCGCGCGGAAGCTCAATTGCAGGCCATACAGCGCCTGGCGCACGGCCGGCAACGCGGCGATCTTCGACGCGGTATTGCCGACTTCTTCCTGGCGGATGGCGTTACTCACCTCTTCCGTGCCCAGGTAGATGTGGCCGCCGTTGAAGCGGACGGGCAGGTGTTCGGCCACCTTGGCGAGCGCGTGCTCGTCGCGCAGGTCGGTGCCGCGGCGCAGCGCGGACAGTGCGGTCAGGCGGTACAGGGCGCCGGAGTCCAGCAGGTGGAAGCCCAGGCGGTCGGCGACCTTGTGGGCCACCGTGCCCTTGCCCGAGGCGGTCGGGCCGTCAATCGTAATGACGGGAATATTCGAGTTCGGCATGTACGTATATTCGATTACCAGTTATCCCATCAGGATAATGTGTCTTGCGCGATTCCGGAAAAGGTTTCGAAATAATCCGGGAACGTCTTGGCCACGCACTTCGGATCGTTGATGCGCATCGCGTTGCCGCGGCGCGCGGCGCCATCCAGCGACGCCAGCGAGAAGCACATCGCCATGCGGTGGTCGTCATAGGTGTCGATCGTCGCATGCGACAGCGTGTCGGGCGGCGTCACGCGGATGTAGTCCGGGCCCTCTTCCACCGTCGCGCCGACCTTGCGCAGTTCCGTCGCCATCGCGGCCAGGCGGTCCGTTTCCTTCACGCGCCAGCTGGCGATGTTGCGCAGGGTACTGGTGCCGTCCGCGTACAGCGCGGCGACGGCGATCGTCATCGCGGCGTCCGGGATGTGGTTGAAGTCCGCGTCGATCGCTTTCAGCACGCCGTTCGACTTCGCCTCGATCCAGTTGTCGCCTTTCGTGATCGTCGCGCCCATCTGCTCGAGCGCGTCGGCGAAGCGCACGTCGCCCTGGATCGAATCCTTGCCCACGCCTTCCACGCGCACCGGACCGCCGGCGATGGCGCCCGCGGCCAGGAAGTACGACGCCGACGACGCATCGCCCTCGACGTGGATGCTGCCCGGGCTCTGGTATTTCTGCCCCGGCTGCACGGTGAACGACGCCCAGCCGTCCTGGCCGACCGTCACGCCGAAGCGGCGCATCAGGTTCAGCGTGATCTCGATATACGGCTTCGAAATCAGCTCGCCCACGACCTCGATCGTGACCGGCTTGTCGACCGCCATCAGCGGCGCGGACATCAGGAGGGCCGTCAGGAACTGGCTCGACACGTTGCCGCGCACGGCGATGCGGTCCGGTTGCACCTTGCCCGCGCGGATGTGCAGCGGCGGATAGCCCGGATTGCCCGTGTATTCGATGTGCGCGCCGACGGCGTTCAGCGCGTCGACCAGGTCGCCGATCGGACGCTCGTGCATGCGCTCGACGCCGTGCAGCGTGTAATCGCCGCCGATGACGGCCAGCGCCGCCGTCAGCGGACGGATCGCGGTGCCCGCGTTCCCCATGAACAGGTCGGCCTGGCCGACGGGCAGCTTGCCGCCGGCGCCGTGCACGACGTGGGTACGCTCGTCCTTCTGCTCCCACCGGATGCCGAGCTTTTTGAGGGCGTCCAGCATGACGGACGTGTCGTCCGACGCGAGCAGGTCGTGGATGGTGGTCGTGCCCTCGGACAGCGCGGCCAGCAGCAAGGTGCGGTTCGAGATACTCTTCGACCCCGGCAGGCGTACGGTGCCCTGTACGCGCATCACGGGTTCGAGGTCGATGTGCTGCGGATAGATTTTAGCTTGTGTCATTTTCCAGATTCCTGATCGGGTGCCGGCGGCTTTTCCGCGGCTTCGATCGCTTCGATCCACGCACGGCGGGCGCGCTGGGCGTTGGCGTAGGTCGCCTCCAGCGCGGGGCCGTCACTGGCGGCGAGCCGCGCGCGAAGGTGAGTCAATTGAGCGAGATAGGCGTCCAGTTCGCCGAGCAGCGCGTCGCGGTTCGCGAGGCTGATGTCGCGCCACATTTCCGGAGAACTCCCGGCGATGCGGGTAAAGTCGCGGAAGCCGCTGGCGGCGTACTGGAACAGCAGGTCCGCGTGCGGCTTGTTGGCGATGTCGTCGACAAGCGCGTACGCGAGGAGGTGCGGCAAGTGGCTGACCGCGGCGAACACCTTGTCGTGTTCCTGCGGCGTGAGCATGTGGATGACGGCGCCGCACGTGCGCCAGGCGGCGGCCACCTTGTCGATGGCTGCCGGCGCATTTTCCGCCAGCGGCGCCAGCACCGTCTTCTTGCCGCGGTAGAGATCCGGGATCGCCGCATCCGGACCGTTCGATTCGCGCCCGGCGATCGGGTGGCCCGGCACGAACTGGGCGACTTTATCTCCCAGTGCGGCACGCGCGGCCGCCACGACGTCCGACTTGGTGCTGCCCGCGTCCGTGACGATCGTCTGCGGCTCCAGGTACGGCGCCAGCTGCGACAGGATAGTCCCGGTCTGCGCGACGGGCGCCGCCAGCAGCACGAGATCGGCGCCGCGCAGCGCTTCTTGCGGCGACGTCGCGGCCTCGTCGATGATCCCGAGTTCGCGCGCACGCGCCAGCGCCTGCGCGGAGCGCCCGAGGCCGACGATGTGGCCCGCGGCGCCGGCCTCCTTGAGGCCCAGCGCGAACGAGCCGCCGATCAGGCCGACGCCGACGATGACGACTTTCGCGAACATCAGCTCAAGGCCTTCTTGAGGGCTTCCACGAAGCGCGCATTCTCTTCCGGCAGGCCGATCGAGATGCGCAGCCATTGCGGCAGGCCATACGCGCCGACCGGACGCACGATCACGCCCTGCTTCAGCAGCGCCAGGTTCACGCGCGCGCCGGCGCCCTCGTCGTCGCCCACTTTCACGAGCACGAAGTTACCGTAGGACGGGACATATTCCAGCTTGAGCTCTTCGAACGCCGCCGTCAGTTGCCGGTAGCCGGCGCGGTTGTTTTCTGCGCCCTTCTGCAGGAATTCCTTGTCGTTCAGCGCCGCGATGGCAGCGGCCTGCGCGAGCGAATTCACATTGAACGGCTGGCGGATGCGGTTCATCAGGTCCGTCACGGCCGGCTGCGCGATGGCGAAGCCGACGCGCAGGCCCGCGAGGCCGTACGCTTTCGAGAACGTGCGCGAGACGATCAGGTTCGGGTATTTGCGGACCCACTGCGTCGATTCGAACTGGTCCTTCTGCTCCAGGTATTCGTTGTACGCCTCGTCCAGCACGACGACGACGGATGCCGGCACCTTCGCCAGGAACGCTTCGATCTCGGGCGCGGCGATGAACGTGCCGGTCGGGTTGTTCGGGTTGGCGATGTAGACGAGACGGGTGTCCGCATCGATGGCGGCCGCCATCGCATCGAGGTCGTGGCCGTAGTTCTTGGCGGGGACGACGATGCCGCGCGCGCCGACGCCCTGCGTGGCCAGCGCGTACACGGCGAACGAGTACTGCGAATAGACGACGGCCTGGCCCTTCTGCACGAACGCGTGCGCCGCGATCTCGAGGATGTCGTTGGAGCCGTTGCCGAGCGTGATCCAGTCGGCCGGCACGTCGTAGCGCTTGGCCAGCGCGGCTTTCAGCTCGAAGCCGTTGGCGTCCGGGTAGCGGCCGAGTTCAGTGGCGGCGGCAAGCATCGCGGCCTTGGCCGACTCGGGAACGCCGAACGGGTTTTCGTTGGAGGCCAGCTTGACGATATTGGCTTCATCGAGGCCGAACTCGCGGGCGACTTCGGAAATGGGTTTGCCGGCCTGGTAAGGGGCGATGGCGCGGACGTAATCGGGACCGAATTGCGACATGGGATTCTCTTGGCTGGTGTGGGGTGATTCTGTGACTCAGAGGCCGACGGGATAGGATCCCAATACCTTGAAGAAGGCGGCGTTGTCCTTGAGCTCTTCGAGCGCGCGACCGACGGCGGCATCGGCGATGTGGCCTTCGACGTCGACGTAGAAGTAGTACTCCCACGTGCCGATGCGGGCCGGACGCGATTCGAAGCGTGTCATCGACACGCCGTGCTTGGCCAGCGGCGCGAGCAGGTTGTAGACGGCACCGGCCTTGTTCGGCACGGCCAGCACGATCGACGTGCGGTCCTTGCCGGACGGGCCCGTGGCCTGGCTGCCGATGATCACGAAGCGCGTGCGGTTGTGCGGGTCGTCCTGGATGTGTGCCTGCACGACGCCCAGCTTGTACTGCTCGCCCGCCATCTCGCTCGCGATCGCGGCGATGATCGGATCCTGGCTCGCCAGCACGGCCGCTTCCGCGTTCGACGCGACGGCGCGGCGCTCGATGCCCGGATGGTGCAGGTTGAGCCACACCTGGCACTGGGCCAGCGCCTGCGAATGGGCGCACACGACCTTCACGCCGTCCATGGTGCCCGTCTTCGTCATGAGGCTGTGGTGCACGGGGATCGACACTTCGCCGCTGATGATCGTCGTGGTCGCGAGCATCAGGTCGAGCGTGCGGTTGATGGCGCCCTCGGACGAGTTCTCGACGGGGACGACGCCGTAGTCGGCGGTGCCCGCCTCGGTGGCGCGGAACACTTCGTCGATCGACACGCACGGCAGGCCTTCGACGGCGCTGCCGAACTGCTGGAACACGGCCTGCTCGCTGAACGTGCCGGTGGGGCCGAGGAACGCGACCGTCACGCGCTTTTCCAGCGCGCGGCAGGACGACATGATCTCGCGGAAGATGGTCTGCACGTCCTGGTTCTTCAGCGGGCCGGGATTGCGCTCGGCGACGCCGCGCAGCACCTGCGCTTCGCGCTCGGGGCGGAACACAGGGGCGTTCGTCTCGGCCTTCACGTGGCCGACTTCCTGCGCGACCTTGCCGCGGCGGGAGAGGAGTTCGAGGATTTGCGCGTCGATCGCATCGATCTGTTCGCGCAGGGGTTTGAGTTTGTCTGTCATCGTCTGCTCATTGGGTGCGGTTCGCGTGTGGCCCGTACCATGGATACGTCGTCCCCGCGCAGGCGGGGACCCAATTTTTTCGCTGCGCCAGGATGCTCGTGCTTGCGGCTCCGGATGCTGACCTTGGGTTCCCGCCTTCGCGGGAACGACGGTTTGGCGGCGACTCAGCGCCCCGCGAACTCGTTCAAATAATCGACCAGGGCTTGCACGCCCTCGATCGGCATCGCGTTGTAGATCGATGCCCGCATACCGCCGACGGACTTGTGGCCCTTCAGTTGCAGCAAGCCGCGCGCTTTGGCGCCGGCCAGGAATTGTTCGTTCAACGACTCATCGCGCAGGTAGAACGGTACGTTCATGCGCGAGCGATATTCGGGCGCCACACGATTCTGGTAGAAGTCGTCGGCGTCCAGCGCCGCGTACAGCAGGCGCGCTTTTTCGATGTTGCGGCGTTCCATCTCGGCCACGCCGCCCTGTTTCTTCAGATGCGCGAACACGAGGCCCGCGATATAGATCGCATACGTCGGCGGCGTGTTCAGCATCGACTCCGCCTCGGCCACCGCGCGCCAGTTGAACACGCCCGGGCAGATCGGCAGGGCGTGGTCGAGCAGGTCCTCGCGCACGATCGTGATCGTCAGGCCCGCCGGGCCGATGTTCTTTTGCGCGCCGGCGAAGATCACGCCGTATTTCGACACGTCGATCCGGCGCGACAGGATGTGCGACGACATGTCCACGACCAGGGGCGTGTCGCCTTGCACCGTCGGCACGTAACCGATCTCGACGCCGTCGATGGTTTCGTTCGTGCAGATGTGCAGGTAGGCGGCGTCTTCGCTCAGCTTCCACGTCTCCTGCGGCGGCACCGTGGTGAAGCGGCTCGCTTCGCCGGACGCCGCCACGTTCACGTTCGCATAGCGCTTCGCTTCCTTCAGCGACTTGCCGGACCACGAGCCCGTGTGGACGAAATCGATGGTGGCGGGCTGCGGTTTGCGGCCCGCCATGTTGAGCGGAATGATCGCATTCTGGCCGAGTCCTCCGCCCTGCATGAACAGCACCTTGTAGTTGGCCGGGACGTCCAGCAGTTCGCGGAAGTCGGCTTCGGCCTGCTTCGCGATCGAGATGAATTCGGGGCCGCGATGGCTCATCTCCATCACGGACATGCCGCTGCCGTGCCAGTCGAGCATCTCTTCGGCTGCCTGGCGCAGCACTTCTTTCGGGAGGACGGCCGGGCCGGCGGAGAAGTTGTAAACCTGGGTCATCGCCTGCTCCTTATTTGCCGACGATGCTTTGCGTGGCCTGCGCCATCATCTTCTGGACGCGCGGCATCATCACGCGGTTGCTGATCTCCATGCTGCGGGTCATCAGCGTCGGCATGTTCGCCAGCATCTTCTGGCCCAGCGGCGACGCGTAGAACGCGGACAGCTGGCGGATCTCGTCCAGCGTATAGGTCTCGGCGTACAGCGGCACCATTTCGGCCAGCACGTCGTCGACGAGGGTCGGGTCGCTGAATACGCCATGCATCTGCGCGGTCAGCTTCGGCAGCGCTTCCTGGAGCTTCTTGTGCGCCTCGGCCTTCTTCTCCGCACTCAAGGTGGCGTCGCTGTCGATCATCGCATTCAGCGACGCAGCGATCTGGGCCGGCATCTGCTGGTCCGCCTGCTTCAGCGACGCCAGCATCACGTCGCGGATCTTCATCGACGCCAGCATCTGCTTGGTGGCGGCGACGACAGCCGGGTCGGCGGACGGCACCGGCGTCGCGGCAAACGCGGCGGGGGAGCAAATGACGGCGAGGGTGGAGGCGATGGCGACGAGAGATTTCTTCACGGATGTCCTTGATGATGGCTGGTGCGGAGGCTTGCAATCCCGGCATGACAATGCGGGTTCCTCGATTTTCGCACGAAACTTGCAAAAAATCCTCAACAGGTGCCATTTCGGGGGAATTGCGAAAAAAAGCCGCCGAGACGCAAGCGTCAGGGCGGCCTTGTGGCTGGGCTGTCCGGCTTATTCCGGTGCCGGCTCCAGTTCCGTTTCCTCGAGGTCGGTTTCAACCACACGCTGCAGGCCGGACAGCTTGGTGCCGTCTTCCACCGCGATCAGGGTGACGCCCTGGGTGGCGCGGCCCATCTCGCGGATCTCGGCCACGCGGGTGCGGATCAGCACGCCGCCGGTCGTGATCAGCATGATCTCGTCCGTCTCGTCGACCAGCGTCGCGGCGACCACTTTGCCGTTACGCTCGGACGTCTGGATCGCGATCATGCCCTTCGTGCCGCGGCCGTGGCGCGTGTACTCCGTGATCGGGGTGCGCTTGCCGAAGCCGTTTTCCGTCGCGGTCAGCACGGACTGCTGCTCGTTCTCGGCGACCAGCAGCGCGATCACGTTCTGGCCTTCTTCCAGGTTCATGCCGCGCACGCCGCGCGCGGTGCGGCCCATCGGGCGCACGTCGTTCTCGTCGAAGCGCACGGCCTTGCCGGCGTCCGAGAACAGCATCACGTCGTGCTTGCCGTCCGTGAGCGCCGCGCCGATCAGGAAGTCGCCCTCGTCCAGGTCGACCGCGATGATGCCGGCCTTGCGCGGGTTCGAGAAATCGCGCAGCGGGGTCTTCTTGACGGTGCCGAGGCTCGTCGCCATGAACACGTAGTGGTCTTCCGGGAACGTCGAGTTCTCGCCCGACAGCGGCAGGATCACCGTGATCTTCTCGCCATCCTGCAGCGGGAACATGTTCACGATCGGCTTGCCGCGCGAGTTGCGCGAACCCTGCGGCACTTCCCACACCTTCAGCCAGTACATCCGGCCGCGGTTACTGAAGCACAGCATGTAATCGTGCGTGTTGGCGATGAACAGCTGGTCGATCCAGTCCTCGTCCTTCGTCGCCATCGCCTGCTTGCCGCGGCCGCCGCGTTTCTGGGCGCGGTATTCGGAAATCGGCTGCGACTTCATGTAGCCGGTGTGCGACAAGGTGACGACCATGTCCTGCGGCGTGATCAGGTCTTCCGTTTCCAGGTCGGACGCGTTGTGCTCGATGGCGGAACGGCGCTGGTCCTTGCCGTTCTCGGCGTAGTCGGACTTGATCTGCGCCATTTCGTCGCTGATGATCTGCGTGACGCGCTCCGGGCGGGCCAGGATGTCGAGCAGGTCGGCGATGTGCAGCATCACTTCCTTGTACTCGTTGACGATCTTGTCCTGCTCCAGGCCGGTCAGGCGCTGCAGGCGCATCTGCAGGATTTCCTGGGCCTGCTCGTCCGACAGTTTATACAGGCCGTCCTGCTGCATGCCGTAGTGCTTCGGCAGGTGCTCCGGACGGAACGCCTCGATGCCGCCGGCGGCGCCCGTCTCGGTACGCAGCAGCATTTCGCGCACGAGGGACGAGTCCCACGCGCGCGCCATCAGTTCCGTCTTCGCGACCGGCGGCGTCGGCGCGGCCTTGATGATCGCGATGAAGTCGTCGATGTTCGCCAGCGCGACGGCGAGGCCTTCCAGCATGTGGCCGCGTTCGCGTGCCTTGCGCAGCTCGAACACGGTGCGGCGCGTGACCACTTCGCGGCGGTGCGACAGGAAGCACTCCAGCATCTGCTTCAGGTTCAGCAGCTTCGGCTGGCCGTTGACGAGGGCCACCATGTTCATGCCGAACGTGTCCTGCAGCTGGGTCTGCTTGTACAGGTTGTTCAGCACGACTTCCGGCACTTCACCGCGCTTCAGTTCGATGACGACGCGCATGCCCGATTTATCCGACTCGTCGCGGATGTCGGAAATGCCTTCCAGCTTCTTGTCGCGCACGTTCTCGGCGATGCGCTCGAGCAGCGACTTCTTGTTGACCTGGTACGGCAGCTCGTCGACGATGATCGCGATGCGGCCGCCGTCCTTGCCGTATTCCTCGAAGTGGGTCTTGGCGCGCATCACGACGCGGCCGCGGCCCGTGCGATAGCCGTCGCGCACGCCCGAGACGCCGTAGATGATGCCGGCCGTCGGGAAGTCCGGCGCCGGAATCAGCTCGATCAGCTCGTCGATCGTGCAGTCCGGGTTCTTCAGCACGTGCATCGCGCCGTTGATCACTTCGGACAGGTTGTGCGGCGGGATGTTCGTCGCCATGCCGACCGCGATACCGGACGAGCCGTTGATCAGCAGGTTCGGGATCTTCGTCGGGAGGACGGTCGGCT
>CBIHOW010000014.1:0-100709 GCA_966211695.1 uncultured Massilia sp. | reverse complement strand
TCGGCATCGCCATGCTCGCGCGCTGGCTCGTGCAGCGCGACCTGCGCGCCGGCACCCTCGTGCAGGTGCTGCCCGGCTACCGCGTCAATCCGGGCGCGATGGACATCGGGCTGTACGCGCTGTATCCCGCGAGCCGGCGCAACTCGACGAAGATCCGCGCCTTCGTCGACCTGCTGGCCGAGCACCTCGCGGAACAGGACCTCGGCCAGCAACCCAGCGCGCCGCCGGCGTAGGCAGCCGCGAGCAGCGGGATGCAAGACACTCTTGCGCCGAAAGCATCAATCGGCCATGCCATCCAGCGCTACAGTGACGGCCGTATCGCTTCGCGTATCCCTTCGTATAACTAGACGTTGGGCACACCGGCATCGACAATCGCCGCAACAACATCAAGGAAACCCGCGATGAGACTTCGCACCCTCGCGGCCGCCGGCACGGCCTTCGTCGCCATCGCAATCGGCGGCCTGTATGCCTGGACCCGCCCGGCCGCGATCGCGCCCGCGGCCGGTCCGCCCTCCCCGCCGTCGGCCGCCGTCCTCGCGGCCGGCGCCCGTATCGTGGCGCTGGGCGACTGCATGGTCTGCCACACGGCGACTGACGGTCCCGCGTACGCCGGCGGCCTGGGCCTGCGCACGCCGTTCGGCATCATCTACAGCACCAACATCACGCCCGATCCCGACACGGGGATCGGTCGCTGGACGAGCGCCGCCTTCCGCCGCGCGCTGCGCGAAGGCGTGGCGCGCGACGGCCACCTGCTGTATCCCGCTTTCCCCTACATCCACACCACCCGCATGTCCGACGAGGACATCGACCTGGCCTACGGTTACCTGATGTCGCGCCCGCCGGTGCGCGTACAGCAGCCGGCCAACGACCTCGTGTTCCCGCTGAACTTCCGTCCCCTGCTCGCGTTCTGGAATGCGCTGTACCTGCGCCCCGGCGACGGCGCCGCGCCCGGTGCGGACCAGGTCGAGCGGGGCCGCTACCTCGTCGACACGCTGGGCCACTGCGCGTCCTGCCACAGCGGCATGAATTTGCTGGGGGGCGAACGCAGTCCGGCATTCCAGGGCGGCACCGTGGACGGCTGGCATGCGCCCGCCCTCACGCGGCTCGCGCAAGGCAGCGCGCCGTGGACGCGCGACGAACTGGCCGCCTACCTGCACGGCGGCCTGTCGCTCGCGCATGGCGCCGCGAAGGGTCCGATGCGGCCCGTGACGGAGCGCCTGGCCGGCGTGCCGCGCGCAGACGTCGAGGCGATGGCCGCTTACCTGATGACGATCCAGCAGCCGGCCCCGTCGCCCGCGACCGCGGTGCCGGCCGCGGCACAGGCCGGGACGTCCGGCGCCGCGCTGTTCGCGGCCGCCTGCGCCGGCTGCCACACGCCGGCCGCGCCGATGATGCGCCTGGGAGGCCGCCCGGGACTCGCCCGCAGCAGCGCCGTGCTGGGCGAGGATCCCGCCAATTTCATCCAGACCGTGCTGCACGGGATCCCGTGGGAACGCCCCGCACCCGGCGGCGCGGCCGCCGCGTACATGCCCCCGTTCGCCGACGTGCTGTCCGATGCCCAGGTCGCCGAGCTGGCCGCGTGGGTGCGGACGAGCGCAGGCCGTCCCGCCTGGCCCGACGTGGCCGGCGCCAGCGGCAAACTGCGCAAGGAGATGCAACCGTGACCCAATCTCATTCCATCAAGGTCGACGTCAACGGCCGCATGCACGAGCTGCACGCGGATCCCGCCACCCCGCTGCTGTACGTGCTGCGCAATGAACTGGACCTGAACGGCGCCAAGTTCGGCTGCGGCATGGGCCAGTGCGGCGCCTGCACCGTCCAACTGGACGGCAAGCCCGTGTTTTCCTGCGTGACGCCGTTGGCCGCGTGCGCCGGACGCCGCGTGCGCACGGTCGAGGGCCTGGGCAGCGCCGGCAAGCCGGGCAGGCTGCAGGCCGCGTTCATCGAGCACCAGGCCGCGCAGTGCGGCTATCGCATCGCCGGGATGATCGTGCGCGCGCAGGCCCTGCTGGACAAGGTGCCGCATCCGTCCGACGAACAGATCCGCCGCCACATGGAACCGAATTTGTGCCGCTGCGGCACGCACCACCGCATCCTCGCGGCCATCCGCGCCGCGGCGGGAGCACCCGCATGAGCAATGTGCACCAGGGCCGCCGCGCCTTCCTCGAAGGGGGCGCCCTCGTCCTCGCGTTCGCGCTGCTGCCGCGCGCCGCCCGCGCGGAATTCAACGGCATGGGCGTGCCGCCCGTCGCGAATCCGAAACTGGCCGGCAGCCTGCAGCGCACGCCGTTCCTCGACGCCTGGATCCGCGTCGCGCCCGACGGCAAGGTCACGGTCTTCAGCGGCAAGGTCGAACTGGGCACCGGCGTGCGCACGGCGCTGGCGCAGGTCGCGCTCGAACAGCTGGAGCTGCAGCCGGGCGATATCGAATTCGTCCAGGGCGACACGGCACGCACGCCCAACGAAGGTTTTACGGCAGGCAGTCACACGATGGCCGACAGCGGCAGCGCCCTGCTGCACGCCTCGGCCCAGGTGGCAGCCCTGCTGCGCCAGGGCGCGGCGACGCAATGGCGCGTGGGGCCCGAGACGGTCGCGCTGCATGCCGGCCGCGTGGTCGCGCAGGATGGCCGCAGCATGCACTACGGCGAGGCGCTGCGCGGCCTCGACGCGGCCGGATTGCACCGCGCGGCGAACGCGACCTCGCCCCTGCGCCCACCCGCGCGCTACCGCCTGATCGGCAAGCCGCTGGCCCGCTTCGACATCCCGGCGAAAGTCACGGGCGGCGCGGCCTACGTGCACGATATGCGGCTGCCCGGCATGCTGCACGCCCGCGTTGTGCGGCCGCCGCGGCCCGGCGCGACACTCCTCCACGTCGACCTCGACGCCGTGCGCCGCCTGCCCGGCGTACGGCAGGTGGTGCGCGACGGCAGCTATCTCGCCGTGCTGGCGGACGACGAATGGCGCGCCGTGCAGGCGATGAATGCGCTGGCCGCGAACGCCCAGTGGCAGGGCGGCGCGCCGCTGCCGCAGGCGGATGCCATCCACGCGACCCTGCAGCGGCTGCCCGCGCAGCACATCACGATCCTCGACCGCGGCAAGGTCGAGCAGCCGGCCGCCGGTCCGGCCGTCTCCGCCCGCTACACGAGGCAGTACGTGATGCACGGTTCGATCGGGCCGTCGTGCGCCGTCGCCCGGCTGGACGGGGACATGCTCACCGTCTGGACGCATACGCAGGGCGTCTACCCGCTGCGCGCCGCGCTGGCGGAACTCACCGGCATGCCGCCGGATAAAGTCCGCTGCATCCACACCGAAGGATCCGGGTGCTACGGCCAGAACGGCGCCGACGACGTGGCGGCCGACGCCGCGCTGCTGGCGCGCGCCGTGCCCGGCGTGCCCGTGCGCGTGCAGCTGATGCGCGACCAGGAAAACCTGTGGGAGCCATACGCCCCCGCGATGGTGACGACCGTGCGCGCCGCGCTCGATGGCCGCGGCCGCATCTCGCACTGGGATTACGAATTATGGAGCGGTTCGCATAACGAACGCCCCGGCAATGCGGGCAAGCTGGTTCCCGCGTGGCTGCTGGCGAAGCCGATTGCGCCGTCGCCGTCGCAACCGATGCCGATGCCGGAAGGCGGCGGCGACCGCAATGCCCTGCCGCTGTACGCCATCCCGAACGCGCGCGTCGTGAACCATTTTCTGCCCGTGACGCCGCTGCGCAGCTCCGCGATGCGGTCGCTCGGGGCGCACATCAACATCACGACGATCGAAGGAACGATGGACCAGCTGGCGACGCTGGCCGGCGTCGACCCCGTGCGCCTGCGCCTCGACCACCTGGGCCACGCGCCGCGCGCCCGCGCCGTCATCGAACAGGCGGCCGCGCGCTTCGGCTGGGGCAAGACGAAACCGGCGCCGGGACACGGCTACGGCTTCGGCTTCGGCCAGTACAAGAACATCATGGCGTACGTGGCGATCGCCCTCGAACTGGCCGTCGACAAGGACCGGAACACTGTGCGGATATTGCGGGTGGCCTGCGCCGCCGACTGCGGCCAGGTGGTGAATCCGGACGGCGCCCGCAACCAGCTCGAGGGCGGCATCATCCAGGCCGCCAGCTGGACCCTGCACGAACAGCTGCGCTACGGCCCGGACGGCATCGCCAGCATGGACTGGAGCACGTATCCAATCCTGCGCTTTTCCGGGGTCCCGGAACGCATCGATGTCGACCTGCTGGACCAGCCCGGCCTGCCCTTCCTGGGTGTCGCGGAAGCCGCGCAGGGTCCGATGGCGGCCGCGCTCGCGAACGGGCTGGCCGCCGCCACCGGCGCGCGCCGCCACGACCTCCCGCTGCTCGGGCGGCCTTTCCCCGCCTGAGGCCACGATGCTCACCCATGCCATCCGGCCCGCTGCACATGCCGCCACGCACACCGCTACACACGTGTCAATACACGCATCGATCATCCTTTCGTATGAGGGGATTGTCCGGCAAGGCCGCGATACTGGTTCCGTCCCGGCCCAACGCCCGCCGGCGACACTCTTGAGCGCGCAGATGAATCGAACGACCGTACCCAACGAACCTGCTTGTGCCCCGCCAGCCCCGCCCGACGCCGGCGCGGCGGCGTCCGAGCCCCACATCGCCGCCTGCCGGCGCGCCTGGCAGCTCCTGTGCGACGCCGGCATGCCCACCCTGGCCGATGCCCCCGTGCTGGCCGCCGACGCCGTGCTGGCCGACGCACTGCAGGACGCCTTCGACGCCGGCCGCCTGCCCGGCGCGCTGATCGAAGCCGAGATCCGGCGCGCGCTGCTGGACGGCCCGCGCGATGCCACCCTCCTGGCCGCCGTCCTGCTGGCCGCCGTCGCCATCGACCGTTTCCACGGCGGCCGGCGCGCCATGCTGCTGGCGGAAACCTGCGCCGTGCGTGCCCGCCACGACGATGCGCGCGCCGTCGCCGGCGCCGTGCTGCGCGCCCACGCCACCCTCATCCTGTCCCGCTGCGCACCGCTGCGCGAAGCGGCGCTGCTGCAGGCCGAAGCCTGCCGCCTCGAGGCCGGCCGTCCCGATACCATGGCCCGCAACGCCGTCCTGTGGACGGGCGTGCGCCTGCTGTGCGGCGCGCCGTTGGCGGAACTGCTGCATTACGCCGGCGCCGTGCGTCAGTCGGTCCCGTTTGGCAACGTTTCCGTCGCCACCAGCCAGCTGGACAGCCGCATCGCCCTGTTCCGTGCACTGGCCGACGGTCCGGGCACGCCGTTCGTGCCGACGGTACCCGCGGACGCCATGCAATTCGGGTGCTGGCTTGGCTGCCTGCAGGCGACGTGGCTGCGCGGAGAGACGGGCGCGGCGCGTGCGGCGCTGGCCGCCGCCCGCCAGCTCGTCACGCCGCTCACGCCGCCGTGCGAACTGCTGCCTTACCACCTGTTCGGCGCCCTGACCCTGGCGCACGTGGACAACGTGCCCGGCGCCACGGCCGCCCTGCGCGCGCACCGCCGCGCATTGCAGGCGTGGGCGCGACGCGCGCCCGACGTGGCCGGTGCGATGGCGCTGCTCGCGCTCGCGGCCGAACAGGATGCCGCGGGCGCAAGGGCGAGCAACCCCTGCGCCCTCGCCGCCTACGAACGCGCGGCCGCGCAGGCGCAGGGGGCCGGCCAGGCATGGATCGCCGCGCTGGCCTGGGAAGGCGCCGCCGGCCTGTGCGCCCGTCACGGCCTCGCCGGCGCGCTGCCGGGCTACCGCAAGCTCGCGCTGGACGCCTGGCGCGACTGGGGCGCGCACGGCCGCGTGCGCGACCTGATGCAGGCCTGGGACGCGGCACCCGGCACGCCCGACCACGACCAGCAGACGCGCGCCGCCCGCGCCGGCACGGTCGGCGAACTGGGCATCACGATCGCGCACGAAGTCAACCAGCCGCTGGCCGCGATCCTGCTGCACGCGGCGGCCGCGCGGCGCTGGCTGCGCCGCGGCCAGCCCGACACGACGCGCGCGCTGGAAGCGCTGGAACAGATCAGCGCATGCGGCAGGCAGGCGGGCGACATCGTGCGCAGCGTGCGCGGCCTGGCGCGGCGCGAAGGCGAAGCCGCCAGCATGTTCGCGCTGGATACGGCCATCGGCGAGGTGGCGCAGCTGCTGCGCGCGTTGATGGTGCGCCAGAACGTGCATCTGGAAACCCGCCTGCTGCTGCCGGAGCGCCAGATCCACGCGAGCCGGGCCCAGATCCAGCAGGTGCTCATCAACCTGCTGCTGAACGCGATCGAGGCGCTGGCCGGCGTGAGCGACCGGCCCCGCCGCATCGTGCTGGAATCCCTGCCGGCCGGCCCGGCCCTCGTCGAGCTGCGCGTGCGCGACAACGGCCCCGGCATCGCGCCGGCCGACCGCGAGCGCATCTTCGACGCCCTGTATTCGACCAAGGCGCACGGCACGGGCGTCGGCCTGTCGATCAGCCGCGCCATCGTCGAGGCGCACGGCGGCCGCATCGAATGCACGGCCGCGGAGCCGCACGGCGCGCTGTTCCGCGTCGTGCTGCCCGTGCGCAGCGCGGCCGGCCTCAAGCCAGGCGCGGAGACCCGCAACCATGCGTGAAATCCCGCCCGCCGCCAACGTGGCGCGCGTCCGCCGCTACATCGACGACCACCTGACCGAGCCGCTCACCTTGACGGACCTGGCCGGCCACGCGGGCCTGTCGCGCCATTATTTTTCGCGCCTGTTCCGCGCCGCCACGGGCGACCCGCCCATGCGCTACCTGATGCGGCGCCGCATCGAGCACGCGCGCCGGCTGCTGCTGGACCGCCGCCACAGCGTGTGCGAGATCGCCATGCTGCTGCACTTCGCCGACCAGAGCCACTTCTGCCGCAGCTTCCGCCGCAGCACGGGCCTGTCGCCGCTGCAGTACAGCCGCGCGCAGTAATATATTTACATTCCGGAGGAACCATGAACACACCCGCCATCGCCGACCTGATCCTCACCAACGGCCGTTTCCACACGCTGGACCGGTCGAACCCGCAGGCGGCCGCGGTCGCCATCGCCGACGGCCGCTTCGTCGCCGTGGGTGACGCCGCCGACGTCATGCGCCACCGCGGCGACGCCACGCGCGTGATCGACCTGGACGGCCACACCGTCATCCCGGGCCTGAACGACTCGCACCTGCACCTGATCCGCGGCGGCCTGAACTACAACCTCGAACTGCGCTGGGAAGGCGTGCCGTCGCTGGCCGACGCGCTGCGCATGCTGAGCGAACAGGCGCTGCGCACGCCGAGCCCGCAATGGGTGCGCGTGGTGGGCGGCTGGAACGAATTCCAGTTCGCGGAGAAACGCATGCCGACGCTCGAGGAACTCAACGCGGCCGCCCCCGACACGCCCGTGTTCGTGCTGCACCTGTACGACCGCGCCCTGCTCAACCGCGCCGCCCTGCGCGCCGTCGGCTACGTCAAGACGACGCCGAACCCGCCGGGCGGAGAGATCGTGCGCGACGCCGCCGGCAACCCGACCGGCATGCTGATCGCGCGCCCCAACGCGATGATCCTGTACGCGACGCTGGCGAAGGGCCCGAAGCTCCCGCTGGAGCAGCAGATCAATTCGACCCGTTTATTCATGCGCGAACTGAACCGCCTCGGCCTCACGAGCGCGATCGACGCGGGCGGCGGCTTCCAGAATTACCCCGAGGATTACCAGGTCGTCGAACAGCTGGCCGCGCAGGACCAGCTCACCATCCGCATCGCCTACAACCTGTTCACGCAGAACAAGGGCAAGGAGCTGGACGATTTTAAAAAGTGGACGGAGATGGTGACGCCGGGCCAGGGCAACGACTGGTACCGCCACAACGGCGCGGGCGAGATGCTCGTGTTTTCCGCCGCCGACTTCGAGGACTTCCTGGAACCGCGCCCGGACCTGCCGGCCGGCATGGAAGCGGAGCTGGAGCAGGTCGTGCGCCACCTCGTCGCCAACCGTTGGCCGTTCCGCCTGCACGCGACGTATGACGAATCCATCTCGCGCATGCTGGACGTCTTTGAAAAGGTCGACCGCGAGATCCCGTTTGACGGCCTGCGCTGGATGTTCGACCACGCCGAGACCATCACGCCGCGCAACATCGAACGCGTGAAAGCCCTCGGCGGCGGCATCGCGATCCAGCACCGCATGGCGTTCCAGGGCGAATACTTCGTCGACCGCTACGGCGCGAAGGCCGCCGAATCGACGCCGCCGATCAAGCGCATGCTGGATGCCGGCGTACCCGTCGGCGCCGGCACGGATGCCACCCGCGTGGCCAGCTACAACCCGTGGACGGCGCTGTACTGGCTCGTCTCCGGCCGCACCGTCGGCGGCCTGCGGCTGTACGATGCGAATTCGCGCCTCGACCGTCACACGGCGCTGGAACTGTGGACCGCGGGCAGCGCCTGGTTCTCCAGCGAGCAGGGTCATAAAGGCCGCATCCAGGCCGGCATGCTGGCCGACCTGGCCGTGCTCTCCGCCGACTACTTCCGCGTGGACGAAGACGCCATCAAGGCCATCGAATCCGTGCTCACCGTCGTGGGCGGGCGCATCGTGTTCGGCCAGGGTCCGTTCGACAAACTGGCTCCGCCGGCGCTGCCCGTGCTGCCCGAGTGGTCGCCGGTGGCGAGGGTGCCGGGCCATTACCGCCCCGCCCGGCAACCCGTCACGGCGACACTGCCGCACCAGTGCCGCGGCGCCTGCTCGGTACATGCGCATGCGCACGACCGCGCCCGCAAGTCCGACGTGCCGGTATCCGATTTCAGCGCGTTCTGGGGCGCGTTCGGCTGCAGCTGCTTCGCGTTCTGAGGGAGTCGACCATGTCCATGAAACCCAGCGACCTGACGCTCGGCGTCGGCCTCGGCCTGTTGGCCGGCTACATCGACACGTCCGCATTCGTCGGCCTGTTCGGCCTGTTCACGGCGCACGTGACGGGCAACTTCGTCCTCATCGGCAGCGAACTCGCGCGCCCGTCGCATGCCGGCGTGCTGCCGCTGAAATTCCTCGCGATTCCCGCGTTCGCGGCCGGCGTCGTCGTCGCGCGCTTGATGGACGTGCGCTGCGCGCGCCTGGGCCACAATCCGGCGCGCCCGCTGCTGGGCATGCAGCTCGCGCTGCTGGCACTGTTCATGATCGCGGGCCTGGCGGCATCGCCGTTGTCCGGGCCGGAGGCGCCCCTCGTCCTCGCGACCGGCATGCTGGGCACCGCGGCGATGGGCGTGCAGAACGCGGTCGGCAAGCTGCAGCTGGGCCGCATCGCGCCGACGACGGTCATGACCGGCAACGTGACTGAGCTCTTGATCGACATGACGGACCTCGCCACCGGCCGCGCCACGCCGGCCGTCAAGGCGCGCTTCGTGAAGTTCTTCTGGCCCGTGCTCGCGTTCGCGCTCGGCTGCGTCGCGGGCGGCACGGCGTGGATGGCGTTCGGCTTCTGGTGCTTCCTGCCCGCGCTCGCGCTGCTCGCGTGGCTCGTGCTGCTGGACTGGCCGGCGCTCGAGACGGCACCTGCCGCGGCGTAGGGTGGGCACCCCGTGCCCACGCGTCACGTTTGCGTGTACGCGGCGTTACGCGTGGGCGGGGGGGCGCCCACCCTACATTCCGACGGTGGTTTTTGGCGCTCGCATCGGGCATCGTACCGGTGAACATCGGTTCATCACAACAACATCCAAACGAGAAGGGAAAACGATATGAACGATATGAACGAAAAACGCCGCAGCATGCTGGGCGGCGCCGCCGCGCTGCCCCTGGCCATGCTCGCTGCCGCCGGCTCGGCCGAGGCCGCGACGGAACCGAAAGGCGGCGCCGCCCGCATGACGTCGAGCTACGTGCGCACGAAGGACGGCGTCGACATCTTCTACAAGGACTGGGGCAGCGGCACGCCGATCGTGTTCTCGCACGGCTGGCCGCTGAGCGCCGACGACTGGGACTCCCAGATGATGTACTTCGTGCAGCGGGGCTTCCGCGTGATCGCGCACGACCGCCGCGGCCACGGCCGCTCCACCCAGGTCGGCTTCGGCCACGACATGGACCACTACGCCGACGACCTCGCGGCCGTCGTCCAGCACCTCGACCTGAAGGGCGCGATCCACGTCGGCCACTCGACGGGCGGCGGCGAAGTCGTGCGCTACCTGGCCCGCCACGGCCAGTCGCGCGCGGCCAAGGCCGTGCTGATCGCGGCGGTGCCGCCGATCATGGTCAAGACCGCGTCGAATCCGGGCGGCCTGCCGAAGGACGTCTTCGACGGCATCCAGCAGCAGGTGGCGACGAACCGCGCGCAGTTCTACCGCGACCTGCCGTCCGGCCCGTTCTACGGCTTCAACCGTCCGGGCGTGAAGCCGCAGGAAGGCATCATCCAGAACTGGTGGCGCCAGGGCATGATGGGCGGCGCCAAGGCCCATTACGACGGCGTCGTCGCGTTCTCGCAGACCGACTTCACGGCGGACCTCAAGAAGATCACCCTGCCCGTCCTGGTCCAGCACGGCGACGACGACCAGATCGTGCCGTACGCCGACTCCGGCGTGCTGTCCGCGAAGCTGCTCCCGAACGGCACGCTGAAGACCTATAAAGGCTTCCCGCACGGGATGCCGACGACGCAGGCGGACGTCATCAACGCCGACATCCTCGCCTTCATCAAGGGTTGATATGTGAACGTGATCCGGCCGCGCGCCGGATCACGTGACAATGTGTGAGCCTCTGCCCCGCCGCCGGCGGTAGAATCGGATTTGTTATCGATATCCAAAACAGGCCAGCACATGTTGATTCCGTTCCGGCGCGGCGCGATCTGCGCCGTCGTGTCGTGCCTCGCGGCGGCGCCGGCGTCTGCCGACGAGGTCCGTTTCTTCGGCAAATTGACGCCGAAGTCGGTCGACGAATTCATCCGGCTCAACGACGACAAGCCGGTGACGCTGTTGTCCATTTACTCGCCTGGCGGCATCCTTGACGCGGGCATCAAGCTGGGCAGGTGGGTGCGGCACAAGAACGCCGACGTCCGGGTCGAGTTCGTCTGCGCATCCGCCTGCGCGAATTACGTGTTCACCGCCGGCAGGAAAAAGATCATCGCGCGGGACAGCCTCGTGATGTGGCACGGCGGCACGCAGGCGTGGGAAATCACCGAAATCGTCGACGAGTTGCGCAGACAGGCCGCGCTGGCGATGCCGCCCGACGCCGATCCCTACGCGAAGTTCGCCGTTGCGAAACTTGAACGCTACTGGGGTGTCCCGGAACAGCGCGCGCTGGAGACCGCGTATTTCAAGGAGATCGGGTTCGACGGCGCGCTCGTCCTGCTCGGGGCCCAGCCCGTCCACTACGATACCGAATGGTGGACCGCCACGGTCGGCGTCATGGAAAAATACGGCATCCGGGATGTCGAAGCGCCCGCGGATTACGGCACCCCGGCATACCTGGACAAGTCGATCTTCCGGAGGCTGTTCTTCAAGGATGCACGGGTGACGTTCGAGCTGGGCCCGGACGGCCAGGTCGTCGCCGCGCCGGTCGGCAAGTAATCAGCGGCTGCGCACGCTCTCGATGCCGAGCTTCTCGGCCATGCGCACCAGTTCCGCCAGCGTGCGCGTCTGCATCTTCTGCATCAGGTTGCGCTTGTGGACCTTGGCCATGATCTCGCTGATGCCCATCTCGTCGGCGATCTGCTTGTTGAGGAGCCCGCCGATCGCGAGGCCGAACACCTCGCGCTCGCGCGGCGTGAGCTGGGCATGGCGGCGCGCCAGTTCGTCCGCTTCGCGCCGCTGCGCGATGCGGCTCGCGTCGCCGGCCAGCGCCTCGTCGACGGCGGCCAGCAGCGCATCCGGATCGACGGGCTTGGTGAGGAATTCGTTGGCGCCGGCCTTCATCGCCGCCACCGACAGCGGAATGGTCCCGTGGCCGGTGAGGAAGATGACGGGCAGCGCCAGGTGGCGCTCGGCCATGTGCTGCAGCACGCTCATGCCGTCCTGCCGCGGCATCTGCATGTCGAGGATCAGGCACGCCGGCACCGGCGGGGCCGGCTGCGCGAGGAAGTCGGCCGCGTCGGCGAATGCGTGCACGGCGTAACCCTCGGCCTCGAGCAGGTGTGCGAGGCCGGCGCGTACGTTGTCGTCGTCGTCCACCACCATCACCATCCGGTCGCTCATGCCTGCCTCCCCGTCTTCCACGGACGACAGCATAGCGGAAAATGCCGGGTTGTGCGGCGACCTGGTCATCGCTGGCGAGCGTCCGGCGACACCGGGATGGCATCGATCAGCGCCAGCAGGCAGTCCGCATCGACCGGCTTGAGCAGCAGCGACAGCGCACCGGCGCAGCCGGCGCGGTGCGCGAGCGCGGGGTCGTCGTCGCCCGTGATGAAGATGACGGGCAGGCCTGGGGCCAGCGCGCGCAGGCTTTCGCGCAGTGCGAAACCGTCCGGTTCGCCGATGTGGATGTCGAGCACGGCGCAGTGGGCGCGGACAGGGTCGCAGCCGTCGAGCGCGGCGGCGGCGCTCGGATAGCCCTGGGCGGCATAGCCGGCCGCGCGCAGCAGGCCGAGCATGCCGGTGCGGACGGTGTCGTCGTCGTCCACCACGAGCACGGTCTGGCCCTCGTCAGGCTGCGCGATCATCGCCGGCCGGGCTCTTCGCCCCCGTTATGTCCGCCGTCGGTGCGGGCGGCGGCGTCACGCCGCTGATACGGCTCACGCACTCGGCGCGGAACCAGGAGATCGTGACGGGCTCGCCGGAGATCAGGCGCTTGGCGATGGGCACGGCCTGCTCGCCCACGAGCATGCCGAACAGGCCGACCAGCGCGATCGCCGGCGGCGCGGGCGAACGGACCTGCAGCAATGCGTAGATGCAGCCGACCAGCAGGCCGACTGCCAAGGAAACCAGGTAGAACTTCATGCCTCCCCCTGTCGATGAATGGCGGGAGCGGCCCCGGCGCGGATAGGCGCGGGGCCGCGGACGCGCGCACCGGGTTGGCCGCGCGCGCGAAAATCAGCGTGCCGGTACCGGCGCCAGCGTTTCGTGGCTGGTGGTGCCGCGTTGCGGTGCCTTGTGCACCATCGTGTACGCGTAGTCGATGCCCATGCCGTAGGCGCCCGAGTGCTCCTTGGCGATGCCGACGACGGCATCATAGGTGTCCTTGTGCGCCCAGTCGCGCTGCCACTCGAGCAGCACCTGCTGCCAGGTCACCGGCACGACGCCGGCCTGGATCATGCGCTGCATGGCGTAGTCGTGGGCTTCCTTCGTGGTGCCGCCCGAGGCGTCCGCGACCATGTAGATCTCGTAGCCGCCTTCCAGCATCGCGCACAGGGCGAACGTGGTGTTGCAGACTTCCGTCCACAGGCCGGCGACGACGACCTTCCTGCGGCCGTTGGCGGCCAGCGCGTCGCGCACTTTCTGGTCGTCCCACGAGTTCATCGAGGTGCGCTCGAGGATGGGCTGGTTCGGGAACACGTCCAGCAGTTCCGGGTAGGTGTAGCCCGAAAAGCCTTGCGTCTCGACGGTGGTGATGGTCGTCGGGATGTTGAACGTGCGGGCGGCCTTGGCGAGGCCGACGGTGTTGTTCTTCAGGACCTGGCGGTCGATCGACTGGACGCCGAATGCCATCTGCGGCTGGTGATCGATGAAGATGATCTGGCTGTTCTGCGGCGTCAGCACTTCGAGTTTTGGATTGCTCATGGGATGATCCTCTGGGAGGGATGGGTGGATAGGCCAGGCCATGGTAGTCCCGCCCCTGGCGCATCGCCAGTATCCGTTCGTATAGGCGCGCAGGCACGGCGTGCTTTACAATCCGCCAGATGTTCCGTTCCGCCATCGTCCTGTCCCTCGTCCTGTTGTCCGGCAGCGCGCACGCGCTCGACCCCGCGCTCTCCATCGCCCAGCTGCACCACGACGCGTGGACGAGCAAGGACGGCATGCCGGGCGACGTGTGGGAGATGACGCAGGACCGCGACGGCTTCATGTGGTTCGCCACGCCGTCCGGGCTGTACCGGTTCGACGGCGTGCGCTTCGAGCACATCCGGTCGCTGGGCGGGCAGCCGCTGCTGTCGAACGTGATCGCGACGGTGCGCGCGTTTCCCGACGGGTCCCTGTGGATCGGGTACCGCTTCAACGGCCTGTCGGTGTTTCGCGACGGCCGCCTGCGCCATTATTCGGAGGCCGACGGTTACGAGCCCGGCGGGGTCTACTCCGTCGTGGCGGACGAGCGCGGACGCACCTGGGCCGCGACGAGCAAGGGGCTGTTCATGCTCGACGGCGGCCGCTGGCGCAGGATCGGTACGGACTGGGGCCTCGACGGCACGTCGGAAGGCTTGCGGCGCGATCCGACCGGGCGGCTGTGGGTGAATACGGAGAACGCGTTGTTCTATCGCGATCCCGGCGTCGACCGCTTCGTGCCCACCGGCCTCACGGGCCAGCATTTCAACGTCATGCCCGCCCCGGATGGACACCTGTGGCTGTGGTACCTGGACAAGGTGACGCGCCTGCCCGCGCGGCTGGCGACCCCGCCGCGGCCGCGCGACTGGTGGACGACATCGTATTCGTTCGACGCCATCTTCGACCGCGACGGCAACCTGTGGAATGCGGGGGTCGGACTCTACCGCCTGGGACCGGACGCGCTGGCGCGCACCGACGTCCTGCACCCGCGCACCGATCCGGGCGAACGCGCGCCCGCGAGCCTGCTCAGCGGCGACGCGATGACGCTGTTCGAGGACCGCGAGGGCAATGTCTGGCTCGGCACGCGGCGCGGCGTCGACCGCTTCCGGCGCGACCGCGTCGTGCCGATGGGACTGCCGCCGGGGTACGCCAACGTCTCGCTCGCACTGGACGACGCCGGCCGCTTGTGGGCGAGCGCCGAGTACATCCGCCAGCCCCGCCTGTGGATGCACGACGGCACCGCCCTCACCGAACAGCCCGAGCGCGACGTGCAGGTCCTGGCCACGGCCGCCGACGGCGCCCTGCTGGTGGCGCGCCGCGGCGTCATCGAACGGCGCAAGGCCGGCGCGACGACCCGCATCCCGTTCCCGGACAGCGTGCCGCAGGCCGCGATGGACGGCGGCGTGCGCACGCTGCTCGACGACGGCACGGGACTGTGGGCCGGCTTCGCCTACGACCGGCTGTACCGCTGGGATGGCGGCCGCTGGCAGCCGGCGCGTGCGTTCGGCCTGCCCGACGAGCTCCCGGTCAGCATGGCGCGCGACGCGGGCGGCGGCTTGTGGTTCGGCTACCGCGACAGCACCGTGGTCGCCCTGCGCGACGGGAAGGCCAGGCGCTACGGCCTGGCGGAGGGCCTCGACGTCGGCGTCGTGGGACGCGTGCTCGACGCCGGCGGCGTGCTGCTGGCCGCCGGCGACAAGGGCCTGTCCATGCTGGCCGGCGGCCGCTTCGTCCCGGTACGCCTGGCCGACCCGCAGGCCGTGGCCGGCATCACCGGCATGCTGCTGCGCGCCGACGGCGACCTGTGGCTGAACGGCAGCCGTGGTCTCGTGCGCATCCCGGCGGCACAGTGGCGCACATTCATGAAGGCGCCGGCCGGCACCATCGCCACGTACGACCTGTTCGACGCGACCGACGGCTATCCGGGCATCGCCCGATTCCACTCGGGCCAGTCGAGCCTCGTCGAGACACGCGACGGCCGCCTGTGGCTGTACGGCACCGACGGCGCCGCCTGGATCGATCCGGCCCGCCTGCCCCGCAACCGGCTTGCGCCGCCCGTGCACATCCTGGGCGTGTCCGCGGGTGGACGCAGCCTCGACGCGGGCGGCGCGCTGACCCTGCCGGCCGGCACGCAGGACCTGCAGATCGCCTACACGGCCCCCAGCTTCACGATGCCGGAACGGGTGCGTTTCCGCTACCGGCTGGAAGGCGTCGACGACGACTGGCGCGACGCCGGCACGCGCCGCACGGCCTACTACACGCGCCTGGGCCCGGGCCGCTACCGCTTCGTCGTGAGCGCCGCCAACGAGGACGGCGTGTGGAACCCGGCGGGCGCCGCGCTCGACGTCACCATCGCGCCCACGTTCGTGCAAAGCACGCCGTTCAAGGTGCTGTGCGGCGTGCTCGCCGGCGTCGGCGCCTGGCTGCTGTACCGCCTGCGCCTGCGCCGCGCGACCCTCCAGTTGCGCCGCCTGCTGCAGGAGCGCGCGGGCGAACGCGAACGCATCGCGCGCACCTTGCACGACACGCTGATGCAGTCCGTGCAAGCCTTGCTGATGCTGTTCGAGCACGCGCGCGACCGGTTGCCGCAGGACTGTCCCGACCGGCCCCTGATCGACCGCACGCTGGAACAGGCGCGGAGTGCCCTGCGCGAAGGCCGCGACGAACTGACGGCGCTGCGCGGCGCGGCATCGCCCGCCGAGGACCTCGTCGGCGCCGTCGTCCCGCTGGGGCACATCCTCGGCGAGCAGTTCGGCGTGCGCTTCGACGTGCGGGTGGAGGGCAGGCACCGCCCGCTGTGCCGCGACGTCGCCCAGGAAACCTGCTTCATCGCCCGCGAAGCGCTGCAGAACGCCTTCCGCCATGCGCGCGCGAACGAGGTCGTGCTGGAGGTGGCGTACGGCGAGCACGCGTTCGAACTGCGGGTGCGCGACGACGGCCGCGGCATCCGCGAGGCCGCCCGTCCCGGCCACTGGGGCCTGGCGGGCATGCGCGAGCGCGCGGCGGCCATCGGCGCCAGGCTCGACATCGGCGCCGGCGGGGGCGGCGGCACGGTCGTCGCGCTCACCGTGCCCGCCGGCCAGGCGTACGAGCGGCCGGCCAGCCGTAGACATGCATATGTGTCTTGGTAGCGTCGATCATGTTACGATCTCTGTTCCGTAATGACATGCGCGTCTTTTACGAAACGAACGACACCATGATGACTCTCCACGACCTCCGCCACCTCGCCATGCGCCACGCCGGCACGGGCCCGGATTGCATCGTGCCCGGGCTGCGGGTGCGTTCGGTCACGGCGCCGACCCTGCCGATGAGCGGCATCGAAGAGCCGATGTTCGCCCTGATCCTGCAGGGCCGCAAGCGCTCGACGATCGGCGGGCGCACCTACGAATACGGCCCGGGCGACTGCGTGATCGTGTCGCTGACGATGCCGTCGACGGGCCAGGTCATCCATGCCAGCGAGGACGAACCGTATCTCGGCGTCGCGCTCACCCTGCGCCCGGCCGAGATCGCGGGCCTGATCGTCGAGGCGGAAGCCGAGGCGCCGCCGGCCGCCGCGCCGATGGCCGTGCACGCCGCGTCCGCCCCGCTGCTGGACGCCGTCGGGCGCCTCGTCTCCCTGCTCGACCATCCGGACGACGTGCGCATCCTGCGTCCGCTGCTGGAAAAGGAGATCCTGTGGCGGCTGCTCTCCGGCCCGCACGGCCCGATGCTGCGCGAAGTGGGCCTGGCCGACAGCCGGGCGTCGCGCATCGGCCGCGCCATCCGCTGGCTGCAGCAGCACTACGCGGAACCCGTCTCGACGCAGCAGCTGGAAGCCGTGAGCGGCATGAGCGCGTCGTCGCTGTTCCGCCACTTCAAGGACTTCACGTCGCTGAGCCCCCTGCAATACCAGAAGCAGATCCGCCTGCACGAGGCGCGCGCCCGCCTCGCCGCCAGCAGCTGCGACGTGGCGGCCGTCGCGTACCAGGTGGGCTACGAGAGCCCCTCGCAATTTACGCGCGAGTACAGCCGCATGTTCGGGCGGCCGCCGCGCGACGATCTCCGGCGCGTGCGGGAGACCGTCGTATGACGGTTACGCCGGCCCGGCTCTTCCTGCACTACCTGCGCCGGCTGGAAGCCATTCTGAAGCAGGTCGAAGCGTTCGACGGCGCCGTGGCGCAGCGGCGCCTCCATCCGGACATGTTCCCGCTGCTGCAGCAGGCCCGGACCGCGATCGGTTTCACCCTGCGCGCCACCTGCCCGCTGGCCAGGCGGGACATCGTCTCGTTCCGCGACGACGAGGTCACGTTCGCGAGTGTCCACGCGGAGCTGGAACGGACGATGGCGTACCTCGCGGCGATACCCGATGCGGATTTTGCCGGCATGGACGGCTTGACGGTCGACACGACCGCGGGCTTCGCCGAGCTGTCGTTGCCCGCCGCGGAGTACTACCAGATGTATGCGGTGCCGAACTTCTTCTTTCATTACTCGATGGTGTATGCGATCGCGCGCCAGGCCGGCGTGCCGGTCGGGAAATCCGATTTCGACGGCTATCATCACTATCCGTCGAAATTCACATTTTCGAGGTAGTAAATTATAATCAATTGCTAAGCGGCCTACTTTCTCTCAAGTTTAGTAATCATCCTCAACTTCCTTTGTGTATCGTCGCTACGCAATTCAGCTACCATCGCCCGGTATTTCTCCTTTTCAGCCTCAGTGGACTGAGGGACCTTTAAGGCGTCCAACAAGTGCCGACTTGCCCTGGCGACCGCACTCCCGTTAACTTCTGTCAGAATGACGTTTTTAAAAAAAGCAATGGTATTTTCGTTTTGAGGCGTGCGATGTATAGCATCCACCACAAGAGGCCTGACACTATCCGAGTACCCAGGGTAATCATCAATCATGCGCTGTTGGTACCGCAAATCACCAGAATATTTGACGATTTGCTGTTGCAGCACATAATTATCAGAATAAGGCTTCCCCCGTAACTCGGCTTCTCTTTCCTTCGCGACTGCGAGTGCCTTTTGGGGCTCAATAAAAAAAAGCCACTCGATCCCCCATGGGAGCTCCGCCACCAACAGCTCGAATACCCTTTTTTTCTCACTCTCATCCAGGCCTATGAATACATCTTGACTATAGCCGTCGGCTTTTTCTCGGCCTGTCGTTTCATATTGCCTCATAAATTTCTCGAACGCCAGCGTCATGACCCCTCCCCAAATAATTTTTTGGCAATTGCACCGTCGGGTTCGATTGTCGTGCTCTTCAGGATATTGCCCGATTTGTCCATCCCATAAATCTTCATCGCAGTAACTTTACCCTCATCAACTATCGTCGTCCACTCCCTTGCTCTCCAGGTAGGACCTCCAGCTGGGAACTTCTCAATATCCTGAATAATCTCGATTTCCCCTGTTGCATCTTTGGCATACTCAGCGGAAACGTCACCCCATAAATTCCAGCCATGGGGCCCCATGTCCTTTGCATTCCAGGAAAATGTTTCGTTCAAGTCCCCCCAACCGTCAATTACCTTACCACCTGGAGTTTGCTCCAGGATGGTTTTCCCTTTTTCAGCCGCTATTTTTGCCGCCAACTCCTTATTGCCTGACCAAAACATCTTCTCCCTATCGGACGTTACATCCAACCTCGCAATTATAGCCTTCATTGCAGCTTCCTTTTCTGTCACCGTCTTCGCATTCTTCGCCGCGTCCACGTGAGGTCGCAAAATTGCTCGTGCCTCATCAATTTTTCCTTCCTTGGACAACCGCGTAATTCGCTCACGTTCGACGGCGATAGTAGCATCGATCACCGTTTGCTTCTTCGTATTTGGAGATTCTTCAGGCGTCGTAATGGGCTCGGGAGTGCTTTTGAGTGACGCGCTCGATTCTGGCTCTGTCCTGGCTATCCGCTGAATACTGACATGAGACGCTGCTTCACTACTGGGCTTAAGTATCGCCACCTCGCCCTTCTCCAGAACCTTTCCTGAGGTATCTCTTACTCGTTGTTTCATCGGCGGTGTCGCAACGATGTTTTCTGTCCGCACACCGGCAACCGCTGTATGTACTTCTTTCGGAGCGCTTTGCGCCAGCACGTTCGCTAGCCTTGCGTCAAGCTCTGCCAATGCCTTTGGCACTTGTCTGAGCGCGTCATGCTGGACGCTATAGAACTTCGCCTCCCATTCTGCCAATTTGGCAATAGTGCCCTTGACTGTTTCGAAGTAGCGCAGATTTTCCAGATGGACACGCAGCGCCTTTACGACCTCTACGAGTTTTCCGGTAATTTTGCTTACGGCCTGGATCAGAGCCTTTTCGTATTTAGAGAATCGAATTGCGCGCAAAAATTTCAGGATGTCGCCCTCCATGAATTTTTGCAGGAAGCGTAAGAGTTCTGCGAGTTTAGAGGCTTCCTTGATGAGCAAAAGCATGACGGCGCGTAGCGCAGCACCGAGTTCCGAGCCGGCCACTCCACCGACAACGGCTCCTACGCCGAGCGCAACGGCACTACCGGCAGCCATGGCGATTGGCAGAGCAATGACGATCAGGCATGCGCACAGGAGTACCCACTCCATGAGCTCTTCGCGCTTCTCCGGATGCGTGGCCAAGCGCAAGACCACGGCTACGACGTCGCGCGCGCTCGTGACAATGACGACGCCTGGAATAAAACTAACCAGCATGTCGGCGACCACGGCGGACAGCGGTCGATGGTCGGAGAATTCTCCGAAGAGCACCGATTGGAGCCATTCCATACCCCCTACGACATGCCCCCAGGCATCCGCGAGCAAGGTATCTTGATCCGGCGATGAACGATTTAGGCTCATGCATCACCTTCACGGGCTTTGCTGCCTGGAGCCCAGTTCAGCAATTGATGGATATCTTCGTGTAATTCCGACGCTACAGTTGCGCTCACCGGCAATGGCTTATAGTCATACTCGATCTTTGCCGTGGTACCTGCAGCCACGTCGCTGATCCGGGCAATACCTTGGACGTCGAGTGTTCCTTTGCGAACGCTGCCATCGCTTAACGTCGCTTTGTAGGCCGCTCCAGCTAGCGGTACCCCCCAATCGGTTAAATGACGAAACTCAAGATCCGTCTTTTGCAGATCGGCCTTAAGCAAATGCGGCATGACGTACGCATTCGTTGTCGGTAGTTCGAAGCTGTGTGTTGACGCATGTGAAATCCACTTGCCAGATGTGCCATTCGTGATACCCGAGGCATTGATTTTTATGAAAGAGCCACCCGCCGAGATGACCACCTCCTCCTTTGCGTGAATTTCGATGCGGGAAGTCGTCGATAACAAGCGCACCACTTTTTCCGCGATGAGGTCGAGGTCGTTGGCTTGCGCTTGTACCTCGACTTTCCCTGTCGCCGAAAACAGTTTGATGCCAGCATTCGCAAACATGCTGATCTTGTCAGCGACAGTGGCAAGCAGGCTTTTTCCAGCCGCGATATTGGTGTCCTTGCCGGACGACAGCGTTACCTGGTCGCTTGCATGGACATGCGCGCCTTTTGCACTCGCCAACCCGATACCAGAGGGCGACGCGGCCAATAAGATGGGTTCTTTGAAACGATTAGCATTACTCTGTCCTGGACCTTCATAGCGGTCCTGTGTCGCATCGATAAAATGTCCGAGTAGTTCCTGGCCGGCGAGGGGCTCGGCTCCAGCTCTGGATGCGGATTCGGAAAGATCCTTGGCAAGCGATGCGCCCGCTTTTAGTTGGTTCGAAGCTTCCGTTACGTCGAGCTGCGTACCTTGTGCTCCTGGGCGCCCATAAGTACTTATATATAGGCCCTTGTTCGTGACAATCGCGCCAAATTCATCGGTACTCAGCGCGAACCCGGTTCCGAAAAAACGGGTCCGCTCATTGCCGCGTTGCGTGATTAGATATCCGAGGTTCAGCTGCGCATGAGCACTCGTAGTGTAGAGCTGGACCTTGTTTTGATTACTCGTGTCGTCAAAAACAAGTTGGTTGAACCCATTGCCATTGAATTCCTTGGTCTTATAGCCTGACAGCCTGCCGTTGGTATGCCATTGTGGCGTCTGATCCTGGTTATAGAGCCGGCCGGTGATAACGGGACGGTCAGGATCACCGCCCAAGAAGGTAACAATGACCTCCTGACCAACGCGGGGCACGCTGATTCCACCCCATCCCTGACCAGCGTTCGGGTAACTGACGCGCACCCAGCACGAAGCCCGTTCATTTCCAGGATTTTGTCGATCCCAACGGAACTGGACTTTGACGCGGTTTAGATAATCAGTGTGAACCTCTTCACCGGAGGGTCCGACAACGCTGGCAGTCTGCGGATGTAGTTCAGGCTTGGTGTGCGTGAGCGGGCTCCGGAACGGAACGATGCGTCGCTGGACTTCAAATCGATTGAAGCAATGGCCAGTGTCACCATTTTTTGTCGCTTCTCCTCTGCCTCGCTGCCCAAGCCCGAGATCACGCCCGATTGCAGATTTAAACGCTTCAGTTTGCGCCAAGAGGCTTCCCGGAAAATCTCGGGCATTATTCGCCAGCGGCAAGTTGTTTTCGATACTCCACTCGACCGCGACCACCACGAACCGACGGTCTTCCTCTGTGTCGCCCTGATGTGCGGGATGACCTTCCAGCGTGAACCATCTCCCGACAGGCAGAGAGCGTACGCCGGAGACGCCATAAAACCGCTTTATGCTCGACTCCCATTCTTCTACGCGGATACGCGACTGTTTGTCCCCCTGTTCTTGTCTTGAATATGTATAAGCGCCGGTATACTCATAGATTTCCAGTTGGCTGGGGAGTTTTCCATGCTCTGGAAGTACGGCCGTGTTATTCTGTTTTTGATAGCCAGGAGCCTTGTAATCGTTGGTTCTCAGAGTGAGCTGGCTCGACTTCAACGTACGGTTTGCGCTCCAATGTACGATGTTATGTGGCTCGTCCTCGGTGTTTCCGCGATGAAAATGAATTTGATGAGATACGACCGGTCTAAGGTGATGTGTCGCATCCGTAACGACGAGCACGTGACCTGTGCCATCTGCTTTTTGCTCATGGTAGCTATACCAGCCCTCCTCTTCCATCAATCGATGAACGAAGTGCCAGTCAGTTTCGTATTGGGTGCAATAGGAACGTGGCGAAACCGGCTCGTTAAGATCAAAGCGAAAATTCCCGCGCGCTTGCGGGTGTACGGAAAACACCTCGGCAAGAATGTCGTCTGCTTTCTTGTCTTGCCAAATTCGCGCATTCTTGCGGAACTTGAGAAAATACAACCATGGCGCAAACGCTATTTGGCAGAACGTCAACCCACCATCACTTCCTAAGCGTTTTGCTGTATGCACATAGCCGTTGATCGGCAAGTAGCTCCTATCAGCCTGTTTAACCCAGAGCGTTACCGGCTGAGCAACAAGTTTTTTCAGTTCGACATGACTACGTACCGATATGACATCAATCGTGTACTCGTAACCCCTGCCTAACCGCTCATGAGCGATTACACGTTGAGGAAGAAAGGTCTCGTCACCAAGTGGCCCCGTCAGCTTCAGAAGCCTATCCTGCTGGCCAATGGACGCTTGATATACGGTTTGAGCACTTTTCAGATCGGCCATTGGAACGATTACCTCATCTCTATCGAGTCGTCAAGGAATTACTATTAACAATGAGAATGCCCAGAGCGAGCAGAGGCGCGCCGTGCTTTCCAAGGCAATACAGTCGAGACAGCTTGTTATCGTGGCATAACAAGTGCGACTGCCATTGAGTAACCGCAGATAACTTTTAGCTATGCAAGGTCATGACCGTGCCAGGTGGGGTATTTCGGAATGACGTAGGCCGGGGATAAGAATTCGCGGTCTGCTCAAACGGCGCGGGACCTTGAAATGAGCGTCAGCTTCTTGTGCCCGAATCAACCAGCGCTGGCGACTTTATTGCTTAAGAATCAAAAACGCGAGCAAGCCTGCCCGCACTAACAACTGTGACCGGACGCCACTGCGGAGCGTTCCATGTCACAATGTTGTCATAATCGGCTTCTACACTCCGTTGTCACGAGTGAAATATTCCCGAAAAATGGATATGAAGTTAAAAACGGACGAGGCACTCGCCGCGCTTCCGCCCGATAGCCCGCACCTGTTCCTCAACCGCGAACTCTCGCTGCTCGAATTCAATCGCCGCGTGCTCGAACAGGCGGAAGATCCGTCCGTCCCGCTGCTCGAACGCCTGCGCTTCCTGACCATCGTCTCCAGCAACCTGGACGAATTCTTCGAGGTCCGCGTCGCCAGCCTGCTCGCGCAGCACCAGGAGCATGGCGGGCCCGATCCCGGCCAGGCCGACCTGGACGGCGCCGCCGACGAATGCCGCCAGATCATCGCGCGCCAGTACGCGCTGCTGAACGACCAGATCCTGCCGCAGCTGTCCGCCAACGGCATCCACCTGCTGCGCCGCTCGGACCGCAATGCGGCGCAGAAGGCGTGGGTCAAGCAGTACTTCGACAAGGAGGTGCGGCCGCTGCTCACGCCGGTCGGCCTGGACCCCGCGCACCCGTTCCCGCGCGTGATCAACAAGAGCCTGAACTTCATCGTCGAACTGGCCGGCAAGGATGCGTTCGGGCGCGGCACCGGCATCGCGATCATGAAGGCGCCGCGCGTGCTGCCCCGCCTGATCCGCCTGCCGGACGAACTGTCCGACAAGCCGGGCGCCTCGTACTGCCTCCTGACGTCCGTGATCCAGGCCCACATGGCCGACCTGTTCACGGGGCGCGAGGTGGTGTCGTACTCGCAGTTCCGCGTCACCCGCAACAGCGACCTGTGGGTGGACGAGGAAGAAGTGAAAAACCTGCGCCAGGCACTGCAGAGCGAGCTCCATAGCCGCAACTACGGCTTCGCCGTGCGCCTGGAAGTCGCGCGCGGCTGTCCGAAGCACCTGGCCGACTTCCTGCTCGACCAGTTCTCGATCGACCGCTCGCGCCTGTTCACGGTGGACGGGCCCGTCAACATGGGCCGCCTGCTGGAAATCGCCAACAGCAACGCCCGCCCGGACCTCAAGTTCACGCCGTATTCGCCCGGCTTCCCGGCCAAGCTCGTGAACGCGCACGACACGTTCGGCGTGCTGCGCAAGCAGGACATCCTGCTGCACCACCCGTACCAGTCGTTCCAGCCCGTGATCGAATTCGTGCGCTGCGCCGCGGCCGATCCGAACGTCGTCGCGATCAAGCAGACGATCTACCGCGCCGGCTCGAATTCCGAGCTGATGGAAGCCCTGATCAACGCCGCGCTGCGCGGCAAGGAAGTCACCGTCATCGTCGAACTGATGGCGCGCTTCGACGAAGAGGCGAACATCAACTGGGCCGAGCGGCTGGAAGAAGCCGGCGCCCAGGTCGTGTACGGCGTCGTCGGCCTCAAGACGCACGCGAAAATGGCGCTCGTGCTGCGCCGCGAACCGGACGGCCTGCGCCGCTACGCCCACCTCGGCACCGGCAACTACAACCCGACGACCGCGCGGTTCTACACGGACTTCGGCCTGCTCACGTCGGACGACGAGATCACGGCCGACGTCAACGAGGTGTTCATCCACCTCACGAGCATGACGCGGCCCACGCAGCTGTCGGCGATGTGGCTGGCGCCGTTCTCGCTCCAGAAGGAAATCGTCAAGGCGATCCGCCAGGAGGCCGCGATCGCGCGCGAAGGCAGGCCGGCGCGCATCATCGCCAAGATGAATTCGCTGACCGACGAATCCGTCATCCGCGCGCTGTACGAGGCGTCCGCCGACGGCGTGCGCATCGACCTGATCGTGCGCGGCGCGTGCTCGCTGCGCCCCGGCGTGCCGGGGCTGTCGGAAAACATCCGCGTGCGCTCGATCGTCGGCCGCTTCCTCGAGCACACGCGCGTCTACTATTTCCGCAACAACCTCAAGAACGACATCTACCTGGGCAGCGCGGACTGGATGAACCGCAACCTGTTCCGCCGGGTCGAAGTGGCCTTCCCCATCCGCTCGCCGGCGCTGAAAAAGCGCGTGCTGCGCGAGGGGCTGCAGGTGTATTTGAAGGACAACGTCAATGCCTGGGAACTGGGCAGCGACGGCCGCTACAAGCGCCGCAAGGCACGCGGCAGCCAGGCGGCCTTCAGCGCCCAGCAATTCCTGATGGAGACGCTGGGCGCGCAAGGTACCGCCCACGGACATAACAAGGAGAACGACCATGGAATTGATCCTGTGGCGCCACGCCGAGGCTGAGCCGCACGTGCCCGACCGCCAGGGCGATCAATTGCGCGAGCTGACGGCCAAGGGTGCGCGCCACGCGTCGCGCGTGGGCGCCTGGCTCGACCGCCAGCTGCCGTCGCACTGCCGCATCCTGTCCAGCCCGGCCGCGCGCTGCGTGCAGACGGCGCAGGCGCTGGGCCGCAAGTTCATCACCGTGGAAGCGCTGAACACGGATTCGTCGGCCGAACGCATCCTGGAAGCGGCCGGCTGGCCGGACAACAAGAACCCGGTCGTCGTGGTCGGGCACCAGCCGCTGCTGGGCCAGGTGGCGTCGCTGATCTTCGCCGGCACCGCGCAGGACTGGAAGATCCGCAAGGCCAGCGTATTCTGGATCGCCAGCAAGGGCGAGGACGATCCGGCGCCGTTCGTCAGGCTGGCCGTGGGGCCGGATATCGTGGGCAAGCTGCGCTGATGACTTGGGGCCGGCACGGCCCCGGCGGGCGCTGGTCCCTCCACACGTCGGTTAGTTGCAGTTTCTTGTGGCGACGATAATTCCCGGCAATTCCGGCAAATATATGCCGAAGTGAGCGTTGGTGACTTTTCACCTTTTGCAATATAATTTGACGATATTCCGAATGCATTCGACACCGCACCGCGCAACTTGCGAAAGGATCCGACCATGGAAATCAGCAAGTGGCCCGCCGGCGGCGGTGAAACGGGCGCCCTGATCCGCAGCATCGACTGGACGGCGACGCCGCTCGGCCCCATGGTCGACTGGCCGTCCAGCCTGCGCACGCTCGTCGAATTCGTCCTCGCGAACCCGGCGCCGACCGCGCTCCTGTGGGGTGCGGGCGGCACGCTGATCTACAACGACGGTTACGCGCTCATCTGCGGCGAACGGCATCCGCACGTGCTGGGCGGCCCGCTGCGCGATGCCTGGCCGGAGGCCTGGGATTTCAACGGCGCGATGCTGGCCGACGGACTGGCCGGCAAGCCGCAGGTCTACCAGAATGCCCATTTCGTGCTCATGCGCGACGGCGAGTCGCGCGACTCCTGGTTCGACCTCTACTATGCCCCGGTCGGCGCGGACGGCGGCGCGTACCGCGGCGTGCTTGCGACCGTCGTGGAGATCACGGACCGCGTGCTCGCGGCGCGGGCACGGGCGGCGCAGGCCAACGAACTGCGCGACCTGAACACGGAACTCGCGGCCCAGCGTGCGCGCCTGGAGATCGCCAACCGCCAGCTCGCCGGCGACATGCAGTTCATCAGCAACCTGTTCCAGAGCGCGCCCAGCTTCATGGCCGTGCTGCTCGGCCCGGACCACCGGTTCGAACTGACCAACGCCGCCTACGACCGGCTGATCGGACGCCGCGCGCCGCAGGGCATCCCGCTGCGCGAGGTGCTGCCGGAAGTCGCGGCGCAGGGGTTCATCGACCTGCTCGACCGCGTCTACGCGAGCGGCGAAGCATTCCACGGCCAGGACGTCGAGGTCATGCTGGACGGGACCGGTGCACACGACGGCGCGCGCCGCATCGTCGACTTCATGTACCAGCCGCTGAAGAACCCCGACGGCGTCACCTACGGCATTCTCGTCGAGGGCGTCGACGTGACGGCGCGCGCGCTCGCGGACGAGCGGCTGCGCATCGCACAGGAAGCGGGCGGCATCGGCACGTTCGAATGGTACCCGTTGCGCAAGTCCCTGGTCGTGTCCGATACCTACCGCCGGCTGTGGGGCATCGCCCCGGACATCCCCGTCACGGACGACCTGCTGCTTGGCCTGCTGGATCCGGCCTGGCGGCAGCACAGCGGCGTGCACCGGATGGGCCACATGGCCAATCCGCTCGACTACACGGAATTCCCGATCCGGCGCGGCGACACGGGCGAACGCCGCTGGATTGCGCGCCAGGGCCAGCGCGTCGACTCCGACCGCCAGGGCGAGCCGCGCTACCTGGGCGTCGCGTTCGACGTCACCGACCGCAAGCTCGCCGAACAGGCCCTGCGCGCCAGCGAGAGCCGCCTGCAGACCGTGTTCGCCCAGGCCTCGGTGGGGATCTCGGAGACGGACCTGGACGGCCGCTTCCTGCGCGTCAACCACGCATTGTGCCGCCTGCTCGGGCGCGACCGCGAGGCGCTGCTCGGCATGACCTACCGCGACGTCATCCATCCCGACGACGTCGCCGCCAGCAGCGCGACCACGCGGCACGTGATCGCCGACGGCAGCGTGGCCGCCCTCGACAAGCGCTACGTGCGGCCGGACGGCAGCGCGGTGTGGGGGCACACCGGCATCAGCCGGATCGTCGACGGCGCCGGCCGTCCCGTGTCGGTCATCGCCGTCACGACCGACCTCACGGAACGCCGCAAGGTCGAGGCGCAGCTGCGCGACCTGAACGAATCGCTCGAACGGACCGTGAGCACCGAAGTGGCCGAGCGGATCAAGGCCGAACGGGCGCTGCGCCACGCGCAGAAGATGGAGGCGGTGGGCCAGCTGGCGAGCGGCGTCGCGCACGACTTCAACAACGTCCTGCAGATCATCTCCAGCAACCTCCAGCTGATCGAGCGCGACGCGGCCGGCACGGCGCGCCAGCACGAACGCGTGGCGCAGGCGCTGGCCGCGGTCGCGCGCGGCTCGCGGCTGTCGCTGCAGCTGCTGGCGTTCGGCCGCAAGCAGAACCTGCAGCCGAAGGTGACGCACCTGGGCCGCCTGCTGGACGAGATCGCGCCGCTGCTCCAGCGCGCGCTCGGCGACGGCGTCGCGCTGGCACTCGACATCGCCCCGGGCCTGTGGAGCACGGCCCTGGACCGCAACCAGTTCGAGAACGCGATCCTGAACATGACGATCAATGCGCGCGACGCGATGGGCGGCAGCGGCAACCTGCGCATCGCGGCGGCCAACCGGACTGCCCCCGACGGCGCGCGCCTGGTCGAACTGGCCGTGACCGACGACGGCTGCGGCATGTCGCCCGAGGTGCTCGCCAACGTGTTCGATCCGTTCTACACGACCAAGGACGCCGGCAAGGGCACGGGCCTCGGCATGAGCATGGTGTACGGGTTCGTGCGCCAGAGCGGGGGCACGATCCGGATCGACAGCGCGCCGGGCAGCGGCACCACGATCGTCGTCGAACTGCCGCGCGTGGACGGCGACCACGAGATCGCCCGCGAAGCGGCGGCCGCGCACGTGAAGGGCGGCGACGAGACCGTCCTGCTGGTCGACGACGATCCCGCGATCCGCGTCGTCACCGTCGACATGCTGGCGGGCCTGGGCTATCGCGTCCTCAGCGCCGCCAGCGGCGAGCAGGCGCTCGCCATCCTGCACAGCGGAGCCGCCGTCGACCTCCTGTTCAGCGACGTGTCGATGCCGGGCCGGGTCACGGCCGCCGACCTGGTGCGCCAGGCCGCGCGGCTCGCGCCGGGGATGGCAGTCGTGCTCACGTCCGGCCACGCGGTCGACGCGTCGCTGCTCGACGCGAGCATGCCGGCGGACGTCGTGCTGCTGCCGAAGCCCTATACCCTGCCCCAGCTCGCGCTGACGCTGCGCACGCGCCTGGATGCGCGCGCATCCGCCACGGCGCACGCGCCGTCAGCGCTTGCGGACGACGCCCCGGCGGGACCGCTCCGGTTCCTCGTCGTGGAAGACGACCCGGACGCGCGCGTGCTCACGTGCGAGATCCTGGAAGCCCTCGGCTACGGGGCGCGCGGCGCCGCCACGGCCGAGCAGGCGCTCGCGCTGCTGGAGGATGGAACCGTCAGCGGGGCGTTCGACGTGCTGTTCACCGACCTGAACCTGCCCGGCATGCAGGGCGACGTGCTGGCGGCGCGAGCCTGCGCGCGCAGGCCGTCGTTGCGGGTCATCCTCGCGTCGGGCGAAGGCATCGTCGGCGTCGACACCGGCGCGCACGCGGCCGCCCTGCTGCCCAAGCCCTTCGAACTGGCCCAGCTCCAGCACACCATCACCGCCATCGAACACGCCATCCGGGCGGCCGGCGCCGACCAGCTTGCGCGCGCCTGACGCGCCCCACACGATCTTCCATGCACAGCAACGACAACGACCTTCGCCTCCTTCTCATCGACGACGAACGCATGAGCGCCGACATGCTGCTCGGGATGTTCGCCGGCCAGGACGGCGTCACGCTTCGCTTCGTGCACGATCCCGACGCCGCCATCGACGCGGCGTGCGACTTCGACCCCACCGTGATGCTGGTCGACCTGCGCATGCCGGGCATCGACGGCCTCGAGCTGATCCGCCGCCTGCGCGGCCATCCGGCGACGGCGGCGGTGCCGCTGCTGATGCTGTCGACCGAGGTCGATCCGCACGTGAAGGCCGCCGGCTTCGCCGCGGGCGCGGCCGACTACCTCGTCAAATGGCCGGACCGCGTGGAGCTGACGGCGCGCGTGCGGGCGCATTCGAACGCCTGCCTCGTGGCGCGCGAGCGCGACCGCGCCGCGGCCGCGCTGGAGGACAGCCGCACCGCCCTGCTGCGCCGCACGGAGCAACTCGCGCACGCCCAGGCCGCGCTGCACGAGGCGCAGAAAATGGAAGCCGTCGGCCAGCTCGCCACGACGGTGGCGCACGACGTCAACAACGTCCTGCACATCATCAACGGCCACCTGCAACTCATGCGCATCGAGCAGCCGGACGAGCGCGCGCGCCGGCGCATCGACGCGGCGACGGACGGCGTCAAGCGCGGCACCCAGCTGACCGCGCAACTGCTGGCGACGGCGCGGGGCAGTTCGCGCACGTCGGACAGCATCGACCTCGGCGCCTTCCTGCGCGGGATCGACGGCGCCGTGTTCAACCCCGCGGGCGCCGTGCCGCCGTGTGCGCTGGACCTCCTCGATGCGCCCTGCCGCGCGGCGCTCGATCCGATCGAGCTGCAGAAGGTGCTGGCCGAGCTGGTGAAGAACGCGCGCGACGCCACGTCCGGCGGCGGCACGGTCACGCTCGTCCTCGACATCGAGGAAGTCGCGCCGCGCACGGCGCAGGTCCCGGCGGGACGCTATGCGCGCATCCGCGTCGTCGATACGGGGACCGGCATGGTGCCGGAAGTGCGGCGCCGCGCCTTCGAACCGTTCTTCAGCACGAAGACGGACGTGCACGGCGCGGGACTCGGCCTGGCGCTGGCCGCCGGTTTCGTTCGCAAGCACCAGGGCCACATCGACATGGAAAGCCGCGCCGGACAAGGCACCTGCGTCACGCTGCACTTTCCGCTGCACGCGGACTGACGGTCAGGCGTTCTGCAGGCGGCCGGCGCGCGTCCCGCCGCCGACACCCACCGCCGTGACGATCGCCAGCGCCTGGAACAGCGCGATCCCGGCAAACAGCCAGCCCGGATGCCCGGCATCCATCACGAGCCCGAACAGCGCCGGCCCGACGGACAGGCCGGAATCGAGCCCCGAGTAGACGACGCCATAGACGCGCCCCGTCGCGTTCTTCGGCGCCGCGGCGCGGATCATCAGGTCGCGCGACGGTCCCGCGACGCCCGAGAAGAAGCCGATAAGCGCCATCAGCGGCAGTGCGAGCCAGCCCGGCACGACGGCCGCGCCCAGCAGCAGGGCCAGCGCGGCGGCCAAGGCGAAGGCGATGGCGACGGTGCGGTCGTGGTCCTGCCGGCCCGCACCGACGAATCCCCCCAGCAGCATGCCGCCCGCAGAGGCCAGCATGTACGCCGTGTACGAACCCGTCGCCAGCTCGCGCGAAATGCCGTACAGCTGCATCAGGCCGATCGACGCGAACGCCTGGATGCCGCCCAGCGCCACGGCGGTGAGGAAGAAGAACGCGAAGCACATCCACACGGCGCGCAGGCGCAGGAAAGCCAGCGTCCCTTCGCCGCCGGCGGCCGCCGCTACGGAAGCCGGTTTCTGTTCCGGACGCAGGTGCGCGCGGTTCAGCAAGAGGATGGCCAGCACGGCGAACGGCAGGATCGCGGCGGACGCCAGCGCCATGCGCCAGCTGGAGAACGCGGCGACCGTCGTCATGAACAGCGGCGCCGCGGCCCAGCCGATGTTGCCGCTGATGCCGTGCACGGAAAAGCCGTGCGCCAGCCGGGCGCGCGAGACGCGCTGGTTCAGCAGGGTGTAGTCGGCGGGGTGAAATATGCTGTTGCCGACGCCGGCCAGCAGCGCGCCCGCCATCAGCGCCGCGTAGCCGTCGGCCACCGACAGCACGAGGGCGGAGACGCCCAGCATCGCCATGCCGAAGAACAGGACGCTGCGCGCGCCGACGCGGTCGACGACGAAGCCGGCCAGCGCCTGGCCGACGCCCGACACGACGAAGAACGCGGTCAGCAGCAGGCCCAGTTCCGCGTAACTGAGGCCGAACGCGGGCTTCAGCCAGGGGAACAGCGCGGCCAGGATCAGGTGGTAGAAGTGCGAGGTGCCGTGGGCCAGGCCCACCAGCGCGATCACGCGCGCGTCGGCGCGCAGGGTGCTGTCTTGTGACATGTTGACTCCATGGGAAAACGCCAGTGTAGGCAAAAGGACCACGACTGATTTACGATAGCAGGACAACTTCTGTCGAGAATCGGACATCCGTGAGCATCCCCGTCGTCCACCATACGCAGCCGTTCCCCGACTGCTTCGACCCCACGCCGGCGCGGCCCGTCACCTTGACGGCGCGCGATCTGGAAGCGGCCGACAACGTCGCGCCCCACACGCACACGTTCGGCCAGCTGACGTATGCGCGCGAAGGCGTGATCCGCCTGACGGCCGCCGGCAGCAGCTGGATCGTGCCGCCGTCGCGCGCGATCTGGACGGCGCCCGGCGTCGTGCACGAAGTGACGGTGCTCGAACCCGTGCGCCTGCGTCCCGTGCGCATCCACGCCGCGCGCTCGCCCTTCCCCGATGAGGATTGCCGCGTGCTGGAGGTGTCGACCCTGCTGCGCGAACTGATCCTCGCATTGGAACAACTGCCGCAACTGGAACCGTCGCCGCGTGCGACGCTCCTGTCCGAACTGATGCTGGACGAACTGGCGCGTTCGCCCGCGCTGCCGATCCGCGTGCCCCTGCCGCGCGACAAGCGCCTGCAAAGCCTGTGCGAACGCCTGCTCGACGACCCCGGCGCCACGCACACGCTGGCCGACTGGGCGCGCCAGGTCGGCGCGTCGGAGCGCACGCTGGCGCGGCTGTTCGAGCGCGAGCTGGGAATGAGTTTCACCGAATGGCGCCAGCAGGTGCGCCTGGCGCACGCGGCGCCGCTGATCGCGCGCGGGATGCCGCTCTCTCGCGTGGCGGAGGAACTGGGCTACACGAGCCAGTCGGCCTTTTCGCACATGTTCAGGAAAACGTTCGGCTGTTCGCCGTCGGCGTTTTTCGCGCAGCGCTGACATGCAGCACTTTTACCGGAAGGCACTCGGCGCGTTCGTCCTGCTGCTGGCCGCCGATGCGCTGGTCGCGGGTTTCTGCATCCATCGGAGCGCGCCATCCGCTTCGCTCATGCCGCGGGACCGCGCGGCACCGCGCTGGCACGCTGCCGCCGTCACGGACGCCGCGTACGGCGGCGCGTCGACGGTGCGCATCCATGACGCCGGGCGGCAATCGCTCCGCTTCGACTTCAGGGTCTCGGGGGCCATCCCGCATCCGTGGGCGTGGGCGGCATTGCAGTTCGACGCCGCGGACGGGACACCCGGCACGGCCGATCTGTCGAAGTACTCGACCGTCACCTTCCTGGCAAAATGCACGCCCGCCAATTCGCTGGTCCTCAACATCCCCGTGGTCGACGCGGGTGTCGCGAAGCCCGTCATGACTTTCTTTTCCTGCAACGAAAAGGGCATGCCGGTCTCGCTGGATCTCACGCGCCTGGCCATTCCGGACTGGTGGTACGAGGTCGAACATGTCGACCTTGCGCGCCGGTCCTACACGCTGGACCATGTGGTGAAACTGGAATTCGGCGCGAGCCAGTACAGCCCGCGCGACCTCGATGCGCATGTCGAGATCAGCGATCTTGTGCTGCATGGCCGCGACGACCGCTACCTCGTCGCGCTGGCGCTGGTCCTGGTGATCGGCTGGGGCGCCTTCGGCATCGGATTCTTCCGGGCGCACTCGCGCGCCCTCGGCGCGAAGGTCGCATCCCGGCTCGACAAGGATTTGTCGTTCGTGGCCTACCGCCAATTGACCGTCGAAGGGTTCGAGGACAAGGAAAAGGCCGACATCCTGCGCTTCATCGCCACCCATTACGCGCAATCCGGACTGGACCTGGACGCTGTTGCCGCCGGCACGGGCGCGAGCCGTCACAAGATCAGCGAGGTGCTGAAAGCGGAGCTCGGCATGACATTCGCCGGCTACCTGAAGAAGCTGAGGTTGACCGAAGCCGCCAGGCTGCTGACCGATGCAGCCGGCGCGACCGTGGCGGAAATCGCATATTCGGTCGGCTATGCCAACAGCTCGTATTTCAACAAGCTGTTCAAGGAAGAATACGGTTGTTCCCCCAAGGAATTCAGGAAATTGGCAAGCCGACTGAAACCGGCTTCCGGCTTAGCGGCTGGACCTGGAGCGGCGGCGCGTGGCGCCCAGGCCGACCACGCCGGCACCTAGCAACAGCAGTGACGCGGGCTCAGGCACATCGACGGGCGCAAACGTATCGCGGAATTCCCAGGCGATGACGTCGTGATTGGCGCCGGCGGCGCCGGTGCCGGACGTGAAGCCGACAAACGCATTGGGGGTACCGAGAACACTGACAAGGTCGACTCCGTACGACAGCAGCGACGCCACCGGGCGGGCATCGACATCGCTCAGGCGAACCTCGAGCAAATCGGTCGCGCCGTTGTAGTCGATCCATGCGAATAAATCCTGGCCGGAGTCGAGTATGACCGGCAGGTTGGTGTTGAGCGCGGCGGAATTGACGTTGCCGTTGATATCGACACCGACATGGTTGGCACTGTTGCCATCCCCGGCGCCATTGTCCCAGTTGTCGAACTCGATGCCCACGCTGTTCGGCAGGCCGGCATAGCCGATGCCGCCACCCCCGCCCCCGGCTGAATTGGACACGGTTTGCACGACGAATACGAGGCCGTCGGCACCGGTATTGAACTGGTGGTTGAAATTGAAGCGGAATTTGGTGCTGAACGATGCGTCGCTGCCAAGATTGACGGCCGCCGTGCTGAAGACGGAACCCGATTGGCTGCCCGCGGACGGGGTGACGCGCAATACATTGCGGCTGCTGTCGTCGACGGCGGCGGTGGCATTGCCGTTCAGCTGCAGGCCGGCGGTCGACGAGAAATTGGTGTAGCTGATCGTGGTCGCGGACGCAGTCAGCGAGACGCCAAGGGTCATGGCGGCGACAAGAATTGTGGTGCGAAACATATGCATTCCTTTATTAGATTTAGGAAAAGAAGGAATCGAGCGCATTTATATTCATTATGAATGGGCACGGCCAGTGATATCGGCCGGATTACCGCAAAGCAAAAATCAAGCCAGGTGCAATAATCGCAATGGAATCAAGCTTATGCACCCGAGCGGACGTCGCAAGGGTCGCGACGTGTAAAGACGGCCGACACTATGACTATCTGCAGAAATTCATGCAAATTTCTGCACACCGTCGAATTTTCCGCAATATGCGTTAGAGCGCCGCCGGGTGGATGCCTACGATTGGGGGCCGAACACACGATAGGAGGAGTCCATCTTGAACAGGAAATACAACATCCAGGCCGCCATCCCCGCCCTGCTGGTGGCGCTGCTTTCCGGCTGCAGCGGGGGTGGCGGTACCGTCAACGGTCCCGACGCCCAGGCGGCCACCGCCGGCGCGTCGGCGGTCGCCCCCGTCCTGACGATGCCGGCCAGCGTGAGCGTCCACGAAGGACTGGCCGCGACGTTCCTTGTCCCGTCGGCGACCCTGGCCGGCGGACGCACCGCCACGTGGTCCATCGCCGGCAGCGATGCGGCGCGCTTCAAGATCGACCCCGCGACCGGCGCCCTCTCGTTCCGGCTGGCGCCGGACACTGCGCACCCCGGCGACGCCGATGGCCACAACGACTACGACCTCAGCGTGCAGGTCAGCGATGGCCAGCGCACCAGCCAGGCCCCGTTGAAAGTACAAGTGCTCCCGTGGAACGATGGCGGCGCGGCCCGCCTGCCGCTGCCGCTCGCGACGAGCGAGGCAGCCCGCCCCGCCGGCACCACCGGGCAACCGGGGCTGCGCGTGCTCGACTGGGCCGGCTTCAAGGCCGCCATGTCCTACACCTTCGACGACTCGCAACCGTCGCAGATCGACCACTACCCGGACCTGAAGGCGCAACGCGTGCGCGTCACGTACTACATCAACCCCGTCGCCAACTGGTATCCCAACTTCGACGCCACCTGGAAGGACGCCGTCGCCCAGGGTTCGGAAATCGGCAACCACACGACGCACCACTGCCGGGTCGCGGAACTGATCGACAACGATCCCAACACGTGCCCGGCAGGCCTGGGCAGCGCCGGGGCCGAGTTCGACGATACCGGCGTCTACATCCGCACGAAAATCGGACAGTCCGCGGTCTGGACCTCCGCCTACCCGTTCGGCGACACGGACTACAAACCGGCCGCCACATCGCGCTTCATGGTCTCGCGCGGCGTATGGCCGGGCCTGGTGGCGCCCGGCACGGGGGGCGATGCGCAGAACCTGCCGCTCGCCGAGTTCCCGGGCGACCCGTCCACGCCGGGCAGCGATGCCACGTCCAAGTTCAACACCGCCGTGGGCCAGGGCCGCTGGATGATCTATCTGTTCCACACGCTGCTCCCCACCACCCAGGACTGGGGTGGCGGCGTGGACATCGGCGCGGTCACCGGCAACATGACCTATGCCAAATCGCTGGGCACGGTATGGATCGACAGCGTGGTCAACATCGGCGCCTACTGGCGCGGCCAGCAGTTGCTGCAGGCGGCCACGGCCACGACGAGTGCCGGCGTGACCACCTGGCGCTGGACGCTGCCGGCCAACTTCCCCTCGGGCCGCAAGCTGCGCGTCGTGGTGAACGGCGGCACCCTGTCGCAGAACGGCACGCCCCTGACCTGGGACCGCCGTGGCTACTATGAAGTGTCGCTGGACGCGCAATCGCTGAGCTGGGCGCAATAGCGAATACAATGATCCCCCCGCACGGGGGAAACATCATCGAGGGTCATGCAGGATTTCTACAAGAAGGCATTCGTCGCGCTCATCCTCGTCCTGGTTGCCGATGCGGCGGTCGCCTGGTTTTGCATCCGTCAAAGCCATCCGTCCGCGTCGCTCATTCCCAGGGAACCGGGCGGCGTGCATTGGCGGCCGGCCGTCACCACGGACGCCATCCTGGGCGGCACGTCGACCATTCGCATCCTCGAGGCAGGCCGGCAGTCGCTTCGCTTCGACTTCCGGATCACGCCCGCCGCGACGTATCCCTTTGTCGCGGCGGAACTGGTGTTCGATGATGGACGGGGCAAGGCGGTGCCGGCGAACCTGTCGAAGTTCGGCACCGTCACGTTCGTCGCCAAATGCGAGCCCGCCAATTCGCTGCTGTTCAGCGTATCCACATTCGACCCGCGCGTGTCGACGCCGGGCATGTTTCACACCTACCCGTCGCCGCTCACCTACTTCTCCTGCAGCGAGCGGGGAACGCCGGTGTCGCTGGACCTGACCCGCCTCACGATTCCCGCATGGTGGTTCGGGACGTCGAAGATCGACCCGTCGCGCCAGTCCTACGACCTGGGACAGGTGGCCAGGTTCGTGTTCGGCATCAGCCAGAAAAGCCCGCGCGAAGTCGATTCGCGCGTCGAGATCAGCGAATTCACGCTGCACGGCCGCGACGATCGCTACCTCGTCGCGCTGGCGGTCATCCTGGTCCTTGGCTGGAGCGCATTCGCGGCCTGGTTCCTGCGGGCCTACTTCCGGGCGCTCGTCGCCGGCCTGGATGCGCAACTCAAGAATGACAGGCAGTTCTTCGCTTATCGGCAGTTGACCCTGGAACCGTTCAAGGACAAGGAAAAGGCCGCCATCCTGCAGTACCTCGGCACCCATTACATGAATCCCGAACTGGACATGGGCAGCGTGACCGCGCGGATCGGCGCGGACCGCGAAAAGATCAACGATATCCTGAAAACGGAGCTCGGCATGACCTTTACGGGCTACGTCAATCAATTGCGGCTGACGGCAGCGGCGCGAATACTGACCGACCAACCCGGCATGCCCATCGCCGACGTGGCGTTTGCGGTCGGTTATGCCAACGTCTCGTATTTCAACAAGCTCTTCAAGGAAGAGTACGGCTGCACGCCGAAGGTATTCCGGAGCCACGGCACCCTGTGCGAACAATGACGTTCATGCGCGCTCCAGGGAAGGCACGCCGAGCCGCCCCTGCAGGCGCGCCCGGACGTCTGGCCAATCGAGGTCGGTGATGGCGAACAGCACGCTGTCGCGCACGTGCCCGGTCCACGTCACGCGTTCGCGCCGCAGCACGCCTTCGCGCACGGCGCCAAGTTTCGAGATGGCCGCCTGGCTGCGCACGTTGCGCGCGTCCGTCAGCAATTCCACGCGGCGCATGCCGGCGGCGAAGGCATGCGCCAGCATCAGGTATTTCGCTTCCGCGTTGACCAGGGTGGAACGTGCGTCCGGATGGAGGAACGTGCCGCCGATCTCCACGGTCTGGCGCGTGGGCTTGATGTTCAGGAAGCTGGTGGTGCCGACCACCTCGCCGGTCGCGACGGCGCGGATGGCGTAGGCGATCCAGCCGCCCTGCGCCACCTGGTCGTTGAGGCTGCGCCAAAAGCCCTCGAAGCCTTCACCCTGCCCATTGAGCGCGAACAGGCGCCACGCATCGGGATCGCAATCGAGCGCGCGCCGCACCGGTTCACGGAGCGTCTCGTCGAACGGTTCGAGCCGCACGTGGCGGCCTTCGAGGGGAATGATCTTCATCAAGAACCGGGACAAAATCGGGCTCCCATGATAGCAGAACGTCAATTGAACGACAGATGCGTGGATTTGTGCGCATTTTCGCCCATCTGTGTTGCGGTAAGCTCTCGGCCGTATTTATCAGGAGAAAGAGAACAGTCATGAAAACCACACATTCGCTGGCGGCCGTCGGCTGCGTCCTCGTCTTGTCCGCCTGCGGCGGTGGCGGCGGCAGCGGCGGCAACGGCGGCACCAGCACACCGCCCGTGCAGACGTCCAATCTGTCCACGATCGCGGCGGCCGATGCGTCCAAGGCAGCCAGCAACGGCTATGCCGCCGGCTACGCGATCAGCCAGTCGTCGACGTCGCTGACCGATGTCGTGACCGGCGTGAGCGTCGCGCCGCCGGGCGTCGGCGCCGTCGCGCCGGTACTCGGCCTCGTCAAGCAGGCGTACGGCAGGCAAGGCGCGAACCTGCTGACCGGCGTCACCGTGTCGGAGTCCTGCAGCGGCGGCGGCACCGTGACGATCGACGCGACCCTGCGCAGCCAGAACACGCTGAGCAACGGCGACACGCTGACGATGACGGCGCTCAATTGCGTGGAGAGTGGGACCACGATGAACGGGGCGCTGGCGATCACGGTGTCGGGCGTCAGCGGCGACGTCATCAATTCCACGACCGGCGCCGTGACGCTGGATACCCGCTTCAACAATTTCACGGTCGCGTCCGGCAGCACGGCCACTACGCTCTATGGCGACATGAAGCTCGGTTTCACGGCCACGAGCGCCACGGATGCCACGGTCGCCATCTCGGGCGCGTCGCTGCATGCGGCGGAACAGCGGTCCGGCGCGATAGTGGCGACATGGACGTTGACGGCATACTCGGTGGCCATCGGCGTGCACGGGGCGACGGTGAGCAGCGCGGCCAACTTCTCGCTGGCGGGCGATGCCAACGGTCTCGGGAAGTTCGCGTACACCGTCAAGAACCTGCAGCCGTTCGTCGGCACGACGACGGGCATGCCGACCGCGGGATCGCTGATCGTCAACGGCGCCGGCTCGTCCGTCACCGCGACGGTCGTCCCGAACGGCGTGCGCGTGGACTACAGCGCCAAGGGCGACGGCGTCGTCACGCAAACCAGCACGCTGGGCTGGAGCGACTTCCTCGCCGGCTCCTGACGCGCGCATGCGCCGTCTACTTTGCGCCGGGCTGCTCCCGGCCGCGTGCGCGCTCGCCGGCGCGCCCGCGCACGCGCAATGGCAGGTCGGGGCCGGCCCCGGCCTGCGCTACGCCGACCATGTCGAACACGACGTCGCCGGACGCCGCGTCGTGCGCGAAACCGGCTGGCTGCCGGGTGTCGCCTTCCACGCCGCATACACGGCCGGTGCGCTGACGTTGCGCGGCAGCGCCGACTGGTACCGGGGCAACATAGACTACGACGGGCAGACCCAGGCCGGCGTCGCCGCGGCGTCGACGACGTCGACCACGCTGGCGGCCGTCGACGCCGGCGCGGCCTATGCGCTGGGCGGCGGCGCGGCAGTGCTCGCGTCCGTCGAGGCCGACCGCTGGCGGCGCGACATCGCCGGCACCGCGAGCGCCGCCGGCCTGCAGGAAACCTGCCGGACCACCCGGCTGTTCGCGGGCGCGGCGCAGGCGTGGGATCCGGCCGCCGGCCGCCTCACGGCCGAGGCAAGCCTGTTCGTATCCACCCCGGAGCGCATGCGCGTCGCCTTTTCCGGCCGCTTCGATCCCGCGCGTTTCGATGGCGCCCGCGCGCGCGGCCTGCGCCTTGGCCTCGCGCTGCGTCCCGTGCAGGCGCCGTGGCTGGAACTGCGCACCCGGCTCGACTACGCCAGGACGCCGCGCAGCGGCGACGTCCCGTTGACGCAGGGCGGGCAATACCGGGGCTCGATCGCGCAGCCGGAACACACGCGGTCGGCGCTGACGTTGGCCGTCTCGGCCCTGTATTGAAGCGCGCCGGCCCGAAGCTCAATGGACGGACGGCTGCGGCGCGGCGATGCCCGCGCCCGCGCCCCGCGGCTGGTAGGCCTGCGCGGCCTGGTGGGTATCGTCGTACTCCTTGAAGCTGGCGATCTTGCCGCCGGCGACACGGAAGATGTGGCACCACTCGCCGCTGAACTCCGCGCCGGTGGCCTTGACGGCGAACGTGCCGTGACCCTGCACGACGACCTGGTCATCCTGGGCGATGAACCGGTCCGGCTTGAATTCGCGCGGTTCCTGGCACTCGGCCAGGATGCGGAAGAAGTCGGCCACCGCGCTCACGCCATGGCGTTTGCCGGTGAACGGAATGCCTTCCACTTCGGGCAGCTCCCAGTCGATGTCCTGCGCGGCCAGGCCAAGCAGCGCCGGAATGTCGCCCCGGCCGTACGCGTCGTACGCCTGTTTGATCAGGCTGATGTTGGCTTGCTCGTTCATGATCCTCTCCCTGAAAGTCGATGATCGGACTTCCAGTATCGATCCCGCGGCGAGGATTACAAGCGTGGTCAGGTGGCGACGCTGAACGGCACGCCCACGTCGCCCCACGCGGCCGCCTCTTTCTCGAACCAGGCGGCGACCGTCGGATGCTGGCGCAGCCAGCCGCGCGGCGTCTCGATGTCGATGCGGCCCTTCATGCGCAGGCGCACGGCATCGACGTCGCCGTCCACGCGCGCGTGCATGAACACGGCCGCCAGGCGCAGCGCCAGCACGGCCTTGGCCAGGTCGGGCACGCCCAGCACTTCCCGCACCTTGCGCAGGTTGCCCTTCTGGCCCAGCACGATGAGGCTCATCAGGCGCTGCTCGCGCGCCGTGAAACCGGGCAGGTCGGCGTGCTCGACGATGTAGGCCGCATGCTTGTGCGCGCCCGTGTGCGACACGGCCTGCCCGACCTCGTGCAGCATGGCGCTGCGCAGCAGGTGGTGGGCGACGGCTTCGTCCTGAGGCGCCAGCTTGTCGAACAGGGTTTTCGCGATGGCCGCCGTGCGCGCGGCGCGCTGCGCGTCGACGCCGAAGCGGCGCATGCAGTCCTGGATGGCCAGGTCGCGGCGGTCGTGGCGGTTGGCCCGCAGTTCCAGGTCGGACAGCACTCCGAGGCGCAGGCCGGCGTTAATCGCTGTCATGGCGGGTACCCCCAGCTCCTGCATCACGCCGATCAGGATCGACAGGCCGCCCGTCATCACGATCACGCGCTCGCGTTTCACGCCCGGCAGGTCGAATGCGTCGACGTGGCCGAGTTCGATGAGCCTGTCGCGCAGCGCGAGCAGGCTCGCCAGCGACATCGTGCCGTCGCCGATGCGGTTGCGCGAGATGACCTCGTTGATCGCGCGCATCGTGCCGGACGACCCGTAGACGGCATCCCAGCCATGCTGGCGGTACTGGCCGGCCAGGTCCTCGAACTGGGCGCGCGCCGCGTTGACGGCCGTCTCGAACGCGTCCGCGCTGATGTGGCCGCCGCGGAAATACGTGGCGCTCTGCGGATGCGTGCCGGTGCTGAACGATTCGACGATGTGGATGTCGTCGCCGTGCGCCGCGATGACTTCCGTCGAGCCGCCGCCGATGTCGATCACGAGCCGCCGCTCGGGGCGCCGGCCCAGCGCGCGCGCGACGCCCATGTAGATCAGGCGCCCTTCTTCCTCGCCGGAGATGATCTCGATCGGATAGCCGATCGCCTCTTCCATGCGCGGCAGCACGGCGTCGGCATTGCTGGCCACGCGCATCGTGTTGGTCGCGACGACGCGCACCGCGTCCAGGCGGAACTGGCGCAGGATGCCGCTGAAGTCGCGCAGGGTGCGCAGCGCCGTCTCGACGGCCGCTTCGGAGAGGGCGTTGTCCGGGCCGAGGCCGGCCGCGAGGCGGATCGGGTCGCGCGCCGTGCGCACGATGTGGATCTGGCCCGCGATCGGCTCGCCGATGTGCAGGCGGAACGAGTTGGAGCCGAGGTCGACTGCTGCGTACATGGATGGGCTCGCATTGAGTGACGTTGACGGAAGTATAGCGGCCCGCGGCGCTCCACCGTCTCCCGTTACGTCTTCAGGCATGGCCATCAACGCAGCGCCTCCTTCAGCACGCGCCCTTCCGCGCCCGCCGGACGGCGCACGTGCAGGATCTGCGCCAGCGTCGGCGCGATGTCGACGACTTCCGCATAGCCGGCCTGCTCGCCCGGCCGGATCCAGCGCCTGCCCATCAGCAGCAGGGGCACCGAGGTGTCGTATTGCCACGGCGTACCGTGGCTCGCGCCGGACGTGCCGCTCCCGAAGATCGTGTACGGCGTCGTGACGACCAGCAGGTCGCCGGACAGCTGGCTGTTCCATGCCCGCTGCATCAGCGTGCCCAGGCGCGACTTGGCCGCGACGCCCTGCTCCAGCTGCGTGCGCGTGAAGACTTCCGAGATGCCCGGTTGCGCCAGCATGAACCTGGCGGCGGCGTTTTCCACGTCGGCACGGACGAGGCCGCGGCGTGCGATGGCCTCGTCGTCCAGGTGGACGTCGGGCAGCAGCGACGTCTTGACGAGTTGCGCGCCGCCGAAGCGTTCGGCCAGCGCGGCGTTCAGGTTCTCGAGCAGGGTCTTCGGATTCACGCGCAGCGCGTCCGCATGCCGCGTGCGCGCGAACTCGGCCGTGTTGGCGAAGCCGTGGTCGGCCGTCAGCACGACGAGCACGTTGTCCAGGCCCACGCGCTTGTCGAGGAAGGCGAAGAATTGCGCGATCTTGCGGTCGACCTGCTGCAGGTGGTCGTGCGACATGCGGCTTTCCGGGCCGTACGCGTGGTTCACGTAATCGTGGCCGGACAGGCTCACGCCCAGCAAGTCCGTCGCGCCGGTCGAATTGCGGCCCAGCTGCTCGCCGTCGACGGCGGCTTCGGCGAACTCGAGGGTCAGTTCGTCCACGGCCGGACTCACCTTCAGGCGGCCATAGTAGTCGGCGGCCGGCTTGCCGCTCTCGCTGTAGAACGCGAACGGAAAACGGTTCGGGCTGGATGTCGTCGCTTCGGGGTACGGGGCGTCGTCCGCGTAGGCCTTGTCGTCCAGCAGCGGCTTCCACGATTTCGCATAGTAGCGGTCCTGCGGCTTCGCGGCGCGGAAGCGCTCGACCCACGCCGGATGCTTGTCCATGTAATAGGTGCTGCTGGCAAAATCGCCCGTCTGGTCCATGTACATGTAGGCGGTGCCGGTCTTGCCCGCGAGCAGGATGGCGCCGCGGTCCTTGCCGGACACGGTCACGACCTTGCTGCGGTTGCCCGTGGCGTAGCGCAGCTGGTCGCCCAGCGTGTCCACGCGCAGGTTCGCGGGGGACGTGCCGTCGTGCGGGTCCGTCTGTTCGTCGATGTAGTGGTAACGAGTGTCTTCGGTGCAATAGACCTGCTGACCATTCGCGGCGATCCAGTGATTGCCGATGATGCCGTGCCGGTACGGATACGCGCCCGTCAGCACGGCCGAGTGGCCGACGGCCGTCACCGTGATCCCGTGCGCCTGGTGCGCATCCGTGAACGACGCGCCCTGCTCCAGCAGCCGGCGCAGGCCGCCGGGGCCGAACTGGTCGCGGTAGCGCTGCACCTGCTCGGCCGGCAGGCCGTCGATGACCATCACGACGACCAGCTTCGGCGGCTTCGCCTGCGCCACCGCCTGGCCGGCGTCGGCCGGTTTGACGTTGTCCGCGGCGGGGGCCGGCGCGGACAGCCACAGCGCGGAACAGGCCATCAGGGTCAGTGAAGTTTTCAGCCAGGTTGGTCTCATGCGGTCGATCTTTCTGTCGGGTTGCCGGTGATTGGCAATCGTACATTGTATTAAGGCCAGATGTCAGTTCCGTGACAGTGGTCAGCCGGCGAAATGCGCGGCCAGGCCTTGCTCCCGGAAACGCTCCACGACGAAGTCGACGAACACGCGCGTCTTGGCCGGCAGCAGCCGCCGGTTCGAATAGTAGAGGAACAGCGGGCCCGTCTCCGCATACCAGTCCGGCAGGATGCGTACGAGCCGTCCGTCCGCCAGCAGTGGCCCCGCGTGCGGCGCGGGCAGCAGCGCGATGCCGAGTCCGGCGGCGGCCGCATGCGCCATCGCCTCCGGATCGTCCAGCACGGCCACCGGGCGGGGATCGTAGGGCGCCACGCGGCCCGCTTCGTCGCGCAGGGTGAGCGCCTGCAGCCTTCCAGTGCGGATCGAGCGGCGCGCGATGCCGTCGTGCGCGGCCAGGTCGTCCGGGTGCGTGGGCATGCCGCGCCGGGCCAGGTAGTCGGGCGCCGCGGCGAGCACGATCCGCACCCGCGCCAGCTCGCGCGCGACGACACCCTGCGGCAGCTCGACGCCGCCGCCGATCGCGACATCGAAGCCTTCCGCGATCAGGTCGACCTGGCGGTTATCGAAGTGCAGGTCGGGCAGCACCTCGGGATAGCGGCGGCGGAACTCCGCCAGCATCGGCACGAAATGCATGCGCCCGACGGCCGGTGCCAGCGCCACCCGCAGCGGCCCGGCGGCGTGGTTGGCGCCCTGGCGCACGACGGCCACCGCGTCCTGGATGCGGTGCCACGGCTCGGCCACCTCGCGCAGCAATTGTTCGCCCTCTTCCGTCAGGCTCAGCTTGCGCGTGCTGCGCTGGAACAGGCGCACGCCCAGGTTCGCCTCGAGCCGGGCCACGTTCTTGCTGACACCGGCCGGCGTGAGGCCGAGGCGGCGCGCCGCGGCCGAAAAGCTGCCATCCTCGGCGCTGTGGATGAAGGAATCGAGGTGCTCCATGGTGGACCTTTAACTGACGGTTTAAAGTCTTATGCTCATCGACCGGCTAGTTTGAACCGGGAGTTGGAATGATACTGCAGACATCAACCACCCCAACCGAATGGAGAACATCATGGCAAACACGAACCTGCAAGACAAAGTGGCATTCGTCACCGGCGGATCGCGCGGCATCGGCGCGGCCATCGTGGAGCGTCTCACCCGCGACGGCGCCGCGGTCGCCTTCACGTACCAGTCGTCGGACGCCGCCGCCCAGGCACTGGCCGGGCGCATCGAGGCCGCCGGCGGCCGCGCCCTCGCCCTGCGCGCCGACGTGGCCGATCCGCAGGCGCTGGCCGCCGCCATCGACACGGCCGCCGCCAGGTTCGGCCGGCTGGACATCGTCGTCAACAACGCGGGCGTCTTCCTCGGCGGCCACGTGACGGAATTCTCCATCGCCGACTTCGACAAGACGGTGGCGGTGAACCTGCGCGCCGTATTCGCCGCCACGCAGGCGGCCGCACGCCACCTGCCGGAGGGCGGCCGCGTCATCAACATCGGCAGCACGAACGCGCTGCGCGTGCCGTTCGCCGGTGCCTCGGTCTACGCGATGAGCAAGTCGGCCCTGACCGGCCTGGTAAAAGGTCTGGCGCGCGACCTGGGGCCGCGCGGGATCACGGTGAACAACGTGCTGCCGGGGCCGGTCGACACGGACATGAATCCGGCCGACACCGATTTCGGCAAATCGCTGCACGGCTTCATGGCCTTGCCGCGCCACGGCCGGCCGGAAGAAGTCGCCTCGATGGTCGCGTGGCTGGCCAGCCCCGAAGCGAGCTTCGTGACGGGATCGGACCTGGCAGTAGACGGCGGCTTCGCAGCCTGACGTCCGCCCTGTGAATCCGGGCTGAATTCGGGGTCAGAGCGTGCTCTGACCCCGATTTTTTGTCAGTTAGTCGACGCGCTTGACGGACTCGCGCACGACGAGGTTCAGCTGCGGCACCTCGATGTCGAGCATCTCGTGGCCGATCATCTTGACGATCGCCCGGCCCAGGCACTTGCCGACGTCGAACAGCGGCTGGCGTACGGTGGTCAGCGGCGGCGTCGTGTACATGGAGCTGTGCAGGTCGTCGAAGCCGATGACGGAGATGTCTTCCGGCACGCGGATGCCGCGCCGGTACAGCGCGAGGCGGGCGCCGTACGCGGTCAGGTCGTTCGCGCAGAAGATGGCGGAAAAGCGCTGGCCCGATTCCAGCAGGCGTTCGACGGCCAGCAGGCCGCCCGATTCCTGGAAGTCGCCGCCGACGATCAGCTGCTGCTGTTCCTTGATGCCGTGCTTGGCCAGCGTGTCGCGGTAGCCGGCCAGGCGGGCCAGCGCGTCCTGGTGGTCGGACGGGCCCGTGATGAACGCGATGTTGCGGTGGCCCTGCTCGATCAAGTAGCCCACCGCTTCGCACGCGCCCCAGTAATTGTCGAGGCAGAAGCCGTACGCGCGCGGCGCGCTCAGGTCGCGGCCAAAGGCGACGATGGGCACGCGCTGCGACAGTTTCAGGATCTGCGCATCCTTCAATTTGCCGCTCAGGATGACGAGGCCGTCCACGCGGCGCGCGATCAGGAGCTCGATGCGCTCCGCCTCCTCGTCCGCATGCCAGTGGCCCGACACGATCAGCGGCGCGTAGCCCGTGCCCTGCAGGGCCTCGTCGATGCCGGCCATCGCGTCGGCAAAATAGCCCGACACGAGCGACTGCGTCAGGACGCCGATCGTGCGCGAGCTGCCCGTCTTGAGGTTCTGGGCCAGCACGTTCGGCTTGTAGTTGAGCTTTTCGATGACGCTTTCGATGGCCTGGCGCTTCTCCTCCGACACCTTGGCGGTACCGTTCAGGAAGCGCGAGACCGTCGCCGCGGACACGCCCGCCACACGGGCGACCTCGTGGACGGTGACCATCGGCGAACTGCTGGAATCCTTTTTCATGCGTTTCGGCCTGCATCTTGACACGGCGGCTGCCGCGAAGCTCGTGAATATACACCAGGACATGCCGCTTTGACATGTGGCGTTGATGCTTGGAAGTAAAAAATGGTGTTGACACCCCGCCGAAGACGCATGTACGATGAAATCGATTTCAGAGTTTCATTTCATAACGACTACATCCGCGCACCATGACCGACTCCATCCGTTTTCCTTCCAATTTCACGTGGGGCGTCGCCACCAGCGCCTTCCAGATCGAAGGCGCCTTTGACGCCGACGGCAAGGGCCCTTCGATCTGGGATACGTTCTCGCACAACCCGGCCAACATCATCGACGGCAGCAACGGCGACGTCGCCTGCGACCACTATCACCGCTACCGCGACGACGTGGCGATGATGGCGTCGCTGGGCGTGAACGCCTACCGCTTCTCGATGGCGTGGGCGCGCGTGCAGCCGACCGGCAAGGGCGCATGGAATGAAGCGGGCTTCGACTTCTACACCCGCCTGCTGGATGCGCTGGACGAAAAAGGCATCGTGGCGCACATCACGCTGTACCACTGGGACCTGCCGCAGGGCCTGCAGGACGACGGCGGCTGGATGTCGCGCGACACCGCGCACCGCTTCGCCGACTACGCGGCCGAAGTGGCGCGCCGCTACGGCAACCGCGTGGCCAGCATCGCCACCCACAACGAGCCGTGGTGCACGGCGAACCTCGGCTACGGCAACGGCCAGTTCGCCCCCGGCGTCGCGGACAAGAAACAGGCGATCCAGGTGTCGCACCACCTGCTGCTGTCGCACGGCCTCGCCATGCAGTCGATGCGCGCCGTGAATCCCACGTGCCAGCTGGGCATCGTGCTGAACCAGTGGACCGCGGAACCCGCGACCGACACGGAAGCCGACCGCCGCCTGGCCGAACTGGAATGGGCCAATTCGATCGAGTGGTTCATGGACCCGATCTTCAAGCGCCGCTACCCGGCCCTGTCGCTGCAGGCGCACGGCGCGAACGCGCCGGAGGTGCACGCGGGCGACTTCGACATCATCGCCCAGCCGCTCGACTTCCTGGGCGTGAACTACTACCGCCGCGAAGTGATGAGCGCGGAAGTCCCGCCGAGGAAGCCCGAGGGCGGCATGGGCTTCACCGACATGGGCTGGGAAATCTACCCGCAGGGCCTGACGGACCTGCTCGTGCAGCTGAAACAGGAGTACCCGGACCTGCCGCCGGTGTACATTACGGAAAACGGCATGGCCGCGGTCGACACGGTCGACGGCGGCCAGGTCAACGACACCCAGCGCGTGGAATACGTCCGCACCCACCTCGAGGCCCTGAAGGCCGCGATGGACGCGGGCGTGGACGTGCGCGGCTACTTCCTGTGGAGCCTGATGGACAATTTTGAATGGAATTCCGGCTATGCCAAGCGGTTCGGCATCGTGTATGTCGACTACGCGACTCAGCAGCGCATCCCGAAGGCGAGCGCGCTGTGGTACCGCGACTTCATCGCCGGACAGCGCGCCGCATTGCGCGCAGCCTGACCCCCACCGGGGGTGAGGTGAGAAAAACAGGAGACCGAGGAAGACATGAGGGACACCATGGATGATGTGCTTTTCGGCGGCGCCCGCCTGCTCGCCGACATCGGCGGCACGAACGCCCGCTTTGCGCTGCAGCGCGGCCCCGGCCGCATCGAGGAAATCGCGACGCTGTCCTGCGCCGCCCACCCGACGTTCGTCGACGCCGTGCGCGCCTACCTGGCCGGCCACCCCGGCGCCGCGCGTGAACTGCGCCACGCCGTGATCGCGATCGCGAATCCGGTCGAAGGCGATTTCGTCAAGATGACCAACCACCACTGGCAGTTCTCGATCGACGCCGCGCGCCGCGACCTCGGCCTCGACACGCTGCTCGTCGTGAACGACTTCGCCGCGCTGTCGATGTCGGTGCCCAGCCTGGCGGACTCGGACCTCGAGCAGGTCGGCGGCACCCGCGTGAGCCCGGACGCCGTGATCGGCCTCGTGGGCGCCGGCACGGGCCTGGGTGTCGGCGGCGTGATTCCCGACGCCGGCCGCTGGAAGGTGCTGCCCAGCGAAGGCGGCCACGTCGCGTTCTCGCCGTCGAATGCGCGCGAACAGGCGATCCTCGCCTACTGCTGGACGAAGTGGGACCACGTGTCGGCCGAGCGCCTGATCTCGGGTCCGGGCCTGGCGACGATCCACGAGGCGCTGTGCGCCATCGACGGCGTCCCAAGCGAAACCCTCGAACCGGCGCAGGTCGTCGAGCGCGGCCTGGCCGGCGACAAGCTGTGCGCGGAAGTGCTGGACGTGTTCTGCGGCGCGCTGGGCACGATGGCCGCGAACGTGGCCGTCACCCTGTGCGCGCGCGGCGGCATCTACATCGGCGGCGGCGTCGTGCCGCGCCTGGGCGAGTTCTTCGCGAAGTCGTCGTTCCGCGCCCGCTTCGAGAACAAGGGCCGCTTCACCGACTTCTGCAGGCAGATCCCGGTGTACGTGATCCATGCGCCGTACCCCGCCCTGGCCGGCGCCGCCGCCATGCTGGACCAGCAGCTCGTCGACGCCCGGGCCGCTGCGCAGCGCGCCCCGATCGACTCCGTCACGGCGGCCCACCATGCGCACGCCTGACCGCATCAGCCACCCCCTGCTGTGGGTACCCACGGGGTACTTCACGATGGCGATGGGCTACGTGATGCTGACGAGCGTCACCGCCATCATGTTCAAGAACATCGGCATGGACAATGCGCGTGCCGCCGCGTATTCGAGCATCCTGGGCCTCGCCTACACGGTGAAGCCGCTGTTCGCGCCGTTCGTCGAGATGTACCGGACGAAGAAATTCTTCGTGCTGCTGATGCAGGTGCTCATCGCGCTGGGCTTCGCCGGCGCCGGGCTGGCGATGAGCATGCCCAACTGGATGGTGGTGATGCTGTCGCTGTTCGTCCTCATGTCGTTCATCGGCGCCACGCAGGACATCGCCAGCGACGGCGTGTACGTCACCTCGCTCGACACGCGCACGCAGGCGCTGTACTGCGGCGTGCAGAGCCTGTCGTGGAACGTCGGGCCGATCGTCGCCTCCGGCTTCCTCGTCTACCTGAGCGGCCGGCTGCACACGGACGTGTTCCACCATGACCCGAAGGTCTTCGGCCCGGACTGGATGGAAGCATGGCGCGTGATCTTCTTCATCGTCGCCGCCATCGTCATCGTGATGGCCGCCTGGCATGCGCGCGTGATGCCGGACGGCGCGCGCGCGGAAAACACGCCGACCAGCGTGCGCGGCGCCGCCGTGATCCTGCTGGATTCGTTCGTCACGTTCTTCCAGAAGCGCGGCGTGTGGAAGATGATCGCCTTTGCGTTCCTGTTCCGCGTCAGTATCGGCATGCTGGAAAAGATCGGCCCGTTCTTCATGGTCGATTCGGCCGCGAAGGGCGGCCTGGGCCTCTCGAACGAGAGCCTGGGCATCATCTACGGCACGTGCGGCCTGATCGCGGTGCTCGTCGGCTCCCTGCTGGGCGGCATGTTCGTCGCGAAGCTCGGCCTGAAACGCACGCTGTTCACGCTGTGCTGCGCCGTCAACATCCCGAACGTGACGTTCCTCGCGATGGCCATCGCGCTGCCGACCAGCGCGTGGACGATCACGGCCGGTGTCGTCGTCGAAAAATTCTTCTACGGCTTCGGCTCCGTCGGCTACATGATCTACCTGATGCAGCAGCTCGCGCCGGGCAAGTACACGACCACGCACTACGCGTTCGGCACGGCGCTGATGGGCCTGTGCATGCTGGTCACGGGCATGATCAGCGGCCTGCTGCAGGAATACCTGGGTTACGTCAGCTACTTCGTCGCCGTCATGATCGCCACGATCCCGTCGTTCCTCGCCACGTGGTTCGTGCCGTTCCACCATGACGACGGCATGGGTGCCGGCAGCGACGGCGCCAAGCATGCGTCGGCAGCCAACGACGCGAACGCCTCTCACCGCGCGGCCTGAAATCCAGGCCGTCGTTTCAAGCCGGGCCGCGTGCCCGCCTTTTTATTGCCAAAATTCGGGGTCAGAGCACGTTTTTTCCCGGATTCGGGGTCAGAGCACATTTCTGATCAATGTTCCTGAGGCCATTACCTACCCATCCGCAGCGCCATGTCGGCCCGTCCACGAGCCAACCCACGCCCTTTTGACTGATGGTTTTGCCCGGAAGACTTTGCGCCGAAAAGTGCTCTGACCCCGATTTTTTCGGAAAATGTGCTCTGACCCCGAATTGTCGTGCGCGGTTTTTTTACGCCGCCAGCTTGAGCACGCGGTCATCTCCCGTCCGGAACACGCTCACGGTCCGAGCCAGGTTCCGTGCCTGCTCATCCAGGCTCGCCGCCGCCGCCGCGGCCTGCTCGACGAGCGCGGAATTCTCCTGCGTCGTGCCGTCCAGGTGCGCGATCGCGTCGTTCACCTGGTGGATGCCCGCCGCCTGCTCCCGCGACGCCGTCACGATCTCCGACACGATCCCCGACACGCGCTGCACACTGGCCAGGATGTCGCCCATCGACGTCCCCGCCTGCGTGGCCAGGCGGTTGCCCGCCTCGACGCGTTCGACACTCTCGCCGATGAGCTGCTTGATCTCCTTCGCCGCCGCCGCGCTGCGTTGGGCCAGGGTGCGCACCTCGCTGGCGACAACCGCGAAGCCGCGGCCCGCCTCGCCCGCCCGCGCCGCTTCGACGGCGGCATTCAGGGCGAGGATATTGGTCTGGAACGCGATGCCGTCGATGACGCCGATGATGTCGACGATCTTGCGCGCACTCTCGTTGATCGCCTCCATCGTCGCGACCACGTCGGTGACGACCGCGCCGCCCCGCTGGGCCACGCTGGAAGCCTGGCTCGCCACCTGGTTGGCCTGCGCCGCGTTGTCCGCGTTCTGCCGCACCGTGGACGTGATCTCTTCCATCGACGCCGCCGTCTCCTGCAGGCTCGACGCCTGCGATTCGGTGCGCGACGACAGGTGCGCGTTGCCGCTCGCGATGTCGCGCGTGGCTTCGCCGATGGTGTGGATGCTGCCCCGCACTTCGACCACGATCTTGCGCAGATTGTCGTTCATGCGTCCCAGGGACGCCAGCAGCCGCGCCGTCTCGTTGCGGCCGCCGGACTCGATGGCCGCCGTCAGGTCGCCGGCGGCCACCCGTTCGGCGATCTCGACGGCGTTGTTCAGCGGCTGCGTCACCGAGCGCGCGATCACGTACAGCATCAGGCCGCCGAACGCGAACAGCGCGGCGACGGCCGCCAGCATGCCCAGCCGGGTGCGCTGGAGGGCGGAGATCCGGGCGTCGAGCAGTTTGTCGAACTGGACCGTGGCCTTGTCGGCCACGGTGTATTCGGCGTCGATGGCCGCGGTGGTGAGCCGGACGTATTCCGGACCCGAGTACGTGAGCGTTTCGGCCTTCACGATCTGCTCCTGGGCCAGCCGCATGGTCTGCTGCGCCTGCTCGCGCATGTCGCGCATCGCGCCTTCCAGCGGCGCGACGAGGGCCGGGTTGGCACGCGCCGCCTTGTCGAACTGGCGCGTCGTCTGGTGCAACCGGTCGCCGACCCGCGCCACGATCGCGGACAGGGCGAGGCGGTCTTCCGGACTGGCGTGCGCGGTGGCCAGCAGGCCGGCGCCCTTCGCGCGCATCTTGCCGAGTTCCTCCGTCAGGTACGGCAACTGGTAATCGATGGCCTGGATCAGCTGGTAGGAATCGACGTCCGGGTCCAGGTTCAGGCCGTAGTGGTCGGCCACCCGGTCCTCGACGTCGAGCAGCTTCGGCACCAGCGCCGTGTGCGCCTCATAGCTCTGGGGGACCGTGATCGTGCCGGCGGCCACGCGCCCGCGCAGCGTTTCCCAGTCGCGTTTCGCCTCGGCCCATGCCTGGTCGATGCGCGGATCGTGGAGGCCGGCGACGATCGCCGACATCTTCGCGTAGTTGGCATCCACCTCGCGCTGCTTCTCTTCTCGCTTCGGGATCGATGCCGCGACGCCGCCGACCACCAGCGCGGCCAGGCCGCGGTGCTGCTGCGTGGTCTGGATGGTGTCGAGGATGGTGGCCACGGGCGTGCGCGCATCCGCTTCCAGCTCGAGGGCATCCAACGCCTTGCCCGTTTCTTTCAGGTAGAGCGAGGCCGGGATCGCGGCGACGACGATGCCGACCACGCTCAGGATGGCGAATTTATGCCAGAGCAGCAAGTGCTCCAGGCGACGTTGTAAACCCATGATGTTCTCCGAGATTGCGTGATGCCGCGAGCGCGGCAGCGAATTATATGTGTCCGTACGGAAACAATAAATACAGCAAGCGGGAAATGCAACGTAAATTGACGGAATTGGGCGGCGATACGACAGATTGCTGGACAGACGATGCGCTCAGATCGGGTCCGTGGCCAGTTTCGAGCGCCGCACGGGCACGCGGATGCCGTAGCGCTGCGCCGATTGCCGCACGAGGTTCTCGAACCACGGCGGCGCATCCGGCGCGATCACGATGCTGCGCAGCAGCCGGACTGCGTCGACGGGCACGACGATGCCGGGCTGGCGCAGGTCCGTCGCGGACGGCGCGCGGGTACGGTCGATGATCACCCGTACCTCCTTTTCGTATTCGTAGGCCTTCGTCTTGTAGGCGAAGATGCGCGTGTAGTCCGGCGAGACGTCCAGCTTCGGGTCGCTCCAGTGCTTCACGTATTCCACGCGCGCGATCGAGATCCTGTGCTCGGCGATGCCCTCGACGGTGTCCGCCAGCTGCCCGGCCGTCGTCGTCAGCGCCACCGCGCACTCCGACTTGCCGTACAACGCCCACATGGCCGCGCTGTCGTCCTGGTTCCGGTGCCAGCAATTGATGAACACGGATTCGCGCATGCGCCGCTTGAACTGTTCGTAGTCGTAGTCGATCTCGCCGCGCGCATGGGCCTCGCTGATCTGGGCGCGCAGCGACGGCGTGAACGCCCCTTCGAACTTGTCGCTGAAATGGTCGGCACGGCAAAAGAACAGCGTGGAATTCTCGAAGAAGTCGAACAGCTTGGCAGCGTCGAGATAGCGCCACAGCACGGTGTCGCGGCGCAGCTGTTCGCCGGCGTTCTGGACGGGCATGCTGTTGACGACTGCAGTATCCATGGCTTGAAACTCTGGTTTACCTATTGTTCATGTGATTGTAGTGCGCGCGCGTCCCGTGTCGCCGACCAGCCGTGCGCGTGTAGGACTATGCCGCACATCAGCTTTCAGCAGCGGATAGGGATTGACGGCCCCGCCCGCCGTGTAGATGCCGTAATGCAGGTGCGGCGGCGTGGTCGCGGCATTGCCCGTGTTGCCGACATAGCCCAGGATGCTGCCGGGCCGTACGCGCATACCCGCGCGCACGTCGCCGTAGCGGTCGAGGTGCGCGTAATAGTGGCGCTGGCCGCCGGGACCCAGCACCCACACGACCTGCCCGCCCAGGCGGTTGGTGCCCACGCGCAGCACGATGCCTTCCGTGCTCGACAGCACGGGCGTCCCCCGCGGCGCGAAGATGTCGATGCCTTCGTGCCTGCGCCCGCCGCTGCGCGCGCCGCCCCACGTATCGGCCAGCTGCACCGGCCTCACACCCGCCACGGGCACCGGCAGCGCCGCCGGCGCCGGCTGGGATCCGAGCCGGATCGCGTACGCGATGTCATCCAGCCACGGGCGCAGGACGCCCTCGGCGGCAAGCAGGACCATGGCGATGAGGAGGGTGCGCAGCAGGGTTCGCATGCGGGGCAGATGGGGATCGCGGCGCTAAATGCCAACACGCGCCCAACGCGCCCGGCGCGCGCACGTGTCGTCGAGCCCGCAACCGGCCTCATATAGGTAGAATGGTTAAATAGGAATCCCGTTGCCGACACAATGCTCATCCAAAGGACAAATCGGTACGTCAATATCGCAGCGGCGATCAGCATCGCCGTACTGCTCGCGGGCATTTCCACGCTCGCCGTCGGCATCCAGCGCACCGCTGCATCCTGGCGCTGGGTCAACCACACGCGCGAAGTCCTGCAGCACGTGCAGGGCACGCAAAGCCTGATCAACGAAGCTGATGCGCTGCAGAAATCGCTGCGGCTCGAATACAGCCGCCGCGACGATGCGGATTTCCAGGAGCGCTTGACCGCCCTGCCCCGTGAAATCGACAGCCTGACACGACTGACCAGCGACAATCCCACCCAGCAGCGCACGCTGGCCGAGCTGCGGCGCCTGCTGGACGATTACGTGCGCAACCTGCGTACCGGCATGGACCGCGCGATGGCCTATCCCAGCAAGGAGGGCGAACGGGCGTTGCGCCAGGCGATCGCCATCCGGATCGCCGCATTGCAGGCCGAGGAAGAGCGCCTGCTCGTGCTGCGCGACGCGGCCGTGGCCAGCGACCGCGCACGCACGATCGCGGCGGCCGGCGCGGTGTCGGTGCTGTCGGTCGCCCTGCTGTTCTTCGTCCGGGCGATGGCACGCCGCGACGCCGCCTTCCTCGCCTCCCAGCGGGCGAATCTCGACGCGACCCTGCGCAGCATCGGCGAAGCCGTGATCGCCGTCGACGTGTTCGGCCGCGTGCGGTTCATGAACCGGGTGGCGGAACAATTGCTCGGCTGCGAAGAAGCGCAGGCGCGCGACCAGTTGCTGACGACGGTATTCCGCATCGCGGGCTCGAGCAGCGACGACGACGCCCTGGCCGCGGCGCTGCGGGCCGCGTTGCGCGACAAGCAGGCGGTGACCGGCATCCCGTTCGCCGGCAGCAGCCCCGCGCAACCGGAGCGGATGCGTTTCTGGCAGCTCAACTGCCAACCGCTCCTCGTCGATGGCGACGTGCGCGGCGCCGTGATGAGCATGCTGGACGTGACGGAGCTGAAACGCACCCAGCGCGAACTCGGCGACGCCAACCGGTTGCTCGAACAGCGCATCCAGGACCGCACGGAGCAGCTGGCGGAGGCCAATATGGAACTGCGCGCCTTCGCCCACACGATCGCGCACGACCTGCGCGCGCCGCTGCGCAACGTCCAGGGTTACGCGGCGGCGCTGCTGGAAGACGAGGCGGCCACGCTGAGCGACACCGGAGAAAAGTTCGTGCGCCGCATCCTCGCCGTCAGCCAGCACATGGACCGGCTCGTGACGGACCTGCTCGCCTACAGCCAGCTGTCGCGGGCGGAGCTGCGCCTGCAGCCCATCGAACTGGACCGCGTCGTGCAGCTCGCGCTGGGCGACATGGACACGCAGATCGCGGCCGCCAGCGCCAGGATCGACACGGCGTACCCGCTGCCCACGGTGCTCGGCACCGAAGCCGTCCTCGTGCAGGTGTTCGTAAACCTGATCGGCAATGCCATCAAGTTCGTGGCGCCGGGCGTGGTGCCGCACGTGCGCATCGACGCCGACGTCACCGCCGACGCGGCCTGGGTGCGCATCGCCGACAACGGCATCGGCATCCCGGAGGACAAGCGCGAACGGGTGTTCGACGTGTTCGAGCGCCTCCACGGCGAAGACCAGTACCAGGGCACGGGGATCGGCCTCGCGATCGTGAAGAAGGCGGTCGAACGGCTGGGGGGCACGGTCCGCGTCGAACCGGCGCCAAGCGGCACCGTGTTCCGGCTGTGCCTGCAACGGCCGCGTCCGCAGCCCCTGCCGGCCGCCGCGCCGGCGGATGCGCCGCCGGTGGCCTGACGGGGGACGTCATTACGGCTACAATAGCCATGCTTGCACCACGACAAGTCCCGTCCCGAACCCACCATGCCCCTGCGCTTCCTGCTCCTCGACGACAATCCCGACGACCGCCTGCTCGCCCGCCGCGAGCTGGAACGCCATTTCCCCGGCTGCCAGACGACGGAAGCCGGCGACCGCGCCGGCTTCGAACAGGCGGCCGACGCCGGCTTCCCGTTCGACGTCGTCATCACCGACTACCAGATGCGCTGGACGACGGGCCTGGACGTGCTCAAGCTGATCAAAGCGCACGATCCGCAATTGTCCGTCATCATGTTCACCGCGACGGGCACCCAGGAGATCGCCGTGGAGGCCATGAAGCACGGCCTGGACGACTACGTGATCAAGAGCCCGCGCCACTACGCGCGCCTGCCCGTCGCCGTGCGCACCTGCCTCGACCGCACCGAGATCCGCTCGCGCGCGATCCGCAGCGAGACGCGGCTCGCCGCGCTGCTCGAAAACATCCAGGTCGGCGTCTTCCGCATGTCGCTCGAAGGCGAGATCGAGGAAGGCAACCGCGCGTTCTGGAGCATGCTCGGCTTCGCGTCCGGCGAATTCACGAAGGCGGCGCACCATCCCCTGATCGAGGACGTCAGGCAGCACATCCCGACGCTCCGGGCGACGCTGGACGCGGCCGACCTGCAACTGGACGCGGGCGACCCGGACTCGGGAGGCCGCGCCTTCAAGGTCAAGCTCGTGCGCGTGCGCGTGAACGGGCATGACGCGGTCGACGGCATCGTGGACGACGTGACGTCGCTGCGCCGCGCGGAGCTCGAGATCCTGCGCCTGAACGCCGACCTGGAACAGCGCATCGCCACGCGCACGCGCCAGCTGCAGGAAGCGAACGAGGCGCTGGAGACGTTCGGCTTCTCGGTCTCGCACGACATGCGCGAGCCGCTGCGCACGATCCAGGGCTATGCGAACGTCCTCAAGCAGGACTTCGCCGAGGGCCACCTCGACAAGGCGGGCCTGTACATCAACCGCATCGAGGCCGTCGCGCGCCGCGTCGACACGATGGTGTCCGACCTGCTCGAATTCGCACGCCTGTCGCGCACGGAGATCGCCACCGAATCCGTCGCGATCCAGGAAGCGCTGCACGAAGTGACGGCCGCGCTGCACGCCGAAATCCAGCAGGCGAAGGCGCGGCTGCACATCGACGTGCCGGACGGCCTCACGGTGCGCGCGCACCGCCAGACGTTCGTGCAGGCGCTGACGAACCTCGTGTCGAACGCCGTCAAGTTCGTGCGGCCCGGGGAAGCGCCGGTCGTGCGCATCGCGGCAAGCGAAGCCGGCTCGATGGTGCGGGTCACCGTCGCGGACGACGGCATCGGCATCGCGCCGGCGGCCCAGGCCCGCATCTTCAACGTGTTCGAACGCCTGCACGGCGAAGAGGAATACCCGGGCACGGGCATCGGCCTCGCGATCGTCAAGAAAGGCGTCGAACGGATGGGCGGCCGCGTGGCCGTCGAATCGGCGCCGGGCAGCGGCGCGACGTTCGCGGTCGACCTGCCCGCGCCGCCGGAAACGCCATGACCTTCGCCGCCCTCCTCGGCGACGACAGCCCGGACGACCGGGCCAGGGCACGCGCATCCACGTGACGCTGCCCCTGCTCGCGGACGACAATGCCGACGCGGCGACCCTGCTGGCGCTGCCGCTCGCCGCAGTCAGTGGGATGCCACCGGAATGAGCGCCGGCTTGTCCCTGTCCTTCAGCAGGAACACGACGAAGCGCGCCGGCTTCGTGTTGCTCGCGTTGCGCCCGACCGTGTGCACGTCGCGCGGCCCTTCGTAAAAGGTCTCGCCCGCGTGCAGCGTCTTTTCCTTGCCGCCCGCCACGCCCATGACGATGGTCCCTTCGAGCACGTAGATGAAGCCGTGGGCGTCGTGGCGGTGCACGGGGTCGGCCGCGCCCGGCGCATAGTCGACGGTGAGCATCATGACTTCCTTGCCCGGCGCGTCGGACAGCGCCTTGTTCATCAAGGTCCTGACAACGGGTTCGGGCGGGGCCGCGTGGGCGAGCGTGGCGCAGGCGGCCAGGGCGATGGGAATGGAGCGGAACATGAGCGGGTCCTCGTTATGCGTGAAACCGCCAGTCTGGAGACGACATCCGGCCGGAACAAGACGCCCGGAGGGACGCACGGCGGTGCCGCAGGAACACCAATCGGCGCGCGGGACGCTGGCAGGAAATCCGGGATTCTTGTCATTGCCGGGGACAGGGCGCGCGGCTACCATCGGCGTATCACCGACCTGACAGGACAGCCGTGCCCCGCAGCCTCACCTCCGTTCTTCCCAGTCCCGACCGCAACGACGCGCTGGCGTCCAGCTTCGCCACGACGTATGCGGGCGTGGTCGCGTTCATGGCCGTCGTCCACGAAGGCAGCTTCGCCCGGGCGGCCGAACGGCTCGGCATCGGGCGCTCCGCCGTCAGCCGCAGCGTGCTGAAACTGGAGACGCAGCTCGACACGCGGCTGTTCCTGCGCACGACGCGCAGCACGGCCCTCACGGCCGAAGGCCAGCGCTTCTTCGACGGCTGCCGGCCCGGCGTCGACCGCATCTTCCAGGCGCTCGACGAAATGCGCGAGCTGCGCACCGGCATTCCGCGCGGCCACCTGCGCATCTCGTCCACCGTGGGCTTCGGGCGCAAGATCGTCGCGCCGCTGCTGAAGGATTTCCATGCGCGCTACCCGGACATCACGGTGGACCTGATCCTCGACGACCGCCCCACCGACTTCACGTCCGACCGCATCGACGTGGCCTTTCGCAACGGCCGCATGGACGACAGCCAGATCGTCGCCAAGAAGCTCATCCCGATGCGCATGCTCGTATGCGCATCGCCCGCGTACGCCGAGCGGCACGGCCTGCCGCGCACGCCGGACGAACTGGCGGGACACGGCTGCGTCAACTTCCGCTTCGCGTCCGGCCGCCTGTTCGACTGGGAATTCAAGGTGGACGGCGCCGTGCGCAAGCACACGCCGCAAGGGTGGCTCTGCTTCAACGACGCCGACCTCGTGCTGCAGGCCGTCCTCGACGGCGCCGGCATCGCGCAGATGGCCGGCTACCAGATCCGCGAACACCTGCGCGCCGGCCGCCTCGTCGCCTGCCTGGCGGAGTATGCGCCGGAGGACCGCGGCCACTTCCTGTGCTACCTGAGCCGGCATCACATGCCGATGCGCGTGCGGGTCTTCGTCGACGACATGACCCAGCGGATCCGCGCCCTCGGCCTGGACGATGCGGTCCTGGACGGCAGCGGAGCGCAGGCATGACGCGCACCGCCTGGACTTGCGCGCTCGGCGCCATCCTGTCGTGGGCCCTGTTCGCGACGCTCGTGCGCCTGGCCGGCAACGCGCCGCCGCTGCTGCTGACCGGCGTCGCGCTGTGCTGCGGCGGCCTCGCGTCCGCGCACCGCTGGCGCGAGTGGCGCGTGCCTCCGGCCATCCTGGGCTTCGGGGTCGCCAGCCTGTTCCTGTATCACGCGAGCCTCGTGGCCGCGTTCAAGCTCGCGCCCATCGCCGAGGCGAACCTGTTGAATTATCTCTGGCCGCTGTTGATCGTCGTGCTGGCCCCGCGTGCGGCGCCACTGCGCCCGCGCCAGCTCGCCGGGTGCGTGCTTGCCTTCGCGGGCGGGGCGCTCGTCATCGCGCCGTCCGCGCTCACCATCACGCATGTCGCCGGCTATGCGCTCGCCGTGTTCGCCGCGTTCACGTGGGCCGTGTATTCGCTGGCGCCGGCCCGCCTGCCCGCCTATTCGTCCTGGGCGACGGGCGGCTTCTGCCTGGGCGCCGGCGTCCTCGCGCTGGCCGCGCATGCGCTGTTCGAAACGTCCTACCGGCCGTCCGCGACGGAGCTGGCCGGCATGGCGGCCATCGGCATCGGGCCGCTCGGGATCGCATTCGTCCTGTGGGACCGCGCCATGCGCACGGGCCGCGCGGCGACGATCGGGTCGCTGTCCTACCTGACGCCCGTGCTGTCCACGCTCGCGTTGGCCGTGACGGGCGCCGTGGCCGGGGGTGCCTGGTGGCGTCTCGGTCCCGCATTGCTGCTGGTCGTCGCGGGGGTGCGCATGTCGCGCTGATTGGTGCCTTTTCGGCACCACCGTGCGGCCGGCACGCCGCCTACCGTCCGCGCGGGCCGCTGTCTACACTCATCCCGTACCACAACCCACCAAGGAGAACGAGATGACCCAGCGTATCAACTACCTCAAGCAGTCCCCCGCCCTCTTCAAGAAGCTCGTCGAACTGGGCACCTTGATCAACGACGGCAGCATCGAGGAAAGCATCCGCGACCTCGTGGCCATCCGCGCCTCGCAGATCAACGGCTGCGGCTTCTGCATCGACATGCACGTGAAGCAGGCCACCATCCACGGCGAGCGCCCGCTGCGCCTGCACCACCTGGCCGCGTGGCGCGAATCGACCTTGTTCGCCCCGCGCGAACGGGCCGCGCTGGCGTGGACCGAAGCGCTGACGACCCTGTCGCGGCAGGGCGTGCCGGACGAGATCTACGAACGCGTGCGCGCCCAGCTCACGGAACAGGAACTCGTGGACCTGACGTACGAGGTCATGACCATCAATGCGTGGAACCGGATCAACGTCGCCTTCAAGACCGTGCCCGGTTCGTACGACAAGGACTTCGGCCTGGACCGCGCCCATCTCGCGTAACGAGGAGACACCCATGAAAATCGTAGTCATCGGCGGCACGGGCCTCATCGGCAGCAAACTCGTGACTATCCTGCGCGCCCGCGGCCATGAAGCGCTGGCGGCGTCGCCCAACTCGGGCGTGAACACGCTGACGGGCGAAGGCCTGGACGCGGCGCTGGAAGGCAGCGACGCCGTCGCGGACGTGGCGAATTCGCCGTCGTTCGCGGACGACGCCGTGCTGGAATTCTTCACGACGTCCGGCCGCAATCTCCTCGCCGCGGCACGCAGGGCGGGCGTGAAGCACCACGTGGCGCTGTCCGTCGTCGGCACGCAGCGCCTTGCCGACAGCGGCTACTTCCGCGCCAAGATCGCGCAGGAAGAACTGATCCGCGCGTCCGGCCTGCCGTACACCATCGTGCACTCGACGCAGTTCTTCGAATTCCTCGGCGGGGTTGCGGCTGCGGCCGCGTCGGCGGGCGAGGACGACACCATCGCGCTGTCGCCCGCGTTCATCCAGCCCATCGCCTCGGACGACGTGGCGGCGGCGATGGCGGACGTGGTCCTGGGCGCGCCCGTGAACGGCATCGTCGAGATCGCGGGGCCGGACCGCTTCCGCCTGTCCGACCTCGTGCGCGACTACCTCGTGGCCAAGGGCGACACGCGCACGGTGCGCGCGGATGTCCACGCGCGCTATTTCGGCGCGGAGCTGCAGGAAGATACGCTGGTGCCGCATGGCGCGGCGCGCCTCAGCGCCATCCGCATCGCCAGCTGGCTGCAGGCTCAGGCGCCGGCCAGCCGCTTGCGGTAGGCCGACGGCGTCTCGCCCAGGTTGCGCCGGAATGCGCTGCACATCCGGTCCTCGTCGCCGAAGCCGCACTGGCGGGCGACCTGGGCGAGGTTCGCCTCCGACTGTTCGAGCATGCGCCGGGCCGCGCCCATGCGAAACTGTTCCAGCGCCTTGCCGGGCGAGTATCCCGTCCTCTCCTTGTAGACGCGGGCGAAGTTGCGGGCGCTCATATGGGCCTGCGCGGCCAGGCGCTCCACGGTGAGGCCGCTGTCGTGCAGGTTGTCGAGGATCCAGCCGTGCAGCGCGTCGAACGCCGCGTCGTCGCGCGTCTGGGCGCGCAGCAGCTCGCTGTGCTGCGCCTGGCCGCCGGAACGCTTCATGAACACGACCAGTTCGCGCGCGACGTCCATCGCGAGCGCGCGTCCGCAATCTTCTTCGACGAGGGCCAGCGCGAGGTCGATGCCGGCCGTGACGCCGGCCGACGTCCACACGGGGTCCTGGCGCACGAAGATCGCCTCGCGGTCCACGTCCAGCGCGGGAAAGCGGGCCTCCAGCACGTCCGCCATGTTCCAGTGCGTCGCCACGCGCCGGCCGTCCAGCAGGCCGCCTTGCGCCAGCAGGAACGCGCCGGTGCATACGGACGTCACGCGGCGGGCGTGCGGCGCGGCGGCGGCGATCCAGTCGACCGTCGTGCCCACGTCCGCCAGCACGGCGGCAATCCCGGGTGCGCCGGGCACGAGGATCGTGTCGATGGCGCGTCCCGCGAACTGCGCAGCGGGCAGCGTGTCGAGCGCGACGCCTTCGGCCGTCACCACGAGGCCGCCGTCCACGCTGACCGTGTGCCGCTCGTACGGCGCGAGGCCCCGCTCCGCCATGCGCTTCGCGGCGCACCAGAACACGGTCTGCGGACCGGTGAGGTCGAGCAGGCCCATGCCCGGGAAGGCGACGAACAGGACGAGGGGCGAGGCGAAAACAGGGGTCATCGTAGGTACGGCGGGCTGAATCGTGCGATCTTACTGTGCGTGAAAACGGTGTCAAGGCCCCGTCATGCCTGCGCCATGCGATGATTTTTTGCCGGCGACCGATATCTGCTTCGGTATCGCATTCGTCGGTTAGTTGCAAGTATGAATTCGCATCCTGCAAAACCCCAGCAATAACAAGGACTTGGCCGGCGCGCCCGCGCCGCCACAACCGCCGTCGGCGCCTGACGGCGATTTTGACAGCGCTATCATCCATGCCCTACATTGCCGGATGCCCTGAACCCACCGGATCCCACATGACCGCACACCGCCCCCGCCCGCCGCGCCTCACCGCGACGGTGCTCGCCCTCTGCGCCGCCATCGCCTGCATGGGCGCACGCGCGCAGGAAGAACCGCGCCCCGCCACCGGCCTGTCGGCCGCCACCTGGACGGCGGACAACGGCAGCGGCACGTTCACGAACCCGCTGTTCTACGACGAGTTCTCCGACCCCGACATGATCCGCGTGGGCGACTGGTTTTACCTGACCGGGACGACGATGCACGCGATGCCCGGCCTGCCGATCCTGCGCTCGCGCGACCTCGTGAACTGGGAATTCCTCGGCTATGCGGTCGACAAGCTGGACTTCGGTCCGGCCTACCGCCTGGAGGACGGCAAGAGCATCTACGGCCAAGGCATCTGGGCCCCGAGCCTGCGCTACCGAAACGGCACGTTCTACATCTTCAGCAACGTGAACGGCCGCGCCACGCAGATCTTCAGCGCCACCGATCCGCGCGGTCCCTGGACGCACCGCGAGATGAAACGCAGCCTGCACGACCTGTCCGTCCTGTTCGACGACGACGGCAAGGCCTGGGTCGTGTGGGACCACCAACGCATGCGCATCGCCCAGCTGACGGACGACCTGACGGACATCGTGCCCGGCACGGAAAAAGTCCTGTTCGCGCAGGACGCCGGCATGGGCGAAGGGGCGCACCTCTACAAGATCCAGGGGAAGTACTACATCCTCTCCGCCAACTACGCGGGCGGCTTCCGCATGCCGGCCGCGCGCGCGGACAAGGTCGACGGACCGTATGAAGTCAACCAGGCCATCAGCAAGGACGAGGACTTCGGCATGGCCCAGGGCTACCGGCTGAAGGACAACAAGACGCTGGCCGCGATCGAACCGCCCGACCCGTCGGCCCGCAACGCCAACTCGCTGCACCAGGGCGGCATCGTGCTGACGCCGGCCGGCGAATGGTGGGGCTTCTCGATGATGGATTTTAATTCGGTCGGCCGCCTGCTCAGCCTGTCGCCGATCACGTGGAAGGACGGCTGGCCGTACTTCGGCCTGCCCGGCAACCTGGGGCGCAATCCGCGCACGTGGGTCAAGCCGAAGACGGCCGCGCCCGCGCCCGTCAAGGTGCCGTACGCCCGCAGCGACGATTTCTCGGGCACGACGCTGCAGCCGGTCTGGCAGTGGAACCACGTGCCGGTCGACGGCCAGTGGTCGCTGACGGAACGTCCGGGCTTCCTGCGCCTGCATGCGCTCCCCGCGACGTCGTTCTGGCAGGCCCGCAACAGCCTGACGCAGCGCGCCATCGGTCCGCGCTCGTCGCCGACGGTGACGCTGGACGCAACGGGCCTCGCGGACGGCGACATCGCCGGCCTCGCGCTGCTGAATCTCCCGTATGCGACGCTGGGCGTGGAAAAGACGGCGGCTGGATTGCAGGTCGCGCTGTACGACCAGGCGCGCAACAGCACCGTGCGCGTGCCGCTGCCGGCCGGCGCCGCGCGCGTGATGCTGCGCGCGGATTGCGACTTCCTCACCGAGCAGGCGCGCTTTTCCTGGTCCGTCGACGGCAAGGCGTTCGCGCCCATCGGCGATCCGTTCACGATGGTGTTCCAGTTGACGACCTTCCAGGGCGTGCGCTACGCCCTCTTCAACTACAACCAGGCCGGCAAGACGGGCGGCCATGCCGACTTCGACAGCATCGACGTCTACCAGCCGAATCCGCACGGGCTGATGCGCGCGATTCCGGTCGGGCAGCGCATCCGGCTGGCGGAATTCAAGACCGGCCGCAAGGTGGCGTCGTATCTCGTGAAGGACATGGGTCTCGGGCGTGTCGCGCTGCAGTCCGGCGCAGCCTTTGTCAGCGTCGACGCCAAAGGCGGCGTGGGCGTGCGCAAGGGTCGGCCCGGCAAGGCGGAGAGCTTCCAGTGGATCGAGACGCCGACCGGGGAACTTGTGCTGATGTCGCTCGTGACGAACCGGTTCGTGCGCGTCGATCGGGTGACGCATGCGGTGCGTGCGGACAGTCCGGGGCCGGTGCCGGATGGGAGCGATGGGGTGCGGTTCACGTGGTCGGCGGCCGCGCAATGAAATCAGTCCGCACAGATCGACAATAAAAAAGGAGCGGCCCGAGACTCGGCCGCTCCGTGAATACCGGACCGCCAGCAAACGGCCCGGGGAGACGCAACTAATTGATCAGAACGAGGTACGCAGCGTCACGTTGTAGCTGCGGCCCGGCACGTTCTCGTCGAAGATCGCATTGCTGAACTGCGTGTAGTTCTGGCTCTTCGCGTTGTTCACGTTCCAGACGCTGAGCGACAGGTCCGTGTTGTACGCGAAGCCGAACAACTTTTGCAGGTTCAGGCCGGCCGACAGGTCGACCTGCTGGCGTCCCGTCGAATACGCGTACACGCCGTTGCCCAGGCCCGTGTTCGTGTTGCTGACCAGGCTCGCCTGGTACTGGCGCGACACGCGGAAGTTCAGGCCGTTGCGCTCGTAGTACACGGTCAGGTTGCTGGTGCGCGGCGGGACGCCGGCCACCGGCGGCGCGTTCGCCGCTTCATCGTTCTGCTTCGTGTACGTGAAGTTGCCCGTGAAGCCGAAGCCTTTCACCGGCAGCATGTCGAGCGGCTGCTGCCACGTGAATTCCAGGCCGCGCACCTTCAGCTTGGTGTCGATCATGAACGGCTCGGTGACGATCACGTGCTTCTTGTCGCGGCCCCCGGCGGCGTCCACGGCCGCCTGCTGCGCGTCCGTCAGGCCCACCGTGCCGTAGATCTTGTCCAGTTCGGCCAGCGTGTAGTCGATCATGCGCGAACCCGGGCGGCTGACGATGTCCTTGGCGAAGCCGGACAGCGCGACATAGCCTTCGCGGCTGAAATACCATTCCAGGCTCGCATCCAGGTTGTTCGCCTTGAACGGCTTCAGGTTCGGGTTCGACACCTGGCCCTGGTTCACCCCCTGGTCCCCGATCGAGAGCTGGGTCTGGTGCAGGTCCGCCGGGTTGGCGCGCGTGAGCGACTTGGAGCCGGACAGGCGGGCGATCACGTCCTTCGTCACGTTGTACGACAGGTTGAACGACGGCAGGATGTTGTGGTACTTGGTCGATTCGTACACCCAGGCCTGCCTGTCCGGGTAGCGGCCGCCCTGTTGCAGGCCCTGGGCGGCATTGCGCGGGTCGGGCGAGTTGACCGGGGCACCGATCGTCTGCTCCGTCGTCGCATAGCGCACGCCGGCGTTGTAGCGCAGCGTGTGGCCGAACACGGGGAAGCGGCCATTGGTCTCGACGTAGAACGCCGACACCTTCTCGCGCAGGTAGCCGCCGTTCGTCGTCGGGACGTCGAAGAAGTGATCGTGGTAGTGCTGGTAGTTGGTGTCCTTGGCGAACTTGTCCCAGTCGACCGTGATGAAGCCGTGATCGCTCTTGTGGACGTATTTCGCCAGGTCGGCGTTCGTGACGACGGAGCCCAGGTAGGTCAGCGGCGCCGTCTGGCCCTGCGTATAGCCGGTGCCGTAGCCAGGGTAGGTGCCGGCCGGGATCGGGCCGGGCGCGAAGCGGCCGTCGCACTGGCCCTGCAGCGCCTTGTCCGGCTGGATGAACTGGTAGCTGGTCTGGTTGCCGCAGGTGTAGTTCATCCACGAGTCGGCGTTGCCGTAACCCGTGTAGCGGCGCGTGATGTCGTCGAACGAGCCGCCCACCTTGATCGCGAACGTGTCATCGCCCCAGTTCAGGTTCAGGCGCGTGCCCTTGGTCGTGTTGCGGCGCTGGTAGATGTCGCCGCGCAGGCCGGACAGGCCCTGGCCCGGCTGGTACCAGCCGAACTTGGACGGGTCGTTGATGTCGACGTTGCTGGACATGACCGGGATATGGCCGGGCGTCGAGTTGTCGTACTTGATGACGGTCGGCGCCGACTGCGTGGCCACCAGCACGGTCGGCATGTCGCGATAGAACTCGCTGTCCGTGTAGTTGACGTGGCCGTCGATGGTCAGGCGGTCGGTTGCATGCCACTCGAAGCCCGGGTTGATGCTGCGGAAGTGCGTGTTTTCCTTCATCGGGCGGAATTCCAGGCCCCAGAAGGTGTTCGCCAGCGTGCCGCCCGTGATCGTGCAATAGTTCGAGCAGTCGCTGCGGTCGAACGTCAAGCCGATCGGGATCGGGGTGTTCGCGCGCATGCCGGCGGCCATGTCCTCCTGCTGCATCTTGTTGCCCTTCTGGGCGAAGACCAGGTCCGTGTAGACCATCCAGTCTTCGTTCGGCTGCCACTGGAAGCTCAGCGTCTCGCCGCGGCGGCGGCGTTCGCCGTCGTACACGAGGTAGCGCGGCAGGCGGCCCATCAGGCCGTTGTCGATTTGCTGGATCGTCGCGCCCGGATTCAGCGCCAGCAGCATCGCGCGGTCGATCGGGGCGCCCGGCTTCAGCACGGCCTGCGCGTAGGCCGGCAGGGACGCCAGGTCCATGCCGCTGGGGACCGTCGCCGGGCTGTTGAAGTAGTCGCCACCCTTGGAGGCCGGGTCGGACGCGTCGCGCTGGTTCGCGTTCAGGCGGAACGTGCGCATGTCGACGGTCTGGAACACGTCGGTGTGGTATTTCGTATTCAGCCATGCGAAGCCGGCCAGCGCGCCCACCTTGCCGAAGCGCGTGTTCCACGTGTTGCTGACCAGGGCCGAACCCGTGTTGCCCCACTTGCCGTCCTTGTCGCGGTAGTTGGCGTTGGCGGTGAACGCGGAGCGGAAGCCGTTCTTGTCGAACGGGCGCACGCTGCGCATGTTGACGGTACCGGCCACGCCGCCTTCGATGATGTCGGCCTGCTGGCTCTTGTAGACGGTCGCGCTGCGGAACAGTTCGGACGGCAGGAAGTCCATGTCCACTTCGCGGTTGGCGCTGATGTTGCCGCCCCAGCTGCCGGCCGACGCGGATGCCATCGGCGCGCCGTTCAGCAGCACGCGCGTGAACGCGGGACCCATGCCGCGGATCGAGATGTTCATGCCTTCGCCGTCGATCGCGGCGCGGGTCACGGTGACGCCCGGTATGCGCGACAGGGCGTCGGCGATGTTCGGCTCGGGGAATTTGCCCATGTCCTCGGAGAACACGGTGTCGGTGAGGCCGTTGTTCTCGCGCTTCTCCAGCGCGGACAACGCCAGCGAGCTGCGGTAGCCGGTGACGGTGACGGTCGGGCCGCTGCCCTGCGTCCTCAGTTCGGTGTTGTCCTGCGCCCAGGCGCTGGACACGAGGCCGGCCATGACGGTCAGCGCATAAGCATTACGGCGATAACGTGCCGGGCGCCGGGCGGCGCCATTCCAGTGTTGCTTCATTTGTCTCCTCTCTCTTCTTATCGGATGGCCTGGTGGCCTTTTTGGTCTTACGGATGAGGTGGTCGGTGCTGCATTTTTTTCCGGTAACGATTCTCCTTGTTCGGTATTTTGGGCGCTCGCTCTAACACAAAATGTTAAACGCTAACATTTTCGGACACGCTACGAGCTTTGCCGGACTGTCGGTAAAAACACCTCGTTCAAGCTGCTTTTCAAGTATGACGTCTGACATGTTGGTAACATACTTGAGTAAATACCATCAAACCAATAAATTTTTTTTCGCAACCGATATCCGAATCCGTATCTCTCGCACCATAGTAGAGCGCGCTCACTCTGCGCTTTGCTATCCGCTACCACAAAATCGCTGTTAGGGGTGTTATACGATAACAACACATAGGATGTCTGACCTTATTCAGGCTGCATGCATCTCCGTATTTTTGTGTCCGATTGTGTCGTAAAGCCCCGTCGACACATTGCCGGGGTTTCCGGACATGCAACGGACAAGCCCCCGACACACCCGGCTGGTCTCATGACGTTCATCGACGCGCCGCGTCGAACCAACCGAAGGAGAGACCGATGAAGACGACCCACGCCGCGCTGGCCGCCACGCTGGCCCTGACACTGTGCGCCGGCGCCCAAGCCGCCGAAGCGAAGAAGCCGACCGAGAAATGCTATGGCGTGGCCCTCGCCGGCCAGAACGAATGCGCGGCCGGCGCGGGGACCTCGTGCGCCGGCACGGCGAAGACGGATTACCAGGGCGACGCCTGGATCCTCGTCGAGAAAGGCACCTGCACGAGTATCAGGACGCCGAAAGGCCACGGCTCGCTCACGCCCCGCAAATAAGCGATGAATGCGACCATGAAGACGCTCGCCTCGCTGCTGGCCGCCTGCACGTTCACTGCGCCCGCACTGGCCGCGTCGCAGACGCCCGTCGGCCTCGCGTTCCTCGGCACGCCCAGCCATGCGGCGCTGTGGCACACGAAGCCCAGCTACGCCGTCCACATGTCGCATCCCGAGGACGTGGCCCAGGTCATCGAACGGGCCGCCCGCGACACCCTGTAATCCATCACCCACCACAAGGAGAACACCATGAAAGCACAACGTACGAACCGCGCCGGCCTGGCCGGCGCCGCCGCCCTCCTCGCCATCGCCACGCTCGGCATTGCCAATCCGTCCCATGCGGCAGACAAGGACAAGGAACAGCCGGGCCGCTGCTACGGCATCAACGGCTGCAAGGGCGAGAGCCTGTGCGCGACGGCGAAGAACGATTGCAAGGGCCTGAACCAGTGCAAGGGCCAGGGCGTGATCGTCAAGACGCCGACCGAATGCAAGGCGCTCGGCGGCACGCTGACCGAGAAGGAATGACCGCGCCGGCCCGCCCCCCCCGGCGGGCCATCCACCCACCACAGGAGCGAGCCATGCCAGCCCATCCCTCCCCACCGACGTTCGCCGGCTTCGGCCTCGGCCTGCGGCGCGAGCACTACCGCGACTTCCTCGAGACGCACGTCCCCGTCGACTTCGTCGAAGTCATCTCCGAAAACTTCATGGTGGCGGGCGGCCGGCCGCTCGACATCCTGCGCCGCGTGCGCGAACGGCATCCGGTGGCGCTGCACGGCGTGTCGATGTCGATCGGCTCCGCCGACGGCCTGCGCCGCGACTACCTCGTGCGCCTGAAGGCGCTCGTCGCCGCCGTCGATCCGCTGTACGTGTCCGACCATCTCTCGTGGTCACGCATCGGCCGCTTCAACGCGCACGACCTGCTGCCGCTGCCGTACACGGACGAAGCGCTCGACGTCGTCTGCGCGAACATCGACCGTGCCCAGGACGCGCTGGGCCGTGCGATGCTGTTCGAGAATCCGTCCAGCTATCTCGCCTTCGCCGGCGCATCCATGACGGAATGGGACTTCCTCGCGCGCATGTGCGAGCGCACGGGCTGCGGCCTGCTGCTGGACGTGAACAACGTGTTCGTCAGCGCCGCCAACCACGGCTTCGATCCGTTCGCTTTCCTGGACGGCGTGCCCGCGCAGCACGTGCGCCAGATCCACCTCGCGGGCCACAGTCAGGGCGACGGCCTGCTCATCGACACGCACGACAGGAGCGTCCCGGACGGCGTCTGGTCCCTGTACGCGCATGCCCTCGCGCGCTGCGGCCCGGTCGCGACGATGATCGAGCGCGATGCCGACATCCCGCCGCTGGCGGACCTGCTGGCCGAACTGGCCCGCGCACGGAGGTTGGGTTCTCGCCCAACCTTGAAGGAGGCCGCATGAACCTGCACATGATGCAGCGCGACTTCCGGTGCTGGCTGACGACGGCCGACAACGCATCCGCGCACCGCCTGGCCGAGGGCCGGCGCGGCCTCGACGTCTACCAGAACAACTACCGCGTCCAGCTGATGGGCTGCCTGGAGGCGACCTATCCGCACCTGCGCGCGTTCATCGGCGACGCCGCGTTTCGCCACGCGGCCGCCGTCCATGTCCAGCGCCAGCCGCCGCGTGCGTGGACGCTGGACGCCTACGGCGCCGGGTTCGAGACAACCTTGCGCACCGTCTTTCCCGACAACCCCGACCTGCATGAACTGGCGTGGATCGAATGGTCGCTGGCGACGGCCTTCGTCGCGCGCGACGCCGCGCCGCTGGACCCGGCCCGGCTCGCGCACGTCGACTGGGACCGCGCGCGCCTCGGCTTCGCGCCGTCGCTGCACATGGCGCGGCTGACGACCAATGCGGCCGACATCTGGTCCGCTCTGCACGGCGGCGCCGAGGCACCCGAGGCGGCGATGCTGCCCGCGCCGGCGGGTGCGATCGTCTGGCGCCGCGGCCACGTCGCACGCCTGCGCGTGCTGGCGGCCGCGGACTTCGAAGCGCTGCAACTCGCACGGGCCGAACGCAGCTTCGCGGCCCTGTGCGCGCGCCTCGTGGATCGCCTCGGCCCGCAGGACGGCATCGCCAGGGCGGGCGCGCTCCTCGCCGACTGGATCGGCAACGACCTGCTCACGCGCGTGAGCGGCATCCGTCGACATCGAAAGGAACCACCATGCTGAATATTGTCCGCCTGCTGCCCGACGCCGCGCTGCTGCTGCTCGACCGCGTGGCCGTCGCCGCGATCTTCTTCCTCTCAGGCCGCACGAAAGTGCAAGGCCTCTTCACGATCAAGGACTCGACGTACGAATTGTTCCGGTCCGAGTACGCGCTGCCGCTGGTTCCGCCCGCACTGGCGGCGCAGATGGCGGCGACGGCGGAACACGTGTTCCCGCTGCTGCTCCTGCTGGGGTTGTGCACGCGGGGCGCGGCGCTGGGGTTGCTGGGGATGACGGCCGTGATCGAGGTCTTCGTGTACCCGGATGCGTGGCCGACGCATCTGAGCTGGGCGGCGCTGCTGTTGCCGCTGGTGGCGAAAGGGGGAGGAAAATGGTCGCTGGACCGGGTGGGAGGAACATGGTGGGCACGCCGTGCCCACCATGCTTGATGCGATTACTTGCCTGCGACCTTCACGAGGCTCGGCAGGTTCCTGGCCACGCTGGCATCGCCGCCGCTGGCCGTCAGCTTGCCGGCACCGTCGTTCCAGTGCAGGCGGGTCGTCGTGCCCTTGCCCTTCTCGTAGTCGTACGACACGCCGTCGTCGTCATACAGGTCGAAGGTCGCGTCGCGGCCCGGGTAGACCTTGACCGAAGCGATGCCCTGCTTCGTCGCGGTCGACTGGATCTCGGTGCCGAACGGGACGATCGAGCCGGCCTTCACGAACACCGGGATCTGCGAGATCGGTGCCGCGACCTTGACCCACTGGCCGCCCGCGAGCTTCTCGTCGGTCCAGAAGTTGTACCAGTCGGTACCGGCCGGCAGGTACACGTTCTTCTCCGTCTGGCCCTGCTCCGTCACCGGCGCCACCAGGAACGCCGGGCCGAACATGTATTGCGTGCCGATGTTGGCCACGTTCGGGTCGTTCGGGAAGTCCATCCACAGGCCGCGCATGAACGGCGCGCCCGTGTCGTGCGTGAACTTGGCCTGGCTGTAGATGTACGGGATCAGCTGGTAGCGCAGCGTGTCGTAGCGGGCCATGATGGTTTCCGCCTGCTTGCCGAAGGACCAGATGTCCGTGTGCTTGTGCTGGCCGTGCAGGCGCAAGGTCGGCAGGAACGTACCGTACTGGAACCAACGGGTCAGCAGTTCCGGATAGTCGCTGTTCTGGCCGACGACGTCGCGCGCGTCCGACGGATCGAGCAGCGGCGGCTTGGTGCCGTCGCTCGTGCCCGGAATGGCCTGCCAGCCGCCGATGTCGTTGCCCCACAGGGCGATGCCGGATGCCGTCATGTTCAGGCCCGTCGGGATCTGGCGCTGAAGCGCTTCCCACGTCGCGTTCACGTCCGACGACCAGAACAGCGCGCCGGTGCGCTGCGAGCCGAGGTAGGCGGCGCGCGACAGGATCAGCACGCGCTTGTTCGGCTTCCACGCGCGCATGTTGTCGGCGAAGCCTTCCACGTGCAGCAGCGGGAACAGGTTGTGGTAACGGTCGCCCGAGCCGATCGAATAGAAGTAGCCGTCCGGGACGAGGTCCGGTTCGGTCTCGTCCAGCCAGGGGTAGTCGAAGCCGTGCGACAGGATGTTGTCGCGCGATTTCTCCCAGAACCACTGGCGCGCCTTCGGATTGGTCGCGTCGATCAGGCCGCCCGTGCGGTCCGAACGGAACGGCAGGCCGTCGACGGTCTTGCCGTCCTTGTCCTTCAGGAGGTAGCCCTTCGCATCCAGCTCGTTGAAGTAGCGGCCCGCCGTTTCATAGCGCGGCCAGATCGAGACGATCGACTGCATGCCCATGTCGTGCAGCTGCTTGTTCATGCCGTCCGGATCCGGGAACTCGGCCGGGTTGATGTCCATCTGGCCCATGCGGGTCCAGTAGAACCAGTCGACGACCATCACGTCGAGCGGGTATTTTTTCTGGCGATAGGTGTTCGCGATGCGCAGCACTTCCTGCTGGCTGTCGTAGCGCGCCTTCGACTGGATCAGGCCGAACGCGGCCTTCGGCGGGATCGGCGTCTTGCCGGTCAGGCGCGCGTAGCCCGAATAGATCTCATCGGCGGATTTACCGGTGATGACGAAGAACGACACGCGCTCGCCCACGTTCGACTGGAAGCTCGTGCGGCCGTGGATGCCCGCGTTGAAGCGCGTGGCCGACGGGTTGTCCCACACGATGCCGTAGCCCTTCGACGACACCATGAACGGCACGCACACGGATTCGCCGGTCGGCGCGTCGTACCAGTGCTTGCAGTCGAGCGTGCGGCCGCGCAGGTCCAGGGCACCCGTCGATTCCTGGTTCTGGCCCATGCCGTAGTAATGCTCGTCGCGGGCGGCGGCGAACGTGGCGCCGACCTGGTACGTCTTCTCGCCGTTGACGGTCTGCGGCGACATCTCCCAGCCCTGCATCTCGAGGATCTGCTCGCCCTTGGCGTTCTTGACCTGCAGGCCCACCGGCGCCAGCGACGGCGCGAAGTACTTCTCCGGCTGGCTCGGCGTGCGCGCCGGCGGTGCCGCGTTCACGTGCACGGTCATGCCGTTCGACGTGAACGTGTCGCCGTCGTTGCCGGCGGCGTGGCGGAACGCGCCGTTGTCGGCATTCTTCTTCAGGATGCCGTAGCCCGGGCCCTTGAGGACTTCGTCCTTGTCGACGGCGATCGTCACGTGGACGATGTTCGGGCCGTACGCTTCCACGGAGACCCAGGCGCCGTTGCGGTCCAGGGTGGTCAGCGGCGCGGCAAAGGCCGCGGGTACGAAGGCGAGCGCCGATGTTAGCGCAATCAGCGTGCGGTGCAGGGTAAGTCTCATCCAGTCCTCTATCGCAGGGGGTGAATCGGGCGACGCGTTCGCTGGTGGCGGTAGCGGGCCGGAGAGACTGTCTTTACGGGCCGTATGGGCCGCGGTCCGCGCGCGGCGGACGGTTTCGGGCGTCTCCTCGGCACGGTACCTGCCGGGAGCGGCGGCGTGCGCGTTATAGTTGAACTGTTATTGTCGCTGTTAGCGGTCACATGCGCAATCGCTAAAAACACCGGAAAAGGATAAAAATCTGCTTGAGACGCATTGCTATACGCTACCATCGCACGTTGAGCGGTATACGTCAGCGTCTTGGAGCGGCAGTTGCCTGGCGCGCGCTGGCGGTGGGGCGAGGCACGATCATTTCCATCTCTGTCAGTGTCCGCGCGAGCAGGGCTTCGTCGCAGATGCCCGGCACCGTCACGGCATTACGGCGGGTCGGACACGCCAGCCGCGCCTCGCATCGGGAAACGATGCGACGCATGAGGTCAGAGCCTGTTCGGCAACGTCGTGGCGGGCGTCAGGTTCGGTTCGCCGAGCAGTTGAGCTTTATAAGCCATGAGTTCGCTCTCGTCGATGTCGAAGCGTTTCAGCCATTGTTCGGCGGCCCAGCCCGTAATGCGGGGCTCGCCATTTTTTGACGCATAGTGTAGACCGACCTTCGGCGCGCGTACCATTTTGAAGAGCCTGTTAGGCAAAACGAGACGGGCAGGCTTCGGCTGGTCGGTCGGCGCGGCCTCGGGTTTGGGCCCAGCCTGGATCACGAGACCCGCACCATAGTCGTAGAACGCGAACCAGTCCATTGGCAGTTCGGAGCGAATCGTCCCCAGTCCACCTACTTGCTCGACCATTTCCTGGCTGACGGCCGTCAGCCAGGAAATGGTCTTGATTCCTTGGTGTGCGGTACGGGAAGCGTCAATGGGCTGGCCAACATCGAGTCCATTCAGCTTTTCGGAAAGATAGGCTTCGAAAGGCTGATTGTCGTCTTCTCGTACCACTGACACGACCAGACCATACCCGGCGTAGCCGTGAATGGCTTTCAGGCGTCGTGCAAAGTTCACGAACATGGTCTGAAACTCGGTCGGGTGTTCCTCGACAAATAGCAGGGGCATGCTGAAACGCAGAGACGAAGTCCCGCGCACAATCATTTTCGCTTCCCAGCCGCGTCGACCAAACACTTGGAATTCCCACTCACCTGCTTCGTGCGGCTGTTCGCCGCTGATGTACGTGAAACTGACCAGGTCGTCTTCATCCATGCGCTTCATCATGTCGCGCATCGGCTTGGATTTTAAGTACGCAATTTTGTCCGGGCCTTCCGGCGGTTCGGCTCGCCAAAGCCAAGTTAAATGTCTTTTCGCAACTACTTCATATTCGTCAAAGCACGCACAAATCGCTTCACGCACCTCGGGAACGTGCGCGTCGTTAAAGAACAGCGTCCCGGTCACGGCGGGCATACTCCCCACGTAGGTCTGTGCGCCCTGCTTCGTCAACAGACCGCCGGGAATGCGCATTTTCTCGGGATGCTCTCGCATCAATTCAATGGGATCGAAAGGTAAATCGGACATGGCGTTTCCTTATAAAGCTGGCACTGGAACAGGCGGTGGCCGCTTGGTAAAAAGGGTGTACAAAATACCGGCAATACTCGCTGCCGCACCTAGCTGTTCGACCGGAACCTTCGGCGGATCGGGATCAGGCTGATCACAGTCGCATTCTTCTGGCCCCATGATCACTAACTTTTTATCGTCACCGGCAATGTGTATGTACGCATCTTCCTGAGGCTTGGTAATTGTATCCGGAGGGAACTTTATCTCGACAACTTGTTTAATGTTGTCCTGAGTCGGAGGCTTGCTGGGATCGTTTACGATAACGACGTCGGGCCGACGAATATAGCCCTTCCCAGCCTTGAATCCGGGCCGCGTGTTGCCGTCTCCGTCCGGAATATGCCAATATTTCTTGATCCAGCCAGGCAGCCAATCATGTGCTCTCGTTTCGATCTCGCTATGCATGATTGGCGCCGGGGGCTCCTTCGTCATGTCGTAGTTCACCTCAGGTTTATACGGGCTCTGGTGTTTTAGGAGAGCGTCGAGGCTATTTAGTCGTCCAGACACGCACGATTGCTTCAGTGATCGGCCATCCTTGCCGACACCCGGCGTGTCTTTGCACTTGCATATGGCCGAGCACAAGACTTTCTTATCGACGTGATCGAGCTTGACACGATTGACATTAACAACTGTCGTTGTGCCGTCTCGCGACATACCGCCGGTAGCCAGTGGTGGAGTTGGTTTCGTCGGCTCGGTCATTGCTGCCCCAGAAGTTCCAAAGCCAATGCTTCGTTGACGTCACGCTCTACCCACTGCGTAAAACCGTCGGCGTCGGTCGTTCCTTCGAGATACTGACCGCCCGTTGAACGCAGACGTACCCGCTCTCCTTCGACGGGCTCTCCGGTAGAGCGATCCACGACTTGGAAACGGCCGCGAAACCGGTGCCCCTCTTTACCCACCGCTTCATCCTGATAGCCTGCAGCCTTGGTCTCTCCGACGCTCCCGAAACCTCTTGGGAGCGCGGTGCCGGCCGTGGACCCGGCAGCCCCCCGCCCCGCTCCGCCGGACGGCTCGGTCAGCGTCATCATCTGACTGGATATCAACGTGGCGCCGCAGGCAACCTTGCAGCCGTGATAGGCAACGGCATGGCCGTCATCGATCAGGCTCAGGTCGCCCTGACTGATCGGGAACACCCCTTTGCAACGCGGACACGACACCATGTCCCCGACGCGCGCCCACCCCTTCCCCATCGTGTCGCAAGTGGGTGAGCACGTGATGACGGTGCCGCCATGGCTGGTCTTGTCGCCGAGAACGATCAATGGCTGGCTCATCTCCCCTCCTGAAGTGATTACACCGGAATGCCGCGCCGAATGCTATCAGGTCAATCATTTCGAAGGTTCACCAAATGTCACGCCGAAAAATTCTCACGACACAATGCACAACCTGCACGTCAGCAGATTGAGTAACCTCAAAGCCGCTAGCCCCAAAAATAAGAAGGGCCGTCCCGCAGGACGGCCCGTCATCACACGCGGCGCACGCGACGCCGCGTCAGCACTTCATCAGAACTTGTAGCGCGCGCCCAGCATGTAGCGCGGGCCGCCGGTCGTGACCTGCAGCACCTGCTGGTCGCTGCGGCCGTGCGTGCGCTGGGTCGAGTCGGTCAGGTTGATCGCCTCGAGCGACACGGACAGGTTCTTGTTGACGTTGTAGCCGACCGACAGGTCGGTCTGGCCATACGGCTCGACGTACTGCGGGTTCGGCTTGCCGTTGTCGGCCACGTTCGCCAGGAACTCGCCGCGCCAGTTGTACGCGAGACGCACCGACCACTTGTCGTCCTCGTAGATACCGACCAGGTTGGCCGAGTTCGACAGGCCGACCAGCGCGAACTGGTTACCCGTGCCCAGGTTGTCGTACTTGAGATCCGACTTCACGTACGTGTAGTTCGCCTGGAAGCCGAGCCCGTTGCTGAACATGTGCTGCCAGTTGACTTCCGCACCCTTCAGCGAGGCCTTCTTCTGGTTGATGTACGTCGTGATCTGGTACGGCAGCGCCGGGTCGCCCTGCACGCCGGTGATCGTGCCCTTGTAGTGGCCGTCCGAATTGATGCCGTCCGCCGTCACGCCCGGCTGGCCGTTGAAGTTCTTCAGGATGTAGTCGCGCATGCAGAACGTGTCGGTCGCGACGCAGCCGGAGGCGAGCGCCGCTTTCCAGTATGCGCCGCCCACCGGCGTCAGCGCGGTCGGCGACGGCGACGTGACGACAGTCTGGCCCGCGTAGTCCGACAGGTCCTTGTGGAACAGGCCCAGCGACACCATGCTCTGCTTCGTGTAGTACCACTCGGCCGACAGGTCCAGGTTCTTCGACTTCACCGGGGTCAGCGCCGGGTTGCCGCTGCTGCCCGTCACGCCCGTCACGCCCGCCGTCGAGCTGTACGTGGTACCGCCCTGGATCTGGTCGTAGCGCGGGCGGCCGATCGACACGCCGTAGCTCGCACGCACCTTCAGGTCGTCACGCACGTCCATGTCCCAGTCCGCGGTCGGCAGGAAGTTGCTGTACTTGCCGTACTGGGTCTGGAAGACCTGGTTGCCGAACGTGATCGGCAGTTCGTTCTGCGAGATCCAGCGCACGCCGACCGGCAGCTTGGCGAGGCCGGTCGAGGCGACGTCGGTCTTTTCGTAGCGGAAGCCGATACCGGTGTGCATCGGCATCGCGGTGTCCCAGTCGGTGTTGAACTGCAGGTACAGTGCCTTGGTCTTCTCGATCGTCGTGCGGTCGAAGCTCGGGCTCGCGAGGCTCGGCGTGTAGCCGGCCTGGTCGCCCGTAACCTTGATCGCGTTCTCGCGCACCTTGGCGAAGTCGAACAGCATGAACTGGTTGTACATGCGCGGATCGCCGGAACCACCCAGCTTGCTGAAGTACTGGCTGATGGTGTCGGCATGCCACAGGCTCTGGTCATAGTCGACGCCCGCGTTGTTCGAGGTGCCGCCGGCCCACGAATCGCGCTGCACCTGCTGGAACACGGAGTGGTTGTTGACCTTCGTGTGCGACAGGCCGAAGTTCAGGTTCGACGATTCGAACAGCTTCAGGCTGCCGCCGGCCTGGATCTGGTCGATCTTCATCTTGTTCCGGCCATCCTGGAACCACGAACCGGACACCTGGTTCGGCGATGCCTGGTAGTTGGCGCCGCCCGGGATGACGAGGATCGGCATCTCCTGCGTGAAGTCGACGCCGGTGGTGTTGCGGCTGAAGGTGACGGTCGCGAGGTCGTTGTTCGAGCCGAACGGGCTGTCCTTCTCGGCCTTGGCCTGCGAATGGTGCATGTCCAGCGACAGGCGCAGGGCCGGCGAGGCGCGCCACTGCGTGTTGAAGCCGATCGAGTCCAGCGTGGACTTGGTGGCGAAGTCGCCGCCGTTCATCGCCAGATCCTGGTTCTTGACCTGCTCTTCATAATAGATCGGCGAGGCGAGCGGACCATTCGTCCAGCTGCTGGTCTGGGCGTTCAGCGGATGGTTGAACCAGACCGACAGCTCGTGGTACTTGGTCTGGATCTTGTTCTGCGCGTACGTGTAGTCCAGCGTGGTGGTCAGTTCCTTGATCGGGCGGAACTGGAACGTCAGCTGGCCGTTGGTACGCTGGCGCTGCGAGCCACGCACGAAGTACGACAGGTTCTGCGGCGTCAGGTAGAGGTCGGACGGCTTCGGCGGATTCTTCACGCCCGCGCCGTTCGCGGGGATCGGACCCGGGTTGTCGCTGACGGTGTCGCCGTTGTACGGGCCGAGCCAGCCGTTGGTGACGGCCGCCTGGTTCACGCCCAGGTTGCGCGACTGGTAGCTGCCGGTGACGGCCAGGCCGAACATGCCGTCGTTCCACGTGGTGCTGTACAGGCCCGAGACTTCCGGCGTGACCTTCTTGCCGGCGTCGATAGCCGGCAGGTTGTTGTTCGACTTGTCGTACACGCCCTTGATGCCGATGCTGGCCTGGTTGCCCAGGTCCAGCGGACGGCCCGTCATGATGTTCAGCGTGGCGCCGATGCCGCCCGGCGGCGTGTCGGCGCGGGCGCTCTTGTACACCTGGATCTGCGACACGGCTTCGGAAGCCAGGTTCGAGAAGTCGAATGCGCGGCCGGCCTGGTCGGCCAGGCTGGCGGTCGGCATCTGGCGGCCGTTCAGCAGCACGACGTTCAGGTCGGGGCCGACGCCGCGCACGGTGACGTTGGCGCCCTCGCCGCGCGAACGGTCGATGGACACGCCGGAAATGCGCTGCAGCGATTCGGCGAGGTTGGTGTCGGGGAATTTGCCGATGTCGTCGGCGACGATGCCGTCGACGATGCCATCGGAGTTACGCTTCAGGTTCAGCGTGGACTGCATGCTGGCGCGGATACCCTTCACCACGACGGTGTTCGTCGCGACGCCGGACACCGGTGCGGTGACGGCCGGGTCGTTGGGCGATGCGATGCCATTGGAAGCACCATTGCTCGCGTCCTGTGCGAATGCCGGTGCGACCAGGGCGGCGCAGGCGCTCGCAACGGCGAGGCTGATCAGGCGGTGCCTGGTGTTCAGGTGGTGGGTAAAGACCCTCTTGGTGTACAGCACTGTGTCTCCTCTCGTCTCTCGAAAAAAACGCCGCGCCCGCCGGGCGGCGACGTCCGTGGTGGTGGTACTACTCCTGGCGCTGCCGCTTCGTGCATCGACTCTCTGGTCACTGATAGCGGTCATCATTTGTTTAAGATTAAGAACATTACTTCCATTGGTCAATCGGTCGAACCAAAGCGTGCACGCTTCGGAGGCGTCCGCGCACCGGTTTGGACGGTGGTTATTCGTGAGAATGGCGCATTACGTAACGTACGTACGAACGTGTCCGATTTTGTTCAAGAAATCGATTTCATAAATAAATCAATCACTTCGTCCGGAACCGCTGCACAGGCCATGCCGTTATACTTTTCACCAGCCGACGGGGCGGAACTAATGATTATGCATAACGCATGACTAACAAAATTTTCCAATCTGTTGCATAATCATCACAACCCACTTGATTTTTCCCGCCCCATGCCCGTCACCGGTGACCAGCAACTCCTCAAGCAACTGAACCGCATGGCACTGGTACGCCAGGTCAGCATCCAGCCCGGCCTGTCGCGCGCGGCCCTCGCCGACGTGCTGGGCCTGACCAAATCCACGATCAGCCTGCTCGTGCGCGAACTGGTCGACGAAGGCTGGCTCACGGAAAGCGAGCTGCTCGTGACGGGCGAAGTGGGCCGGCGCGCCACGCCCCTGCACCTGGACCCGTCGCGCCTCGCCCTGCTGGGCGCGGACCTGGGCGTGGACGAGGCCCGCGTCGTCGCCACGAACCTGCTGGGCGAAGTGCTCGACACGCGCATCCTCACGTACGAAGACCCGGCCGATCCCGCCTCCTGCATCCGCCTCGTGGCGCTCGCGCTCGTGAAGCTGGCGAAGCGGCTCGCACGCCCCGCCGGCCAGGGCCAGCCGCGGCGCGTGCTCGGCGTGGGCATCGGCCTGCACGGCGCCGTCGACGAAGCCCTGGGCCTGCTGCGCCACGCGCCGCACCTGGGCTGGCGCGACGTCGACGTGGCCGGCATCGTGCAGACGCACGTCGCCGGCTCGCCGCTGGACGGGCTGCCGCTGTACATGCAGAACGAGGCGAACGTGGCGGCGCTGGGCGAATTCGAATTCGCCGACCAGTCGGGCACCGATCCGCTGATCTACCTGTCGATCGGGTACGGCGTGGGCGCGGGCGTGATCGTCAACGACCGCCTGCTGACGGGCCTGCACGGCTATGCCGGCGAGGTGGGGCACGCGATCCTGCAGGCCGGCGGCCCGCTGTGCCAGTGCGGCCGGCGCGGCTGCGCCGACGCGCTGATCGGCCTCGGCTCGCTGCTGGGCCGCGAACGCCCCAGCCATCCCGCGCTCGAGCGCCTGTTCCAGCGCGTGGCCGACGGCGACCCGGCGACATGCGCCGCCGTGGACGCGGCCGGCCGCCAGCTCGGCATCCTGCTGAACAACCTGTGGGCCGGCTTCGACCCGATGGCGATCGTCATCGGCGGCCCCGCCCTGCAGCTGGGCGACGCCTTCATCGAACCCGCGCGCCACGTGCTGGCCGCGTATGCGCACGCCGCCATGCTGCCGCCGCCCGCCATCCGCACGTCGCACTTCGGCGCCCAGGCCGTGGCCGTGGGCGCCGCCGCGCTGGCGCGCTACCGCGTCACGCGCCCGCTCGACATGCTGCGCATCGAGCGCGAGACCGGCCGTGCGGCTGGCGCCCGTCCGGCCGGGATCGCACTGTCCCACTGACTGCAACACCATCAAGGAACATCATGACTGCTGACACGATCAACGTCGGACTCATCGGCTACGGCTTCGCCGGCCAGGTCTTCCACGCGCCCCTGCTGCGCACGACGCCGGGCCTCGCCATCGCTGCCGTCTCCAGCCGCAATCCGGACAAGGTCCGGACCGACCTCGGCGACGTGGCCGTCCATGCGGAGCCGGGCGCCCTCCTCGCCGATCCGAACGTCGCCCTCGTCGTGCTGGCCAGCCCGAATGTCACGCATTACCCGCTGGCGAAGGCCGCGCTGGAAGCGGGCAAGCATGTCGTCGTCGACAAACCGTTCACGGACACGGCCGCGCAGGCCGCGGAACTCGTGCGCCTCGCCGAAGACAAAGGCCTGCTGCTGAGCGTCTATCACAACCGCCGCTGGGACAGCACGACTCTTACCGCGCTGCGCCTGCTGGCCGACGGCACCCTGGGGCAAATCCGCCACGCGGCCATGCACTTCGACCGCTTCCGCCCGCTGCCGCAGGCGCGCTGGAAGGAAGAGGCGGAGGCCGGCGGCGGCATCTGGATGGACCTGGGCCCGCACCTGATCGACGAAGCCCTGCTGTATTTCGGCGAGCCGCTCGCCATCGAAGCCGACCTGCCGATCCTGCGTCCCGGCGGCCGCTGCGAAGACCAGTTCCAGGCGCGCCTGCGCTATGCGGACGGCCTGCGCGTGGACCTCGGCGCCAGCATGCTGGCCGCCGTCGCGCGCCCGCGCGTGGCGCTGCATGGCTTGAACGGCAGCTGGGTCAAGCAGAGCCTCGACCCGCAGGAAGCGGACCTGATCGCGGGACGCCGGCCGAGCGGCGACCCGGCCGCGTGGGGCGTCGACGCGGAGACCGGCGTGCTGGCGGTCCTGGATGACGGCAAAGTGACGCCGGCGCCACTGCCGACCGAGAACGGCGCCTATCCGTCCTACTACGCGGGCATCCGCGATGCGCTGCTCGGCAAGGCACCGAATCCCGTGCCGGCGCGCCAGGCGCTGACCGTGATGCGCCTGCTGGACGCCGGCCGCCTCAGCGCCACCGAACGGCGCGAAGTGCTCCTCTCCGAAGTCCCGGCCTGAGCCTGCCCTAAGCCTGCCCCGCCTCCAGGTTCGCGCGCACCCGCTCCAGCAAGTCGAGCAGGGTCGCGCGCTCCGTCTCCGACATCCCCTCCAGCGCCGTCTCGGCCAGCGCACCGTCGTGGCGGTGCAGTGCCGCGAACATCGCCTTGCCCGCCTCCGACAGCGACAGCCGCGTGCTGCGCTTGTCCGTCTCGTCCGCCGTCGCGTCGAGCAGCCCGCGGTCGCGCAGGCCGCGGATCAGGCGCGCCAGCTGCGCCTTGTCGCGTCCCGAATGCGCGGCCAGGTCGCTCTGCGTCGCCCCCGGGCGGCGCGCAAAGAAACCCAGCACCTTGATCTCCATGTGCGCCAGGTCGTGCGGCCCGGCGCGCAGGCTGCGCTGCTGGGCCGAACGGTACAGGTGCATGATCGCGTGGACGCGTTCCAGCACCTCCAGCGCCGGCGATGGAGGATTTTGGTTGACTTCATCAACTATGTTTCGCATAATGGGCAGGTAGGTGACATTATCAACTAATTTGGAGCAACGATGCAGCAGACTGCAGACCCGGTCGTACGCCGCGTACGTCACGAACTCAAGCTGCGCGAGCTGGCCGTGGCGCGCATCGAACGCCTGGGCGACGGCTTCGCCGCCATCACCTTCACGGGCGAGGCGCTGGCCGATTTCACGTCATTGTCGTTCGACGACCACGTCAAGTTCATGTTCCCGGACGCGGATGGAGGACAGGTGAGGCGCGACTATACCCCACGGCGCTTCAGCCGCGAAGCCCTGGAGCTCGTGATCGAGTTCGCGCTGCACGGCGACGGCAAGGCATCGACCTGGGCACGCAACGCGGTCGGGGGCCAGCGCGCCCTCGTCGGCGGGCCGCGCGGATCGATGATCGTGCCATTGGAACTCGACTGGCATGTGCTGATGGGCGACGCGACCGCCCTGCCCGCGATGTCGCGGCGGCTGGAAGAACTGCCGGGCGGGAGCCGGGCGATCGTGCTCGTGCATGCGGCGCCGGCGGACCGGCGCGTGTTTACGAGTGCCGCGGACGTGGACCTGCGCTGGTTCGATGCGCCGGACGCACTGGTCGGCGCATTGGAAGCACTTGCGCTGCCGCCCGGCCGCGGATTCGCGTGGGGCGGCGGCGAAGCGTCATTGATGGCGCGGGTGCGCCAGGCGCTGGACGAAAAAGGCGTGCGGCGCGAGGCGACGCGGGTGTCGGCGTACTGGAAGCACGGCGTCGCCGAGCACCACGAGAACCTCGACTGACTACGTCATGCCTTGCGCCTGCGCCGCGCCGTCATCAACCCCGCCAGCGACACGCCCATCAGCGCCAGCGAACCCGGCTCCGGCACCGTGAACTCGTCCATCGCCCACGCCGTCGGGCTGCTGTTGTAGATGACGAGCGTATCGATGCCGGCCCAGTCGAGCTGGATCCAGCGCGGCGCCGTCGTGTCCAGCGTGAAGGCGCCCGTCGCGAACAGCAGTTGGCCGTTGCGCCAGCCTTCGAACGAGATCTCCTGGTCGACCCACGCCGACGTGAAGTACGCGCCCGTGTACTCCCACGCGTTGCCGTCCGCCTTCGCGATCGTCGCGGGCTGGCCGTACCAGTTATAGGCCACGTTCGACGCCGACACGGCGCCCGCCTCGAAGCCGCTGCCCGGATACGCATCCGCGCGGATCGTGCCCATGTTGAACCAGTCGAAGCCCGCGTAGCCGGCGTCGATAGGCTGCGTCTCGTCGCCCGGCAGGTCGTCGAAATGGATGACGCTCGCATGCGCCAGCGCGCAGGCCGCCATGGCCAGCAGGCCGATGATCGTCTTTTTCATGATCGTCCCTTTCAGTGCGCGAGGCCGGCGACTTCCGAATCGCTCAGGGCCGCGTTATAGATGCGCAGCTCGTCGATCGCGCCCTTGTACGGCGTGTCCCAGTAATTCACGCCCAGCGCGAAGGTAGCGGTCGTCGTCGTGAACACGTTCGGGAAGCCCGTACCGGAGAAGCGCTTGACGCCATTCACGTACACGTTGACGGCACCGTTGTTGACGCTGAACGCCACGTGCGACCACTGGTTGACGGGGATGTTCATGCCCAGGCCCGCGTCGTACCAGGCCGTGCCCGACCACAGCATCGTCGCGCCGTTGACGAAGCCATGGCCCATCGGCAGGAAGCTGATCCAGGAATCCGTCGTGCGCGCACCGAAGAACGTGGGCGTGAACGCCGTCAGTTGCGCGGGCTTCAGCCACATCGCGACGGTGTACGTGTTCGACGAGACCAGGCCGTTCGGCAGGCGCACGCCGGTCGCGCCGTCGAACACGGCCGCGTTGCCGCGCATGCCGGCGCCGTACGACAGGCTGCCGCCCGCCACGTCGATCTTGTTGCCGATCACCGAACCGGCCCCGAACGCGCCGTTCGAATCCAGCAGGTTGCCGTCGAAGGCGTAGTACGCGACAAGGCCGCCCAGCTTGCGCACGGTGACGGTAAAGGTCTTCGTCAAGGTGGCCGTGCCCTTCGTGATACGCGCCGTCAGCGTGACGTTGACCGAACCGCTGGCCGGCGTCGTCACGACGCCCGTGTTGCTGACGGCGGCGGGATTCGACGACGTCCAGCTGATGACGGCGTTGCGCGCGGCGGTCGTCGGCAAGGTGAGGTTGCCCGTGACGGCCGTGGTGGCGCCGAGGCTCAGCTCATTATAGATGGCGGTGGCCACCTGCATGTCTGTGCGCGGGATCAGGCGGCTGCCGAAGATGGCGATGCCCTCGCGCGACGAGGCGGTGAACGTCGTCACGTAAGTCTTCGATGTCTCGTCCCACTGCGTCAGCAGCACGCCCTTGTACGTCGATGCGCCGGGCAGGTTGATCTCGATCTGGTTGCTGCCCACCTTGCGCCACGTGCCGGACACCGCGCCCGTGATATTGCCGTTGGCGTTCAGCGTGATCAGCTGCGACTTCCTGATCGCCGCCGTGATGTCCTTGCCGTGGTTGACGTACAGGTAGTCGCCGAACACGAATTCCGGACGCACGGTCGTCGCCGTCTCGTTGGCGTAGCGGTACGGCGCGACGACGGGCCAGCCGTCCGCGTTCATGAACATCTGGTGCACGCGCACTTCGTGCTGCTCGCCCCGTTCCGGGAAGCGCGTGTGGAAGATGAGGAAGTGCTTGCCGGTCGCCGGGTCGTACCAGGCCGAGTTGTGGCCCGCCGAGACATAGCCCGTGCCGATGCCCGTGCCCGCCTCGCCCAGCTTGCGCTCGAACAGGAAGTTACCCATCATCTTGACGCCGTACGGGGCGATCGACGCGTCGTCGAACAGCGGTTTCGAAGGATCGGACTTCACGTTCGCCATCGCATTGCCCTGGGCGTCGTAGTACGGACCGTCCGGATTGGTCGAGCGCGCGACGCGCATGTTGTAGCCGCCGTTGGCATCGAGGCCGCCGAACGACGTGAACAGGTAGTAGTAAGACGTGGCCGGGCTGTACATGATGTACGCGCCTTCGATGCGGGAGTGATTGCCGCCGATGAGGCGCTTGCCGTAGCCCTGGTTCGGATACGGGAAGCCGGTGGCCGGGTCCATCTGCATGATGAAGATGCCGCCCGAGTACGAGCCGTAGACCATCCACAGCTTGCCCGCGTTGTCGAAGAAGACGTTCGGGTCGACCGTGTTCGGGTGCTTCAGGGCGTCGTAGACCGTGCCGTCGTAGCTCGCCTGGCCCCACATGCCCGACTTCAGGATAATGCCCTTGTTGACGTACGGGCCCTCGGGGCTGTTCGCGACGGCGATGCCCAGCGCGGACCGCGGCGCGTCGCCCTGGCAGGCGTCGTAGTACATGTAGTACTTGCCGTCCGCGAGCCGGCGCACGTCCGGTGCCCACAGGGTCGTCGTGTTCGCCCACGCGAAGGTCTCGGCCAGTTCCGTGTAGACGTTCTTCGAACCATTCAGGAACAGCGGATTGGTGGCGCTGACGCTGGACGTCATCTGCGTCCAGTTCATGAGGTCCTTCGACTTGGCCGACGCGAGGTGCGAGCCGAACACGTAGAACGTGTCGCCGGCCTTGATCATGGACGGGTCGTGCACGGACGCGTTCTGGAAAGTGGGCAGCGTAGCGGCAGCCTGGGCGAATGCATTGGCGGCAATGAAGCAGGACGCAAATAGCGCGCCCAATCCCGCCAGGGATAAGGGTTTGTTCACTGTAGTCTCCGTCGTAATAATTATGGGTATTGCTCAGGAGCGGAGAATGCGGCATTTTCAAACGCTTTGCAACAGGGCAGGCGGTAACTCTAAGTCACTGATTCGACCGGAAAATTTACAGATTTCAATACGGAAATAGCTGCGATTCCAAAAAACGGGATTTAGCGTCGCAAATAAAAAATATGGTGATCGATCAGGGAATCCGCGATAACTTTTTTCGGAATGAAGTCGATTCAAAACCAAAAAAAGATATCGCAGATTTTTTTGCGTGTTACAAAAAAAATTTCTGTCAGGCGAGCCGGAGCAGCCCGTCGCGGTCCAGCATGTACCGGTCGAAATCGCACGCGAGGAACAGGTTGCCGTCGTAGGCCGCACGCGCCTCCGCCTCCACCGCCCCCATCGACAACGGCCCCTCCCCGTCCTGGTAGCGGGGACTGAAATGCGTCAGCACGAGGTTCGGCAGCCCGGCCCGTGCCGCCATCCGCGCCACCCGCAGCGCGGAACTGTGCATCGGCCCCGGTCCCACCTTCAGCAGCACCTCTTCCGTGTACGTCGCCTCGTGGATCAGCACCTCGGCCGTGCGCGCCGCCTCCAGCAGCAGGTCCGGCGTGTCGTTGTCGCCGCCGACGATGACGGTGCGCGCCTTGCGTGGCGCCAGCAGCCAGTCGGCCGCATGCAGCACGCGGCCGTCGTCCAGGACGGCATCGACCCCCTGCTGCAATTCGCCCCAGGCCGGACCGGGTGCGATGCCCGCCGCGCGCAGGCGGGCCGCGTCCAGCTTGCGCTCCACCGCGCGCTCCGTGAAGCGGTATGCCCAGGACGGCATCCGGTGCGACAACGCGATCGCGTCCACGACCAGGTCGGGCAGGATGGGCGTGCCGGCGAGGTCGTCGACGGCGATGAACTCGAGCGGATACGGCAGCCCCAGTTCGCTCGTCGCCATCACGCCGTCGATGAAGGTGCGCAGCGCCGGCGGGCCGACGAGGGCCAGCGGCGCCGTGCGGTTCAGCATGCCGGCGCTGGCCAGCAGGCCGGGCAGGCCGTAGCAGTGGTCGCCGTGCAGGTGCGTGATGAAGACGGCGCGCAGGTCGTGCAGCGACAGGGACGTGTGCAGGATGCGGTGCTGCGTGCCCTCGCCGCAGTCGACGAGCGACCAGCCGCCGCCCGGGCCGCGCAGTGCGAGGCCGCTCACGTTGCGGGTCTTGCTCGGGGTGCCGGACGAAGTGCCGAGGAACTGGAATTCCATGTCGTGACGGGTCGATAAATGGTTTCGGTCCGATTATGCCCCGTTTCGGTCGACGCCGAGGCGGTTTCGTCGCAGCCGGGTTGCCGTCGTCCTGCCGCGGCGGCACAATCCCGCCATGAACACACTCACCCGCTTCTTCCGAGTTTTCCCATCTGCGCCGCGCCCGTACCGGCCGCTCCTGCGCCGCATCGCCGACGATGCCGGCCTGACGGCCATCGTATGCGTCGTGATCGCCGTCCTGATCACCCTCATCACCGGCAGGACGTGGGAACTCTACGACCAGATCGTGTACTCCCTCTGCGTGGGTCTCGTGGGGCTGGTCGTCCTCGACGCCATGCGCTTCACCCTCCTCGACGATCCGGCGCGCCGGCGCCGCTGGCTCGTGCCTTGCCTCCTCGCTCTCGTCGCGATGGCGCCCGTCGCGCACCTCTCCGGCATCACGCTGGGCAGCCTGATCCTGGGGCGGCCCCTGCCCAACCTGGCCGAGTACCCGAACGATCACGGCGAGCGGGGCATGGTCGGACTCACGCTGCTGGCGATCGGCGCCATCGCCCTCCTGATCCTGAACCGCGAACGGGTCGAGCGCATCAAGCAGGAACGCACCGAGGCCAGGGTGCGCGCCGAAACGATCGAGCGCCAGGCGCTGCAGGCGCAACTGCGTTTACTGCAGGCCCAGATCGAGCCGCACATGCTGTTCAATACGCTGGCCAACCTGCAGGGCCTGATCGCGATCGACCCGCAGCAGGCGAGCCGGATGCTGGACCACCTGATCCAGTACCTGCGCGCCACCCTGTCCGCCACGCGCGCCGAGACGACGACGCTGGCCCAGGAATTCGAGGCCGCCGAAGCCTATCTCGGCCTGATGGCCGTGCGCATGGGCCCGCGCCTCGGGTTCCGCTGCATCCTGCCGGCCGAACTGCGCAGCGCACGGCTGCCCGCGATGCTGCTGCAGCCGCTCGTGGAAAACGCCATCATCCACGGCCTCGAGCCGAAGATCGAGGGCGGCACCGTGACCGTGGAGGCGAGCGCGCGCGCCGGCCTGCTCGAAATCTGCGTCAGCGACACGGGCCTCGGCCTGGACGACACGCAGACGGCCGCCAAGGGCACCGGGGTCGGCGTGACGACGACCCGCGAACGCCTGCAGGTGCTGTACGGCGCGCGCGCCGCCCTGACGCTCATTCCCGCCCAGCCGCACGGCGTGCTGGCCCGCCTGACGCTTCCCCTGGAGACCGCATGACCACCACGACCATCCGCGCCCTCATCGCCGAGGACGAACCGATCCTCGCCGCCACGCTCGCCGCCACCCTGCGCCGCCTGTGGCCCGAACTCGACATCGCGGGCACGGCGCCGAATGGCGTCGCCGCCGTGCAGCAGGCGCTCGAACTGCAGCCGGACATCCTGTTCCTGGATATCAAAATGCCGGGCCAGACCGGCCTGGAAGCGGCGCAGGAACTGGCCGAACGCTGGGAAGGGCCGCGCCCGTTCCCGCAGATCGTGTTCGTGACCGCGTACGACGATTACGCGGTACAGGCGTTCGAACAGGCGGCCGTCGACTACGTGATGAAACCGGTGAACGATACGCGCCTCGCCCGCACCGTCGAGCGCATCAAGGCGCGGCTGGCGCCCGCGCCGGACAAGCAGGATGACGACGGCCTCGCGCAGCTCGTCGAGCAGATGCGCGCCCTGCTGCCCGCGGCCGCGGCGCCGGCCGAGCGCCTGACCGTGATCCGCGCCGCGGTCGGCAACATCATCCGCATGATTCCCGTGCAGGACGTGGCCTATTTCCAGGCGCTCGACAAGTACGTGAACGTGGCGAGCAGCGAGGGCGACGCGCTGATCCGCCTCAGCTTGAAGGACTTGCTGCCGCAGCTCGACCCGGACCAGTTCCGCCAGATCAGCCGCGGCGCCATCGTCAACATGCGGCACGTGACGAGCGCCAGCCGCGACGACGCCGGCAAGCTGACGCTGCACCTGCGCAACCGGACCGACAAGCTGCGGGTCAGCCCGTTGTTCGCGCACCTGTTCCGGCAAATGTGATCAACGTACGTCCAGCCGGAACGGCGCCGCCGGCAGGCCGTCGCCGCCGAACAGGTTCACGAACGGCGCATCGGCCCACGCGTAGCGTACGCGCGTGACGCCGGCCGCGGCGGCGCCGGGCAGCACCACGGTGTCGCCGGCCACGCGCGCATCGGCATAACGGCACGCCGTGTCCGCGCACACTTCGAAGCCGATGGCGCGGTCGGCCGAATACGTCTTCAGGCCGCCGGCCGTGTCCTTGAACGTCACGACGATGTCGCCGCCGCGCTTCGCCGCCGCGACGGCCGTCGGGCTGCCCGGCGCCGTCTTCTCGCCGTACGCGACGGCGCGCGCCGCCAGTGCGAGACGCTCGCCGACGACCGTTTTCTGGGTCGGGTGGATATCGAAGCGGTCGCCCACGTCGAGCGTGACGGCCATCCCCGCGTGCGGATCGTGCGCGACAGTGTCGGCCTGCGCGGCGCGCAGCTCGGCCCAGCTGGAGTCGCCCGGCGCCGTCATCGTCGGGCCGTACGACGTCAACTGCACGACGAGGAAAGGCAGCGCGTCCTGGCCGAAGCGCTGGCGCCAGTCGCGCATCAGCATCGGCAGCAGTGTGCGGTATTCCTCCGGTCCGCCGGGATTGCCCGCGTCCTGGTTGGCATTCGCCTCGCCCTGGTACCACGCCGCCAGCTTGAATTTGTAGCCGACCAGCGGCGCGATCATGCCGTTGTACAGCGTGGTATAGCTCGTCAGCATGTCCCACGGCGCAGGCGGCACGGCGACGCCTTTCAGGGCGCTGCCGCGCTGGACCTTCCACGCGGCCGGCAGCGGGATCGCCTGGCCGTCGCCCAGGCCGATGGTACGGTTGGCCGGTGCGCCCGTCAGCCCGCCTCCGCCCAGCACGCGCATGACGATCACGTTGCGCCCTGCCTTGAACACGCCCGCCGGCACGGCGTAGTCGCGCCCGAGCCAGGCCAGCCCTGCGCCGCCCACGCGCTGGCCGTTGACCCAGGTGGTGTCGTACGTGTCGACGGGGCCCAGGTGCAGCGCGTTCGCCGCCTTCGCCTGCGCCTCCGTCAGCGTGACGGTCGTGCGGTACCACGCCACGCCGTCGAAGTCCTTGAAGCCTTCGAGGCCGCTGTCCTTCCACGATCCCGTCGGCGTGACGGCGGGCCAGGCGCTGTCGTCGAAGCCGGGTGCGACCCACGCGCGCTGCGCGGCCGTGGCGGCATCGTGCGCGCGCCACCATGCCTCCGTGCGCGCGTCCTGGGCGCGCATCGCGGCGGCCGGATCCCTGCCGTACTGTTCGACCAGGTCGATGCCGATCCTGTAGTCGCCGAACGTGCGCAGCGACTCGGCCCCGATCCAGCCCTGGACGGTGCTGCCGCCCCAGCTGGCCTGGATGAAGCCGACCGGCACCTTGTAGTGCGCCTGCAGCGAACGGGCCATGTAGTAGCAGACGGCCGACGCGTCGCCGACGGTGTCCGCCGTCAGGCGCGTCCACGCGGCCGGCGCGAGGAGGTCGTCCTGCGGCGCCATCGCGCTGTTGCGCGGGACATTCAGGTAGCGCAGGTTGTCGTTCTGCGCGGTATAGGTGGCGCCGATGGCATTCGTCGACGCGCGCTGGGCGAATTCCATGTTCGACTGGCCCGAGCACAGGTAGACGTCGCCGACCAGGATGTCGGCGCGGCCGACCGTCTGCCCGTTCGACGTCACGGACAGCTGGTACGGCCCGCCCGCCCCTTGCGGCGGCAGCTGCACCTTCCACTTGCCGTGCGCGTCGGCGCTGCCGCTCGCCGTCCGGCCGCCGAGGGTCACGGTGACCTTGCCGCCCGCGCCGGCGGTGCCCCACACGGCGATGGGCTGGTCGCGCTGCAGCACGGCGTGGTCGGAAAAGATGCGGGCAAGGCCGAGGTCGGCCGCCTGGGTCGGCGCGCAGGCGGCGGCCAGCGCGAGTATGAGGAAGGTGTGCTTCATGATGTCGTTCTCGATGCTGAAAAAAACCGCCGCGGCCGGAGCCGCGGCGGGCGTTACTGCTTGGTTGGCGCTTAGTTTGTGTAAATCAGGCCACGTCCGGTGCCGCTGAAGTAGATGCGACCGTAGGTGTTCCAGTCGGCCGCGATCACGCCGATGCCGCCGTACTGGTGCGCGTCGTCGTTGAAGCGCGCCCAGGTCGCACCGCCATCGTCGGAATGCCAGATGCCCCACACGCCGTTCATCGTGCCCACCACGTAGATCGCGGCCGAGTACGGGGATCCGGCCTGCGCCTTGCCCAGTGCGATCGCGCTGGCGCCTTGCAAAGTGCCGGTCGAACCGCTGGCCGGGACGGACGCGAAGCCATTCAGCTTCGTCCAGGTGGCACCGGAATCCAGCGAATGGTACACGGCGTTGCCGTCGGCCAGCCAGAGATCGCCCTCGGCGTTCGGATTCGCCACCATCGACGTGATCCAGTACGCGTTGGGGGCCAGGTTGGCCGACACCGAGCCCTGGCTCAGTGCGAACGCATGGCCGCCATTCGTCGACACGTAGACCTTGCCCGCCGTTCCCCAGAACGCGCCGCCCGAATCGTACGCATAGACCTTGTTCGGATTCTTGCGGTCGGCTACCAGGCGGTAGCCGCGATCCCAGCCGAGGCTGGCAAGCGCCGGCAGGTTGGTCGACGTCCAGCGCGAGCCGTTGTTCGTGGAATAGGACGGCACCGAGTTGGGGGGTGCCCACACCACGTTGCTGCGCGACGTGGCCACGATGCTGCCCGTGCTGCCCTTGTTGGTGGACGCACCGGTCGGCAACTTCGCGAAGTTCGACCACGTATTGCCGCCATCGCCGGACCAGAAGCCGAAGGCCGTGGAGGACGCGTTCTGGACGCCGGCGCCGACGATGAACGTCGGATCGGACCACAGCACATCGGCGTAGTTGCCGTTGCTCCAGGTGGCGGAGGGACCCTTGGTCGGCGCCGTCGCGAGATCCGTCTGCAGCCAGGTGCCGATGTCGCCGGCGCTGTTGACGAACTTGTACGACGCGCCGGCCGGCGGCGTGACGATGGCCTGGGTGGCAGTCTCCTCGAGATTGGTGACCACGGTGTTCCAGCCCGGCGTGTTCGCCGACGCGTTGCGGGTTTCCACGACGCCGCCGCCATGGACGTGCGAGATGTGGTCGGGATTGGACGGATCGATCTCGATGTCGTCCACCCAGCCCCAGTCGGAGCTGCCGGCCGGCGTATGCGGCATGCCTTGCTCGATCTCGCGCCAGGTGTTGCCGCCGTCGACCGACAGCTGGACGATCTGGCCGGAGCCCCAGGTATTGGAGACGCCCAGCGCGATGCGGGCGGTCGGGCCGCTGCCGTACACGGACAGGCCGCCGTAGCCGGCGTTGGGATTATTGGCGAGCGGGGTCCACGTACCGCCGCTGAATTTGTACAGGTAGCCGGGTCCGGCGACGCCCGGACCGGCGCCCGCGCTGAACGCGACATAGAACGTGCCGTCGGCGGCGCGTACCGCGTGAGGGATGTAGTAGCCGGTCACGGCCGACGGGACCGTCACCGGCGCCCACGTCGCACCGGCATCAAGGGACTTGTACAGGGTCGAGGCCAGGCCCGCCGCGTCGGCGTAGTCCTTGGCGATGGCGACATACAGCGTCGAGGTCGGCGTGCCCGTGCCCCGGGTCGACGTATCGAACAGGATCGATTCGACGCCCGTCACCCAGCCGCCCATCGTATTGACCTGGTCGTTCGTCAGTTGCAGGGTCGACAGCGACGTGACCTGGGCCCAGGTACGGCCGGCGTCCGTACTCTTCCACAGGCCGGCCGTGCGCGAGCCGTAGAACAGCGTCGAGGGATTGTTGGGGTCGACCGACAGCCGTTCGCCGATCGCGCGGGCGGGATTGTTGCCCCCGACCGGGAACGGCAGGTCGTAGTGCGTCCACGTGGTGCCGCGGTCGTTGGACACGTAGATGCGGCCATTGCCTTCGAACGTGTACATGCCGGTGACCATGTAGACGAGCTGGTCGTTGTTCGGATCGAGGGCGATACTTTCGACGCCGTGGAACCGGCTCTCGCCGCCATTGAAGCCCACGCCGTCGGTGATGGGCGTCCACGACGACGTGGCGGCATTCCAGCGGTAGGCGCCGCCGATGTCCGTGCGTGCGTATTCGACGTTCGCGGTGGTCGGATGGTAGACCAGGCCGGTGACGTAGCCGCCGCCGCCCCACTTCACGCTCGAATAACTGGTGGCCGACCCGGTGGTCGCGGCGAGGACGGGCGCGGTGCCCGATGCGCCCGGGGTCGTGCTGCCGCCGCTGCAGCCTGCAAGAAGCGCCGCAAGCAGCGCAGGGATGACGAAGTTGTGCTTCCGATGCATGGTGTCTCCTCGAAAAGGATGATCTTGACTTTCTCGGGATAGAACAACGTAGCGCGGCCGCGCCGGCATGGCGAAGACCGCCGCGGCCCGTTTCCGGTGCCGCAGCGGTCGTCGGCTGCGTCAGGGACGCGCGACTCAGTTGGTGTAGATCACGCCACGGCCATTGCCGCTGAAGTAGATGCGTCCGTACGTGCTCCAGTCGCCCGCGATCACGCCGATGCCGGCGTACTGGTGGGCGTCATCGTTGAAGCGCGCCCAGGTTGCGCCACCATCGTCGGAGTGCCAGACGCCCCACACGCCGCCCCGCGTGCCCACGACGTAGACCGCGGCCGAGTACGACGAGCCTGTCTGCGCCTTGCCCAGCGCGATCCTGCTGGCGCCCGGCAGCGCCCCCGTCGAGCCGTTGGCGGCGACCGTCCCGAAGCCGGACAGCTTGGTCCAGTTCGCGCCCGAGTTGGTCGAGTGGTACACGGCGTTGCCGTCGGCCACCCACAGGTCGCCAGAGGCGTTGGGATTGCCGACCATCGTCGTGAGCCCGAAATCGTTCGGGGCGAAGTTCGCCGCTACCGAACCCTGGACCAGCGAGAACGAATGGCCGCCGTCGGTCGAGAGATAGACCTTGCCCGTCGTGCTGTTCCACCACGCGCCGCCGCCATCGAAGGCGTAGACCCTGTTCGTGCTCTTGCGGTCGACGACCAGGCGATAGGCGTTATTCAGGCCGCCGTTGGGCGCGGGCAGGCCGCTGACCTGGGTCCAGCTCGCACCATTGTTCGTCGTGTAGGACGGGATCGAGTTGGCGGGCGCCCAGACGATGTTGTTGCGCGACGTCGTCACGATGCTCACCGTGTCGGCGAAGTTGGTGGAGGCGCCGGCGGGGAGCGATGCGAAGTTCGACCACGAGTTGCCGCTGTCGCCGGACCAGGACCCGTAGGCGGTCACGGGCGTGTTGGAGGTGATACCGACGGCGACGATGTAGTTCGGATCGGACCACAACACGTCGGCGGCGTCGCCATTGCCCCATGCGCTGTTGGGCGTCCTGGTCGGCGTCGCCGCGAGGTCCGTCTGGACCCAGTTGCCGATATCGCCCGCGCTGTTGACGAACTTGTACGACGCGCCGGCCGGCGGCGTGACGAGCGCCAGGGTTGCGGTTTCCTCGAGGTTGTTGACTGGAGCGTCCCAGCTCGGGCTGGCCGCCGACGCGTTCCAGGTTTCCCAGACGCCGCCGCCGTGGATGTGCATGATGTGATCCTTGTTGGTCGGATCGATTTCGATGTCGTCCACCCAGCCCCTGTATCCGCCGCCCCAGTGCGTCATGCCGTCCGCGATTTCGCGCCAGCTGCCGGGGGCGCCGCCGGCGTCGGACAGCTGGACGACCGGCTGGCCGGTGCTCCAGGTACCGGTCACGGCCAGCGCGATGCGGGCCGTCGAGCCGCTGCCAAAGACGGACACGCCGCCGTAGCCGCCCTGCGTGGTGGTGGCGAGCTGGGTCCAGGACTCGTTGAAGCTCACGCCGCCGAACCGGTAGAGGTAGCCGGGACCGCCGGCGCCCTGCCCGGCGTTCTTGTTGAACACCACGTAGTAGTTGCCGTCGTTGGTGCGCACCATGTGCGGCACGTAGTAGCCCGACACGCTGGACGGCACCGACACCGGCGTCCACGTGGCGCCGCCGTTGACGGACTTGTACATGGTCGAGGTCAGGCCCGCCTTCTGCACGTAGTCCGGCGCGATGGCGGCGTACATGATCCACGTCGTCGCTCCGCCGCCCACGTTCGAGTTGTCGAACATGATCTGCTCGACGCCCACCGGAGAACTACCCAGCCCCTGGATCTCGCTGGCCGACAGCACCTTGCTCGACAACCCGGTCTGGGTCCAGGTCTGGCCCGAGTTCGTGCTCTTCCACAGGCCGGCCGTGCGCGAGGCGTAGAACAGCGTCGACGGGTTGGTGGGGTCGGCCTTCAGGCGTTCGCCGATGGCGCGGGCATTCTCGTTGCCGCCCACCGGGAACGGCAGGTCGTAATGCGTCCAGCTGGCACCGCGGTCGTTCGAGACATAGATGCGGCCGTTGATCGGGGTGCCTTGCCAGTCGTGCGAAACGATGCCCGTGACCAGGTACACCTTGTTGTCGTTGGTCGGATCGACGGCAATGCTTTCGACGCCGTGGTAGGCGCCGTCGCCCCCGCCGAACCCGATGCCGTCGGTGATGGGCGTCCACGAGCCGCCGCCGTTCCAGCGGTAGGCGCCGCCGACGTCCGTGCGGGCGTACATGACGTTGTAGCTGGTCGGATGGTAGATGAGGCCGGTGACGTAGCCGCCGCCGCCCCATTTCACGCTCGTGTAGGACGTGGCCGAGCCGACGGTGGCGGCGACGGCGGGCGCTTGTGCCGTGGCCGACGGGCCGGCGGTGCGGTCGCCGCCGCTGCAGCCCGCGATCAGCGCCGCAACCGCCGCCGAGATGATGATGATGTGCTTCCGATGCATGAGATCTCCTCTATTGGATTGGCTGAGAACGTAGCTCCGCCGTCCTGGCTGCGCCGGCATACGTGTGCCGGTGCTCGTTATGTGACAACTGGTCGTTCTCTTGGACATCCCCGATCGGAACACATTAATGTGTTGAATCGTTTTTATTAACAAACATTAAACGAGTTTAATGCCCGTTTTTTTCAACTGTCAACACAACTCACGGTTACAAGGGATGTAACAGGAAATAAACGACAAAACCGCTGCGGATTGTTCAGGTTCCGCAGCGGTTTTGGGTTGCCTCAAGGTCGTATTGCTCAGTTGCTGTAGATGAGGCCACGGGCGGCGCCGTTGACGTACAGGCGGCCGTAGGTGTTCCAGTCACCCGCCATCACGCCGGAGTCGCCGAACTGGTGCGCGTCGTCGTTGAAACGCGCCCAGGTAAGGCCGCCGTCGTCGGAGTGGAAGATGCCCCACTGGCCGTTCAGCGTACCTTCGACGTAGATCGCGGCCGAGTACGACGATCCGGCCAGCGCCTTGCCCAGCGCGACCTTGGTGGCGCCCTTCGTACCGTTGGCGGACGCGAAGGAGCCGACCTGCACCCAGTTCCACCCCGAGTTCACCGAGTGATACAGGGCATTGCCGTCGGTCACCCAGATGTCGCCCTCGGCGTTCGGGTTGACGACCATCGACGTGTCTCCCCAGGCGTTCGGCGCCATGTTCTGTGCCCCCCACATCCCGCTCAGCCCGAAGTTACGGCCGCCATCGTACGAGATGTAGACCTTGCCCGGCTCGCTGCTCCACGGCGCACCGCCGGAATCGAACGCATAGACCTTGCTCGGATTCACGCGGTCCGCGGCCACGCGATAGGCGCGCTGGAAGCCGTTCCAGGTGGCGCTGAACGCCGGCAGGTTGGTCGCGGTCCAGCTCGCGCCGCTGTTCGTGCTGTACGACGGCACCGAGTCGGGCGGTGCCCAGACCAGGTTGTTACGGGACGTGACCGCGATGCTCTGCACGTGGCTCTGGCTTGCCGCGGCGCCGGTGGGCAGGGACGCGAACTGGTTCCAGCTGCTGCCGGCGTCGCCGGACCAGAACGCCTTGACCGTGTGGCCGTTCTTGTTGTCGACGCCGGAGGCGGCGATGTAGGTCGGGTCGGACCATGCCATGTCGGCCGCGTTACCGCTGCTCCACCAGTTCATGGGGCCGCGCGTCGGCCGCGTCGCGAGGTCGGTCTGTGCCCAGGTGCCGATGTCGCCCGCGCTGTTGATGAACTTGTACGGCGCGCCCGCCGGCGCCGTCACGAGGGACAGGGTGACGGTCTCCTCGAGGTTGTTGACCTTGGGACTCCAGGTAGGCGTGGTGGACGACGCATTCGTCGTTTCGCAGATGCCGCCGCCGTGGATGTGCATGATGTGGTCGCGGTTGGCGGGGTCGATCGCGACGCCCTCCACCCAGCCGGCGCAGTCGGCCGCGGCAATGCCGGTATGCGGCATGTTGGCTTCGGCTTCGTGCCAGGCAAGGCCGTCGTTGTCCGACAGCTGGATCAGCTGGTTCGAATCGGCCCAGCCGGTCACGCCGAGCGCGATGCGGGTCGTCGGGCCGGTGCCGGACACTGACAGGCCGGCGAAGCCGACGTTGGCGTCGAACTTGAGCTGGTTCCAGGTGTTGTTGTTGCTGGCGCCGAACTTGTAGAGGTAGCTGGGACCGCCTGCGCCCTGGGCCTGGGCGCCCGCCGCCGTATTCGGGTGCGCGCGGAACGCCATGTAGAAGTTGCCGTCGGCCGAACGCACGACGTGGGGAATGTCGTAGCCGGCCACGTTGGACGGGACCGCGACGGGCGCCCACGTGGCACCGCCGTTGGTGGACTTGTACAGGGTCGAGGTCAGGCCCGCCGCCTGCGCGTAATCGGAGGCGACGGTGGCCCACACGATCTGGGTCGGCGACGCGTTCTGGCTCTGCACGAACGGGGTATCGTAGATGATCTGCTCGACGCCGTACAGGTTCGGCCCCTGGAGCACCGTCCTGGTCGAGAACCCCGTGACCTGGTTCCAGGTATGGCCCGAGTCCGTGCTCTTCCAGATGCCGGACTTGCGCGAGGCGTACATCAGCGTCGTCGGATTCTGCGGATCGACCGCCAGGCGTTCGCCATAGGCCCGGGCGTCGTCGTTGCCGCCGATCGAGAACGGCAGGTCGTAGTGCGTCCAGGTCGTGCCGCGGTTGCTCGAGATATAGATGCGGCCGGGCGTGTCGTTATTCACGCTGTCGCCGGTCATCATGTAGACGAGCTGGTCGTTGTTCGGATCGAGCGCCAGGCTTTCCACGCCGTGGAAGCGGCCTTCGCCGCCGCCCCAGCCGATACCGTCGGTGATGGGGATCCACTTCGACGTGGTCGCATCCCAGCGGTAGGCGCCGCCCACGTCGGTGCGGGCGTACAGCAGGCCCGCATTTCTCGGGTGGTAGACCAGGCCGGTGACGTAGCCGCCGCCGCCCCATTTCACGCTCGTCCAGCTGGTGGCCGAGCCGACGGTGGCGGCGAGCATCGGTGCCGCCGTGCCCGTCGCGCCGGGCGTCGTGTTGCCGCCGCTGCAGCCGGCGAGGAGTGCCGCGAGCACGGCCGGGATGATGATGTTCGTTTTCCGTTTCATGATGTCTCCAGTGTTATCGAGAGGAACATTAACGCTGCGTGCATGAATGATTAATGAACCTTAACGCAGTCTAATACTCACACTTTTCCACTGTCAACACAAAAAAACAAAGGCTTCCAAACTTGTAATGAAGCCGGGCTCGAGTCCCGTTCGAACACAGCCCATAAAAAGGCTGTGTTCGCGGTAAGTCGGTAATCGGCTCGCTTAGCCGAGCTGGACCGC